>NZ_CP034015.1:3035645-3637056 GCF_003855395.1 Shewanella livingstonensis | reverse complement strand
TGGTGTAACCGGTGAGTTTGAGTTAAGCAAATCATTAGAAGCTTTCTACACCATCGAATACGAAGTTAATACTGGTGATGATGACAAAGAAAACTTTTTAGCTCGTAACCAATTTGTTGGTTTAAAAGGTAACTTCGGTGCCGTTTCTGTCGGTCGTAACGACACTATCCTTAAAGTATCTCAAGGCAAAGTTGATCAGTTTAACGATTTATCTGGTGACGTAAAAAACATGTTCAAAGGTGAAAACCGTATGGCGCAAACTGCGACATACTACACACCTATGTTTGGTGATTTTCAAGCGGGTGTCACTTATGTTGCATCAGGCGATTCAGACCAAGTTGTTGGTGACAATTCTAGTGGTGAAGATGGTGTGAGCATGGCTGTAATGTACGGTGATGCAGGTCTTAAAAGTACACCAATATATGCAGCGATTGCTTATGATTCAAAAGTAAAAGGTTATGACACTGCACGAGCAACGGTTCAAGGTAAAGTTGCTGGCTTAGTGATTGGTGGTATGTACCAGCAACAAGAAGCGCTAGATAGCGGTGTAACAGATAACGGTTTCTTATTCAGTACCGCTTACGACATCAATGATGTAACGCTAAAAGCTCAGTATGTCGACATGGAAAACAAAGGCGATTCATGGTCTGTAGGTGCTGACTATAAACTAGGTAAACCCACTAAACTATTTGCTTTTTACACGGCCAACTCGTTTGATTCAAATGACCAAGATGATAGCTATGTTGGTATTGGTATCGAACATAAGTTCTAAACCAGTCATCATTTGATGGTTAAATCTTCAATCAATTAAAAAAGGGCTTAGGCCCTTTTTTGTTACATTGTAGTAACGGTAATGAATTTTTTATGACAAAAAGGCGTATTTAATGGCAGAATTAGCCGTTAGATCATAAATCTGTAACAAAAGTGTCCAATAATAGTCTCGTGGCAAATTAACGTAGAAACCCAATATGACAGCTAGGATATTAATAGTAGAAGATGAATCAGCAATCCGTGAGATGCTGACATTTGTGATGGATCAACATGGTTTTACGACAGCTGCTGCTGAAGATTTTGATTCGGCGATTGAGTTGCTTAAAGAGCCATATCCAGATTTAATTTTATTGGATTGGATGTTCCCTGGTGGTAGTGGCATTCAATTAGCTAAACGGTTAAAGCAAGATGAATTTACTCGTCAGATCCCGATTATAATGCTGACAGCTCGAGGTGAAGAGGAAGATAAAGTTAAAGGCCTCGAAGTAGGAGCTGATGACTACATAACGAAACCTTTTTCACCTAAAGAACTCGTCGCACGAATTAAAGCTGTGTTGCGCAGAAGTGCACCTACTCGCTTAGAAGAAACCATTGATGTGCAGGGATTACAACTTGATCCTGTGAGTCATAGAGTAACCGTTGGTGATGCAGTGCTCGACATGGGACCGACAGAGTTTCGCTTGTTGCATTTCTTTATGACCCATCCTGAGCGTGTATATAGCCGAGAGCAGTTACTCGATAACGTTTGGGGTACCAATGTGTATGTTGAAGACCGAACTGTAGATGTACACATTAGACGCTTACGCAAAGCGGTAGAAGAGGGTGGACATGATAAATTGATCCAAACAGTTCGTGGTGCAGGTTACCGATTCTCAACTAGAATGTAATGTGTATTGGCGGTGCTAAAGGCTCTGCCACGATAGGCAGAGTTTTTAAAAACTCTTTTTTACCGCCTAGCCACAATAGTCTTTTTAGGCTATCTTGTGGTTCCTCGTTAGTCCTAATAATCAGTAACCACACTGAATGTGTTGGCAGCGTTACTTTCGAATTTAGGTAGCCTATGTTTATCTCGTATTCTGGATATCGTTTATTTTTCCGGTTAGCTTTATTGCTTGTTTTATTTATGCTTATTGGCGCTTTGTTCAATCAAGTCGTTATCGTTATGTTATTTGGAACAATTGCATTACTTGTGTGGCATTATCGCCAAATTACTCGTTTAAACTTCTGGTTATGGAAAGATAAAAAACTTACCCCTCCGCAAGGGCGTGGCAGTTGGGAAGGAGTGTTTAATGGCATATATCGTCTGCAGGGGAAAAATCGTCGAAGAGTAGGCCAATTAGCTACTTTATTAGCCCGTTTTCGTCAAGGCGCAGAGGCACTACCCGATGCGGCAGTAGTGCTTGATGCTGAGCACAATATATTATGGTGTAATAAACTTGCTCAGTTAATATTAGGCTTTGTTTGGCCCCAGGATAATGGCCAGAGAATTGATAATCTAATCCGTCACCCAGATTTTTCAATCTATTTAAAAAAAGCTAAATATAACGAACCACTAGAAATCCCTTCCCCCGTTTCTGATAAGCGTTTACTTGAAATTCGAGTCATGAGTTATGGTGATCGTCAATTACTGTTAATCGCTCGCGATGTCACCCGCATTCATCAATTAGAAGGTATGCGTAAAGATTTCGTCGCTAACGTTTCTCATGAACTTAAAACGCCGCTAACGGTATTGCAGGGTTATTTAGAAATTATGCAAACCATGGAAGACGCAGATTCACCAAACCATAAGCCATTGTCATTGATGCAGCAACAGACGACTCGAATGCAGTCGATGGTTGAGCAATTGTTAGCCCTGTCGCGCATTGAGGATGCTGTCGATATTGATTTATCGCAAACAGTGAATATGGCGTTAATGATCGATATTCTTAAAGAAGAAGCCAAAGCACTTGCTGGCACCGACTATACATTAGTGTTTAACTGCGAACCGGGTTTGAATACCCATGGCAATGAACTGCAGTTACGCAGTGCCTGCTCCAACTTGATTTCAAATGCAATACGTTATACCACTCCAGGTGGAACGATTTCGGTTAATTGGCAAAGTGTTGCAACCGGAGCGTTGTTTTCGGTGACCGATACTGGGGTGGGTATCGCACCACAACATATCAACCGCTTAACTGAACGTTTTTATCGAGTCGATAATGCGCGTTCAAGTAAAACTGGCGGCAGTGGTTTAGGGTTAGCGATAGTAAAACATGCTTTAAACCATCATCACAGTGAGCTTAAGGTAACGAGTGAGTATGGCAAAGGCAGTATCTTTAGCTTTATCGTTCCATCGCATTTACTCGTGCGGCAATAGTGACTGCTCACCAGAGAATAAAAGCAGCATTTATGCTGTTTTTTTTATGGTTGATATTGGTTAAATGCACTTGCTCTGAGAGTGTGGGATGAGTTAACTCAGTAAGTGTAAAAATATTTCAATATCACTAATGCCTAATCAAACCTAGGCTAATGCCTATTGCCTCATCATTAGCCTAGGTTTGTATGTTCATTTTCATAATCCAAGATTAGTTATCAACATACCTGGTTATGTCCGTTGTATTAACAGGCTGCAAGTACACTGTTGATAACGCTTTAATACATGAAGACGGGTTGTTAGCAAAATAAGTGAATGTTTAATATCGATGGCGATATGAAAGCAGACCGAGTTTATTGATAAGCGTTATTTGGCACCTAAGTATATGCGAGTAGTTATCTTGTGAGCTTTAGTACAATAAAGACATGGGATGTTAAGTGTAACAATTCTGCCTTGTTAGCATCATTTCGGGCAATATTTATCTCTATCAAATTATGATTTACTGATTTTGGTGATTAAATATAAAAACCCATGCTGATATAAGTGCTTGATAATTTTATTTTTAAATTTTTAAGTTACAAATAAAATACTTTTTCTTCCTATGTCATCTAACTGTCACATCAACGTCATAGACTTGTCATCAATGAGGTCGATACTGACTACGTTTTAAAAACTTAGTACGCTTAATTCTGGAGCATTACAATGAAACTGAAAAAACTTGTCGGCGCGATTACTCTTACAGCCGCTGGCGTATTCTCAGCAGCATCTATGGCTGCTATTGATCCAACTTTACCATCATATGAAAAAACAAGTGGTGTTTCTGGTAACTTGTCTTCTGTTGGTTCTGATACTTTAGCAAATATGATGACGTTATGGGCTGAAGAGTTCAAACATGTTTACCCAAACGTTAATATCCAAATTCAGGCAGCAGGTTCTTCTACTGCGCCACCAGCGTTAACAGAAGGTACTTCTCAGTTCGGCCCAATGAGCCGCAAGATGAAGCCTAATGAAGTTGAAGCATTTGAAAAACATTTTGGCTACAAGCCGACAGCTGTTCGTGTTGCTATTGATGCGTTAGCAGTATTTGTGCATAAAGATAACCCTATTACAGGCTTAAGCATTGAACAAATTGATGCTATCTTTTCTTCTACACACAAGTGTGGCGGTAAAGAAGTTAACCGTTGGGGTGATGCTGGTTTAGATGGTAATTGGGCTGCTAAAGATATTCAGCTTTATGGTCGTAACTCAGTATCGGGTACTTACGGTTACTTTAAAGAAAAAGCGTTATGTAAAGGTGACTTCCGTCCAAACGTGAACGAACAGCCTGGTTCTGCATCAGTAGTACAGTCTGTATCACAGTCATTAAATGCTATAGGTTACTCAGGTATTGGTTACAAAACAGCGGGCGTAAAAGCAGTCGCTATCTCTAAGAAAGGTGATAAGTTTATCGAAGCAACAGCAGCAAATGCAGCAGACGGTACTTACCCATTATCACGTTACTTATATGTTTATGTTAACAAGCACCCTAACAAAGACTTATCACCAATGGATCGTGAGTTCTTACGCTTCGTATTGTCTAAGCAAGGTCAGCAAATTGTTGAGAAAGATGGTTATGTTCCATTACCAGCATCTGTGATTACAAAAGATTTAGATAAAGTGGGGATTAAGCTTTAATTAGCCCACTTACCGTAAAGTTTAAAAGGCCTCTTTGAGGCCTTTTTTGTTTTCTAATGCTGAAAAAAAGATAAAAAAAAGCAACCTAACTAAGAGGTTGCTGCTATTGCTAAGGGCAATACTGTTGATAGATTTTTATAACTATCGAATAGGAGAATGATGATGAACAAAAACTAGCAACTCGGTAAAAATAATTAAGTAATGCAAATTCGGTTCATATAATAAGACTCGTCGCTTTTGAGTTAGTTCCCTGTAAAGCTAAAAAAATACTTTTTTATATAAAAATAAAATCGACTAGAAAATTTAATAATAAATAGCGACGAATAACTGTCTAATTATCAATTTGATATGGGGTAATGCCAGAGGCTAGTTAAAAAGGTCGTGCTCGCTTTAAGAAGTCATCAACATTAGGTCGTAACAGCAGGAAATGAAGAGCTGAAGTGATCTGAAGCAAGATTTAAGTTAGTCGCCCTATGTGACTAAAATTGAAAAATGAGATTAGTTTTGAAATGACGAGATAGTCGTTGGTGTACTTTGTAGCACATGTTTGTGGATGCTATTATCTTTGCTAGATTTAATGTTTTCTCTGCTAGGTAAGGATTTTTTGTGACTGCAAAATGGAACGTACAACACGATTACCATTCAAGTGCCAACACGGATGCTTTATGCGTACATCATCTTGAGCTCAATCTTGTGGTTGATTTTAACTTACAACAACTCATCGGTGTTGCACGATTACAATTTACTCGAACAGTATCAACGCACGAATTAGTGTTGGATTGCCGCGATCTGAACATAGAAGTCATCACTGACAATCACGCTAATCAGTTGTTGTATAAAATGAGTGATGTGAATGCGATTTTAGGCCAAAAGTTGGTTATTAATGTTGGCGAAGAAATCAATGAGATAGTGATTCATTATCGCACATCAACAGCCGCTCAAGGGCTTCAATGGCTTACGCCAGAGCAAACCTTAGGTAAAAAATTACCTTATCTATTTAGCCAATCGCAACCTATCAACGCTCGTAGCTGGATACCCCTACAAGATAGCCCTAAAGCACGAATAACCTTTAACGCGACAATCACAGTGCCACAAGGGTTGCGTGCGGTAATGAGTGCCGAAAACATCCCTGATATGCCCGATGATGGCGTGTTTACATTCTGTATGAACAAACCTATTCCAACACATTTATTAGCGATAGCGGTTGGAGAGTTAAGTTTTCAAGCAACTGGACCTCGAAGTGGCATCTACACTGAACCCGGCATGCTTGCTGCGGCGGTTAAAGAATTTGAAGACACTGAGTCGATGATCCAAATAGCTGAGTCTATACTAGGACCTTATGCTTGGGGTCGATTTGATATGATTGTATTGCCACCGAGTTTTCCTTTTGGTGGTATGGAAAATCCTATGTTAGCGTTTATGACTCCGACGTTAATCGCCGGTGATAAAAGCCTTGTTTCTACTGTTGCTCATGAGTTAGCCCATTCATGGACCGGTAATTTAGTTAGCAACGCCACTTGGCGAGACTTATGGCTCAATGAAGGATTTACTACTTATTTTACTAATCGTATTGTTGAAGCCGTTTATGGTAAAGAGCAGGCAGAGCTTGAATGGGTTATTGAATATGGCCGTTTACAAGAGGAAATCAAGTCGACCCCTTTAACGAGCCAAACCTTACCTGCCAACGTGCAAGATAGTGATCCTAATCTAGCCTTTAATCGATTTACCTACGATAAAGCATCAATGTTTGTGCATGAACTTGAGAGCCGATTAGGTCGACCTGCATTCGATCGGTTTCTATTTCAGTATGTTGACTATTTTGCGTTTAGCGCCATTACTACCGAAATATTTATTGATTACGCGAAACAAACATTGCTGGTGGAACATCACGATAAACTAACATTATCTGAACTTAATGAGTGGGTATATGGCCAGGGCTTACCGCTATGGTTTAAGGGCCCGATATCAAGCAGCTTGGATAAAGTTGATTTAGCTGTGGAAGCTATCGTCAAAGGTGCTTCGGCAAGTGATTTAGTGGTGAGCCAATGGCGAGTTCACCATTGGCAATATTTTTTAACCCAATTACCATTAGTCGTCAGCCAAGCCACATTATTAGACTTAGATAATACCTTTAGATTAACTGATAGTTTGAATGCCGAAATAGCCTGTGATTGGTACCGAGTTGCTATCCGTAATCATTTTGATCCCGTATTACCTGCGCTAAGTGCCTATTTATGCCGCATAGGCCGGGGGAAATTTGTTAGGCCATTGTTTGTTGAATTACAAATAGCCGGTTATCAACAAGAGCTAGTTGCTATTTATGCAAAAGCTCGTCCCGGTTATCATCCTTCTTTGCAAGTACAGCTGGATAACTTATTTAACCTTTCGTAAATTAGCTGCATTTTATTGGGTATTCAATATCAAAAAAATAATAAAAAAATGGCAGCCACATTGGCTGCCTAAGTCGTTCTTTACGGGGAAATTAACGGTGCGCTAGCGTGTTAATTTCCCCCAATAGGGATGATGATGAACAATGAACATAAAACGGTGTAGCAATAACTTAATCTTGACTGAAGCATGAGGTAAGTAGAGTAAATCACTTGGCAGTATCATCAGTTAACATCGGGGGAGAAGGTTAACTCATCAAGCTGCACTGACTTCAAACTACATCCTATCCGTACAATTAATAGGACCGAGCATTATTATAAAAGTTCACCAAAAAATAATTTATTTTGAAATAATTTATTTATGAGGCAATTATTTTTAGCGAGTAGCGGATATTTCATCAAAAGTAGTGACGTTTTTAAGTTGAAACAACCTTGCGATTAACTGTCATTCTAATTAGAGGATGATTGAATATGGACTGTTAAATGTGAGAAATTAAGTTTTTAATTAACAGCTTAGCCTTACTCGCTAACCTTTTTCTCAACGTGAATCATTCAAACCGCTGATTATGATTGCGGCCACGTTAGAAATTGCTAAAAAAGAGCTAGTAAATTTTGGGTGTTGATTGATGTAATACAATGGCAAGTCATAACCCATATCGCAACATAAGCCATAAAAAATCCAAAAAAATGGCAACCAATGTGGTTGCCTAAGTCGTTCTTTACGAGAGGCATTAACGGTGCGCTAGCGTGTTAATACTCCCAAATAGGGATGATGATGAACAATAAATATAAAACGGTGTAGCAATAACTTAATCCTGACTGAAGCTTGAGGTAAGTGAGTAAATCACTTGGCAGTATCATCAGTTAACATCGAGGGAGAAGGTTAACTCATCATGCTGTACTGACTTCAAACTACATCTTATCCGTACAATTAATAAGACCGAGCATTATTAGGAAAGTTCACCAAGAAAATAAATTATTTTGAATTTATTTTCTTGGTGAAAATGTAGGACACTATCGATTGGTAATTTTTGACAATTCATTAAGTCATTTGAGCGAGAACAGTACTGTTGTTAGACGTTATATGAGTTTTTTGAGTTTATCATCAACAGTATTTTTTCTGCGGTGGTTTGCAATTGAGGTAGGTATTGCTGATAATTTGGAACAGTTAATTTATGCGTTTATCATTTGAGTTAACTGCGGGACTCACTATTTAAATTCAAAGTACTCAAAGTATTAAGACATTTAGCCACTCAATATTTAAATCTAATTATCAAGACACTTTACAGCATAAACCAAAAAAAATCTAAAAAAATGGCAACCAATGTGGTTGCCTAAGTCGTTCTTTACGAGGACATTAACGGTGCGCTAGCGTGTTAATACTCCCCAAATAGGGATGATGATGAACAATGAACATAAAACGGTGTAGCAATAACTTAATCCTGACTGAAGCTTAAGGTAAGTAGAGCAAATCACTTGGCAGTATCATCAGTTAACGCCGGGGGAGAAGGTTAACTCATCATGCTGCACTTACTTCCTTCAAACTAAATCTTATCCGTACAATTAATAGGACCGAGCATTATTATAAAAGTTCATCAGAAAATGAATTATTTTGAAATAATTTTTTATCAGCAACTCGCTCTTAAGCGAGTTGCTGATATTTTCATCAAAAGTAGTGACGTTTTTGAGTTGAAACAGCCTTACTCGTAAACGTTTTCTTAACCTGAATTAACTAAGCTGTCGATTATGGCAGGGAGATGTTGATAGAAAATTGATCATAAATTAGGGGCGTTGATCTATGCATTACAACAGCAAGTCACAATGTAAGTCATAAGAAAATAAAAAAGCAAAAAAAATGGCAACCAATGTGGTTGCCTAAGTCGTTCTTTACGAGGACATTAACGGTGCGCTAGCGTGTTAATACTCCCCTAATAGGGATGATGATGAACAATACACATAAAACTGTAGCAATAAGTAAATTCAAAAGTAACTAATAAAACCTTTGAAGACAAACTGAAACGTTGGAGGAGGACGTTTAGTGTGTTTACATAGTTACTCTATCCTTTGTGATAGTTACTCTGTCTTACTTGTTACTTATATTCTGACTAGGGCTATGTGTAAAAGTTCATTAAATACGACAGTAAATTTAAAAATAGTTGATTACTAAAGCTAGTTCCGTTGCTGTGGTGGAAAGTGGTTCAATAATGGTAAGTGTTAACCGCGATAGCAGTGCATCGTTTAGCTGATTTTTTTTAATATTAACCGTTTTTTATTATATTTTAGCTTACTTTAAGTCGGTGAATAATCATATGCACTAACGGCTTAGCCTCAGTTTAGCTTAACCTTAACTTGGGATAATAAATGGGCTACTTAGATAGAAATGGATTATTTTAAGCCAGTAGCATTAAGTTATGGTGCTGGCAAAACTGATATAGGCGTTAGTAACGGGTCTATATCTGTCAGTACAACAAAAGAGCCGATTATTATTTCTAGTAGAAGTTACGCACCATGGATAGGACAAGGTAGTGACTGTACTTATCGAGATAATTTAAAAAACTCTAGAATAGCGGTGCAATCAAGAGGCATAAAAAAAGGCAATCAAATGATTGCCTATCGATCGACTTAGCGATCAAGGGGACCGCGCTAGAAGTCCCTGGGAGATGAAGAACAAAAGTGAATATCACTGTTACTAAGTTTGAGTACCTGATGGTTTAAAAGTTCAATATAAATGAACTATTTTTTCAAAAGAATGGAATAAAATTTTTATTGTTTGATTATCAAAAGCTTAAGGTTCAATGTTTTTTGCGGTATGTCTATTATTCAAATATACGGTTAAGCAGATAAAATATCATGTTGACGAGATAGTGATTAGCGAGTGACCTTAGTCCGTAAGTAAACGAAAGGCGATTAACATGACATTAATCGCCAAAACAAACTCGCATAGAATATCGTTATTCGATTACTGATCCGGATTAGGTTTAACCAAGCAGTTTTTTGATAGTAGCGTTAAGATCTTCTGGTTTGGTGGTTGGTGCATATCGTTCAATCACGTTTCCTTGCTTATCGACTAAAAACTTAGTGAAGTTCCATTTTATCGATTCACTGCCTAAAAGGCCTTTGGCAGACTTTTTGAGAAATTGATATAAAGGGTGACTATTACTGCCATTAACTTCAATTTTGCTAAAAAGTGGGAAAGTTACGCCAAAGTTGAGCTCGCAGAATTGGCTGATGTCATCTTCATTGCCTTGTTCTTGCTTACCGAATTGGTTACAGGGAAAGCCTAAAATAACTAAACCGCGATCTTTATATTGCTGATATAACACTTCAAGGGCTTTGTATTGTGGCGTAAATCCGCATTTACTGGCAGTGTTAACAATGAGCAAAACCTTATCTTTAAAGTGCTCCATAACAACATCATTGCCTTGAATGTCTTTTACGATAATAGGGTAAATTGTTGCGGTCATGTAATGCTCCTTTAAATTAAAGGTAAACTATATTATAAACATGGTTAGTTGGCAATTAAGTTGTGAGCAACTTAATTTATCTGTTTGCTTATCAATACTAATTTCAATATAGTTTGCGCATATTTTCTTACTAAGAATTAAGGACGGGCTTATGAATGATGTAAAGAACGAACTTAACTCTGAAGATGAAATCGACACCAGTTCGCAACCACAAGCAGATGTTAGCCAAGTGGTACATTTGTTAACTGAGGCCGAAGGTGATGAACAGGCTGAAATGTTCAGTGAAATCTTGACTGAAGCTGAACCAGGTACCATTGCTTTACTATTAGAATCGTTACCGCTTGATGAGCGCTATGAACGTTGGCAGCAAGTTGATGTTGGAGAGCGTGTTGATGTTTTAAACTTGATGCGCGCCGATCCTCGTTTAGGCATTGTAAAGAAAATGCCCGATGAGGAGCTAGATTTACTCTTTTCTCAATTAAGTCCTGAAGATCTTATTGAGTGGAGTGATTCGTTACCGGACAATATTACCGATCGTGCATTAGCACAGATGGGTGAGCGTCAGCGTAAGCACTTCGAACTGTATGATCAATATTCTGAAAATGAAATCGGTCGTTATGCTGATCACCAGATGCTGGCATTGAGTCTGACTTCTACTGTCGCCCAAGGACAACGTTTTTTTCGTCGAATAGATTTAGATTGTAATGACCATTTATTTTTGGTCGATAGTAATGATAAATATCTCGGTACTGTGCGTCGTTATGATGTTTTCAAAACAGCAGATCTTGATACTCAACTGCAAGTACTAAAATGGGAAGATAGCCGAGTTATCTCTGCAGATTCATCTTTGATCGAAGCAGCTGAAGCCATTGAACATAGCCGCGAACTTGAATTACCGGTTGTCGATGAAGACGGTATATTAATTGGTCGAATGACACTGCGAACGGCTACAGCCTTAGTGCGTGAACATTACGAAGCACAATTAATGGCAACCGCCGGTATGGATGAACACGATGATTTATTTGCCCCGATTGTAGTGGGTGCAAAACGTCGTGCGGTGTGGCTTGGGATTAACTTGCTTACAGCATTTTTAGCTTCTGCTACCATAGGATTATTTGAAAATGTGTTGTCGCAAGTCGTTGCGTTAGCGGTATTGATGCCAATAGTGGCTTCAATGGGCGGTATTGCTGGTAGCCAATCGTTAACATTAATGATCCGTGGGATGGCCATGGGGCAGATTTCTGCTGGTAACGTTATGTCGTTGATGAAGAACGAACTCGGTATTGGTGCGCTTAATGGTATGTTGTGGTCCGTCGTCATCGGTATTATTGCTGGATGGTGGTTTAACGATACAATAATGGGCATTGTTATTGGTTGTGCCATCTTAATTAATATGGCTGTTGCCGCTATTGCTGGCGTTATGGTACCAATGATTTTACAACGTTTTAATCAAGATGCCGCGTTATCTGGGTCGGTTATTCTCACCACTGTTACCGATGTGGTAGGTTTTTTCACCTTCCTAGGATTAGCTACCATATTGTATCTATAAACAGAAATGCTTTAACCACTCATTGGTCACGTTATATCGATCGAATATCTGCAATAAATCAGTTTGCTTAAATAGTCTTGAATTGCTCGAGGCTATTTTTTTGTCAACAAAAAAGCAAGTTGCAGGCAACTTGCTTTTTAAACTTGATGAGACAATCCTGTTAAATTATTTCCACTTAGCAGGTGCGAACTCCATTTCTGCATTATCGTCAAAAAAACGTCGCTTAGTATCACGGCGGCGTTGTTTTACTTTTTTCGACTTTGGTTTTCCCTTGATGTTATCGCCCCATGGCGCATCATCTTCATCAAATTCAAATGAGTGTGACATTTTCAACATTCCAGATAGCGGTACCTGTGTTGGTACAGCTTCTTTTTACCTAAAGTTAATAGTAAGCTAAAGCGAAATATTTAATCCTTGATGGTAAAAATTATTGCATGTAAAAATGACATTGATATGACAATTGAATATTTGTCAGTAAATTAGCCATTTTTACTCTGTGCCAGCTCATTCAGGCATAAGGTTAATTGTTGTTGCCAGGTTTTTTGTGTAGCAATAGTTTGTGATAAATGGCTGTCTAATGCACTAAATGGTGGCCTAGTGACCCTTGATGCATATTGTTTTGAGGTTGTTGGGCGTAAATAAATCGGTTGATGTAATAACCCTGCTGCAATGCCATGTTGTTTTATGGCTTGTGCAAACTCATACCAAGTGCATATTCCTGCATCACTCCAATGGTAAATAGGCACCCATTGTTTTTGTGAACACAGTTTCCACAAAAAACGTGCAAGATCGTCAATCATTGTCGGACTACCGATTTGGTCATTTACAATATTAATAGGGTTGTTTTCGCTTGAACCTATCGAAGCCTGATCATGAGACAGTGACATTAACTTCAGCATCGTTGTGACAAAATTATTGCCACTGTGATGATAAAGCCAAGATGTTCGTACAATACAAATAGGGGTGATTGATAACTCAGTAGTGTTTCTTCTGCGAGTAATTTTGATTGTCCATAAGCATTGAGTGCCAATGGTTTTTGAACCACAGTGTAAGGTATTGAAGATCGCCCATCGAACACATAATCTGTCGATAATTGAATTAGCTTGATGCCATAAGTAATCGCCGCTTTAGCCATATATTCAACGGCTAACACATTGGTTTTTATCGCGGATTCAGGGTTTACCTCGGCTTCTTCAACATTGGTAAATGCGGCGCAGTTAATAATAATATCTGGCCGATAATAAGCCAATGCATCGATAATTTGTTGTGACTGTGTGATATCAACTTGTTGATGGTTGAGCTGTATTAGTTCCACCGTGTTAGGAAGTGTTCGTTTTAAAGCTCGTGCTAATTGGCCTGTTTGACCGAAGGTTAAAATTTTCATTGAGACTTAGCAACATGGTAACCAAATGGGGTTGTGCAAGAGGTGCTACTTAATGATTGCAATGCGTGTTGTAATTGATGAACGTTGTGCAATAGTGGCATCAATAGTGACAGCAATAGTGACTTAAAAAGAGGCAGATATGTAGGAGTAAAAATGACTAAGATGTCAGTAATACCTACTTGTATTAGAGCGCTTAGTGGATAATAAACCATCGGTTTGTCGTAAATGGGCAATAGCTGTTTACAAACCACCTGGGTGATAGGGTATAGCTGAGTGCCTGAACCTCCTGCTAATAAAATGCCTTTTCTCATCAAACTATCTTTAAGCAGGTTTGTTATTGGGGTTATTTAGCCGTTGGTATCGTTGCTTGCTGACCTAAACCTTCAATTTTATCAACCCTATATTTTTGTGCGTCAGGACCTTTAATTCGCTGAAATTTCACATCTAATAAATATAAATGGTCTGTATAAACGTGATAAATATGGCCACGATCTAAAATAATAATATTACCCGTTTGATCCCATTTAAAGCTGCCACTACCTCGATAAGGGCTTGGGTCGCTGCCTAAGCGGATGGTATGGATAGTGTATTTATTAGGTGGGATGAGTTCGAGGGTCGTATCCATTCCATCACAACTCGGGCACGGAAAAACGGCATGATATACACCTTGCCATTGCAAAGTTGTTTTACTGCTGGTTGCTATATCAATGTTGGGGCTGTCGTGTTTGTCGCAGCCAACAATTATGAATACGAGAACTAACCATAAAATTTTCATCTAAAATCCTTTTAGATACAAAATTGTCGCGCATGTAATGCTCGGCAGTTGTGGTGTTATAAGTCTCTATTCAATAATAAAAAATCAATAATAGGCACCATTAATAATAAGTGTGACTATATAGATTCTGTTATCTGACTTACGTTAACGAGATATGGTGAGGGTTACTTCAGTATAGATAACGATAATATACTTGTACTTTTATCATCAACCACCCTGATGTAATAATATAGGTATATCATAGATTTTGAGCCTCAACGGTTAAACTTTAGTCGGGATATCAAAAAATTGTTTTATTTCGTCAATTCTGTCCATTGCATCTTGGTAACCTAAATCAATTAAGGTCGTCGTGTAGCTTTTTTGGAATAATAGATATGACACAATACTCGAGTCTGATTGTCGATTAATGCCAAAAAATTTCAATAAGGTTTTGATTGCAAATGGCATGTCATCATAAAATCTTTCAGCAATTCGGCTTAAATCTTGGCTGGGTTTAATCACTAATGTTTCTATATGTCGCAAGTTTAATGTTTCTTGGTCTGTTGCAGATATCCTTGATAAGGTGTCATTGATCCTTTGCAAACGTTCTAAATCACTGTTTAATGTGTCCGAGAAAATAGTGTCTAATAAATGGCCTGCAATAGTTGCCGTTTTAGGGTGATATTCAAATTCGATGGGGAACTGTTTGTGTGGACTGTCTAAGTTAATCACAAATATTTTATTAGCACCAAGATGGATCGGACTGGATAATGGCGACAATTGATGTACAGAACCATCACCATAATAAGCTTGATTAAGCTTGATCGATGGAAACACCATTGGAATAGCGGAGCTTGCGAGTAAGTGTTCGGTATTTAATAAACTACGTATACCGACTCGTCTTGCTCGTTGCCAATCTTCAATATGTTCATTGCCTTGATAAAAACTATATGAGCGTGAATTGTTGTAGCACGAGGCGTCGATACTGATTGCTTTAAGTGCATTATTACCGATATTGCGGTCAATTCTTTTAAAATCAATAAGATTATTTAGCAACTCTCGTAAGGGCTGATTATCAAGAAGGCTGGCAGCATCAGTGCTCACTCTGTCATCTTGTAAGCCCTTAATTGCCATTCGTCCTAAATGTCTCAACACTTGAGGTATGGAAGCGCGGTAGACTTTATGGGTTTCAAAATGACGCCACACCCAATCAAGTTTTTTTATGGCTAAATGAAAGCAAGATGCGTGGGTTGCCAGCGATACTGCGTTAATAGCGCCTGCAGATGTTCCACAAATAATATCAAATGGGACATTATGGTTGCGGGGATAAAATTGCACTAGTGCTTTTAATACGCCTATTTGATAAGCGGCTCTGGCGCCACCACCACCTAAAACCAATGCTGTTGATACTGACAATCTCTATCCTTTGATCTGTTAATTATGCTTAATTCTAGTATGGATTCTTTTTAAGTTATACACCAGTTACCAATAAGTCGACTATGCTATTTATTGCCTATGCATCAATTTAGTGCTGTCTACTGTTGATGCTAACCTATCAAAATGAATAAATAAAAGTTGACCATGAGTGCCATTGCACAGCAAGATATCTAAAGTAATGATGAGATCTACAGTGTTATTTTATTCGTATAGTTTTTAATGATTCAAAGTGCGATAACTAATCAATAAGGTCATCATAGGTTGTATATTTATTTTTCGATTACCATGTTTTTATCTACATTATTCGGTTTATATTCAACTTTAAGGATGACATGTGGCTTTTTTTAAAAAAAAATCGGCAATACCGCTTGATGATGCTGCAAGTAAAGTAACACTACTTGCGCCATGGAAAATTGCCATTATTGATGACGAGTTAGGTATCCATGATGTAACCAAATTTGCATTGAGCCATTTCGAACTTGACGGTAAAAAGCTCGCTTTCTATTCCAGTTTTAGTGCTGAAGAAGGGTTTGCCTTATTACGTGACGAGCCAGACATCGCGCTTGCATTCATTGATGTGGTAATGGAAAACGATCAAGCTGGTCTTGATTTAGTTGAACGTATTCGTAATGAATTACACAATCACAGCACACGGATTATTCTTAGAACGGGGCAGCCTGGTTGTGCTCCGGAAGAAAGGGTGATTAGAGAGTTTGATATTAATGATTACAAGGCTAAAACGGAATTAACTGCCACTAAGCTAAAATCATGTGTTTATACTTCTTTGCGCTCATATCGTGACATTAAAACCATTGAACAAAGCCAACGCGGTATGGAGAAAGTGATTGAAGCCTCTTCTTCAGTATTATTAAGCAATACACTGCATAATTTTGGTAGCGCCGTACTTGAGCAAACATTACAGTTACTGAATCTAAATAATTCTGCACTCTATTTAACTAGTTTTCGTGAAGATCTATACCAAGATACTCACATGAATTTACTGGCTGCCACTGGCGATATGGTCAGTTATCGTGAAATTGACAATGTCGAATCATTACCGGGTGAAGTTAAAGAGTATATTATTGAAGCTATTAGCCTTGGTAAGTCGATAGTTCACGACAATATTTATGTAGGCTTTTATAAGTTTGGCCGAGACGTCACCAGTATTTTATATCTTCAGCACGATACTGCATTAACAACACTGCAAGTGAGGATTCTCGAGTTATTTGCTGCGAATGTCAGTTTGACCTTTGAAAACCTTTCCAGCAAAGAAAATGTCCAACAAACTCAGCGTGAGCTGATTCTCATTATTGGCGATGCAATTGAGCAACGCAGTAAAGAAACCGGTGCTCATGTTAGGCGAGTGGCTGTTATGAGTGAAATGTTGGCTGCATATATTGGTATGAGTGATGATTTTGTTGAAACGATGCGTTATGCCGCCCCTTTGCATGATGTGGGTAAAATTGGTATTCCAGAAAGTATTTTACACAAACCAGGAAAATTGACCGCTGAAGAATGGGAGATCATGAAAACCCATGCTGAAAAAGGTTACAACTTACTTGCGGCATCGAATCGTATTATTGCCAAAATGGGTGGGCGTATAGCTTACACTCATCATGAACGTTGGGACGGTAATGGCTATCCTCGTGGATTAGTGGGGAATGCAATACCGGTTGAAGGTCGTATAATGGCCATCGTCGATGTGATTGATGCCTTGCTTTCAAAACGCAGTTACAAAGAGGCTTGGACTGAGGAAAACGTAAAAGACTATTTAATCGAGCAGTCAGGTAAACAATTTGACCCTGAAATGTGTACTGCCAGTTTGGTATTATTGAGTCAATTTGTAGCGATTCAGCAGCAAATGCCAGATTAATCGATCGATTAATAAATGAAAATTATCCAATATGAATCCAATTCTTGAACGTGTGTTGTTAGAAGTTAGCCAATCTGAATTAATTGATTTAGGTGATTTAGATCTAGCATCTAAATTGATCATTAAATCTGTATGTCGTGGCCTTAATATTGGTAGAGCCGGTATTTGGTTATTAACTGAAGATAATCAGTCAATTGATTGTTTCATATTAATTGATAATCAAACTAAGCTAAATAATATTACTTTAACCCGTTCTCAGTTCCCTAGTTATTTTAATGCCCTTGATACCGAAAGAATTATTGCTGCTAGTGATGCTATTACCGATGCTGCGACATGTGAGTTCGCCGATATTTATTTACGTCCTAATGCAATAACCGCCATGCTGGATAGCCCTATTAGGCATGCCGGTAAGATGATTGGGATTATCTGCTGTGAATATAAAGGAGGGCAGAGGCATTGGAGCCACGACGAGCAAGCATTTGTGAGTTCTTTAGCTGATTTGTACGGACGGGCGGTCAATGCTAAAAAAGTCAAAGCTTATCAAATAAAACTGGAAACGATTAATACTGCGTTAGAGTCTGAAGTGGATAACAGAACTGCAGAACTGAAAAAAGCGATTAACGATTTACAGTCAACTCAAGCGATGTTAATTGAAAATGAAAAGCTAGCTGCGTTGGGTAATCTTGTTGCGGGCGTCGCGCATGAAGTTAATACTCCACTCGGTATCTCTGTTACGTCTACAAGTCATTGTATAGATGAGCTTAATAAAATTAAAAAACGCTTTGTTGCAAGCGATCTTTCTCAACAAGACTTTGAAGAGTTTATCGAGACATTAACCGATGGACTGTATCTTATTGAACGTAATTTATCGCGAGCAGCAGAGCTGGTGCATAACTTTAAACGCACCGCCGCAGATCAATTGATCCTCGAAAAAGAATACGTCAATTTAACCGAGTATTTAGCCCAAATCTCATCGCCATTAAGACCATTGACGCGTAAACAAGGTATTCAACTGGATATTCAAATAAGCCCTGAACTGTATATTCATTCTTATCCTGGTGCGATTGCACAAATTTTTACTAATCTTGTTTCTAATTGCTTTAGACATGCTTTCCCCAGTGACTTTATTGGCCAAAAAAGGATTTTATTAGGCGCCGAAATATGCGCTGATGAAATTAAAATGTTTTATAAAGACAATGGGATAGGATTAAGTGAAAACGTTAAAAGTAAGATATTTGAACCCTTTTTTACTACAGCACGCAATATTGGTGGTACGGGTTTAGGCATGTCTATTGTACATAACTTGGTGACGCAGAAATTGGGTGGTCGGATTGAAATTGTTTCAGGGCTTAATCAAGGTTTTGAAGTTGATATTTATATCAAAAGCATCGAGTAAAGATTGTTCACCTCAATAAAAAACGCACCTAAATAGGTGCGATTTTAAGATATTATATTTTAAGATATTATAATCGTAGTGCGATTAACTAACCCTTTGCTGCCTTAACTAAAAATGGCACGATTTCATCAAATGGAATGTCTTGTTTCTCACCGGTACGACGGTTTTTATATTCAAATACGCCAGCATCAATATTGCGATCGCCAATCACCACTACATGCGGTAAGCCAATCAGTTCCATGTCTGCAAACATAACACCAGGACGCTCTTTACGGTCATCCATTAATACTTCAATACCCGCATCCGCTAAGTCTTGGTAAAGTTTTTCGGCAATATCAGCAACGCGATGCGACTTATGCATATTCATTGGTAAGATACCTACCGTGAATGGTGCAATGGCTTCAGGCCAAATAATGCCGCGGTCATCGTTATTTTGCTCAATGGCTGCCGCTACAATACGGCTCACACCGACACCGTAACATCCCATCAATAACAATTGTGCTTTACCGTTTTCGTCTAATACGGTGGCATTCATTGATGTAGAGTAACTGGTACCTAACTGAAAAATATGACCAACTTCAATTCCGCGAGCCATAGCATAAGTGCCAAGGCCGTCCGGTGTTGGTTCACCTTCAACCACATTACGAATGTCAGCGGCGGTTGCTAAAGGTAAATCACGCTCCCAGTTGATACCAAAGTTATGTTTGTCTTCAGTGTTAGCACCCGCGGCAAAATCACTCATTACAGTGACACTATAGTCAACAATGATTGGCATCGTTAAGCCAATAGGCCCAATAGAACCCGGTCCTGCACCCACCGCTGCACGAATTTCAGCTTCAGAAGCAAACTCAAACGGTGAGGCAACCAATTCAAGCTTGTCGGCTTTGATTTCGTTAAGCTCATGGTCACCACGGATAACTAATGCCACTAAAGGTGTTTCTTCTGTAGCGCCTTTAACAATTAACGTTTTTACTGTTTGGGTTATTGCTAAACCAAACTGTTCAACCAATTCAGCAATTGTTTTAGCGTTAGGCGTATCCACTAACGTCATTGCTTGTGTTGGCTCTGCTCGTGTTTGGCTTGGCATTGGTGATTCAGCTTTTTCAATGTTGGCGGCATAGTCACTGCCTGTTGAATAAGCGATTAAATCTTCACCACTGTTAGCCAGTACATGGAATTCATGCGACATGCTACCGCCAATAGATCCCGTGTCAGCGAGCACAGGGCGGAATGATAAGCCCATGCGGGTCAGAATATTGCTGTATGCAGTGTGCATTGCATGGTAAGTACTGTCCATGGTCTCTTGATCTAAATGGAAAGAATAAGCATCTTTCATCAAGAATTCACGCGCGCGCATAACACCAAAACGTGGACGAACTTCGTCACGGAATTTAGTTTGTACTTGGTAAAGTGTCAACGGCAGTTGCTTGTAAGAGCTTAATTCTTTACGGACTAAATCGGTGATCACTTCTTCATGGGTTGGCCCCAATACAAAATCACGATTATTGCGGTCTTGGAAGCGCAATAACTCAGGACCAAATTTGTCCCAGCGGCCTGTTTCAACCCATAAGTCAGCAGGCTGGACTAGCGGCATAAGAATTTCAATAGCGCCTGTTTTGTTCATTTCCTCACGCACAATGGCTTCAACTTTACGTAATACACGTAAACCTGACGGTAACCAGCTGTAGAGACCTGAAGCATTACGACGGATCATACCGGCACGTAACATTAACTGATGACTAATCACTTCTGCATTTGCAGGGGTTTCTTTTTGTGTTGAAAGCAGGTACTTACTAACTCGCATTACCAATGTCCAAAATAGTTGCTATGAATTAGGGTCATTTTAGCACCTGCATTAATGATGTCACCTGCTAATTCGACTCAAAACCAGGCTTTAGATGCTTAAATGCTAAGTTTGATATAGTAGACTTAATATAATCTCATTTTTATTGATTCCCCTTAGCGTTATCTCAACTAGAGTTTATTTGTTACGTCTATCGCCAATGACTCGCGCCGGATTGCCGGCAACGATGGCATAGTCTGCTACATCTTTGGTGACAATGCTGCCCATGCCAACAACCGCATGATCTCCAATGGTCACGCCATCAACAATACCTGCTTGAGCGCCAATCCATACGTCTTGGCCAATCACGACACCTTTTGATGTCGCGGGTTGTTTATAAATAGGTGTGTCAGGCGACATGCCATGGTTAAAGGCATAAATGGTGACGTTATTGGCTATGCGTGTTTGGGCGCCTATTTTGATACCGTTACGGCCGCCATCTAAGCTGCAGCCATGGTTGATGGCCACTTCATTACCTAGGGTGATTGGTCCATGCATAAACACATCTGCGCCGATCATGCATTGGTTACCCATACTGATGTCTCTACCGGGTTCAGCAAAAAGCTGCGCTTGTGGGGCAATAAAACAGTGTTCACCAATATGAATGGTTTCGAGCTGACTTAACAACTGTTGAATAGCATCTTGCCAGGGTTTTGCCCACGCTAAATGTTTAGGTTTAAGTGAGAAATACAACCATGGCATCCACGATAAGCGTTTTTTATGTTGAGCTTGATAATCAATCTCTGTCATGGGGTTAATCCTTCAACAATCTCACTGTGGTTGCTTTAAGCTCTAATACTTCGATACCTTGTGCGGTAACATGCCAAAATATATCTAAATCATACAATGCGACTTGGTATAATTTGGCATCGTCTTTGGCTTTTTTATAGGCGGGCCGAGGGTCTTGCGCTAATACACCGGTTATAAGTTCAGCAAGATCTTGGTATTGTTCTTGTTGGCAATAATGATTAATTTGTTCGGTCGCTAATGGGGTATATATCAATGGCATTAACTCAGGGGCGTCTTGGGCAATCCCACCTTTAGCATCCAATATGGCATCAGAAAAAGGAATATAGGGTTTAATATCGACAATCGGCGTACCGTCTAATAAATCCATGCCTGATATCACTAAGCACACTTTACCTTTACGTTGAACTACCCCATGCAGTTTCACTACTGATTGGCCAATACCATTGGGACGAAATGTGGAGCGTGTGGCAAATACCCCCAGCTTTTCATTACCGCCAAGTCGAGGAGGGCGAACCGTTGTTTTCCAACCTTGAGCTACATTCTCATGAAAGCAGAATAATAACCATAAGTGAGAATATTGTTCTATGCCTCTTACTGCATCAAGGTGATTAAACGCTGGTTCAAATTCAATATAACCGACAGCATTAACTAAGCCAGGTTGACGTGGAATACCAAACTTCTGTTTATAAGGTGTCCTGCATATTGCAACCGCATTTAATTGGCTGCTAAACGGCACGTGAGATTGGTTATTGATGGGATCTGTTTGGCTATGTTGATCGTTGCCGTGTTTCATGCGATACCTGAATTAAGCGGAGAAAGAGAATCGTAAATCAAATATAAACAATATTGATGAGTGTTATATGAACACTCATCATCTATAAGTAGGTAATATATTATATTATTACTTTTCTGTTGGCGTTTTAATTGCTTGGCCTACGCAAAGTGCACGACTAAAACAACTATTGTCCGCTTCCGTAATCATAAAGCAGCTTTTAACGACAAAACCATTAGCGCCTAAGTCTGCTGCAGCTCTTCTGGCATTAGTTCGTGCAACGGCCATTTGCGGTGGTGCATCTTGTTTGGTTTCTTGGCAGGCTTCACCTTCAACTAGCCCTAATAGTTCAAATTTGCCTTTAGGCTGCTCACTGCCTTCATATAGTTGTACATCACCGACCTTAAAATAATCATTGATTGCTTTACTGTCTAAATTACTTTTGAAGGTGTAATCACTTGCACAAGCGCTCAATAGTAGTGCTATGCCAGAAGCAATAAATGCATATTTAAGAGGAAAAGTCATAGCCGTAACCTTTTATTAATGGGGAATGAATCAACAACAGCTAGTTTACCTTGTCTCATTGCGATGATAAAGCGATCAAATATCATAAAAAAAAGAGCTTACCGAAGTAAGCTCTTTTTTTATTTTAACAGCTAACCTTATGGTTAACTGTTAGCCATAATAATTATTCCATGCCTGGAATTAAAAATTCGCTCATATTTTTTCCGCTATCAATTTGTTGCTTGAATACGGTAGGCATACGACCTTGACCAGTCCATTGAATTAATTCACCGTCAATGGTGATTTGATATTTTGGTGGACGTGGAGCACGCTTTTTTGTTGACGTTTTAGCTGAAGAAGTCACTTCACCTAAATCTTCAATTGATAAGCCGCTATTTTCTATTTGAGCAAGAATTTCAGCAATACGTGCATTACGCTCAGCATTGGCTTCAAGTTCTAATTTCTCTTCTTCTTGACGTTCGGTAATGATTTTTTCTAATTTAGCCGCGGTTTCGCGTAAATCATCAAGAGACAATTCTTTTACTGCAGCTTTGAAACGACGGCCGTGGGTTAGTATGTCTAAAAAGTCACTCATGTTGTGTAGTTTCCTAATGATTTATTTATAAAATAAAAAGTTATAAGAGATAAAGTTACCAACGTTCCGTGTAAGTTTCAGTACTGCATGTGGTTTATTTAAGTCTATATGATTAATATAAATAATATTAATTCACTGATTATTACCAATGCAACTTAATCAATACTGAATATAGTTGTAATAATAGAAACTATTTGACATGGAATCAAATTAAATCAGTGATTAATTAAATAAATTTTAATTAATCACTGCCATTAAATAATTAAGGATCCATAGCTTGTTTAGTTTGATTGCCACCACAAGAACAAAAAATATGTAAACAGTCGTTTGACTTTGATTGACGTTAACGTTAGCAGGACGTAAAGTTAACCCATCTTGCATTGGCAAACGCCAATGTGTTGTCCATATACATTTAAGGTGTAGGAAGGAAACCCTATGAAAGTATTGGTGCCTGTTAAACGCGTAGTCGATGCCAATGTGAAAGTCAGGGTAAAAGCTGACAACACAAATGTTGATACGACCAACCTTAAAATGGCGTTAAACCCATTTTGCGAAATTGCCGTTGAAGAAGCTGTCCGCTTGAAAGAAGCTGGTATAGCCACTGAAGTTATCGTGGTGAGTGTCGGTGCAAAAGCAGTGCAAGAGCAGCTAAGAACTGCTATGGCTCTGGGTGCTGATAGAGCTATTCATATTGAAACTGATGAAGAATTAGTACCATTATCAATTGCTAAGCTGCTAAAAGCAGTGCAAGAGAAAGAACAAGCGCAATTGATCATTTTTGGTAAGCAGTCTATTGATGGCGATAACAATCAAACGGGACAAATGTTAGCTGCATTAACCGATATGCCACAAGCGACATTTGCATCAGAAGTCAAAATTGACGGTGATATGATTACGGTAACGCGTGAAATCGATGGCGGACTACAAACGTTGAAAATGCCTTTGCCTGCGATTGTGACGGTAGACTTACGTTTGAACGAACCTCGCTATGCCTCATTACCTAATATTATGAAAGCTAAACGCAAGCCATTAGACATTATAGCTGTAGCTGATCTTGGTGTGAGCTTAAGAGCGCATCAAACAGTACTTAGCGTCACACCTCCAGTTGAGCGTAAAGCGGGTATTATGGTGTCTTCTGTTGAAGAGTTAGTTGATAAGTTAAAAAATGAAGCGAAGGTGATCTAATATGACCATTTTAGTATTAGCAGAACACGATAACGTCAGCTTAAAATCTGATACGGCAAAAGTGGTTAGCGCTGCAACGGCCATTGGTGGTGATATTCACGTACTGGTTGTTGGTGCTGATTGTTCTGCCGCGGTGAGTGCCGCACAAAGTTTAGCGGGTGTGAGTAAAGTATTAGTGGCAGATGCCGCTCAATATAGCGCTCAATTAGCTGAAAACGTATCAAAACTAGTTGTTGAAATAGCCGCTGATTACGAACACATTTTAGCAGCCGCAACCAGTATAGGTAAAGATACCTTACCTCGCGTAGCAGCATTATTAGACGTGTCGCAGATATCTGAAGTGATTGAAGTTGTAAGCAGTGACACTTTTGTACGCCCTATTTATGCGGGTAATGCACTTGCGACAGTGCAAAGCTTAGATGCTAAGAAAATCATGACTGTGCGCTCTAGTGCGTTTGATGCTGTAGCATCAACGGGCAGTGCAGAAGCGGTGAACTTAAGTCATGTTATTGATGCTCGTACCGAGTTTTTATCTCAATCGTTAACAGAATCAGCCCGTCCTGAGCTAGGTAATGCTGGCATTATTGTTTCCGGTGGTCGCGGCATGGGTAGCGGTGAAAACTTTGCTATTTTAGAGCAACTAGCCGATAAACTCGGCGCCGCAGTAGGTGCTTCTCGCGCTGCTGTCGATGCTGGTTTTGTACCTAACGACTTGCAAGTTGGCCAGACAGGTAAGATTGTTGCTCCCGACTTGTACATTGCCGTGGGCATTTCTGGTGCGATTCAGCATCTTGCCGGTATGAAAGACTCTAAGGTCATCGTTGCAATCAATAAAGACCCAGAAGCACCTATTTTCCAAGTTGCAGATTACGGTTTAGTGGCAGACTTATTTGAAGCGATTCCTGCGTTAAATAATCTAGTTTAATAACACATTCATAAGTTTAATATTGAATGTTCAGCTTGGTTAATGGATAGTTTGGTTTGCCTGTTGTTGATTTTAAAAGGTTTCTACTTCATCAAGTAGAAACCTTTTTTATTGACTTTTTTTAATAGACGAATGTTTTATGAGCAAGTATGCCAATGTTGTTAGCCAGTTGCGTGTTTTGTGTTCAGGACGATAGTGTGTATTTGAATTAAAAACGTTAAACTAATGCTATGTAATTGTGGTTATAGTTAATGTTATTGTTATTTGTGCCGCAGTTTAGTGCTTTTTTACTGGTATTGAACCTGTTGTTTATGATTGTATGTCCGCGCTGTTTGTAATGGACTATGTATGATTACAAATAACGAAAGTAGAGGTGCATTGCATAATAGTCAGGTTGAATTGGGTGATGCCAATAATTCAGCCCCAAAGGGTGCAATGCCGAAACAACTGAGCCAATCGCTCTCATTTGTTGGGCCAGTTCTCGAAAGGGGCTGTACTGTCATAGTGTTTTTATCACATGATAAAAAGAATGATATTCATATTAAATGGGTATTACTGTGGAGTGCTACTAGGTAAGTTAACCCATATACTTTCTGTGTATGGTGAGTCTTATTTCTAGTTTTTCTCTATTCGTATCCAACGAAGAAATAATTAAATTATGATAATAAGTTATGCCGATTCGGCACTTTCTGTGTTGCCACCGCTTGTGGCTATTACATTGGCCATTTTAACCCGTAAAGTATTACTGTCTTTAGGGTTAGGTATTGTTTTTGGTGCCTTGTTACTGACCGACTTTTCATTGGTAGGCAGTGGTGAATATATCTTAAGTACAGCCAGTCAGCTGGTTTGGAAAGACGCCGCATTAAATAGTTGGAACGTATATATTTTAGGCTTTTTGATTGTGCTGGGCATGATCACCGCATTAATTACCGTTAGTGGTTCTGCGCGTGCTTTTGCTGATTGGGCCAAGTTGCGCATCCGTAATAAACGCGATGCTAAGTTAATGACCATATTTTTAGGTTGTGTAGTATTTATTGATGACTACTTCAACAGTTTAGTGGTGGGCTCTATTTCACGGCCAATTACCGATAGATACCATATTTCACGCGCAAAACTTGCTTATATTCTTGATTCTACTGCCGCACCTATTTGCGTTATTTCTCCCGTATCGAGCTGGGGAGCTTATATTATAGCGCTTATTGGCGGCATTTTAACGGCACATGGTTTTGCTGATACGGGACATTTAAGTGTTTTTATCCAAATGATCCCAATGAACTTTTATGCAGTGTTCTCGTTATTATTATTGGTGTGTGTGGCGACGTTCAGTTTAGATGTTGGCCCAATGCGTCGACATGAGTTAAATGCATTGCGTGGTGATTTATATGATGAATCAAAAGGCCAACCACCAGGAGCCGTAACCGATTTGCCTGAAGCAGATACCGGTAAAGTGATTGGCTTATTTTTACCTATTGCGATATTAGTCTTTGCGACTATTTATTTTATGGTCTCTAGCGGTGCAGATGCATTGGCGACTAAAGAGCAAGTGTTTAGTGTACTGGGGGCATTTGAAAATACCGATGTGAGCTCATCATTATTTTTTGGTTCTGTCGTTGGTTTTATTGCGACCGTATTATTAGCTTTTCAGCAAAAAGTTGAGCTGTCTATGCTGCTCAAAGGGATGTCTGTTGGGGCGCGTTCAATGTTACCTGCCATCTATATTTTATTATTTGCTTGGACGATTTCAAGCGTTATTGGCCAGCTTGAAACCGGTAAATATATGGCCAGCTTAGCGACTGATAATATTCCGTTTGCCTTGTTGCCAGCGATGTTGTTTTTATTGGCTGGGGTGACTGCATTTTCAACCGGAACCAGCTGGGGCACCTTTGGTATTATGTTGCCAATCGCAGCTGACATGGCGATGGGCAGTGATAGTAGTATGATGTTACCTATGCTGGCAGCCGTGCTTTCTGGTGCGGTATTTGGTGATCATTGTTCGCCTATTTCCGATACCACTATTTTGTCATCAACGGGGGCAAGCTGCCATCATATTGACCATGTGGTGACTCAGCTTCCCTACGCACTTATTGCGGCATTGATTAGTTTTGTTGGTTATATTGTGCTTGGCTTTACCGGCTCATTAATCGCCGGATTAATTTGTTGTAGCGTGATGTTTGTCATTAGCCTGGTCATATTGCACTTTTTGGCTAAAAAGTAATCCTAAATAATATGGTGTATTTTTTGATAAATACCTTGTTTAAATCATAATAGAAATGCCGTATTCATAACGAATACGGCATTTTTGTTTGTTGTTGCGATGTTAAAAAAGGTAATATGAGCGCCATTATCTGGCTAACCATTAGGACGCTTCATTTTGGCGCAACTGTATTTTTATTATTCGGCGATGAATGCCGGTAAATCAACTTCATTACTGCAGTCTTCTTATAATTATCGTGAGCGCGGTATGCATACTTTAGTGATGACAGCATCGATAGATAATCGTTATGGTGTCGGCAAAGTGTCATCACGTATTGGTATTGAAACCGATGCACAGGTGTTTGGTAGTACTGACAATTTAATTGAGCTAATTTCGACGTCTAATGATCAACAAAAAATTCATTGTGTATTGATTGATGAATGCCAGTTTTTAAGTAAAGAGCAAGTTAGGCAAATAACGCATGTTGTCGATAACCTCGATATCCCCGTATTGTGCTATGGCCTACGTAATGATTTTCAGGGTGAGTTGTTTACCGGTAGTCATTACTTATTAGCCTGGGCAGACAAGCTGGTTGAATTGAAAACCATTTGTCATTGCGGCCGTAAAGCTAACATGGTCGTGCGCCTTGACCATGACGGCAATCCTATGCGTGAAGGTGAACAAGTAGAGATTGGTGGTAATGAAAGTTACGAGTCGGTTTGCCGTAAGCATTTTCGCGAATTTTTGTGGGATCAATAGTTACCAAACACACATTTGAGTTAGGTTAATGACGGTGACAACAGTCACAATATAATAAAGTGATAGAATAAAAAAAGCCGCTTCAATATTACTTGAAGCGGCTTTTTAACAATTTTTATCGCTCTTTATTCACTCATGTTGAGATTAAAAGTCGGCTGCGGCGAAATTAACAATATCAACACTGCTAGATTCAATTTGTTTGCGTAGGCTGCGAGTTTGGCTGCCCCAATAGCTCATGAAGAATTTTGCAGTATTAAGCTTAGCTTGATAAAACTCGGCTTCTTCAGTACCGGCTTCTAATGCTGCCAATGAGGTTGCTGCAACGCGAGTCCACATCCAAGCGAGTGCGGTAATACCAAAGAGTTGCATATACGGCATTGATGCTGCGCCTATAAGATCTGGATTTTTACTGGCGGATTGAACGATAAAGCCAGTGGCTTTTTCAAGATCGCCTGCCGCGTCCATTAACCCCGCAATATAAGGCTTCATCGCATCATTGCTAGTATTTTCTTGAATTAGCTGTTTTACCATGCCAGACCATAACGTTAAGGCTGCGCCTTTGTCGCTTAGTAATTTACGGCCAACTAAGTCAAGAGCTTGTACCCCATTGGTGCCTTCATAAATCATCGCGATACGAATATCACGCACATACTGCTCCATTCCCCATTCGTTAATATAACCATGACCGCCATAAACCTGCTGTGCATCGACACACGCTTTAAAGCCTTGGTCAGTAACAAAGCCTTTAACAATTGGTGTAAACAATGCCGCAAGAGCATTAGCTTGTTTGGCTTTTTCTGGGTCGGTATGACGTTCTACTTGGTCAAGCCATAATGCTTGTTGGCCCATTAACGCACGTGTACCTTCATTGAACGACTTTTGTGATAACAACATACGTCGTATATCACCATGGACTAATAATGAGTCAGCGGCTTGTTCAGGTTGCTTAACGCCACTTAATGCACGTCCTTGTATACGATCTTTGGCATAAACCAAGGCATTTTGATACGCAATATCGGATACGCCTAAACCTTGAATTCCGACACCTAAACGCGCTTGGTTCATCATGGTAAACATGGCTTTTAAGCCTTGATGCGCGGCGCCAACCAATTCGCCTATTGCACCGTCAAAATGCATTACACATGTAGAGTTACCGTGAATACCCATCTTATGTTCAAGACCTGTCGCACTCAGGGTGTTCGCTTTGCCTAGGCTACCATCAGCATTAACTAAAAATTTCGGCACGGCAAATAATGAAATACCTTTCACACCTTCTGGCGCATCGGGTAGGCGAGCTAATACTAAATGAATAATATTGTCGGCAAGATCGTGATCGCCCGATGAGATAAAGATTTTCTCACCGCTAATGGCAAATAACTCATCACCCGCAGGAACCGCTTTAGTGCGTAATAAGGCTAAATCTGTACCGGCATGAGACTCAGTTAAGTTCATGGTACCAGTCCACTCACCACTGACCAATTTGGCTAAATATTTTTGCTTTAATGCATCACTACCGTGCACATGAATCGCCGAATAAGCACCATGGGTTAACCCTGGATACATGGCAAAAGCCATATTGGTCGCAGTTTTCATTTCGGTGGCAAAGGTGCCAATAACTTCTGGTAGGCCTTGGCCGCCAAATTCAGGATCGCACGTTAATGTGGCCCAACCATCGTCAACATATTGCTTATAAGCTTGCTTAAAGCCAGTAGGAGTAATGACCTTGCCATCCACCAGTTTACAGCCTTCCAAGTCACCACTAGCATTGAGTGGCAACATGATGTCGGTAGTGAAATCGGCGACACCTTGTAAAATCGCATCAGTGAGATCTGCATCTAGCTCATCAAAACCGCGTAAATCAGTTTGTTTATAGACATTAAGCAGCTCAGACAGAATGAATTGATAATCACGAAGGGGAGCTTGATAAATAGGCATAAGGTCATTCCTTGGTTATGGGGTATTCAAGTTTGGTCGCAGCAACAAGATATAATCTTGCCACTGGTCCAATCAGATTATGTTAGTTTACCTAACATAACCAATTTCGAGTAAAAACTCAGTATTATTTTTACGTAAGCGTAAACTTATTTTGATGTATTAAATGTACCGATTTATTTACTGTTCAATGTATGAGTCCTAATATCTGGATTAATACCTTCTTCAGGCTTGGAAAGATCAACAAAGCTGAGTGAATCCGTTTTTTGACATCCTCATGAATATATAATCTGCATTGTCCGGTCTATTAAGTTGAACAGTCAAAAGAATAATCTATCAAAAGGACACATTATGAAATCAGTCTGGCCTGTAGTGAATGTATGTGTATTGTTATTGTTGTCTTTTATGCCTTTCGGCGCAGCGAATGCTGTAGCGAAAGTGGATGAGTCTGTTGCTGCTGATTTTGAGTTAAAAACTGCTGATGGCCAATCTTTTACTCTTCATGATTATGCCGGTAAACCGGTTGTGTTACATTTTTGGGCCACATGGTGTCCATATTGTAAAAAGCTGCAACCTGGTTTAGAAAAGCTGCGACTTAACTATCAAGACACTGACTTGCAAATGATAGCGATTAGTTTTAACGAAGACGCTGATGCTAATCCCGGACAAAGCTTGCTAAACCGAGGGCTAAAAATGAACACATTAGTCTTAGGCGATGAAGTTGCTAAGCTCTATGGCGTAACGGGTACACCGACAACCGTGTTTATTGACCGAAGCGGCCATATTGTGTGGGTGACCAATACGTCCAATCCAGATGATCCTAATTTGGATAAAGCGATACAGTTTTTATTAGAATAACGTCAGTAATAACCGCATTATTCTTTACTCAAGGTATATTTCAAGATTAGCGGCCCAATCAGGGTCGTTAAAGCGATAATCATCACTAATATGGCGAATTCCTTCGCTTGAATAACCCCGAGTTGACGGCCCATTTCAGCAAACACTAATCCTACTTCGCCCCTTGGCACCATTGCCGAACCTACGACCCATTTTTCTTGCCAGTTTGAGCTTGCCATAAACCCCGCAATAAATTTACTCGTCACCGCGATAAACGTTAACCATCCGAGTAATAACAAACCTGTGAAACTCATATCGAGTTGACTTAAGTCCAGACTAATACCGACATAAACAAAGAAGATAGGGCTAAATAGTTGCACTAGCGGCTTTGCTGATTGTTCCAATTTGTGAGTATAGCTAAACGGGTTTTTAAGGTATTGATTAAATGGCGAGGTAAATTGTCGTGATAAACCCATACCCACGGCAAAACCGCCTAAAATAGCTGGGGTTCCAAACCAATGCGCTAACCAGGCAAATAAGCAAATCATTGCCATTACCACAAACACTTCATAACCAGGAATACGCGCTTTAAGGTGCAGCCAGCGGGTTAAGTAGATAATGACTCTGACCAGTGGCGGACTAAAAATAATAAAGCAGGCAATCATGATGAATAATATCAATGTTGAGCTTACTGCTAACTCTCCAGATGAGGCAAAATTAAACAGTATACTCAGTAATATCACGCCAACGATATCATCGATAACCGCAGCGCCAAGAATAATTTGCCCTGCAACACTTTGGGTCTGTTTATATAATGTTAACACGCGCATTGATATACCAATGCTGGTGGCTGTTAGGGCACAACCAAAAAATAGTGCGGTAAATGGAGCAATAGACAACCAATAAAAGCTCGCCAAGCCCGTGGCTACTAATGGTACTGCAATACCTAATAATGCAACTCTGACCGCTCTAGGACCAGAGTGGGCAAGCTTTTTGATAGACGTTTCACAGCCAATATCAAATAACAGCAAAATGACACCGAGCTCAGCAATGATAGCTAATGTGCTATGTGGGACAACCCAATTGAGCAGTGATGGACCAATAACAATACCCGCAGTGACTTCACCCACTACGCTAGGGAACCCTAACCGATCACTACACTCACCTAACAGTCTCCCGACAACAAGAATGAGAAAAAGTGACATCACAAAGCTGTCTATTGCCATTCAATCTCCTGAAGTTAGGTTAAATACAGTTAATTTTTACTGTTCTAACAAAGTTGATGCTGATCAAATTTTATACCGATACTTATGCATAAACTTACGCTATTGGCTAAGCTAAAGATAGTTACTCGCTCACGTTTCACTTAGTTTTTTAGCAGCATAATACTGGCGATCATTATGCATTTTTTGATGTCAATTTTTACCTTCATCTATATGTTTAATAAGGTAAATTTATTTTTAAAAATATTAATCATTAACATGTATAAGTTAATAATTATAGCGTTGATGTTACCAAACGCTTATCACAGTAAATAACGAACAAGCATAAGGAGGTTTAGATGAACAAAATGTTTATTATCGCTCAAATGGAACAGGCTCATACCGATGCCATTGCAATTGGGTTGACACTCGCTAAGCAAATGAACAAGCAGGCTGAGGTTTTTGCTTACACTTATGCTTATTTAAGTGGGGCTGAGCATTATAATCCTCGACTAGCCGGAGTCGCGCAAAAGAAATTAATGATGCAACGAGAAGCGCAACTGCAGCAGTATTTAGACTCACTTGATGCAGAAGATGTTCCGTTACATGTAATATGGAGCAAGTATCTTTTTGAACACGCTTGCCATCACTCTGCACGTCATAGCTTTGATCTTATGGTTAAGGCGGTCCATCATGCTGATCATTACCTGCCTACTGATTGGCAGTTAATTCGCCATACTAAAATCCCATTATTACTACTCACAAATAACCCATTAAATATGGGTAATGTTACGCTAATCTCTATCGACTTGGGTACTCGCAATCCAGCCAAGCAACGGCTCAATGACGCGGTTATTGCTAATGGAAAACAGCTTGCTAAAGCGACTGGAACACAGTTGCATGTTGCTTATGTGTTACGGATTCCGCAAATTATTCGCGATATGGATTTGCTAGACATTAACGCTTTAGTCAAAAAAGCTTATGCCGAACATAAGCAAAAAATTGCCGATATAGGCGTTGAAGCCAATTGTATGCATGTTATATCTGGAGAGCCTGAATTGTGTTTATTTGAATTGGCATGTCGATTAAAAAGCCAATATTTTGTGATTGGTGCGCGGCAACGACAAGGATTATTAGGACGGATTATTGGTAACACAGCAGAAGCGATTTTAGGCCGGATGCGCAGTAATGTGTTAGTGATCCCCGCGGAGGATTAAGTCGATAATATTAAAATAGAGGTATAAAAAAGCCCGTATTATTAGTCATAAACGGGCTTAGGTGATTTTGAGAGCTTAACAAAAATTAAAAAGTCATTTCCGGTACGTGCGCTGGCACCACTAACTTGCCCGCCGTTTTGGCAATAATTTCTTCGACCGTTACGCCGGGTGCACGTTCAAGTAAATGGAATGCACCGTCTTTAATTTCCATAAAGGCTAAATCGGTCATCACTCGCTTAATACAGCCGTAGCCAGTTAGCGGTAACTCGCAGGTTGATAATAGCTTAGAGTTGCCATATTTATCCGCGTGCATCATGGTGACAATGATATTGTCAGCACCGGCAACTAAATCCATTGCGCCGCCCATGCCTTTAATTAATTTGCCAGGGATCATCCACGAGGCGATAGAGCCATTAACATCGACTTCAAATGCGCCCAAGACTGTGAGGTCGACATGACCGCCGCGGATCATGGCAAAACTCTCAGCAGATGAGAAAAATGAGGCCCCAGCAACCGCGGTTACTGTTTGCTTACCTGCGTTAATAAGGTCTGCATCTATATTGTCTTCGGTAGGAAATTCGCCCATACCCAATAAACCATTTTCAGACTGCAACATTACTTGCATGCCATCAGGAATATAGTTGGCTACAAGGGTAGGGATGCCAATACCTAGGTTAACGTAAAAGCCATCTTGTAATTCTTTTGCTACGCGCTGGGCGAGTTGTTCTCTGGTCAATGCCATGGTGTAATCTCCCTTATTTTGCCGCAGCTTGTGCTGTTTTGATGGTACGTTGCTCGATACGTTTTTCAAAGCTGGCCTTGATCACGCGATCGACATAAATACCGGGTGTATGAATGTGGTTTGGATCAAGTTCACCCGGTTGAACAATTTCTTCAGCTTCAACGACGGTAATTTTACCCGCAGTGGCCATCATCGGATTAAAGTTAGCGGCGGTTTTGCGAAACACCAAGTTACCCATAGTGTCAGCTTTCCATGCGCGAACTAAGGCAAAATCTGCGGTCAGTGATTCTTCTAATACGTAATGACGACCTTTAATTTCACGGGTTTCTTTGCCGTCAGCTATCGGCGTGCCGTAACCTGTTGCAGTAAAAAATGCTGGAATGCCAGCGCCGCCAGCACGGATTTTTTCAGCCAATGTGCCTTGCGGCGTTAATATAACGTTAAGCTCACCTGATAACATTTGCTGTTCAAACGTGGCATTTTCGCCAACATATGATGCAATCATAGTAGCGATCTGATGCTGCTTTAGTAATAGCCCTAAGCCAAAATCATCAACACCGGCATTATTTGAAATCGCAGTTAAACCTTTAACGCCAACGTTAACCATATGGTTAATTAACCCTTCAGGGATGCCACATAAACCAAAGCCACCGACCATAATGGTCATGTCATCTTTCAGTCCTGCTAGTGCTTCTTCATAGCTGTGGACGACTTTATTGAATCCTGCCATTTGTGTGTCCTTATGATTATATTTATATCAATGGTCAGCGTTATGTTGGGCCAACCATGTTGAGTATATGTGATTATGCTCTGATTGCATTTGCCACTTTAGACCCATTAGTGCGCCCAAGTGCGCGGCTAATGGTGTCGCCAGCCAGTGCCAATTTTGCTAAGTCTATTCCGGTATCAATACCCATACCATGGAGCATATAGACCAGATCTTCAGTTGCTAAATTGCCCGATGCGCCCTTTGCATAAGGGCATCCACCCAGACCTGCTACTGATGTGTCAAACACGCTAACACCGGTTTCAAGACAGGCAAGTATATTGGCCAGTGCTTGGCCGTAAGTGTCGTGAAAGTGCAGGGCTAATTTATCCACTGGCACGACATTAGCGACCGCTTCGACCATTTTACGGGCATCGGTTGGTGTACCTACGCCAATGGTGTCGCCAAGGGATATTTCGTAGCAGCCCATCTGGTAAAGAATTTCAGATACTCTAGCGACTTCGCTGACGTTAATATGGCCTTCGTAAGGGCAGCCGAGCACACAAGACACGTAACCGCGCACGGCAATATTGTGTTTTTTTGCTTGCTCTATTAACGGTATAAAACGGGCGATTGACTCATCAATTGAACAGTTAATGTTTTTTTGACTAAAGCTTTCAGACGCCGCGCCAAAAATGGCCACTTCATCGGCGCCAGCAGCAAGAGCCAGTTCAAAGCCTTTTAAATTCGGCGTTAATGCACTGTAAACTACACCAGATTGACGATTGATTTGATGTTTTAGTTGTTGGAATACCGCATCTGAATCAGCCATTTGTGGCACCCACTTAGGCGACACAAAGCTGCCAGCTTCAATACGCTTAACCCCAGCATCTGCTAGTTGCTGGATTAGTGTCAGTTTGTCTGCGGTTGTTACCGGCGCTTCATTTTGTAAACCATCACGAGCGCCGACTTCAAAAATACTGACTTTAGTCGGTAACATTTACGCTTCCTCGCCGCTGATTTCGGTAACTAATGGCTCAACATTTAACAGTTGGGCGCCATCGCTAACCAGCTCACCGCTTTGGAAGTAAAACTCACTGACTACGCCATCAAACGGCGCTTCAATGGTGTATTCCATTTTCATCGCTTCCATCACTAATAAGCCTTGGCCCGCTTTGACTTGTTCGCCCACTTCCACTAAATGAGTCACTACTGTGCCATTCATTGGGGCTTTGAGTTTATCGGCATGGTTAATCACTTCCTCAATCACTTGAGCCAAAATGGCTTTAAAGTGATAACTGCCAGAAGGTAAAAATAACGTAAAGTCATCGCCTTGATGGCTTACCGGGATTTTACTTTTATGACCGTTAATTTCGGCAAGCAGTAAATCGGTTTTGAGCTCACCTGCTAAGGTCAATACTTGGTCGTGTAAACACAGCTGGTATTGATCGCCGATGGCGGTGAGTAGTAAATCATGTTGTTGAACATCGCTAGCAGCATCGGTTAATAACGATACACGATGCACGCTTGAGCTGTTTAATCTAAAGCCGCTGACTAAACCCCACGGTGAATAAGGGTCGGCACTATTGATTGCCAATGCTTTAGCCGCTTGCTTACGTGACAGCACTTGGAAAAGCCCTGCTAGCGCTAACGCGGTATCAGCTTCAATGGCCGCATCGCCAATTAAGGTGTCGCCATAACGTTCAATAAAGTCAGTACAGAAGTCTGCAGCAGCAAAGGCTGGGTGTTCAGCAATGTTGGCTAAAAATTCGATGTTATGTTTAAGGCCACTAATTTGGTATGACTCAAGTGCGTGTACTAAGCGTTGCAGTGCGCGAGGGCGCGACTCGTCCCATACAATCAGTTTAGCGATCATCGGATCGTAAAAGTTACTGATGACATCGTTTTCACGAATGCCAGAGTCGATACGCACATGGCGATTTTGTTCAGGTTCGCGTAAAAAGTTGAGCTTACCACTGGCAGGTAAAAACTCGTTTTGCGGATCTTCAGCGTAAATGCGCACTTCAAATGAATGCCCATGAATGCGCACTTCATCTTGGCGCAGCGGCAGTTCACTGCCACTGGCAACCAGAAGCTGCCATTTAACTAAATCTTGGCCAGTCACCATTTCGGTGACAGGGTGTTCTACTTGTAAACGGGTATTCATTTCCATGAAGTAGAAGCTGTTGTCGGTATCGAGTAAAAACTCAACCGTACCGGCGCCAACATAATCGATGGCTTTAGCTGCAGCAACCGCAGCATCACCCATTTGGGCGCGTAGTTCATCAGATAAACCAGGAGCAGGCGCTTCTTCTACCACTTTTTGATGGCGGCGTTGAATAGAGCAGTCACGGTCTGATAAGTAAATAGCATTGCCTTGGCTGTCGGCAAACACTTGTACTTCAACATGGCGCGGTTGACGTAAGTAGCGTTCCATTAACAGTTTGTCATTACCAAAAGATGAGCTGGCTTCACGGCGTGCTGATTTTATCGCTTCAAGGATTTCGCCAGCGTTTTCGACGATGCGCATCCCTTTACCACCGCCGCCATAAGCCGCTTTAATTAATAGCGGAAAGCCAACGGCTTTTGCTTCGGCAATTAAAGTCGCGTCAGTTTGATCGTCACCATGGTAACCCGGCACTAGCGGCACATTGGCCTTAGACATGATTTTTTTGGCGGCACTTTTACTGCCCATAGCGTCAATCGCGTCGCTACCTGGACCGACAAAGGCGATGCCATTTTGTTCACACTTACGCGCAAATTCAGCATTTTCAGATAGAAAACCATAACCAGGGTGAATGGCTTCAGCACCTGATTTTTTAGCAATTTCAATAATTAAGTCAGCTTTTAAATATGAATCAGCAGGGGCGCTGCCGCCCAAATAGAATGACTCGTCTGCCATAGCGACATGACGGGCATCTTTGTCGGCGTCAGAATACAAGGCTATGGTACGTACGCCCATGGTTTGCGCCGTTTTAATGATACGGCAAGCAATTTCACCACGGTTAGCAATCAGTAATTTGGTAAACATTATTGGGCTCCTTGTGGATCAGATTTGACGGTTTGCCACGCTGGTGGTCTTTTTTCAAAAAAGGCGTTAAGACCTTCTTGGCCTTCATCTGATACACGAATTCGAGCAATTTGCTCGCTGGTAAAATTGAGCGTAGCGTCATCAATAACGCCATCTTCTAAACGCGATACTAAGGTTTTAGCCCATGCCATGCCTTGAGGGCTATTGGCATTAAAGGCCTCAATAAAGGGAGCTACTACGGCGTCTAAATCATCGCTAATTTCGTGGATCACTTGATGAGTTAACGCGACTTCGGCATTAAAACGTTCTGCTGTAAGCATAAAACGACGAGATTGACGATTGCCCATAGTGCGCACTACATAAGGGCTGATTACCGCGGGGATAAGACCAAGCTTTACTTCGCTTAAACAGAAGCTAGCGCGAGTTGTGGCAATGGCGATATCGCAGCAACAAATGAGCCCTAATGCACCACCAAAGGCGGCACCTTGCACTAAGGCAATTGTGGGTTTTGGAAATTTGTCGAGCACATGCATTAACTTGGCAAGCTCATGGGCGTCAGCAAGGTTTTGGCTAAGGTCCATTTTTGCTTGTTTACGCATCCAGTTCAGATCGGCACCTGCACTGAAGTTTTTGCCATTGGCACGTAAAATGAGCATATTACATTGACTGTCATTGGCAAAGAATTCAATAGCGTTGATCATTTCGCTGATCATCACTTCATCAAAAGCATTATGCACTTCTGCCCGATTTAAGGTGAGCTGGGCAACCCCGTTTGCTATAGCACATTCAATGTGTTGATACTGGTTTGATAACATTGTTACTTACTCCTAGTTAGTTGAATTAACCGCATCAATTACATGCGGAACACCCCAAAACGGGTGTCTTCAATAGGAGCATTTAACGCTGCTGATAAGGCTAAACCGACCACGTCACGCGTTTGTGCGGGATCAATAATGCCATCATCCCAAAGCCGAGCGCTGGCATGGTACGGATGACCTTCTTTTTCGTATTGTTCAACAATCGGTTTACGGAAAGCTTGTTCATCTTCTGCAGACCATTCAACCCCTTTACGGGCTAAACCATCACGTCGCACTGTGGCTAATACGCCAGCAGCTTGTTCGCCGCCCATCACCGAAATACGCGCGTTAGGCCACATCCACATCATGGTTGGCTCAAATGCGCGACCACACATGCCGTAGTTACCCGCGCCGTAACTGCCGCCAATAATTACAGTAAATTTAGGCACATTAGCACAAGACACTGCGGTCACCATTTTGGCGCCATGTTTAGCAATGCCTTCGTGTTCGTACTTTTTACCCACCATAAAGCCGGTGATATTTTGTAAGAACAATAATGGAATTTTACGTTGGCAACACAATTCAATAAAGTGAGCGCCTTTTTGCGCCGACTCCGAAAACAAAATGCCGTTATTGGCCACAATCCCGACGGGATAACCATGAATACGCGCAAAACCACACACTAAGGTTGCGCCGTAGTTGGCTTTAAATTCGTCAAAGTCAGAGTCATCAACCACACGGGCAATCACTTCTTTTACATCAAACGGCTTTTTAAGATCGGTACCAACAATGCCGTACAATTCATGGATATCAAATTGTGGTGGTTTGACTGGACTTAGTAAGCTTTTAATTTCTTTTTGGTGATTCAGGCGCAGTACAGCACGGCGAGCAAGCTCAAGCGCATGGTCGTCATTTTGCGCGAGATGATCGGCAACACCGGATATTTTGGTGTGAACTTCTGCGCCGCCTAGCTCTTCAGCACTGACTTCTTCACCTGTCGCCGCTTTCACTAAAGGAGGACCGGCTAAAAAGATGGTGCCTTGATCTTTAACAATAATAGATTCATCGGCCATGGCTGGCACATACGCGCCGCCTGCTGTACACAAGCCCATAACCACAGCAATTTGTGGAATGCCTTTAGCTGACATTTGTGCTTGGTTATAGAAAATACGCCCGAAATGATCGCGGTCTGGAAACACTTCATCTTGGCGGGGTAAATTCGCGCCGCCAGAATCGACTAAGTAGATACAGGGTAAATGACAACGACTAGCGATATCTTGAGCACGTAAATGCTTCTTCACTGTGATCGGATAGTAAGTACCACCTTTAACGGTGGCATCGTTGGCAATAATCATGCATTCAACACCACTGACGCGACCAATACCGGCGATAACGCCAGCAGCGGGCACTTCTTCGTCATACACTTCATAAGCCGCAAATTGCGATAACTCTAAGAAGGGAGAGCCTGGGTCAAGTAGCTTTTCGACACGCTGGCGAGGCAATAACTTACCGCGCGACAAATGACGTTCAAGGGCGACCGGGCCACCACCTTGTTCGATTTTTGCTAGCTTTTGTTGAAGGTCATTGACTAATAACGCCATGCTATCTGACTTGGCTTTAAATTCGTCACTGCGGGGATTGATGCGGCTGCTCAGTTGCGTCATTTCTATATCCTTAATGAAGCAAAAAATAGGGACTTGGTTAGGGCGACACGACACGCTTGATATGTCGCCCTACAGAAGGCTAGTGTGGGTTACTTTGACTCGTTAAATAATTCGCGGCCAATTAACATGCGGCGAATTTCTGATGTACCAGCACCAATTTCATATAATTTAGCGTCACGCAGTAAACGACCAGTGGCATACTCGTTAACATAACCATTGCCGCCAAGAAGTTGAATCGCGTCTAAGGCCATTTTAGTGGCAAGCTCTGCGCTGTATAGAATGGCGCCAGCGGCATCTTTACGAGTGGTTTCACCGCGATCACATGACTTAGCTACGCTGTAAACATAAGCGCGAGCGGCGTTCATGCCAGTGTACATGTCAGCTAATTTGCCTTGGACTAATTGGAATTGACCTATTGATTTGCCAAATTGCTCACGCTCATGAATGTAAGGGATGACGATGTCCATACAAGCAGACATAATGCCTAATGGACCACCAGATAACACTACGCGCTCATAGTCTAGACCGCTCATTAACACTTTTACGCCGTTATTGAGGCCGCCTAAAATATTTTCTTCAGGTACTTCGCAGTCTTCAAATACTAATTCACAGGTGTTTGAACCGCGCATACCTAGTTTGTCGAGTTTTTGTGCCTGGCTAAAACCTTTTGAACCACGTTCAACGATAAACGCGGTAATGCCGTGCGCGCCTTTGTCTAAATCGGTTTTAGCGTAAATAACATAAGTGTGTGCGTCTGGACCATTAGTGATCCACATTTTATTGCCGTTCAGAATATAACGATCGCCTTCTTTACGGGCATGCAGTTTCATTGATACCACATCAGAACCTGCATTGGGTTCACTCATGGCTAAGGCGCCAATATGTTCGCCACTGACCAACTTAGGTAAGTATTTAGCTTTTTGAGCTTCATTACCGTTGCGGTTAATTTGGTTCACACATAAGTTTGAGTGAGCACCATAACTTAGGCCTATTGATGCCGAAGCGCGGGAAATTTCTTCCATTGCGACAACGTGAGCAAGGTAGCCCATATTGGCACCACCGTATTGTTCATCTACCGTGACCCCAAGTAATCCCATATCACCTAAAACTGGCCATAATTGATTAGGAAACTCGTTATCGATGTCGACTTGGGCAGCCATTGGGGCAATCTCGTTAGCGGCAAAACCGCGAACGGCGTCACGTAACATGTCTACATCTTCACCTAAACCAAAGTTTAGGCTGGTATATAAGTCGCTCATTTGCTTGTGTCCTGTTGAATTTGATTATGTCTGCCAACGCTTTTTGTTGGCGTTTTTGACAGTTGGGTATTACATTGGGCTTAATTGAGTAAGCCGTTTATTATTCTGGTTTTTAATCAATAAATGCTTATTTAATTTTTTTTGCCGCGTTGTCAGCAAGTGCTGCTTTGCATTGTTGTTCGGCGGAGTTCAACTCCATCAGTACCACTTTAATATCATCCATTTGCTGCTGTAGAGCTGATTTTTTATCATTGACTAAATCAAGCATAGTATTGAGCTGTGTTGAGCTACTTTTATCGGCATCATAAAGTTCAAATAAGCGACGAGTTTCTGCTAATGAAAAGCCAAGGCGTTTACCGCGTAAAATGAGTTTTAAACGTACGCGATCTTTCAAACTGTATATACGGGTTTGTCCGCGACGCTTAGGTTTAATCAAACCTTGGTCTTCGTAAAAGCGAATACTGCGGGTGGTGATATCAAATTCTTTTGATAAGTCACTAATTGAATATGTAGATTGAGTGCTATTGGTCGTGCTCATCATGTCACCAAAAGTGTTTCTTTTGATGCAAGATATATGAAGTTTACGTAAAGGTAAAGTTTGCTTGATAGTTATCGGCAAGGTTGATGTTAATTTTGCTTGCCACTCAACATGATTTATTACGCTAAGCCATTGTTGTTAATGCTTTGTGTTTTTTATGGTGTTTGTTTTTCTAGCATAAACACCGGATTGAAACGAAAGGATCCTTATTGGTTTTCGTGGCTATTATCCCTTTGTCTAATAGGGCTATTTAATGAAGTCTGCTCATAATCACTATAATACAAGCTGATTAACGGAGAGCAATATGGCTGATTTAGGACTATCAATGCACGCACAATCGATAGCCGAGCCCAATGTGTTTTGGCAACAAGCTGCAGAGGCAATTAGTTGGGACCTCGCGCCAAAAACGGTCTTAGATGATAGCAACAAGCCTTTCTATCGATGGTTTTCTGATGGCAAAATGAATACTTGTTTCAATGCATTAGATCGCCATGTATTGGCTGGTAGAGGTGAGCAAACCGCTATTCATTATATTAGTCCTGTGACGCAGCATGAATACTCCATTACTTATCAATCTGCGTTAGCACAAGTCAAACGGCTGGCAGGACTGATGTTGTCGTTAGGGGTTAGTAAAGGCGACAGAGTGGTGATTTACATGCCAATGGTGCCAGAAACCGCTTATGCCATGTTAGCGTGTGCGCGAATTGGCGCGATTCATTCAGTGGTATTTGGTGGGTTTGCGGCCAATGAACTGTCAACACGAATTAATGATGCTAAACCCACACTAATTTTGTCTGCATCTTGTGGTATTGAGCCTTCTGGTGTTGTGCCCTACAAACCTCTATTAGATGACGCATTATCTCAAGCACATCATAAAGTCGATCATTGCATTATTTTAAACCGCACTGAATATCAAGCCCAATTACAATCCCCCCGTGACCTAGATTGGTACAGCTCTTTAGTGGAAGCTCCTGATGCAGATTGCATATCGTTAGCTGCCACAGACCCTTTGTATGTACTCTATACATCAGGGACTACTGGCCAGCCTAAAGGAGTAGTGCGTGACAATGGCGGTCATGCTGTAGCCTTAGCATGGTCGATGAAACATATTTATGATATTGGCATTGGCGATGTGTTTTGGGCTGCATCTGATGTGGGGTGGGTTGTGGGCCATTCGTACATAGTTTATGGGCCATTATTAGTAGGTGCAACCACCATAATGTACGAAGGCAAGCCGATTGGTACTCCAGATGCTGGCGCCTTTTGGCGGATTATCGAACAAAAGCAAGTTCGCAGCTTTTTTACTGCGCCAACGGCTATTCGTGCCATTAAGCGCGAAGATCCAGAAGGCGACTTTATTAAACAATTTGATTTAACCTGCCTTAAGCAAATGTATTTAGCCGGAGAGCGCTGTGACCCTGATACTTTAAATTGGAGTCAGCAGCATTTAGGCAAGCCGGTGATTGATCATTGGTGGCAAACAGAAACCGGTTGGCCAGTTGCGGCAAACTTGATGGGCACCGACCCTATTGAAATTAAACCAGGCTCTCCTGCACGCGCTGTACCGGGTTATCAAGTGGAAATTCTCGATGCGATGGGTGTGCCTGTTGCGCCAAATGAAAGCGGTAATGTGGTGATAAAGCAGCCGTTACCTCCGGGCACATTAACCACCTTATGGCAAAATGATAAACGTTATATCGACAGTTATTTGTCTATGTACCCAGGGTATTACTTAACTGGAGATGCAGGCTACATTGATGAAGAGGGTTATTTATATATTATGAGCCGTATTGACGACATTATAAATGTTGCAGGCCATCGTTTATCAACCGGTCGCTTTGAAGAGGTGTTGTGTCAGCATGATGCCGTTGCTGAGGCTGCGGTAATTGGTGTGCAAGATAAACTAAAAGGCCAAGTGCCGCTTGGATTAGTGGTGCTTAAAAACGGCGTGACTATGTCAGATGAAGCTTTATATAAAGAGTTACTTGCACTGGTGCGCCATGAAATTGGCCCAGTAGCTTCCTTTAGGCTGGTTAGTGCAGTACAAAAACTGCCTAAAACCCGTTCTGGAAAAATATTACGAGCCACAATGCGTAAAATTGCTGACAATCAAGAGTACACCATGCCTGCCACTATTGAAGATCCTCAAACATTAGATATCGTCCGTAATGCACTGACTAAAATGGGTTATGCTAATGCATTAACCACTGAAATTACATGATGTTACTGTTAATTAATTAATCGTGACAGCTTAAGCGATAATGTTTACTCGAAACCATAAAAATGGATGTTTTTATGGTTTTTTCTATTGTGAAGTGATGTTATATCCTAATAAACAGATTGAGCAAACATTGTAAAAAACAGCGTTTCCGCGTTTTGTTACTGGTAATTTAGTTACAAGAATCGCTATAATTGCCACCCAAATGGATTCGCACTACGCGATTAATCTCTGTGACCTGTGGAAACATACATTATGACTAACCACACCCAACAATCTCACGTCGGCGTTATTGGCCTTGGTGTGATGGGCAAGAACCTCGCATTAAACATTGCTGATAACGGCTACCATGTTGCTGTTTTCGATTTAGATACTCCAAAAGTTAATGCTGCTGTAGCTCAAGAAGAAATCGAGCGCAAAGCAGATACAGCACCGCGAATGCAGTCATGTAATAATCTTACAGAAATGCTGGCTAAATTAGTTGAACCTCGAGTTATCGTATTATCTGTGCCTGCTGGCGCACCTGTTGATGGTGTGTGTAAATCGTTAATTGAAGCAGGTATTGAAGCTAACGATATTGTTATTGATACCGGTAATAGCTTATGGACTGATACGGTTGAGCGTGAAGCCCGTTATAAAGGCCAGTTTATTTTCTTTAGTTCGGCGGTTTCTGGTGGTGAAGTTGGCGCGCGTTTTGGCCCCTCGTTAATGCCTAGTGGAGATGAAAAAGCTTGGCGTTATGTTGAACCTATTTGGAAAGCCATTGCGGCCAAAGTGGATTCAACAACTGGTTTACCAATTGAACGTTTTGAACCTGGTAACCCCGTTACTGAAGGTGAGCCATGTACTACCTATATTGGTCCTGCAGGTTCTGGGCATTACGTTAAAATGGTTCATAACGGCATTGAGTATGCCGATATGCAGCTTATTTGCGAAGCGTATCAATTACTCAGTGATGGTTTAGGCATGTCAGCCCATGATATTGGCGACATTTTCAATGCTTGGAATAAAGGTATTCTTAATAGTTACCTTATGGGCATTAGTGCTGAAGTCTTACAACAAGCAGATCCGTTAACGGGTAAGCCACTTGTTGAAATGATTTTGGATAAAGCAGGCCAAAAAGGCACTGGTTTATGGACGGCAGTGAGCAGCTTACAAATTGGTTGCCCAGCGCCAACGATTGCAGAAGCGGTTTATGCTCGTGCGGTGAGCACTCAGAAAAACTTACGTATGCAGTTAAGCTCGAAATTAGCTGGACCAGAACCTGTTATTCTTAGTGAAAGCGATAAAGCTGAATTTATTACTAATCTTGAAGATGCATTATATTGCGCTAAAGTGTGCTGTTATGCTCAGGGTTTCCAGTTGATGGCGATGGCAGCCAAAGAGCAGAGCTGGACTTTAGACTTTGCTGAAATCGCAAAAATTTGGCGTGCTGGTTGTATTATTCGAGCGACTTTCTTGCAGTCAATTACTCAGGCTTACCAAGAAGATGCAAATCTTGCAAACTTATTGATGGCCGATACCTTCAGCCAAACATTGTCGCAAAAACACTTTAATTGGCGTAAAACGGTTGCGGCCTCTGTTATGCAAGGTATTCCAGCGCCATGCATTAGCTCAGCTATTGCATATTACGACAGTTACCGCTGCGAAATGCTCCCCGCTAACTTGTTACAAGGTCAGCGTGACTTTTTTGGCTCGCATACTTTTGAGCGAACGGATAAACCAGCAGGTGAGAAATACCATTTAGATTGGAGCGCTAAAGAGCGTACTTTGTCTAAAGTGTAATAATTATTATGCTTAAAAAAGGCGCATCATTATAACATGAGGCGCCTTTTTGATTGTCGATTATTGATTGTCGATTATTGGTAATCTATGCAATATTACTAGCTTAGCGAGAAGTATAATCCAATGCTAAACAGCAAGCTGAAAACCATGGTTAACTTAGCGGTTTGTCCTAGTATTGGATTTAACGCCTCACCAGAATTAGCGTGAAACTCGCGGCTGAGATTACGCGCAATAATTAATGACGCTCCCGATAGTAATACTGGTAATCCATCAAGAGAACCGAGTAAAAATCCAGCGATAATGATGCCAAAAGGGAGGTAGACAAAACTTTGATACAGCACTTTAGCTTGTGCTTCTCCTATCCTCACTGCGAGGGTGTTTTTACCTGCTTTACTGTCGGTTGAAATATCTCTAGTGTTATTAACCAGCATGATAGCAGCATTAAAAAAGCCAATGGCACAACCGAGCAACCAGGCTGTCATGGTGGTGGCTCCAGCTTGTAAATAGTAACTGCCTACCACGGCGACTAAGCCGAAAAATACAAATGCGGCTATTTCACCTAATCCATGTGAAGCCAGAGGGTAGGGGCCTCCGCTGTAACATAGCGCGCCTAAAATAGAGGCTACGGCTAGAATGGCAATGGGCCAGCCACCGTGGGCGATTAGTAATGAACCGACTAATAATGATGTGATCAGGCAGCCTATCATGGCATTTCGTACCGATGAAGGTGAGATAATACCACTTTGAGTCACTCTTACTGGGCCGATACGTTCTTCTGTATCTATACCATTTTTAAAATCAAAGTAGTCGTTAGCGAGGTTGACTGAAATTTGCAATAATACCGCGCATAGCATTGAGGTGAAGGCGATGAGTAAGCTAAATTGTTCGAGCCCAATGGCTAGCATGTTGCCGATTAATAATGGGCCGATTGCCGCGGGTAGCGTACGAGGACGAATAGCCATAAACCATGATTGCATTGAGCTAGGTTGCATAATATTGTGAGACGCAGTGTTGATTAGTCATGTCTAATAGCATACCAAATATTCAATTAGGCTGCAGATATGAATCCTTGCGTTACATCACTCTTTTGCGATTTGTCATTAGATAACTGAAATTCAGTAATTACCATAGAATAAGCTAGAAAACATCAGCTTAACTAAGGTAACCTTAACGTTAATCCATGTTGTAGAGAAGGTATTATGAGTCAGGTATTAAACGATTTATTGTCATTATTGTCACTTGAGAAAATTGAGCTAGGTTTGTTTCGTGGTCAAAGCCAAGATTTAGGCTTTGGGCATGTGTTTGGTGGCCAAGTGATGGGACAAGCGTTAAGTGCTGCAAAACAAACGGTTAGTGAAGACCGTCATGTACATTCTTTACATTCATACTTCCTACGTGCGGGAGATGAAAAGTTACCGATAATTTATGATGTTGAAAATATGCGTGATGGCGGCAGTTTTAGTGCGCGCAGAGTTAAAGCTATTCAGAAAGGTCGGCCGATTTTTTATATGACCTGTTCATTCCAAAGTGTTGAACAAGGCTTTGAGCATCAAGATGTGATGCCAGAGGTACCAGGACCTGAAGGTTTACTAAATCAGCAAGAACTCGCGATGACGATGCGTGATAAAGTCCCTGCGAAAATGCTTGAAAAATTTATGGCAGATTCTCCAATTGAAATGCGTTTAGTTAACCCAGTACATCCTATTACGCCAAGTACTACAGAGCCTAAAAGCTATGTATGGTTACGTGCCAATGGGCAAATACCATCGGATCACAGTATTCAAGAATATTTACTGGCTTATGCATCGGATTTTAACTTTTTAGCCACAGCCACTCAGCCACACGGTGTGTCTTTTTTAACACCAGGCATGCGTATGGCTACTATTGACCATGCAATGTGGTTCCATCGTCCATTTAACATGGGCGAATGGTTACTTTACTGTATTGATAGCCCTAATGCAGGCGGCGGAAGAGGATTTGTTAAAGGACAGTTTTTTGACCAGCAAGGACGTCTTGTGGCTTCTGCCACGCAAGAAGGTTTACTTAGAATGACCAAGTAGGATGCTAAAATGATTGTAATTAAGAAAGGGATACAATTCGCAGCAGTGGCTTTGACTGCTATCATGCTCAATGGTTGTGTGACGATTGAGCCTGAAAAACCGGTTATTGTAAACGGTTATGCAGGTTATTCAGAGAAGATTGCTTTGCCTCAAGGGTGTAAAATCAATATTGCATTAATTGATTTCAATACGCCTGGCGCAATTATTTCTCAAAAGAACTTTGATATTGCCAGAGCACCTGTGCCGTTTAAATTTACCTTACCTGCAAAGCTCATTAATAGTGGCGTGGATTATGGTGTAGTGGCAATGATCACCTATCAAGGTAATGCCATATTTCAAACCTATGATAAGTTTCGTGTGATCAATAACGGTCAATTTACCACTCAAGTGCTAATGAAGCGCGTTCAATAGCCACTTCGTCATCTAGCTCACAAACTCTTACCCCCGCCATTGATTACTTTACATGGCGGGTTGTAATATTTTCCCCTAGCTTAATATGTTGTTTAGGTTGTTTAGGTTGTTTATGACAGAGTTGACCCCGAGTTATCGTTCGCATGCGCAAACTCGTTTAATTTGGGCTTTGTGTATCGCTTCTATGGTGATTTACATTAATTTGTACACAGTACAAGGCATGTTACCGTCGATTGCCGAGCATTTTGCTGTGTCTGGTGCCCAAGCTACGTTGGTATTATCTGTTACCAGTTTTTCCTTAGCATTTTCATTGCTTTTTTATGCAGTATTATCTGACCGAATAGGGCGGTTAGCGCCTATTGTTGTGAGTTTATGGTTGCTAGCTGCATCGAATATTTTACTAATCTTTGCCAACACGTTTGATGATTTGCTGATGGTACGTTTACTGCAGGGTATTTTGTTAGCAGCGGTACCTGCGATTTCGATGGCGTATTTTAAAGAACAGCTGGCTCCTGCTTTTATATTAAAAGCTGCTGCTGTATACATTATGGCCAATAGTCTGGGGGGAATTGCTGGACGAATTTTTGGTGGTTTAATGGCGCAAAACTTATCGTGGCAATTATCTATGGGCTTAGTGTTTATGGTGACGTTAGCTGGTGTGGCTTGGGTTACCTATTTATTACCACGCAAAGAAATCAAACCAACCATTATTAAGCAAAAAGTGTCTTTATTGCGTAAAGTAAAGCAAGACATTGATGGCTTTATGTTCCATCTGTCTGACTCGCAAATGCGCCTAGCTTATGCGATTGGTGGTTTAGCATTTATGATGATGGTTAATCAGTTTAGCTTTATTCAGTTACATATTATGGCAGAGCCCTATGGCTTGAGTCGTTTTAATGCAACCTTGATTTTTTTATGTTATTCAAGCGGTACCTTTGCCTCTTATTTGTCGGCGAAGTGGATAATGCGCTATGGTTCAATGCCATTATTTAGAGTGGCATTATGTTTAATGGTCGCTGGTACCTTGTTGACCTTGGTAGATACATTGGCTGCTATTGTTGTTGGCTTTTTGATCAGCGCTTGTGGTTTTTTCTTAACCCATAGTTGTTGTAATTCGTTTGTGGCTATTCGTGCAACCAGTCATCGTGCTAAGGCTACGTCGCTGTATTTATGCTGCTATTATCTTGGCGCATCGTTAGGCGGACCTTATTTAATGTTATTTTGGCATGAAGCTGAGTGGAATGGGGTGGTCGTGGGTTCGTTGAGTCTTTTGTCGCTGTTGTTAGTGGCTATTTGGCGCTTAGGGATACATCAACAACATGCAATTGATGTATCCGCGTTAAACTAGTTTTCGGTAAATTAATATTCAAGCAATTAACTTTACCAAAATTAACGTTCAAAAAATTAATTCTCGATAAATTGTTTGCGGTCTAAATCGAATTTACGCATTTTGTCATACAAAGTTTTACGAGGTAACTCGAGCTGTTCCATGGTCAATTTTATGCTGCCTTTATTATGACTTAATGCTTCTTCGATCAGCATGCGCTCAAAAAATTCAACTCGTTGTTGCAGTGACATACTCGCTTGTATCGTTGTATGGTTATCTAAGTTACCTGCAAAAGCAGCCTCAGCGCCAAGTAGTACATAACGTTCAGCTAAGTTGCGTAATTCACGTACATTGCCAGGCCAATCATGGGCAGTTAGCACCATGGTTTGGTGTGTATTTAAGGCTATAAGGGCTTTATGATAACGAGCCGATGCAATTCTGGCAAAGTGTAAAAATAATAGCGGGATATCTTCTCGGCGATCTCTTAGCGGCGGGATAACAATAGTGACTAAGTTAAGACGATACAGTAAATCTTGTCTAAATTTTCCTTGTTCACACAACTGTTGTAAGTTTAATTTTGTCGCTGCAATGACTCTTATGTCTAAATTAATAGGTGTATTTGAACCTAATCGTTCTACTTTTCGGTCTTCTAACACACGCAGTAATTTAACCTGTAACGCCATTGGAGTGCTTTCTATTTCATCTAGGAGTAGTGTGCCGCCATTAGCGTATTCAAATTTGCCAATCCGACGTTTATCTATCCCCGTAAAAGCACCTGATTCAGCACCAAAGAGTTCGCTTTCTATAAGATTCTCAGGAATGGCACCGCAATTAATAGCAACAAAATTAGCTTTATTTCGATAACTATGGTCATGCAGATAACGGGCGACTAACTCTTTACCTGCTCCGGTTTCCCCTTCAATCATAATATCGGCTGGTGCATCTATTACTTGGTCGATAATGTGACGCATTTTCATTATGCTAGGACTGCTTCCTAGAATACGTGGGCCAGGGGCAATGTGCGATTCAAGTTCACGTTTAAGCTTACGGTTTTCTAGTGTGAGCGCACGCTTATCTAATGCACGTTTGGTGACATCAAGTATATGTTCGTTATTGAATGGTTTTTCAATAAAGTCATAAGCGCCCTTTTTTAGTGCGTCTACGGCCATGGCAATGTCACCAAAACCTGTTAACAGCACCACCGGTAAGTCATTGTCTTGTTGTTTCAGTTGTTGCAATAAACTCAGGCCATCAAGTTGTGGCATATTAACATCTGAAATCACGATGCCAGGCCAGTTAGCCGTAATGTGACTCGCGATGGATTGCGGGTCTGTGGTGGCTAAGGCGCTAATGTTTTCGAGTTTAAATAATTGCTGTAATACGATGCCTATGTGAGGTTCATCATCAACAATAATGACTTGATACTCGTTGATGTCTTGTATTTGATTCACGTTTACACTTCCTCGCGTAAATAAAGCGGCAAAATAATATGAAAAATAGCACCACCTTGGAGGGCATTTTCAACGGTAATAGAACCTTGCATTGATTCTATAATCCGCTGCGAGATAGATAGCCCTAATCCCAGACCTTGACGTTCACTGGTGGTGTAGTAGGGTTCAAAAATTTTGCTCATTTGGCTTTCTCTTACACCTGGACCACTGTCTTGGATGCTGATGTTTACTTTGTGGTCGCAATAGACTTCTATTCGTAATTGTCGCTGTGTGGATTGTTGCATGGCGACGATGGCGTTGCTAATAAGGTTAACCAGTACTTGTTGCAATCGGACGCTATCGCCCCATATTTGACATTTCCCTTGTAGAAGTTGCAGTGATAATTTAATGCCTTGCTTATCTATTTCAGGTTGAACGATAGTTAAAGCTTGCTCAATCGATTGATTGATTTCAGTGGCATTGTCTTTGCCCTGAGACTTACGGGTAAAACTCTTAAATTGACCAATTATATCAGCTAATCTGTCTGTCAGTTCAATCATGATTTTGATGTTATTACTGGCGTCATCAATCATGTTACGACCAATAAATGTCTGGGTATTTTGGGCGTAACTTCTTAGCGCTGCCAGTGGTTGATTAAGTTCGTGGTTAATGCTGGCAGACAAGCTGCCTATAACCGTAAGCTTTGCTGCTTGGATGAGTTCGTCTTGAGTATCTTTTAATTGAGTATTGGCCTGCACTAACTCTAAAGTACGCTCCTTTACTCGTTGTTCTAGTTGATTTTGTGCTTGGCGCATTCTATGTAAATTTTTACGGCGTTCAATGTTGTAGAGTATGAATAATGCCAAGAGTAAATATAGCGTGGCCGCCAATAGCAAAATAGGCGGTAACGATTCATATAAGGGTTTCATTGGTGCAAGAATATGGACGTTCCAGTTAGCATTAGGCATCAGCTGGTGACGTTGAAGGTATTTTGCTTGACCTTCAAATGATGAAATTTGGTATACCTGAGTTGTATTTGAATCACCAAGTGTAAAGCGGGGGGTAACGCTAAGTTCACCAATAGGTCTACTGGCATAGCGTTTTGATGAATTTAGTGCAAAGCGTTTAGCTTGTGTCAGTGGTGTTAATGAATTAAATCGCCAACTATTGATGCTTGAAAGAAACACGATATTGTCAGGGTCGCTGATCATAAACTCGTATTGGCTAGCAATGGCAATGCCACTACTTTGTTGTTCAATCAAGCTAATATCAACTTTTACTACCACAACGCCTAAGACGACACCTTTATGATAGACCGGATTTGCAAAGTAGAAACCGCGCTTATTCGATGAGGTGCCGACAGCATAATATCGTCCCGATTTACCTGATATGGCATCGATAAAATAGGGCCTAAATGAATAGTCATGATTAATAAAAGAGTTTGGCTCGTTCCAATTGCTGGCAGCAATAGCGACTCCGAGCGCATCGGTAAGATAAATATCGGATGATTCTGTGACTTGCTGTAATTCAGATAGATAAGCATTAAGCTTTTTAATGGTTTGAGGGCTTTGTTGATTAAGCAGCCCCTGCTCTAATATGGGGTTTTGTGCGAGCACTGCGGGAATATTTTCGTAATGTGACAGTGCATTATCAATAAAAATAACCAGTTCATTGATTTGCTTTTCAGATTGTTCAGCAATTGTCTTTGTGCCTTGTTCAAGCAAATACCAATAAGTAACTTTAAGGGTAATTAATAACCCGATAATGAGCATGAGGCTCACTAAAATATTACGTTTTTTGATAGTCGAAAATGAAAGCATTACGTATTCCCAATGGGTTATAGTTATTTGGGGTCATCAATAAAAAGGCGAGCCTTAATATAAATTAAGGCTCGCCTATAATACGCGAATTATCAAGCTAGTAGCCGTTTAATTTGTCTATATATTCTGGTAAAAATAGAGAAATTTGCGGAATGTAAGTAATCAACATCAAGAAGCCAAGTAACAATACTAGCCAAGGTAGACATGATTGTATAACCCATCCCATGCTCTTACCTGTTATACCCGCGGTGACAAAGAGATTGAGTCCTACGGGGGGGGTGAGCATTCCGATCTCCATGTTAACTACCATAATGATCCCTAAGTGAATAGGATCTATACCAAGTTGCGTTGCTATAGGGAACAGAATAGGCGCCATAATAAGTAAAATCGCTGAGGGCTCCATAAAGTTACCAGCGGCTAACAACAGTAAGTTAACAATGATCAAAAATCCCCAGGCTGGCAAACCTAACCCGACAATGGCTTCAGCAATAATATGTGGAATTCGCTCAGTGGTTAGCACGTGTGCAAACAACATTGCATTTGCAATGATGAATAACAGCATGATGCTGACTTTAGCGCCGTCGCGTACCACATGACGTATGTCTTTGTCGGTAGGTGTTTTAATGACAGCAAGTAGCATGTAGCCGATGTTTCGAAATGAGGCACCGATTAAAGACTCTTGTTGATTTCGCCAAGCAACATTTTTAAGTGGCCCAATATCGCGATAACCAAATACAGCAATAAAGTAAGCATACACACAAGCCACGGCCGCAGCTTCAGTTGGACTGGCAACACCACCGTAGATTGAACCTAGTACTATTAGAATGAGTGCTAATCCACCCATTGCTTTAGCACTTGATATTGCCAGTGCTTTAACACCTGGAAAAGGGCGTGAAGGTAGTTTTTTAATTCGAGCTACAATGTAGATGGCCAGCATTAAAATACAGCCCATCATTAATCCTGGTATCAGACCTGCCATAAACATTCTAGCAGCAGACACTTCAGTTGCCGCTGCGTAAACCAGCATGACAATTGAAGGTGGGATCAAAATACCTAATGTGCCTGAGGTAGTAATAACCCCAGCAGCAAATTTTTCAGGATATCCAGCGCGTACCATGCCAACAATAACAATTGAACCAATGGCTGCAACCGTGGCAGGCGACGAGCCTGACACCGCGGCAAATAGCATACAAGCCATAACCGATGCCATAGCCAGTCCACCACGTATATGACCTACACTGTCCATTGCAAAGTCAATAATACGCCGCGCTACACCACCAGTAGACAAAAATGCCGATGATAAAATAAAGAATGGGATAGCTAACAAAGTGTAATGTTCTGAGGTTGACTCATACAGTTTTAATACAATTGAGGCGAGTGAATCATTTGAAAATAACAAAATAGTTAGCATGCTTGAAAAACCGAGTGCAATAGCAATAGGCATACCAATCATCATGCAAATAAACAAAGCGATAAAGAGTGTTGCTATAGTCATTATTTCGCGTCCTTATCATTTTTTTCTTGTTGTTCTGATGATGTGGATAGCGCAGCTTCATCGATTAAATGCATGCTGTCTTTAGCTTCATCGGCCAATTGAAAACCAACAGCTTGGTTTTTTAATATGGCGATAAACAACTCTATAAAACGCCAAGTCAGCATTGAAAATCCGATAATTAAAATACTTTGAGATAACCAGATAGGTACAGCGCCGTCTTCGATATCGATACGTAATGTTTCCCACGCAAAATCTGGGTCTAATTGATGAAGAAACCAAGCTGGGAAGTTGATATCTTCCATTGGAATACCAATTTGGTACATTTGACTGAGGTAGTCCCAAGCTCCTTTTAAAAACATGCCACAGTAAATAATACAACAAAGGCATGCAAAGATAGCTACAGCTTTTTGTGGCTTGCCCGACAACTTAGACACAAAGGCGTCAACGCCAATATGTGCTCCAACTTTTACACCATAAGACATACCAAACAGTACAAACCAACCACAAAGGGTTAGTGTTAACTCTTGGATCCATAAAAAACCGGTATTGAAAAAGAAACGGGCAATAACTTCGCCAAAAACGAGCAATGTCATTAATGTAATTAAAAGATTAAGAAACCCTTCTTCAAAATAACCAAATAGTCTTGAAATCACGGTCATACTCCTTGAATAAAAAAGGGTGGTACTGATGCAAAGATGTATTCAGTACCACATCAAGTATTGAGACTATTTAGTGTTGGCAGCTACAGCGGCTTCAATCATGTCTTTTCCAATTTGGTCTTCAAACTTAGCCCAAACCGGTTTCATAACGTTAACCCATTGCTGGCGTGCAGCAGGTGTTAATGTGACTAACTCAGAACGCTTAGAATCAATAATCGCTTGTTTATCTTCATTATCTTTTTCTGAAGCGATTTTGTTACCAAGAGCAATAGCTTCATCCAGTGATGACTTAAAGATGACGCGCTTATCTGCTGGTAGGCCTTTCCAGAAGGTATTTGATGTCACGACCATATAATCTAAAACACCATGATTACTTTCAGTGATGTGACTTTGCACCTCATAGAACTTCATGGAGTAGGTATTGGACCACGTATTTTCTTGACCATCAATTGCACGGGTTTGTAGCAGAGTAAACACTTCAGAGAAGGGCTTTTTAACGGGAATAGCACCTACAGCATCAAACTGAGCGGCAATAACATCAGAAGCCATAATACGGAACTTTTTGCCTTTAGCATCTTTTGGTAACGATAGCGGATCATTTGCTGAAAACTGCTTCATACCATTGTGAAGATAACCTAGACCGATCAAACCTTTACGGTTCATTGCGTTTAACAATTTTTGACCTGAGTCTGATTGTTGAAAACGATCAACGGCGGCCATATCTTCGAATAAGAAAGGTAAATCAAAAATCTGTAGTTTTTTGGTGAAACGCTCAAATTTAGATAATGATGGTGCAACAAATTGCACATCGTTTAATAGTAATGCCGCTAGCTCATTGTTATCCCCAAATAACTGTGAGTTAGGGAATACGTTAACAACGTATTCACCCGGTAAACGCTTTTCAATTAATTCTTTAAATTTCAGTGCCATTTGTCCTTTAGGCGTATTCTCTGCTACAACATGTGAAAATTTAATTTCTACTGGTTCAGCAAAAACATTAAAGCTCGCTGCGAGAATTGAAGCTATAGCCGCTAGTTTAGCCATTGACTTTAATGGATGCGTAAAAGTGTTGATCGATTTTTTCATGATAATTAACTTCCTTTTTTTTAGTGTTATATTTTCCTCAAGGTAGTGTCTTGCTCCAGAACAAGTACGCCATAAACGCTTTTTGAGGATAGATAAAACATAGCAAGCATCAGGCCATAATGTTAATTATTTGTAACTCAATGATATTTATTAACTTTAATTTACATTGGAATGATAAAATTAATTTTGTGTGTGGATAGTCACACACAATCAAAAAGCAAGTGGGTGGGATGTCACACATTATTCTTATTGTGCTGAGTTGGTCTTGTTAAGAAAAATAAGACGTTATTGCAGTTGAGGAAGAAAGTTAATGATGTGTAAGTACAGATAAAGTGGAAGGTAGCATAAATAAAACACACACAAAAAAACCACCTTGCGGTGGTTTTTTTGTTTCGAAGGCACAAAATAATTTATGTTCGAATACTAAATTTATTGGTGGAGCTACACGGGATCGAACCGTGGACCTCTTCACTGCCAGCGAAGCGCTCTCCCAGCTGAGCTATAGCCCCGAATTTTAGTTAACTAAAAACCAAAATTTTAAAAATATGGTATCCCATAGGGGATTCGAACCCCTGTTACCGCCGTGAAAGGGCGGTGTCCTAGGCCTCTAGACGAATGGGACACATTTGATACGTTATACTCTGTATCGAGTGAATACTCATCGATGTCTGTAGGCTAAACATCGGTGCTTTTTAGATAATCAAATAACTCTTTCGAATCATGTTCAACCATCTTAAATATGGTATCCCATAGGGGATTCGAACCCCTGTTACCGCCGTGAAAGGGCGGTGTCCTAGGCCTCTAGACGAATGGGACACATTTGATACGTTATACTCTGTATCGAGTGAATACTCATCGATGTCTGTAGGCTAAACATCGGTGCTTTTTAGATAATCAAATAACTCTTTCGAATCATGTTCAACCATCTTAAATATGGTATCCCATAGGGGATTCGAACCCCTGTTACCGCCGTGAAAGGGCGGTGTCCTAGGCCTCTAGACGAATGGGACACATTTGATACGTTATACTCTGTATCGAGTGAATACTCATCGATGTCTGTAGGCTAAACATCGGTGCTTTTTAGATAATCAAATAACTCTTTCGAATCATGTTCAACCATCTTAAATATGGTATCCCATAGGGGATTCGAACCCCTGTTACCGCCGTGAAAGGGCGGTGTCCTAGGCCTCTAGACGAATGGGACACATTTGATACGTTATACTCTGTATCGAGTGAATACTCATCGATGTCTGTAGGCTAAACATCGGTGCTTTTTAGATAATCAAATAACTCTTTCGAATCATGTTCAACCATCTTAAATATGGTATCCCATAGGGGATTCGAACCCCTGTTACCGCCGTGAAAGGGCGGTGTCCTAGGCCTCTAGACGAATGGGACACATTTGATACGTTATACTCTGTATCGAGTGAATACTCATTGGTGTCTGTAGGCTAAACACCAGTGCTAATTACCTATATTGAGATTCAAAACCTTAAGGATTCAAACCCCTGTTACCACCGACTCTTTATAAACCAAAGTGGGCGATGTCCTAAGCGCTATTTCTAGACGAATGGAACACATTTGATACGTTATACTCTGTATCGAGTGAATACTCATCGATGTCTGTAGGCTAAACATCGGTGCTTTTTAGATAATCAAATAACTCTTTCGAATCATGTTCAACCATCTTAAATATGGTATCCCATAGGGGATTCGAACCCCTGTTACCGCCGTGAAAGGGCGGTGTCCTAGGCCTCTAGACGAATGGGACACATTTGATACGTTATACTCTGTATCGAGTGAATACTCATCGATGCCTGTAGGCTAAACATCAGTGCTAATTATCTATATTGAGATTCAAAACCTTAAGGATTCGAACCCCTGTTACCGCCGACTCTTTATAAACCAAAGTAGGCGATGTCCTAAGCGCTATTTCTAGACGAATGGGACACATTTGATACGTTATACTCTGTATCGAGTGAATACTCATCGATGTCTGTAGGCTAAACATCGGTGCTAATTATCTACTTAAAGATTGTTAAGTAAGTGGTGGAGCTACACGGGATCGAACCGTGGACCTCTTCACTGCCAGCGAAGCGCTCTCCCAGCTGAGCTATAACCCCTCTTACTTAATGCTTTTAGATATGCTGTTATAAAAAACTAACATCATGTCTCAACTGCGAGGCGCATTCTATGCAGCATACCCAAAAGTGTCAACTCGTTTTTTAGGAATTTATTCTATCTGCTACAAATTCAATCGCTTTGGATATTCTTTGTGCAGATCTTTCTTTTCCTATTAAGAACAAGGTTAAATCTAGTGCTGGTGACTGTCCGGCACCTGTAACCGCTACACGTAACGGCATACCCACTTTACCCATACCTACATCAAGTTCAGTTGCGGTTGCTTCAATCACTTGGTGAATTCCCTCAACACTCCAATCAGTTAGTTCAGATAACTTTTGATTAAATAACGTTAAAGGTTCTAGTGCCACCCCGCGAAGATGCTTTTTAGCTTGAGCTTCATCAAAATCTGCAAAGTCTTCGAAAAAGTAACGACTAGAAGCCGCTAACTCTTTCAATGTTTTTGCGCGCTCAGATAGTGCGGTAACAATTTCAGTTAACGCCGGGCCATTACTGGTATCAATTTTCTGATCATCCATGTGCCATTGTAAATGAGACGCCACATAAGCTGGATCAAGTGATTTGATATAATGTTGGTTCAACCAAATGAGTTTATCAGTATTAAAAGCGGAAGCAGCTTTGTTGATGTCATCTAATTTAAACAGCGTTTTCAACTCTTCCATTGAAAACACTTCTTGATCGCCATGAGACCAACCCAAACGAACAAGGTAATTTAACAGTGCTTCAGGTAAATAACCATCATCACGATATTGCATAACACCGACAGCACCATGACGCTTAGACAATTTGGCACCATCATCTCCTAAAATCATCGACACATGAGCATATTCAGGGATCGGTGCACCTAATGCTTTAAGGATGTTGATTTGGCGCGGAGTATTATTAATATGATCTTCACCGCGAACAACGCAAGTAATACCCATATCCCAATCATCAACAACAACACAGAAGTTGTAAGTAGGTACACCATCTGTACGCTTAATGATTAGATCATCAAGCATATCGTTAGAAATTTCTATGCGGCCACGAACATGATCATCAAATATCACGCTGCCTTCAATCGGATTTTTAAAACGAACCACAAAAGGTTCATCAGTATCACGAGGTGCAAGGTTACGACAGCAACCGTCATATTTTTGTTGTAACCCCTGAGCTGCTTGGTCTTCGCGCATTTTATCAACTCGTTCTCGTGAGCAATAGCATTTGTACGCAGTGCCTTTATCTAACATTTGCTCAATAATTTCGTTGTAGCGATCAAAACGCTTAGTCTGATAATAAGGACCTTCATCCCAGGTTAAACCTAACCAGTTCATACCATCAAGAATAGCATCACAGGCTTCTTGAGTTGAACGTTCAATATCTGTGTCTTCAATACGCAGTACAAACTCACCATTATTAGCACGTGCGTGCAGCCATGAATAAAGTGCTGTACGGGCACCACCTACATGAAGAAAGCCAGTTGGACTTGGGGCAAAACGCGTCTTAGTAGTCATAATCGGACACAAACCTATTTATAAACGTCTATAAAAAGACAAACAAAAAAATGTAGCGTTATTCTAACAGTCAAACTCAGTAGTTGAAATGGCGGACGCTTAAACCTGAGGTTGTTTTTGAATTTTCTTTAATTATTAAACTAAATTCCTTGTTTAACAAAGCATCAAAGCGAACAATTTTACCACTACTGACCTTTTTTTAAATAAAAAGCGTTGACAGGCTTTGCTTGCTCCCTATAATACGGCCCCACACAGCGAGGTCGATTAGCTCAGCTGGGAGAGCACCTCCCTTACAAGGAGGGGGTCACTGGTTCGAGCCCAGTATCGACCACCATAATTTATTTATGGCATATTACTGTTAATTATATCCCAGGTCGCTTAGCTCAGCTGGGAGAGCACCTCCCTTACAAGGAGGGGGTCACTGGTTCGAGCCCAGTAGCGACCACCATATAATTTTTGTTCATTGTCGTGTAGAGTCCCAGGTCGCTTAGCTCAGCTGGGAGAGCACCTCCCTTACAAGGAGGGGGTCACTGGTTCGAGCCCAGTAGCGACCACCATTCTCACATAGATTGGTTGATTCGAAAGTAAAATATCCCAGGTCGCTTAGCTCAGCTGGGAGAGCACCTCCCTTACAAGGAGGGGGTCACTGGTTCGAGCCCAGTAGCGACCACCATATTTTAGCATTAGTTATAAAAAGATTGATATCCCAGGTCGCTTAGCTCAGCTGGGAGAGCACCTCCCTTACAAGGAGGGGGTCACTGGTTCGAGCCCAGTAGCGACCACCATATCAATGTAGATTTTACGTTATATCCCAGGTCGCTTAGCTCAGCTGGGAGAGCACCTCCCTTACAAGGAGGGGGTCACTGGTTCGAGCCCAGTAGCGACCACCATATAGCTTCACTCTTCATATCTTCGAAATATCCCAAGTCTTTTTAGTAAAACACCTTAATATTTTCAATTTTACATATCGATATTTTGCTTGATAATTTTTGCTAATGGCTAAATTCTTTAAGGCAGTCATTTGTGTTGCATCCTATGATTTCTGCACACCGCAAAAAAAAACCACTCATTGTGTGAGTGGCATCTGTTTGTGTACGTTAGTTTAAATTAGCTACGCTTGCTGTTAATCTAAACCCAAAAAACCACCGGTTTGGTGAGCCCATAATTGTGCGTAAATGCCATTTGCATTAATCAGTTCTTGATGGGTTCCTTGTTCAACAACACAACCTTTATCTAATACAATAAGCCTATCCATTGCGGCTATCGTCGAAAGGCGATGGGCTATTGCTATCACTGTTTTACCTTCCATTAATTCATAGAATGATTCTTGAATGGCAGCTTCAACTTCTGAGTCAAGAGCTGACGTTGCTTCATCGAGTAATAAAATGGGCGCATTTTTCAATAACACTCGCGCAATGGCGATGCGTTGACGTTGGCCACCAGAGAGCTTAACTCCGCGTTCGCCGACTTGAGCATCAAGGCCTTTGTTGCCAAAGGGATCCGTTAAATTGTCAATAAACTCTGCAGCTTGTGCTTGAGTTATCGCCGCCATTAATTTTTCATTACTGGCATGTGGATCACCATACAGAATGTTTTCACGGATCGAACGGTGTAATAACGACGTATCCTGAGTCACCATACCAATATTTGCCCGCAATGAGTCTTGGGTAATATCAGTTATTGGTTGATTATCAATGAGTATTTGACCTTTCTCAACATCATGAAAACGCATTAGTAAGTTTACTAATGTCGATTTCCCTGCACCAGAGCGTCCGACTAGACCGACTTTTTCACCGGCTTTAATGTTGAGGTTTAATTGTTCAATAACCCCAGTTTTTTCACCGTAGTGAAAGCAAACTTGATTAAAATCGATTTTCCCCTGGTCAACAACAATGTCTTTAGCGTTGGGTATATCTTGAATAGCAATCGGTTTAGATAAGGTATTCATTCCATCAGTAACAGTACCAATATTTTCAAATAATGAGCTAATTTCCCACATAATCCATTGTGACATACCATTTAAACGTAAGGCTAAACTCACAGCAATTGCAATCGCACCGACCGTAATCGCATTATCGGCCCATAACCAAATAGACACCGCTGCGATGGTAAACGCTAAAATGTAATTGATGATTTGTACCAAAACATTAATGATCGTTACCAGACGCATTTGGCCGTAAACGGTTTTTAAAAAACGCGTCATACTATCTTGGGCGTAGTCAGCTTCTTGGGTGGTATGTGAGAAAAGCTTGACGGTTGATATATTGGTATAACTGTCGACGATACGGCCCGTCATAGTCGAACGTGCATCAGCTTGCTCCGTCGATATTGCTTTTAACTTTGGTACTAACTTCCACTGAATTAACACGTAAGCAGCCAACCATACCAACATGGGTAACATTAAACGGAGATCCGCAGCGGCAATCATTACTAACATGGAGGTGAAATACACTAAAATATACATCAGTACATCCAGTAACTTCATCACAGTTTCACGTACCGCCAGCGAAGTTTGCATTACCTTTGTGGCTATTCGTCCAGCAAAGTCATCTTGATAGAATGAAATACTTTGTTTGAGCAAATAACGATGTGCTTGCCAACGAATGGCCATTGGGTAATTACCCAATAACGTTTGATGCACAATAGATGCATGCAACCAGACAATGACCGGGATGACTACTAACACAACGACCGACATGGTAATTAACGTTGTGCTTTCATCTTGCCACAATGTTTGTGGATTTTTGGTCACTAACCAATCGACTAATTTGCCCATAAAGCCAAAAAGTGATACCTCCAGCATAGCGAGAACAGCCGTAAGTACCGACATGATTATCAAAGGTAAACCAAATCCACGAGTATAATGGCGGCAAAATGCATACAAGGTATTGGGCGGCTGAGTGGGTTCTTCTTGTGGTAGTGCTTGGGTTAACGATTCAAAAAATTTAAACATCTAATGCTCTAACGTCATGGTGGAAATTCTGTTGACTAGGATAACGTAAATTTACCAAATGTAATCGGTTAAATTGTTACCATGTACGAAACGATTGAGTTCCGTTTTCCGCTAGTCGTGGTGGTTGTATTTCGGTAAAGTAATCCTTTAAATACGCTATAAGCAGAAAATAGTTCAGTTTTCCATTGAGTGATACAAGGCTAAATAAACGAATGGTCCAGATTTACAGCGATTGCAATATTACTGCCCAGATCTGCCAGCAAGCAAGGCTTAGTCGTGATGCTCGCTTTGATGGGCAATTTTTTACCGGAGTACTCACCACGGGTATCTATTGTCGCTCAATTTGTCCAGCACCGGCACCTCATGAGAAAAATGTTCGTTACTTTGACTCTGCTATAAAAGCGGCTAATGCAGGGCTTAGGCCTTGTCTTCGATGTCGGCCAGATAGTGCGCCAAGTTCATTTGCATGGCTAGGTACTCAAACAACGTTAATGCGAGCTATCACGTTAATTGAGCAAGGCTTTTTAAATGGTGAAGATGCAGGAACGATCGTCAAATTAGCTGATAAGTTAGGCATTACCAGTCGTTATTTAAATAAACTTTTTAACCAAGTTTTGGGAACTTCGCCTAAACGTTTTGCGTTATATCAGCAATTGATGTTTGCTAAGCAGTTATTACACCAAACACAATTATCAATGACTGAGGTCGCCATGGCTGCTGGCTTTAATAGTATCAGGCGGTTTAATGAAATTTTTAAGCAAGAACTATTGTTAACACCTAGCGATTTACGCCAAAAAAGCCGACATTCAACTGATGTAACTCATCCTTATAAAGATAACCAAGTGAGTACAGATATTAAACCAATAACATTAGCATTATCTTACCGTCCTCCCTTCAATTGGGCGAAGATGTTGGCTTTTTATGCCTTTCGTCAAGTTGATAATATGGAGGTCATTGATGATATTTCGGGACGTTATGGCCGAACCTTTTCATTTAATGGTGTAGAAGGCATTTTTTACATTTCACCAAATGCCCATAAGCCCCAGCTTGATGTGAGTATTTACTTAGCTGATGTTAATGATATTAAGTCCTTGCATTATATTGCTCTGCAATTACGGCGTATGTTTGATTTAGATGCTGACATGGAAGTCATTCAGCAAGCTTTATCTCCCATCATTAAATTAGGCGCCAAAATTGATAGTGGTTTACGTATACCAGCGGCTGGCAGCGTTTTTGAGGCCGCTTGCCGTGCCGTATTAGGGCAACAAGTCAGTGTAGTGCAAGCCACTAAATTATTAAATTTATTGGTTGAATCTTATGGTGAAACGCTGTTCATCGATGGTAAGACTTGGCAGTTATTTCCGACGGCACAAGCTATTGCTAACGCTTCATTAGATGAACTTAACATGCCAGGAGCTCGAAAATTAGCATTAAATGCTTTGGGGCAATTTGTGCTTCAGTATCCAGATTCAATGCCTGATGATTGGCTTGAGGTAAAAGGTATTGGTCCATGGACTGTGGCTTACGCTAAGATGCGAGGTTTGAGTGATCCTGATGTGTTTTTAATTTCAGACTTAGTGATTAAAAATCGCCTTTATGCGTTACATGCCCAAGCAGGCAAACCGATTGAAGCAGCTAAACTATATCTCAGTATTGCTGCCGATATTGCAAAACAAGCATCACCCTGGGGCAGCTACTTAACCTTCCAGCTTTGGGATAACGATCCTGTTGCTGCAAAAAACGGATAATATTATGACCCATTTTACTTCGCCCAAGTGCCATGCCTTAATCACAAGTCCTGTTGGTTTACTCTCGCTTAAAGCATCTGAGCATGGATTAACCCATCTGCAAGTTGAAGACCTTACCCAAACGAGCTCGCTTGTAGAGATTCAAACTCAGTTTAGACTCCAACCAAGCACGACTGAGACGACTCAGGATTTATTGGTACAAGCCCAACAGCACATTGATACAGCAGTCATGCAATTAACAGAGTACTTCGATAATCAAAGGCAGTATTTTAGTGTTCCTCTTGCGCCTAAGGGGACTGTTTTTCAACATGAGGTTTGGCATGCTCTGAGTCAATTAACATTCGGCCAGCGCTGCAGTTACAGTGATATAGCCAATACTATTGGGCGACCTAAAGCTGTCAGGGCTGTTGGGGCTGCAAATGGTGCAAACCCAATTGCCATTATCGTTCCTTGTCATCGGGTGATAGGTAAAGGCGGTAAGTTAACCGGTTATGCTTATGGGCTCGGTATGAAGCAGTGGCTACTAGACTTAGAAGGGATCGAACAAATTCGTTAATTTATCTGACTGACAAGGTAAAGTACGTTAAAATGCGCGATTGATATCCATTTTTTTGAGCATATTTGATACATGACCCAAGCTTCTTTAGCCACGACTTTTGCTGAATTTGGCCTACATGCTCCATTGTTGGCAAGATTAGCTGAGCTCAATCACCTTCAGCCTACACCTATTCAAGCTGAAACTATTCCTAGCACGCTAACGGGTAAAGACTTACTGGCAGGTGCCAATACCGGTTCAGGTAAAACGGCGGCTTTTGCACTACCGATATTACATCAATTAGTAAGTCGTCGTGCAGCATCTTCGAAGGGGAATTTTGTTAGTGCGTTAGTGTTAGTGCCTACACGAGAGTTAGCTAAACAAGTTGCAGATAGCTTTAAATCCTATGCCGTTCACTTAAATGGTGACATTAAAGTGGTTGCTGCATTTGGCGGTGTATCTGTTAATACTCAGATGTTAGCATTACGTGGTGGCGCAGATGTTGTTGTGGCAACACCAGGTCGTTTGCTCGATTTAGTGTCCTCCAATGCACTAAAACTATCACAAGTATCAACGTTAGTGCTTGATGAAGCAGACCGTATGTTAAGCCTTGGTTTTACTGAAGAGTTAACTCAAGTACTTAATTTACTGCCGAAGAAGAAACAGACGTTATTATTTTCGGCCACTTTTCCTGATGAAGTTCGTCAATTAACGCAAGCCTTGTTAGTCGATCCTCTAGAAATACAATTACAAAGTGCTGAAACCAGCACCTTAGTGCAGCGCGTCATGACGGTTAATCGTGAAAAAAAGACCGCATTACTCGCTCATTTACTCCAACAGCATCAATGGCGCCAAGTGCTAATTTTTGTAGGTGCTAAAAATAGTTGTAATCATTTAGCTCAAAAATTAGCTAAACGTGGTATCACTGCAGAAGTCTTTCATGGTGATAAAGCTCAGGGTGCGCGAAGTCGCGTATTGGAAGGTTTTAAAGCTGGCGAGATTCAAGTGCTCATCGCAACAGACATTGCTGCTCGTGGTCTTGATATTGAAAAGTTACCCGTGGTAATTAATTTTGACTTACCGCGCAGCCCAGCAGATTATATGCATCGAATTGGTCGTAGTGGACGAGCTGGAGAGGTCGGTTTAGCATTGACCTTGTTGTCGCATGATGAGTATCATCACTTCTCAGTTATCGAGAAAAAGAATCAAATTCGTCTTGAACGTGAACACGTTAACGGATTTGAGGCTGATGATGTAGTGCCTGAAAGCGTACTGGAACAACCTAAGCCAATGGCGAAGCCTGAAGGTAGCGGTAAGAAAAAGCGTAAAAAGTTGTCCTCAGTTAATGTTGATATTTGGGCTAAAAAACCAGATTAGTAGTAGGTAATATGAAACATATTTTTTGGTTAGTTGATGGGCAAATCGCAGGACGCAGTGGTCCAAACAAAGATGCATGGGACTTAGCTGAGTTAAAACAAGCTGGTTTTGGTGCAATCGCATCTTTAAATAATGGTGAAGGTTGTGATACTGATGCGATAGCTAAATTAGGCCTTCGTCATAAAGTATTCAATTTGCCTGATAATATTCCACCCAAACCACATGATTTAGCCATTTGTGCTGAAATATTGCCTCAGGTATTAGCATTCATTCGTGAGTGTGAAAGTGAGCACAAACCAGTATTACTTCATTGTCGTTCAGGTATTAATCGTACTGAAATGGTGATGGCTTATTATATGATGGAAAATGGTGCAGCACCTTTGCATGCTGTTAGCCAGGTTCGTAATGCCAGTGGTTTAGCGTTTGATGCTGAAGGTTGGGATCAGTTTGTTTATGATGTGCTTTATGAGCTGCAATCTGCTTCAAACTGATTGAGTTAAATTTTTAGGTATCATCATATTAGGGAAACAATAGATTAGATCAATAACTGATTTAATCATCATTGTTTCCCTTTGTTGTTTTAGAAAACATACATTTGCTATTCTGGGTCATTTTGTCTGGAACTGTCTATAATGCTTTTGTTCGCTTGGTATTTAATTATTTAATTATTTGATTTAGTGTTATTTCTCTCGATGCTTATCTACTGATTTAATCGTAAACATAATTGATCCAACTTGTTAGTGGTAATAACCGATAAATGTTTGTTTTTCAAGTTGTTAGCAATTCATTGCCAATGTTTACATATCAAGTATAGTTGATTGAAGCCTAGTTAAAATGAGTACACCGCATGCATTGGTTATCATCAGATGAATGGCTGATTTTGTGATTTACAATGCTGTTTACAAGTAAAATAGACCATTAAAGCTAGTCGGTTTACTGCCGATAAATGTTATAGTGGCGTTGATTTCAGTCTTCAGATGAAGGGATAATAATGAGTCCGAAAACGAGCAAAGCGAATCAATCGCAAGGTTTACTGCTTTTTAAGTTAAACCAAACACAACTGTTTGCTTTAGGTACTTTAAAAATTCGTGAACTCGTGCCGTTTACTCCTTTAACCAAAATCCCTCACTCTCACTCGGCCATCCTAGGCGCGGCGACTATTCGCGGTATGACCATTCCGGTTATTGATATGGCTGCCGCTATTGGCTATAAACCTGTTAGTGAATCAGAGCGTAAAGATTGCTATATCATTATTACTGATTGTCAGCGGATGGTGATTGGTTTTCTGGTGCGTGCAATTGATAAAATCATTGAGTGTAATTGGCGTAATATCGAAGCACCTTCTGGTAACTTAGGCAGAGATGCCTTTTTAACGGGGGTGACTCGTTTTGATGATAAATTAGTCCAATTATTAGATGTCGAATTATTGTTATCGAAAATATTCCCTGACGACCCGATTAATAATCGAGCAATATTAACCGATGTTCAACGTGAAAAGTTAACACCATTACGTATTTTGTTGGTGGATGATTCAAAAGTGGCTCGTAAGCAATTATCCGATGCACTAGACTCAATTAATATTGCCTATCAAGTGACAGCAGATGGACGTGATGCACTGCAGATGATGCAACAAGCCGCAGCAGAACGAAAGCCCATTGACTTACTGGTTAGCGATATTGAAATGCCAGGGCTTGATGGATATGAACTAGCCTTTGAGGTTAAAAATAATCCAGAAATTGAACATGCATATATTATCTTACATACCTCATTATCGAGCGAAATTAGTGTAAGCCAAGCGAAACAAGTTGGTGCAAATGAGGCATTAACAAAGTTTGATGCTAAAGAATTGATTGAGGCTATGCTTAGAGGCGCTCAGGCATTACAGCCTGCTTAATGAGACATAATCAGTTTGTTTTTTGCATTTTTTAGCTGATAACATGATTAACAATTTAGCAGCAAGTTATCCGTAAGCGTCAAATTAATGCTTTCTTTATGAACTAAGATTGAATTTTTTTACTCATTTGGTATCAACACTAGACTTATTACACGCCATCCTGATATATAGCTATAAGACTTTTACAGTGTTCAGTATATTCGCTGTTCATAAGGTGATGCTTAACTTTAATGAGGGAGTGCTACCCCTGAAAACGGATTGATTGAAGTATGCTAATTGAGTGTGTTGAGTTAATGGTACATCAATAAGTAAAACCGCAGAGTGTTTTCAGTAATAGCATTGATATTATCGATGATTGAATCAATATCGTAACAGGAGTTATATCGCTATAAGTTGTGTGGTGATAACGATATTGATATGACCATCATTGTCATTCTTCCTTTTCTAAAGATACGCAAAATCTTGATCATAAAAAGCCATAAATATAATAATCAAAGGTTAAGCAATGAATCAAAAAATATCACTGTTAGCTCGAATCGCTAACGGTAGCCTTGTGCTACAAATTATCAGCGGGATCATTTTGGGCGTGATTCTGGCAAGTATTTCAACAACGGGTGCCAATAGTGTGGCTTTTTTGGGATCACTTTTTGTGTCAGCACTGAAAGCGATTGCGCCAATTCTGGTTTTTGTTTTGGTGGCATCATCGATTGCTAATCAAAAGAAAAATAGCCAAACCAATATGCGTCCTATTATTGGATTGTATCTGCTAGGAACTTTTGCAGCAGCATTAACCGCAGTATTATTCAGTTTCGCTTTTCCAACCACTTTACTCTTAACCGCAGGCATTGAAGGCTCAAATCCTCCTCAAGGCATTGGTGAAGTGATCAATACGTTATTATTTAAAGTTGTCGATAATCCAGTTAATGCATTATTAACCGGTAATTATATTGGTATTTTAGTGTGGGGTGCCGGCTTAGGGATAACCATGCATCATGCTAGTGATAGTACCAAGCGTATGCTCGCAGATATCAGTGATGCAGTATCAAATATTGTCCGCTTTGTGATTCGTTTAGCACCGATTGGTATTTTTGGTTTAGTCGCTGCTACCTTTGCTGAAACAGGTTTTGAAGCAATAGCGGGTTATGGTCAATTATTAATGGTGCTAGTGGGTTCAATGCTGTTTATTGCTTTAGTCATTAACCCTATTATCGTATATGTCAAAATTAAACGGAATCCTTATCCATTAGTGTTTAAATGCTTACGTGAAAGTGGTGTTACGGCATTTTTCACCCGTTCAAGCGCAGCCAATATCCCGGTAAATATGGCTTTATGTGAAGAACTTAAATTACATAAAGACACCTATTCTGTGTCGATTCCGTTAGGCGCTACCATTAATATGGGCGGTGCAGCCATTACCATCACGGTGTTAACCTTAGCGGCAGCACATACTTTGGGTATTCAAGTCGACTTTATGACGGCATTGCTATTAAGTGTGGTCGCGTCGGTTTCAGCTTGTGGTGCATCAGGTGTTGCCGGTGGTTCACTATTGTTAATTCCATTAGCGTGTAGTTTGTTTGGTATTTCTAATGATGTTGCTATGCAAGTTGTGGCTGTTGGTTTTATTATTGGTGTTATCCAAGATTCAGCCGAAACAGCATTGAATAGCTCTACCGATGTGATCTTTACTGCTGCAGCGTGTGAAGCCGCTGAAGCGAAAGATGCTGCTAAAGCTAGTTAATTTAGTGACGAATTACTTATAGATAAATGCCGACACGAGTGATTGTGTCGGCATTTTTTTCGTTTGAATTGTTAAGGTTTTAAAATGGATGCGGACTAAAAAATGTCATCTCAATTTGGCTATAAGGATGGGTAATTGTGAGTGATTGTGCATGTAGGTTTAACCGTTTACTGGCATTAACTGTTTCAATATCGCCATAAAATTCATCGCCTAAAATGGCATGGCCAAGCGACAGCATATGAACCCTAAGCTGATGAGTACGACCCGTGTGAGGTTTTAGCTCCATCAGCGTTGATCGTGCTCTGTGTTCAAGTACTTGAAAATAGGTTAACGCTGCCTTACCTGAGTCTGTCAGCATTTGGAATGGCGCTGAATCAGGGTTCGGCCCCATCGCAAAATTTACTTTACCTTGTTGTTCATTGACGTGGCCAATGACTTCGGCAATATACACTTTTTTGGCTTGGCGATTTTGAAATTGAATTTTTAAATGTGATTCAGCTTTTTTAGTTCGCGCAAAAATCATAATGCCTGAGGTGTCGCAATCTAAACGGTGAATCAAAATGGCTTCAGGGTAGCATCGTTGTAAGCGGGTTATGGCCGTATCGTGTGTGTCTGGTGAACGTCCTGGATTTGATAATAGGCCTGAAGGTTTATTGATAACGATAATATCACGGTCTTTATAGCGTATGTCTAACCACGGAATGGATGGCGGTTGATAAGTAAAGATGTGCATTATTAATTGTTCTCTCTGATTGAGTCTAATTCAGCTATTGATGTTGCGAAAATTAGTTCGGTGAATACTCATATTATGAATATTCATGCCATGTGCACTTATGGCCCGAATAGTAACAAAGTTTTACTCAGAACAAAAAATCAATTATCCAGTTTACTCGAATCGATTAACGACGACTTACTTACCATGCCGCCAGCCACAAACGTAAAGACATTCCCCAACTGCTGGTTACTCCCGAGGTAACAAAGCGAATGTTATTATCAGCATCAACGATATAAATAGCGGGTAAAGCCATTGCGCCCCATTGTTGGCTTAATGACATTACCTGAGTTTGGCTTTGTTGATTAATCACCTCAAAATGATAGTCCTGCTGTTGCATAAAGATATTGACGTCACTATCAGTACCAGAGGCTACCGCAATAGAAATCACATGATAATCTTTATTTGAGCTGACTGAGTTCACCATAGGCGAGGTGATTTTGCATACAGGGCACCAGGTTCCCCAAAAATAGATCAAGGTGGGTTTGTTACCGGTACTCAGTGATTCTGATAGCTGTTCCATCTCAGTAGATGCTGGGGTAAATAATGATATGGACTTATTGGTTATCGTGTTTGCTGTAATGGGGGGGGCGATACCGGTTTGCATATCTCGTTGCAAGTAACTGGCAATAATAAATAATACTGCTCCAATGAGTATGATATCGCGAAGACTAGTAAGCCAAAACCGTCTGGATTTGAGAGTGATCTCTAGGTTAATTAACCATGGAGGCATACTTAATTAACCCTTTTATTAATCACTTTCATGGCAAATATTCAGCCGGAGTTTTACGACTGTAAATTCTGCTATAGGCCATTAGTTGTGGATAAAAAACTCTAAATGCAATTTCAATATCAACATAAATTTTATCAATATCTTTAATCGCATGATCAAACAGTTCTGGTTTTGATAATCGACGACTCACGCCTTTAATCGCTAAATCTAATCCTTGCCTTGTTTGGTAACTACTTAACCAATCTTGCTCGATAATTTGTGGCGCAATGGCCTGTAACGTCGGAGGTATTTCAAGTGTGGTACTTAGCTGGCGGTATGCTTTTTGGCAAAATTCATCTAATGGTTGGTGATGATACTCTTCCCAGTAAAATGCGAGGTAATGATCAAATACAAGGTCGATGAGTATTGGCGCCACGCGGCGTGAGGTTTTTGGGAACAGCTTGAGTAAATCGATAATAACTTCATGACTGTCAGTAATTTGGTCTATTTGACGATGGAGCCATATGCCTTGCTGCAGATGTTTTGGATGCTGAGCTATGTTACCTTTTGCGAAATCACCGGACAAATTAGCTACTAGGTGAGTATCGCTGATGTCGGCTAAATGTAAGTGAGCTAAAAAGTTCATAAATTGTACTTCTAATTTTATTGTTTTACAGTATGATACAAGCCGTTTGTAACAAAGCGTTACAAGATGACAAGGATGAGGCGTTAATCATAACGTTTTATAGACAAATGTCATTGAGTATTGAGCATCAATTGTTGTTATAGATAGATGGTGAGTGCTGTGAAAGGGAATCAACTTAACTTTAAGGATCAAGGATGAAAGATTGGGTTAAAAAGTTATTGGGTAGGCCTACCGCGTTAAAGAGACATAAAGTCCACATCGACATGCGCTATGAAGAGCATTCATACAAATCGAATCAAACCTTCGATGCTGCTAAGCCCAATTCGATAGATTTGGATGATATTGACACTGAAACTCTTGATCAAAAGTCGACAAAATAATCTGTAAACTTGATCTTAACTTGCGCTCGCCATAGACTAGCGGCCGTTTTTACTGTTGAGATTATACTATGCGCGTTGCAGATTTTTCATTCGACCTACCAGATGAGCTGATTGCTCGCTATCCGACAGCACAACGCAATGCTTCGCGTTTACTCACATTAAGTGGCGAAAACGGTCAGCTTGCCGATAAAAAATTTACTGATTTACTTAATATGATCAATCCTGGTGACTTGATGGTGTTTAATAACACTCGAGTCATACCAGCGCGTTTATTTGGTCAAAAATCCACTGGTGGCAAACTTGAAATTCTCGTAGAGCGTATGCTGGACGATAAACGTATTTTAGCCCACGTTCGCAGTTCAAAATCGCCTAAAGTGGATACGCTTATCGACTTAGATGGCGGCTATCAAATGAAAATGCTACTCCGTCATGATGCCTTGTTTGAACTTGAGTTACTGTCAGATAAAACTATTTTAGAAGTGCTTGAAGATGTCGGCCATATGCCGCTGCCGCCTTACATCGACCGTCCAGATGAAGATGCTGATAAAGAGCGTTATCAAACGGTGTATAATCAAACACCAGGTGCCGTAGCAGCACCTACAGCAGGCTTACACTTTGATGATGCCATGCTGGCTGAATTAAAAGCTAAAGGCGTTAATATTGCCTTTGTGACCTTGCATGTTGGCGCGGGTACATTCCAGCCAGTACGGGTCGATAATATTCTTGAACACAAGATGCATTCAGAATGGGCTAACGTTGGGCAAGATGTCGTTGACCTTATTGCACAAACGAAAGCCAACGGCCATCGTGTGGTTGCTGTTGGTACTACCTCAGTACGTTCACTTGAAAGTGCAGCGCGAGCCAGTGGTGACGGTCCACTTACAGCCTTCTGTGGTGATACCGATATTTTTATATACCCTGGTTATCAATTTAACATTGTTGATTCGATGGTCACCAATTTTCATTTGCCAGAGTCGACATTAATCATGCTATTAAGTGCTTTTGCCGGTTTTGATGAAGTGATGAATGCTTATCAACATGCCATTACGCAAAAATATCGCTTTTTTAGCTATGGTGATGCGATGTTTGTGACGAAAAAAGCCCCGTAAGCAACGAATTTGATTTAAAATACACGCCCACAATAGTGGGCGTTTTTTTGATTTAATGTGTCAGTAACCTTGAAGCATTAAAATTTGCCCTCATTACTATAGAAACTAAACGAGTCAGACTGTTTATCTGGCAAGGTGATTTATGAAATTTGAATTAGATACAACAGATGGTCGAGCACGTCGCGGACGTCTTATTTTCGATCGCGGCACCGTAGAAACACCAGCATTTATGCCTGTGGGAACTTACGGTACGGTAAAAGGTATGACGCCTGAAGAAGTGCGCGCTACCGGTGCCGATATTTTATTGGGCAACACCTTCCATTTATGGTTACGTCCAGGTGAAGAGATTATGCGTAAGCATGGTGACTTGCACGACTTTATGAATTGGCAGCGTCCAATTCTGACTGACTCGGGTGGATTCCAAGTATTCAGCTTGGGTGATATCCGTAAAATTACTGAAGAGGGTGTACATTTTCGTTCACCTATTAATGGCGAGAAGATTTTCTTAGACCCAGAAAAGTCTATGCAAATTCAGGATTCTTTAGGATCTGACGTGGTGATGATTTTTGATGAATGTACACCATATCCAGCAACACATGATGAAGCGCGTAAGTCGATGCAAATGTCACTGCGTTGGGCAAAACGCTCACGTGATGAGTTTGATCGCTTAGAAAACCCAAACTCTTTGTTTGGTATTATTCAAGGTGGCGTATTTGAAGATTTACGTGACGAGAGTGTAAAAGGGTTATTAGACATCGGTTTTGATGGCTATGCCGTAGGTGGCTTGGCTGTAGGTGAACCTAAAGCAGATATGCACCGCATTTTAGAGCATGTTTGCCCGCAAATCCCTGCTGATAAACCACGTTATTTAATGGGTGTCGGTAAACCTGAAGACTTAGTCGAAGGTGTGCGTCGTGGCGTTGATATGTTTGACTGTGTAATGCCAACACGTAATGCTCGTAATGGTCATTTATTTACCAGTGAAGGTGTCATTAAAATCCGTAATGCACGTCACCGCGATGACACTGCAACATTAGATCCTAAGTGTGATTGTTACACTTGTAAAAACTATTCACGTGCTTATTTATACCATTTAGATCGTTGTAATGAAATTTTAGGTGCGCGTTTAAACACCATCCACAATTTACGTTATTACCAAATGTTGATGGAAGGTTTGCGTGGCGCAATTGAGACAGGTACATTAGACGCCTTTGTTAAGGAGTTCTACACCAGTTTTGGTCGCGAAGTACCTGAGTTAATCGTTTAATTTTAGCTAATAAGAAGAGAGAACTATGTTTATTTCAAATGCATATGCAAGCCCAATGAGTGGAATAGCCGGTGGCGAAACCATGCAATTAATTTTCATGCTAGTCATGTTTGGATTAATTTTTTACTTCATGATTTTTCGTCCGCAGTCTAAGCGTGTTAAAGAACATAAAAACCTAATGGCATCAATTTCAAAAGGTGATGAAGTGCTAACCAGTGGTGGCATTCTTGGTAAAGTGACCAAAATCGGTGAAGAAAGTGATTATGTATTATTAGCCATTAATGATAACAACCAAATCACGATTAAAAAGGATTATATCGCAGCGGTATTGCCTAAAGGTTCTATCCAGTCGTTATAAAGCCAAGAGGGCTATGGTGTGTTAAATAAATACCCAATGTGGAAAAATATCATGGTGATGCTTATCATCGCCATTGGTAGTTTTTATGCAATTCCAAATTTGTTTGGTGAAGATCATGCAGTACAGATTGTCGCCACTCGTGGCGCTGAAGTCACTGCATCGACACAAACGACTGTGGTTGATTTATTAGAGGGTCAGGGTATTGCCGTAAAGCGTGCCGAGCTTGAAAATGGTCAGTTATTAGTTCGCGTGCAAAATCCTGAGCAACAGCTGATAGCCAAAGAGTCTATCGCTGAACTGCTTGGCCAGAAATATACCGTTGCATTAAACTTAGCACCGGCAACCCCTGAATGGCTTGAGGCTGTTGGTGGTTCGCCGATGAAACTAGGTTTGGATTTACGTGGTGGGGTTCACTTCTTAATGGAAGTGGATATGGGCGAAGCTGTCCGTAAAATGGAAGAAGCTAAAATAGCTGATTTTCGTAGCCAACTTCGTGAAGAGAAAATTCGTTACGCTGGTATTCGTAAAACCCCAAAAGGGATTGCGATTAAGTTTAGAGATGCTGAAACGGTTGATCAAGCTGAGAATTATTTAAAAACTCGCAGCAATGACATGACGTATACTGATGCGAGTAGCGGCAGTGAGTTTATGCTTCTTGCTACTATGAGTGATACTTATCTTAAGCAAATTAAGGAAGAAGCACTACAGCAAAACATTACCACTATTCGTAACCGTGTGAATGAGCTTGGTGTTGCAGAGCCAGTTGTACAGCGTCAAGGCGCAGAGCGCATTATCGTTGAATTACCAGGCGTGCAAGATACTGCTCGTGCAAAAGAAATTTTAGGTGCGACAGCATCAATTGAATTTCGCATGGTTGACGACAAAGCTGACGTAAGTGCGGCTGCAAGTGGCCGTGTTCCTGCTGGTGCTGAAGTATATCAACGTCGTGAAGGTGGCATTGCCGTATTGAAGAAAGAAGTGATGTTAACTGGTGATCATATCACTGGCGCGCAGCCGACTTTTGACGAATACAGCCGACCACAGGTAGCGATTAATCTTGATGCTAAAGGCGGCTCGATTTTCTCTAACGTCACCAAAGACAATATTGGTAAACCAATGGCAACATTGTTTATTGAATATAAAGACAGTGGTACACGTAATCCTGATGGCACAGTGAAAATGACTCGTATTGAAGAAGTCATTTCAGTTGCCACCATTCAAGCGCGTTTAGGTCGTAATTTTGTGATTACCGGTCTTGAGCATACTGAAGCACAAAGCTTAGCGTTACTGCTTCGTGCTGGTGCGTTGATTGCGCCTGTGACTATCGTAGAAGAAAGAACTATTGGTCCAAGCCTAGGTAAAGAAAACATCGAAAATGGTGTTCAAGCTATGATTTGGGGCATGGTTGTTGTACTTGTATTCATGATGGTTTACTACCGTGCTTTTGGCTTTATCGCCAACTTAGCATTGATGGCTAATTTAATCATGGTCGTGGGTGTTATGTCGATGATCCCTGGTGCGGTATTAACCCTACCTGGTATTGCGGGCATGGTATTAACTGTGGGTATGGCTGTCGACGGAAACGTGCTGATTTTTGAACGTATTCGTGAAGAGTTATTAGCTGGTCGCAGTGTGCAACAAGCTATCCATGAAGGTTATGGTAATGCATTTTCTACTATTGCTGATGCTAACATCACCACCTTTATGACAGCGTTAATTTTGTTTGCTGTTGGTACTGGTGCGGTGAAAGGCTTTGCAGTTACCTTAATGATAGGTATCGCGACTTCGATGTTTACGGCCATTGTTGGCACACGCTCAATCGTGAATGCGGTTTGGGGTGGTAAGCGCGTTAAGTCATTGTCTATCTAAAGGAGAAGTTGAATATGTTGCAGATATTTTCAGTAAAGAACACAGTCGACTTCCTTCGTCACGCACTTCCTATTAGTGTAATGTCGCTTATCCTTGTTATTGCTTCTTTTGTATCGCTAGGCGTACAAGGCATTAACTGGGGGTTAGATTTTACCGGCGGTACTGTTGTTGAAATGGAGTTTTCAGCTCCGGTTGACTTGAGTGCGCTACGCGCGACGATGACTTCAGCGGAAGCTGAAGGTGCGGTAGTACAGAACTTTGGTTCAAGCCGCGATATATTGGTGCGTTTACCGGTAAGAAATGAGCTAAAAAGTGATGTGCAGGTTGCTGCTGTATTAAGTGCTGCGCAATCAATTGATGCCGGCGTGATTCAAAAGCGAGTTGAGTTTGTTGGACCTCAGGTAGGTAAAGAGTTAGCAGAACAGGGCGGCTTAGCGGTTATTGTGGCCTTAATCTGTATTCTTATCTATGTGTCGTTTCGTTTTGAATGGCGTTTAGCAGCAGGTTCTGTTGCGGCGCTAGCTCATGACGTAATTGTGACCTTAGGGGTGTTTTCGGTATTACAACTCGAGTTTGACTTGACTGTATTGGCTGGTTTGTTAACGGTTGTTGGTTACTCACTTAACGATACTATCGTAGTGTATGACCGTATCCGTGAAAACTTCCTTAAAATGCGTAAAGGCACTCCTGTAGAGATTGTGAATACTTCAATCACTCAGACTATGAGCCGTACTGTTATTACCACTGGTACTACATTAATTACCGTTATTGCGCTGTTTTTAAAAGGCGGCACAATGATCCATGGTTTTGCGACTGCATTGCTATTAGGTATTTTTGTGGGTACATACTCATCGATTTACGTGGCCAGTTATTTAGCCATTAAATTGGGTATCAATCGTGAGCATATGTTACCGGTAGAGATTGAAAAAGAAGGGGCAGATCAGCCTTCAATGATGCCTTAATACGCATTATTAAAATTGATCACTAAAAAGAAACCCCAGCTATGCTGGGGTTTCTTTTTATCACAATCCTATTATCGTTTCTGTCCTGTTAAATGATCCTCACAAGCGCTGAGTAATGTTTTGTACCATTGCTGTTCAGGATCAGTGATCAAAGCTTCCCAGCCATCAGAACTCAATATTTCAACTGACGTTAGTACCAGAATATTGTTTTGATTAAGCGTAACTTTAAATGTACCAAAATCGGTATTTAAACGACTTATGTGAATGCTAGTAGTTTTATTGATTATTGTTTTACTCTTTCTATTTGTCATTAGTCTATTGTCAGGGCTGCATGTATTATTCAACATTCAACATTCAACATTCAACATTCAACATTCAACATTACCAGCTTAGCTATCTCAGTTGCACGTGAGCTAATGGAGCCTCAGAAGTTTGCGGTGCATATACGCCAGTACCGGTCATTGCAATATGATTAATATTTTGGCTGATCATTTTACTGCCTACATCTTTTGATGTTTCAGGACGACTAATTAAATAGCCTTGAATACAATCAATGCCCATCTTTTTAACGAGTTCAAACTGTGCAGCCGTTTCAACACCTTCAGCTACAATCTTTAAGTCGAGAGTTTTACCCAAGCCACTTATAGAATTTAATATTTTTTCATACTTAGGGTTGATGTTAGCTTGATCGATAAATAGTTTATCAATTTTTATTACATCAACAGGTAAATTTGCTAATGTTGACAATGAACTGAAGCCAGTTCCAAAGTCATCAATAGCGATTAACACGCCGGCTTGACGCAGTTTTTCTAAATCCGAAATGACTTGCTCTGAAGCATCAATAAAGCAAGATTCTGTTATTTCCAGCAACAATGCTTTTGCGGGTAAACCGACCTTATTTAAGGTATTCATTACCCAATCATGCAGAGGTATATGAGCTAATTGCACCCCAGAAATATTGACTGAAATTCTGACTTTATTCATTCCAGCATTATACCAAGCAGCCATTTGACGGCAGGCTTCCAATAATATCCAATTGCCGAGCTCTAAAATTAAATTAGAGTCTTCTGCGATCGGAATAAATTCAGCTGGTGATATAGAACCTTCAATTGGATGGTTCCAACGGATTAGACATTCAAAATAATCAATACTAAAGTCATTAACATTAACAATGGGTTGAAATGATAATGTGAAGTTTTGACTGGCCATCGCGAGACGAATTTCTTCGAGTAAATAGTGATAACGACGCATTTTATTGCCCATTTCAGGCGAATAAACGCGGTATATACCTCTACCATCTGTTTTTGCACGGTACATAGCAACATCGGCCATTTGTAATAATGTATTGGGATTTGCTGCACTATCTGGATATACCGCAATACCAATACTAGCGCCGATTTTAATTAACTTATTGCCCAATAAAAAATCACCTTCAATTTCTTGTAAGACATTTTTTGCGACTTCAATAGGTAAATTTTCATCTTCAAGGTTTTCGATAAAGATTGAAAATTCATCACCTCCGAGTCTAGATAAGCTCAGCTCTAACCCTAGTGTTGGCGCAAAATGACTTAAATTTTGATTCCTGACCACGGTTTTTAATCTTTGTGCTACTTGGACAAGGACTTCATCACCAAAACTGTGACCGAATGAGTCATTAACTTGTTTAAAACCATCAAGGTCGATAAAAAGCAGAGCTTGTCTTTTATTTAATTTTTGAGCTTGTTCAAGTTGAGTTTGTAGGTGATGCAAATAAGCATGGCGATCAATCAATCCTGTGAGTTTATCTTGGCTTTGACTAATAAATGTTTTGTGATGTTGCTCATTAATCTGTTTATTAAGCTCAACGAGAGCAAAACTCAGTTTTGAAATAACATTTTGTTGTTCTATTTTAGGCAGACTGATGTTAAATGAGGCTAATAGTCTATTGGTTTCATCGTTTAATACTTCTAGTGATCTTATGGTTGTTTTTTGATGGCGGCGATTGATGTATATCGGCACTGTAATAGTAAAGAGTCCCAAAAGAAGCAGCGGTAAATTGCTAAATAGCATCATATTATTGATTATATCATCGATGCTAACGACTCTAATTTGATTGCCATTTTTAGATATCACCGCATATGTATCTTGATTGTCACTAACTACTTGATAATTTAGTAACAAACTAGCCCAATGATTAACTAACGGGGTAACACTACTTTGCTCTAGCTGTTGTAAGTTGACGTTAGTGTTGTCGCGGTTAAATGCATGTAAACTTTGATTTAGCGTTAATATAACTAAAAGATATAATCCTACTAAACAGCCTAAAATAAGTAAGATTACTTTTGATATCCGCATTGTATGGACTCTTAATCAGTAAATAGAAAGTTAATATGAGGTTAAATGAGAGAGAGTTGCATATTTTTAAGTAATATACTCGGTCTCATATTGGGTTTAGAGTGTAGAGTAAATGTTGATTTTTAACAATTAAGCATATGAGCCGTTTATCTGTTTTATGTATAAATTGGCGATAATTCTGTAAATAAAATGCTTTTATTTACAGTTTATTGTGCAGCAACAAAGATAGTGAGTATTAACTTATTCTTTAATGCTACTAAAGAGGTATTCACAATGAAGCATTCGTTATTATCAGTCAATACAGGTTAAAATAGCTTGCTATAGGCAAATCTGTTAAATCCCAATTTGAATCATCGGTTACCTATAATGTATCAATTTATAATGAAGAAACGAGTCTCACTTAGTCCCTGATGATTGAAGGTACTGTCGTAACCTCATTAAGCGTTACTATTAAACTAGAGTGAATGTAATAATATATTCCGCTTGGCCTTTTTCGGTAGAAATAAACTCCCCATGACCGATATACTCAGTTAGGTTGTCGGTACCAGATCCTTCAATAATACTGAATTGACTTTGTGCAATACCTTGTGAATATCGGCCACTATGTTGTAGCACTATGGTGCCGGCAATTTCAGGCGTGCTAATGGTTAAGTGTTCTATCCCTACAAATACTGCAGCGCCATCTTTTTGATACGACATGACATAGCGAGTTTTAGCCGAACCACTAATGTCGCCAGAATATGTTTGGGTAATCTCGGCTATTGTTTGCTTGCTACTATCCATGTGTTCTGCATAAGCTGATTCATTCCAAGTGGTGATTTGAAATACTCCTTTTAAGACTATTTTTGTCATGTAGACTCCTGTTAATGATGTTAATGATGTTAATGATGTTATTGAGTACAGATGACGGCTATAAAGTTAACATATTAATTGTTTATGCTAAATGTCTCACTTGTCCAATTGGTCTAATAGGTCGCTAGACCTCATTAGTTGATACGAATTGGCATCGGTCTATAGTTCACAAACAAGACTCGACAGATTTCTGCTGAGGCAGTAGGATAAAATACATTTGCCAGCAAGAGCAATACAGTAGGATAACGTATGGAACAACGAAAAGTATTATTGGCCGGTGGTAATTTACTACAGGCTCATACATGGAAAGGGCTACTGGAAACGAGCGGGATAGATGTCGATCTTAAAGGTGAAGCGCTCATTGGCGGTGTAGGGGGGTTGCCTATTGAAATGCAGACAGTTGAGTTATGGGTTGCAGATAGTCAACTTGTAGCTGCTCAAACTTTACTTGATTCACTCGATATCGAAAAGCCTCAATGGCAATGTGTTCAATGTCATGAAATCAACGAAGGTAGTTTTGAGTTGTGCTGGCAATGTAGTTCTCAACGAAGTGAAATGCATAACGAATAACTACTCGTATAAGGTTTTTATCGAAGGCGTGATAAACCACTTTAAGGTTTATCACGTATTTAGTGCTAATTTATCACCAATGAGTGATTCACCAAATTTAGGAAACGCTATGCAAGCATCCCCAGCATTCGCCAGTTTAGTTGATTCTGTAATGCCTCATGTCAGCTTATTAACCATTGAACAATATCAACAACAAGACCAATGGCAATTAATCGATGTACGAGAAGATAATGAGTGGTTGCAAGGACATCTACCCAAAGCAAAGCACCTAAGCCGTGGCATTATTGAGCGTGATATAGAACATCGTTTTCCTGACAAAAATACCCCATTATTGCTTTATTGCGGCGCAGGTCAGCGAGCTGCATTATCAGCTTACAATTTACAGCTTATGGGATACATGCAAGTAGCTTCCATGGTCGGTGGATACCGCGCATGGATACAACATCAATTTCCTATTATTCAAGACTGAGTAGATAATGCAATATTTTCCGTTGTTTGTTGATACTCAAGGTCTACAGGTGTTATTGGTTGGCGCTGGTGAAGTCGCTACGCGTAAACTTGATTTATTGTCACGCACTGATGCTAATATTCACGTCATTGCACCTGTAGTAGCGAGTGATATTGAAAAATATCATTCTCAAGGTCGGATCCAGCTTTCTCGCCGCGAAGTGTGCAGTGATGATATTGCCAATGTCGATATCATTTACCTTGCCACTGCCGATGAGCAGTTGAATATGGATTTTGCAGAATTGGCCACTGAGCGTGGCATTTGGGTTAATGTGGTCGACAACCCTAAATTTTGCCGGTTTATTACGCCTTCAATTGTCGATAGAGGCAGATTGGTGGTTGCGATAAGTACTGCTGGTGCAGCCCCAGTTTTTGCTCGAACGATTCGTTCTCGGCTTGAAACCATGCTTCCGCCATCGTTAGCGCCATTATTTGATTTTGTTGCCAGTAAACGGGAAGAAGTACAACATAAATTACTTGCGAGTAAAGATAGACGTTTATTTTGGGAACGGTTTTTTACCATAAACCAAGATAAATTTGATCGGTTAACTGAGCAGCATTACCTTGATGCTTTTGATAACTTGAGTGTTAAAGGTGACATTACTCTCTTAATTGAAGATACACCGGCGCATTTATTGCCCATTGCTGCAATGCCTTTGTTACAGACTTTAGATGTGGTTTACAGTGATAACCCGCTCGATGGCGAGATTAATGAATTATTAAGGCGCGATGCAAGCAGAGAAATAGTGCCATTATTAAGTGATATTACACAGCAATATGAACATGGTAGTCGTATATTAATTGTGTCTTCATTAGCTAAAATCAGTCAGTTTGGTGCACATTTCCCAATGGCAAAACATCTACGACCTGGTGCTATTTAACACCTTAAAGATGATATTTTATTATGCCGAGTCTACTTTGTAGTAGACTCGGTTTTTTTATATTGATTGGAATCTTCCATGGCCGCTAAAGCTACCGTTTTTAAAGTCTCTTTGCAGATAGCAGATATGGATCGTCATTATTATGCCGATCATCAATTTACTTTAGCCCAGCACCCATCCGAAACGGATACGCGCATGATGGTTCGTTTACTAGCATTTGCCATAAATGCATCGGAAACATTAGTGTTCAGTAAAGGATTGTGCGTTGATGACGAAGCAGAACTTTGGGATAAAAGTCTGAGTGGTGAAATCGATCTTTGGGTTGAATTTGGCCAAGCAGATGAAAAGTGGCTCAGGAAAGCTTGTGGTCGATCAAAACAAGTTATTTTGTATACTTATGGTGGCCGGAGTGTGCCTATTTGGTGGCAACAAAACCAACAAGCTTTTGCTCGTTACGATAATTTGAGTGTAATTAATTTCCCTGAAGATGCGATCAAACAGTTGGAAGTATTTGTTAATCGTAACATGGCATTGCAAGTTAGTCTCAGCGAAGGGCAAGTGTGGTTTTCTGATGCAAATAATAGCGTATTAATCGAACCCGAAAGCTTAAAGTGATCGAGATCACGTAATATTAGCAGCTAGCATGCTTTCATTCATAGCAATGTGAATTGAACCTTAATTTAGTGAAAATTAATTAAGTTTAATCAAATGGGTCTTGTACTAATAAAAACACAGGCAGATAATTGATTCATCTAATGAACACTACGTAAATATATAAGTATTTGATAATTATGGTGTTTTGGTTTTGCGATGGTTGTTGATTAAGGATGTTATTGTGAAAAAATTAGCCCTATACCCAGTAGAAAAAATTGATGAATTAACTTCACCTGAAGCTCATGAAGACATATCTGTATTGTCTTCTGCCCTAAACGTGTTTACTGATTTTAAGAAAGTGACACCTATGGTTATTGAATCGAGCACATCGGCGGTTAAGGTTGAACACTTAATGCAGAAGTCGCATGTACGTCTTAAATTAGTGATAGATCATAAAGATCAATTCATGGGCTTAATCAGTTTTGAGTCTTTACATAATCAAGAGATATTAAAACGTGTCGCAGCTGGGCATCAGCGTGATCATTTAAGTGTTGCTGATTTTATGATCCCTAAAGAAGACCTTAAAGCGATTGATTTTGAAGATTTAACTTATGCTCGTATTGGTGATGTGATTGAGACATTACAATCAGCAGGCCAGCAACATTGTTTAGTCGTTGATCGTCAAAATCATGCTATCCGTGGTGTATTATCTGCTAATGATATTGCCAGACGATTAAAGCTTGCTGTTGATGTTAGTACTCCAAACTCATTTGCATCAATATTTAAGGTTATTGCTAATACTCAGCAGCCAGCGGTATTGCAAACCCCACAGCCTCATTTTTAATGTGTAGAATTTCATGATAAAAGTATAAAAAATAGCCACAATTATGTGGCTATTTTTGTATTTGGCTACAGAGTATTACTGAAAGCTTAAACTCCAAGTATCAATATAACCAGTATCTTGTCGGGCATTATCAACGGCTTTCAATGTCCATACTCCGCTAGACTCGACACCAGTCATATTTGCAGTATAAGTCTTGGTTAAGTTATCGGTTCCACCACCAGTGTTGTTATGTAGTACAACAGTTTGACCTGTAGGACTCACTAACTGGATTTTTAAATCACCGATATAAGTATGAATAATACCGATAGATACCGATACTGTTGCTGAATCGCCAGTACGGCTAACGGTGATAGGGCTGGTAATGCCACTGGTATTATTATCTGGAATCGTATAATTACCAGTATTGCTGTAACTAGCTGGGCCACCTGTATTGCCACCACTTGTACTGCTTGCGCTGTAGTTAGCTACTAAATTGACGCTATTAAAGGCACTATAGCCCTGTACCATTACATAATAAGTACCAGATTGTGGTGTAGCAATGGGACAAGATTCCGCATTACCACTTTTCCAAGGACGACAGTCGTAACTGCTGCTAGTAGGTGATGCCCCATATTGCACATACAAGTCAGCATCGCCTGTACCGCCACTCATGGTGAAGCTTAAGTCTTTTGCGCCAGCAGGTACGTCTAACGAAAAATATAGCTCATCACTTTTTACGCCAGCCAAACCGGTTTTCACCACGCCTTTTTCAAGTACGCTGTCACCAGAGCCAGTACCTGGATCTGTTGGGCCAGTACATGATTCATCTAGGTAAGCCTTTGCTGCTGTTGCATTCACCATCCCGAAACCTGTTTGGTTATCGCGGCCTGCAATGCTCAAGTCATCTGCAGTGGCGTTAAGTGCAGCACGAACTTGGCTTGCGCTACATTCAGGATGGTAACTCCATACTAATGTGGCAACTCCTGAAACATGCGGTGTGGCCATTGAAGTACCATTATAATATTCATAATCTCGGTTACCTTGATTACTTACAGTGGTTGATTGACCTAACTTAGCTTTAAGTGCAAGTCCTGTTGCTCTATCCACTGACATTGAAGGAACAGTAATTTCACTGTTAGCATCGACTAGGAATGGATTTTGTAACCCAGGAAGAGCAGTATTACTGTAAACAATAATACCTTTAGCCCCTGCGGTTTTACATGCTTTAGCAGCGTTAATTTCAGGATAGCTTGATCCTTGGTTACCTACACGCTCAACAAGACAAATCTTATTAGCCATACTGCCACATGAAAAACGGGTTCCATTGACGGTACATTCAGCTAATGTACCTGTTGCACTAGCATTGATAGGGGCTGGAGCATAACTGGTTCCTGATGTTGTCAGGCGATTATGTGGTACTACACCATTATTAAAATACGACTGACCACCAATAGTTATATCGGCTAAACGTCCTTCACCCACTGTCACCGTTGACAGAATTGCTTCACCGGGGCCCGAAATCTCAACTTGGTCTGTGTATTGTGAAAATGCGGCATGATCGAGGTTACTATCAACCGCAGCAACCGACATGACACTGTCATAAGAAGCCGGATAGCTATAAGAACTGTCTCCAGCATTACCTGCTGCTGCAATTAATAACACACCATTGTTATAGTGAGTATTTAATGCATTGCGCTCGGTTGTGGTTGAACCACTGCCCCCCAAACTCATGGTCACTACATTTGCACCACCTGAATTAACACAAGTATCGATAGCGGCTACCAGTGATGATGAGTAGCCCCATCCTGCTTCGTTAAACACTTTTACCACATGAATATTGGCATTCTGGTTAGGCATAACCCCGACCACACCCTCATTATTTGCAATAGCTGCAATAGTACCTGCCACATGAGTTCCATGGGCATTGTTGTTACCTGGCTGATACCAGTTACCAGTACCTGAGTTATTGGTTCCTGTGACGTTGTTTGCATTTAAATCGTTATGGCTACGGTCGTAACCAGAGTCAATAATACAAATTGTGCGATTACCCGCTTGGCTGTCGCTCAGTACTGTTGCGCCAACAAAAGTTTGTCCCCAAGGTGTTGTTTCTGCGAGCAGTCTACGGGGTAAATCTTCCTCTACATACTCAACGTCTTGACGTAAACGTAATGCTTTAATAGAAGGTGAGTCCAGTTTTACTGAGTAACTATTGCTGCGACCAACACGTTTCATTTCTCGTGCTTTTACGCTGTTCAAGGCACGAAATTGGCTGAATATTTCATTTGAGCGAGGCTCATAAGACATACTATTTGTCTCTGATTCAACATCGATATTTTGTATTGCAGAACTACTACTGAAGGTTTGCGCTGCGTTATCATTTCTAAATTTAACGATATAACGTTTAGGCAACGGAGATTGTTGTTCTATTTGTTGGTTGGTTGCAGACAGCTGAAAAGGAGTAGGAGCTGCATTGACTTGAGTTGAAATGGCTAAGGCCAGAGCTGTCATGCTAAGCACGACAGCTGGGTTTTTATGCTTTTTCATATTATCTTCCATGTTATTCAGGGTGACGTAATGTCTTTCATAATTATGTATTATGATAAGCTTATTTTGCCTATCTGATTAAAAGGTAACCATATTTTTATATAATGTAAATAGATTGTTAATCGACCCTTTAGGTGTACAAGTACTTTTTATGATACTTAAGTGAATTTTTATGTTTTATTTGTGAATTTAAAGTCGATGCGGAGTTGGTGCTACGAACCTTATTTGGTTATGTTTAGCCGGGTTAACAAAATGTAAGCGCTTAACATGGAAGTGAATAAATGAAGTTGTTTATGCTAATAAATAATTAGCTAATGCTGAGTGTAAGTAATCGTTTACGAAGGGCGGATGAACGATATTAAAATGGGATAATGCCTTAGCGACAATGAAGTGGTTGATTTTTGAACTGTTGAGTTATTAAAATAAAATCACAAACTTAAGCCTGTGATTTTATTTTTTGAAAGATTATCGTGCTGATATTATATTATCAAAACCACCTGCATTATACGTGTTGCTGTAACCTTGTTTAACTAATGATTCCTGTGCTACACCACTACGGTTACCGCTGCGACAATATAGGACCACTTCAGAGTCTTTAGTGATATTACGTTTTGCTAACTCAGATACAATGTTCTCGAATGGGATATTAATTGCACCGTCAATATGTCCCGCAGCAAACTCTTCGGCAGTGCGCACATCGATTAACATCACACCGCGGTCTATTTTTTCCCATGCAACACTGGCATTTTGTTCTGCTGCCCACGTAGGCATTAATGATGCCGTTAATAAAACCAATAGCGCCAAAATAGATTGAACAGACAACAGCATAGATTTTTTAAACACGATAATTTCCTTGTTATTTACTTAAGGCTATTTCTGCTGCCGTTTTGATGCCTAATTTTTTCATTACCATCGCAGCAGGGCAAAAGCCGGTGAATGCACTTTGAAATAGATTAGCGCCTACAAATACAGTTAGCCAGACAAAATGTGGGCTTACTGTTGCGGTTAACACTATTGATAGTAAAACCATAAAGCCGCCAAAGGCAATAATACTTCTTTCTAATGACATGTTTTGCTCCTTATTGGGCATTGCCCAGTTAATAATACTATTTACAGATGTTTATGTTTCATCACTGAAAAATACAACACCGGAATCACTACTAAGGTTAGAATTGTTGAGATAAAAATCCCAAATATTAAACTGATGGCTAAGCCGTTAAAAATAGGGTCATCAATAATGAATAATGCGCCAATTATCGCCGCTAATGCTGTTAACATAATTGGCTTTGCTCGTACTGCGCCTGAATGAATAACCGCTTGCTCTAGTGGCACGCCTGCAGCTGTTTGTTGATTAATAAAATCTACCAGTAAAATAGAGTTCCGGACAATAATGCCCGCCAGTGCAATCATGCCTATCATCGATGGGGCCGTGAATTGAGCGCCTAACAAAGCATGTCCTGGCATAACACCAATGATGGTTAACGGAATGGGCGCCATAATAATTAACGGTACGATATAAGATTTAAATTGACCTACTACCAGTAAGTAAATCGCAATCATACCTACCGCATACGCAATGCCCATATCGCGGAAGGTTTCATAAGTGATTTTCCATTCACCATCCCATAAGATAGATACGTCAGTTAATCCGTCTGGCTGATTAACCAGATTTTGCTGAATCGGATAACTTGAGTCACCTTGTTCATTTTGCTGATTAATTTGGCTCACCATATCAAACATACCATACAGAGGGCTGCCTGTTGGCCCTGCCATATCGGCAATCACCATGATCATGGGAACCATATTTTTGTGGATGATTGGCGCATCAATAACTTGCTGTTTTATCGTAACAAGTTCTGTTAATTGCACTGTTTTACCCCATTGTGTTGGTAGGCGTAATAACAGCACTTGCGTTAAGTCTACTTTTGCCGCTTCATCGAGTTGTACTCTAATCGGTGTGGGATGCGCTAATTGCGCTTGATGTAAATAACTCACATCCTTACCGTCAACAGCAGTGCTAATCGTATCGACGATTCTGGTGTATGAAATCCCTAACAGGCTGGCTTTATTGCGGTCAATAATCACTTGCCACTTTTGTTGTTGTGCAGGCAAATATATATCCATATCAACAACGTATTCGGTATCTCTGAAACGTTGCAATAAGTCATTGGCTGCTTGTTCACGTAACTCGGTGTTAGGCGCATAAACCTCAGCAACGATGGGTGACCAAACAGGTGGTCCAGGAGGGACTTCAACAATCTTAATATTCGCGTTATAGCGCAAGCCAATTTGTTGTAATGGCTCACGTACAGATGATGCAATGGTGTGACTGTCGCGGTCGCGATGTTTCTTATCCACCAGGTTGACTTGGATCTCACCTAACTCTTGGCTGCTGCGTAAAAAATAATGTCGAACTAAACCATTAAAATTCATCGGAGCATGAGTTCCTGCGTATAACTGTAAATGTTCAATTTCTTCAACCGTGGTGAGATATTGACTGAGATCTTGCAGTACTCTTTGAGTTTGCTCTACTGGCGTGCCTTCTGGCATATCGACCATCACTTGAAACTCTGACTTATTATCAAATGGCAGCATTTTCAATATCACCGCTTGCATCACCGGCAAGGCAATAGCAATGGCAATTAATAATGTAATACTTAAAGCCAAACCTTTACGCGCTTTTGAGGCATGCTCGCCAATTAAAAAAGGGCTCATTATTTTTGTAAATAAACGGGTTAATCGATTGTCATCTTCTACGGCTATACCCAGTTTAGTGGCGGCATTATTTGATTTAGATGGTTTTTTATGTGGTTTTAATAACTTATTACTTAACCATGGGGTCATGATAAAGGCGATTAATAACGAAATAATCATTCCCATACTGGCATTAATCGGAATAGGGCTCATGTATGGTCCCATCAGCCCTGATACGAATGCCATTGGTAATAGGGCCGCGATAACGGTAAAGGTGGCTAATATGGTTGGCCCACCAACTTCATCTACGGCATGAGGGATAAGCTCGCTAATGGGTTTATCACTTATCGCCATATGCCTATGAATGTTCTCTACAACGACGATAGCATCATCAACTAAGATGCCAATGGAGAAAATAAGCGCAAATAATGAAATACGGTTGAGGGTAAATCCCCACGCCCAAGATGCAAATAAGGTAATGGCCAAGGTTATGATAATGGCTACGCCCACAACGGCTGACTCTCGAACTCCCATGGTGAATAACACTAACAGGACCACTGCCGAGGTAGCAAAAATCAATTTAAAAATAAGTGTGTTTGATTTATCGCCAGCCGTTTTACCGTAGTTGCGAGAGATAGCGACATTGATATTATTAGGAATAAGGACGTTATCGACAGCATCGATTTTAGCTAACACTGCATCAGCAATATCGACAGCATTGGTGCCGGCCTGTTTTCCTATTGCGATAGTAACTGCTGGGTAAGTTCCTTTATCGGTGACATGCCATACGTGCTGTTTTGGAATATCACTTTTAAGGCTTACATTGGCGATATCGGATAAATACACTGCACGGGGAAATGAACTTCTATCCGTTATAGACTCGGGCTGATTGACTTTAATTAGCAAATTATTGACATCATCAAGTGAACGTAAAAACTGCCCGGTTTGCAGTTTTATTTCTTGGTTAAACTGTGTCATCGAACCGAGTGTTGACAGCTGGTTGTTATCTTGTAAAGCGGCACTGATATCGTTAAACGTTACGCCGAAACTGTTCATTTTGACAGGATCAATTCGCACATTTAACACCATTTCGTGGCCACCTTGGCTATAAATCTCACGCGTACCCGGTATCCGTTTTAGTTCGGTTTCTAAGCCCGATGCAACCAAGGTTAACTGCTCTGCGGTGATGTTTGAGTCTTGAGACCAAAGCGTTAACCCGACTATTGGTACGTCATCAATGCCTCGGGGTTTGATTAATGGCTCGCCAATGCCCGCCGCATGATTAAATTTATCGCGATTTGAATACAGTTGATTATACAAATTAACCACGGCTTCATCGCGGGGAACACCAACGTCAAAAATCGTAATAATCAGCGCACCATCTGGCTGGGAAAAAGAGTAAAGGGTATCAATGCCTTTTATTTCAGAAATAATGCGTTCTGCTGGCAGGGTGACTTGGTTTTCAACTTCTGTCGGCGTGGCACCAGGATAAGGAATAAACACATCTGCAAAAGTGACATCAATTTGTGGCTCTTCTTCTTTGGGCGTAATAATTACCGCAAAAAGACCGAGTAATAAGCCTAAAATAGCCAATAAAGGGGTGATGGCACTTTGCTGAAACGCCTTTGCTATTGAGCCTGAAATGCCGAGCTTAATTGGATCGTTAGGTGTTGTCATTCGGGCTACTCCTGAGTTTTTTCTGCAGAGGTAATGATTAAATAACGCCCTGCATCAATAACTATTTCATCACCTTCCATAAGACCGGATAATACTTCTGCAGTATTTTGTTGACGATCTATTCGGCCAATTCGGACTTGGTTTAATACTATCTTATGGTCATTTTTGCGATACACAGAGGTTAAGTCACTAACTTGATGTACGGCCGATAATGGGATTATCAAGCTGGCTCGGGCGGGAAAGTTAACGCTTACTTTAGCCCATTGACCCACGATGACATTTTCTAAACTACTGGCGTCAAGATTAACTCGTACTTGATGTTGGTGAGTAAGTGGGTCTGCAAACTGGTAAACGTTAATATCATTTGCAGTAATGTCATTACCGTTTGGCAGTTGAATCGATACTTGTGCTTGTTGTTGCAGCTGAGTAACATCTTGTTGTGGTACCTGAAATACTGCTCTTAGGTGCTCGGTATCGTAGCCAGAGAATAACGCTTGGCCGTAAGATATGGTTTCACCTTGTTCAACAAAACGTTGTGTCATTCTGCCACTAAAAGGTGCACTGACGACGGTATAATTTAAGCTCTCTTTTGCTTTAATTAACTGTGCCTGAGCAGCGCTGACCGCTTGATTGCTCGATTTTGCCTTGGCGGTGGCTTCATCCATAGCGCCTTTTGATATTGCCCCTTTTGGAAATAGCGCTTTAAAGCGAGCATATTGTGCTTGCGCCTCACTATTTAGCGCTTCTGCCTTGGCCAGTTCCGCTTCCGCTCCTGCTAATCCTGCGCCTTGCTCTTTATTGGTGATGTCTAATAATGGTGCGCCTTTAGGAACGATATCATTAACATCAAAGTAGATGTTAATGATCCGTCCTGAGGTTTGTGCTGATACGGTAGCAGCTTTAATGGCTTCAATTTTTGCATCGTATGTACGTGCTTGGTATTGCTCTGAGTACGCTAACGTTAATGTCTTAACATCGTCGGCCTGCACAGCATAAGGTAAAGCCATTGTGGTGAGTATTACACCGAGAAAAAAAGTATTGAATAAGTGAGACATATTGATAGCCTAGCTGGAAGTCTATAAGAAAATTCTAATGGACTTTAACCTGTTACGCAACTGATATATTAGAATTATTTTATATATTAGAACTTAATGATATTACGCGCATAAAAAAACCGCCTATTAACACTAAAAGGCGGCTTGCTTGGTCAGGGTGATGTTTTGTTAGTCCGTGGTGAATGGAATAACAAAATACTCAATATTAATGGTTAAACAGTATTGATTCGCCACTGACCATTAAAAACTGTAGTTATATTGTACTGAGTAATAAACGGCGTTTGAGCGCGTTTGTGCTGATATCTCACTACCATAACCAGGTACTTGAGCAAGAAGATTACTATCTTCTAGTACGGTAACATCTTCTCCACGTACAAAAGCGATACCTAAATCAACACTCGATTTTGTATTTAAGTCGTAACTGACACCTGCGGTATACCAAGTACGATCAGAGTCAGGGATCGATAATGATGAATGCTGATTAACGACGCCTTGATCGTTTGCTACACCAGCACGTAAAGTCCAATCTTGAGTGAGATTATAGGTAGCGCCTAAACTTAAAAACCATGAATCTTTCCAGTGATATTCTTTCAAATCGGCCTGGTCGACACCATTGGCACCATCTTTAACCACGATTTTGTCGAATGCACTCCAATTAGTCCATTGCGCAGTATAATGCACCGCAAATTTATCTGTTAGCTGGTGGAAACCTGCAAACTGAGCAATATCAGCAATAGGAATATCAATTTCATTGTATTCAGTGTAAAGATAATTTACATCACCTTTAGCAGTCAGTTTTGGGCTAATACGATAGCTCAAACCAAAGCGGTTATCTGGATTTACTTCATATACCGCACCAACTATCCCACCTAAAGCCCAACCATCAGCATCGACATCAACTAGGCTACCAATCTGTGGGTTTTCGCTTGTACGAGTTAGGGTTCCGCTGCCATAAACTGCATCAAGACCAAAACCAAAACTTAACTCATCATTAACGCGGTAAGACATACTGGTGTTGAAGTTAATGGTAACTACTTCGGTATTACCGAGTAAGTCTACTGGAGGTGGCAGTGGTACTGCATTGCCGCTAATGGTAGGTGTTCTGTTTGCCAAGTCACCCAAATCGGTGCCTGTGCCGTAGTTACTAAATACCGCAACACCAAACGCCATTTTGTCGTTAATTGGGTTGATGTAGTAAAAATTAGGGATTACCTTAGCTTCAGCTGCGCTGTGTTCACTGCCAAAAGCAACATCTTGTCCGCCAAAATTACCTTTTACATCCGATACAGACACATCGATATCAGCGTAAACCACGCCTAAAGATAACGATGTTTCATCAAAAAGAGCCATTGCTGCAGGGTTGCGAGATAGAACTGAAGCATTATCAGCAATAACAGCATCCCCAGCCATTGCACGGCCAATACCGGTAGCTGATTGGCTATTTAACTGAAAACCGGCAGCTGATGCTTGCGCACTAACTAAGCCTATCGCGGTAGCAATGAGGGTTTTGTGGAATTTATTCATTATTATGTCCCATTTATTATTACCGTTTTTGCACAAAGTTTATTCACTTTAAGCATTTGACGGTTAAAATTTAGGGCATCTTAGGTAAGTGTGAACAATGTAACAACTCCGACCAGATGTTAGTTGTTGTTAATATTAAGTTAATTCTAGTTTTTAATGGTGAAGTAGGTGTTTGATAGCATGGCAGTATATGTAAATTTTACTGCCGATAGATACCGCCATTAACGGTATGATTAGCTTAAGTTAAAGTTTATTCATAGTGGATGTTAAGGAAAAACGGCATGAGGTTAGTGACGCTTACTTGTTAGCCAACACTTAATTGACTGTAACAATGGATTGGTATTTTACCGCTGATTTCGTCGGATTAAGTGGGATAAATAATCATAAAGCGGCTAATTCAACCTCTACAAAGAGGCTGAATTATCAAGGCTATTCATATTATCGTAATAAACCGTTCGTGAGGGTTATTGTGTTTTTAAAGATGCTCGAAATGCGTTAAAATCAGCGATAGTTTTCTGTGTCGGAGGTGATATCTTACTCACAATGATGCCGACTAACATTGCGAAAATAAACCCCGGAACGATTTCATACAGCTCAAAAATACCGCCGGTCATTTGTTTCCAAATAACAACGGTTATTGCACCGACTAAAATAGTTGAAATTGCACCATTGCGGCTATAGCCCTGCCAAAAAAGTGATAACAATACTACTGGGCCAAATGCTGCTCCAAACCCGGCCCATGCATAACTGACAAGGCCTAGTACACTGCTTTCAGGATTAAGTGCAACAACTCCAGCCACTAATGCGATGGCAATAACGCCAATGCGACCTACTAAGATTAACTCTTTACTACTGGCTTGAGGCCGTAACCATTTAAGGTAGAAATCTTCTGTGATTACACTAGAGCAGACTAACAATTGTGAGTCGATGGTACTCATGATGGCAGACAAAATGGCTGCAATGAGTAAACCGCCAACCCAAGGATTAAATGCAGCATGGGCTAAGTGAATAAATACCGTTTCTGAATTTTCAAGAGGTTCAGCGGCAAAATAAAGGCTGCCAGCAATGCCTGTTGCTAACGCACCCACCAGCGATACTATCATCCAAGTCATGGCGATACGCCGAGAAAGGACTAAATCTTTTGGGCTAGCAATGGCCATAAACCGAGACAAAATATGCGGTTGGCCGAAGTAACCTAATCCCCAAGCCAGTAAGGATACAAGACCAATAACCGTGGTATTGTCATTGATAAATGACAGCATAGCAGGATCGATTTGTTTAAAACCGGCTTGTGTGTCTGGTTGGCTAAAGATAGATACTGGTACAATGATTAATGCGATTAACATTAAGCACCCTTGAAAAAAATCCGTCCAACTAACAGCAAAGAAACCGCCAACAAAGGTATAAGAAACAATAATAAATGAGCCAATTAATAACGCGACGGTATAATCGAGACCAAAGACTTTTTCAAATAATATGGCACCGCCAACCATACCTGAAGATGCATAGAAGGTAAAAAAGATCAGAATTGTTAACGCAGAGACTAATTTTAATAGTCCATGAGCATCATTAAAACGGTTCTCAAAAAAGTCGGGGAGTGTTAAGGCGTTATTAGCAACTTGGGTATAAATCCGTAAACGTTTAGCAACTAGTAGCCAATTAAGCCAGGCGCCGAACACCAATCCAAAACCAATCCATGCTTCGCCTAATCCACTTAAATATACCGCACCGGGTAAACCCAGTAATAGCCAACCTGACATATCAGATGCACCAACACTCAGTGCCGTTACCGCGGGGCCCATTTTTCGTCCGCCGAGTATGTAGTCATCGACTGTATCTGTTTTGCGGTAGGCCCAGTAGCCAATACCCATCATTAAGGCTAAGTATCCGATAAAGGTAATGAGGATTGGTGTTTGAATATCCATGGAGCTTCCAAGAGATTATTTTTATGATAGATATGCTAGCAGAAGTTAGGCAGAGTGCACACTTTGAATTATTCAAGTATAAAAAAATCCGCTATTCAATGAAGTAGCGGATTTAGTGGGTCACAAATAGTGATTAAATAAAGGTGTTTTCAACTTCTTTTTTGATAAAATCAAGATCGGAAGCGGGTTCTCCAACCAATACCATATAGGCATCGGCTGTTTGAAAACTTTGGCCTTTATATTGGTTATCAGCAAAAGCTTCTTCTAACACAATACGGCTTTCTATAGGAACAATGAACAAGGTGACCTTATTACCGCTCTCGTCGGCCATGACTAAATGCAATGATTTCACACCTTGAAAATCACAATACGAGGTATAAAACACGCGCCCAGGTTGTTGGATAAATTTCGACTCACTTAATCCATCTAAACTGGCTAGTTTAAAATTGACATCATTAAATCCAATATCCTGTTCCATGATTAATGCTTTGGTTTCATGGTGAACATGCGCTAGCGAGTTTTCGCCTAAGTTTACAGGCGTAAAGCGCAATAAGCTAAAGCTGACTCCGACGATAAAAGCCACTGATGCAGCCATCGCCATCATATAACGAGTCTGTTTTTTACTTTGTTGATGCTGACTCAATTGCTGTCGTAAAATCAATTTATCAGCCAAATCATTAGGAACACTAATGTTGAGTGCTTGAGTAATCTTACGATCAAATGCTTTTAGGTCTTTGACAAATTTTGCATCGTCTTCATTTTCAGCTAAATGAATTAAAAACTCATCTGACCGATTATTGGGGTCACCGTATGCTTGGCGACGAAACTGTAGATCATCCATTTGATTGACCTCTTACCTCTGGTGCTTCGAGAGCGTCTTTTAACTGGTTTCTGGCTCTAAATAAGCGCGTCATTACCGTATTTCGATTAAGTTCGAGCATGGTGGCAATTTCTTCACCACTAAACCCGCCAATCAACTGCAATAACAAAGGCTCTCGGTATTCAATATCGAGTTTACCAATTTGACGGCGCAACCAATACTGTTCAGTGTCTTCTTCATGACTTGTCGATAATACATCTTCAAGTAAATCTTGTTCCACATCACTGTAGTCAAATTGCTTACGTTCAAAACGTCGGGCGTTTTCCCGTCTTAAAATAGTAATTAGCCAAGCTTTAGCGGCTTTATCATCATTTAAAGAATCCAAAGAGCGCCAAGCTCTTAAGAACGTTTCTTGAGTAATATCTTCTGCAACATGTTTATCACCACATAACCAAAAGGCGTAGCGAAATATGTCGGTATGAAGAGCCCTGACAAGGCTGTCGTATCGTCGTTGTTTTGTTAGCATCTCAGATAAGACCGCGGGTTCGGACTTTTTCTTTCGCAGGTAATCAAACATTTTTTAACTTTTTTGAGTTAATAATATGTAACAGCTTAAAAAGGGGATAGATTAATAGCAAGCTAAATAGCAGAACCAGCCTGCTATTTAGCTTTTTGAGGTTAGGGATTAAGCTCTGCAATTAACGATTTTTTACTGGCATTGGATGGTTGATAAGCCAAAATGGCATCCATAAGCGACTTTTTATCAATTGCTTGTGGCTTATTACTGTATTTATCTGCTTGTAATTTATTTATCGCAATTGTTAGTTGCTCAGACAAGCCACTAATTTGAGTCAGTGTCATCAATTTACCTAAGCGTTCACTAAAGTAGGCTTGTACTGCGATAATCGCACCACTGCTGTCATTGCGGTCACATGCATGAATAATGGCATTGAGTCCCGTTGTTGCTGTCTTTCGAGGTGTTTTCTGATTTTTATTATCAGTATCAAATTGTGGCAAGGTGCGGTTTACCGATGCGGCCTTTCGCCATAATACTAAGGTGATGAGCCATAATAGACCCAAAACTGCACTTAGGTACGGCCAATATCCACTATATTGAACGGTACTGCTAAAACTATTTGCTGGTGGAATATCAGTTGTCGTTGTCGTACTGCTTATCACATTGATTGTACGTTCTGGTAACGTTGCAAATTGTTGCTGTTTAAGATGTGGATTCCACCAAGGTACCCGTATCTCAGGTAAAGTATAAGTACCCGCTTTTGTTGGTACGATAGCGGTAGTGATAGTGTATTGTGATACTACTTGATTGTCGCGAACAAAGGTTTGTCTTAATGGCTTTTCTGGATAGGCTTTTAAGCCCTCTACTAGTGGAATATCGATGTCTGGTAAGCTGGTGTCATCAGTGTTTGATGCTAGTAAACTAATGGTGCGGGTAATTGGGCTACCCACTTCAAATTCGCTAACATCTTCTGGCCATGTTTCTTTCAATACTGCAATATCACTGACTAACCATTTTCCTTGGTAGCTTGGCGGCGTAGGATTAATTTGAATAACCTGTCTTTCGGCTTCAGTTTGCATCGGGCGACTTTCGTTAAAACCGAACATACCTCCGCGCCTTTGGGCCTCTACAAGTACATCACCTGAAAAACTGGCGCCATTGATAACTAACTCACCTGGTAGATCGGCAATAATACCGTAGGTTCGCTCAATAACTCTAAAACGGCGGCCATCGACAATTTCACTGCCATCTTTGTCTTCGCCTATTTGCTTTATTTGCGCCCCTTCAATCACAGGGGCACTTAAGACCCCGCGCTGCAATTCTACAGCAAGGTATAATTTTACTTTATAGGTGATCAACTGACCGACATAAGCGTCTGAGGCAATAGTATTAATATTAATAAATACGTTTTGTACTTCGTCGGCTGTGGAACCTTGTTGAATGACTTTTAAGGTTATTGGATTTGAACTTACGCCTTTAATGTTAAATGCTGGGATAGTGACGTTGCCTAATAATTTAGGTGACAATAATACCTGCCAACGCGTTTCTTTTGAAGTGTCAAAATTAATCATTTTAGTACTGCGGCCAACACTGGTTCTACCGACAATAAAGTCATCGAGTAATACCGAGGTATCTAATGCGCCTGCATTAAGATCGTCATCGGCAATAATATCCAGAACAAAATATTCACCCGCAACAACTGGGTTGCGGTCTATGGTTGCTTGTACTTGGCTAATGGCAAATACTGGAGCTGTAATGACGAATAGCAATAAGCTAAAAAAAATTCTAATTACCACTGTTCATTATCCTTAGGTGGTTGACTGTTTTGACGACGTTTTTGATATTCGAGTTGCATTTTATTGCGGATCAATACTTGCGGGTCTTCGTTAATAGCGCGTAGCGCTCTTTCCATATCTGCTGGAAGCGAATCTGGATTAACTTGCGATGCAGAGACCATTTCTGACGCTTTATCTTGCGAGGTACTGTCAGTGCCTGATTGAGCAGAAGCCTGAGCCGGGCTCACCTCCTGCTTGTTATCAGCTTGTTGGTCGGTATTTTCGCTTGCACTAGCCTGCATACTTGACTCGTTACTTGCTGGTGTGTCTTGTGCTACATCACCTTGTTGTAAGGGCTTGCTATCATCGGATGTTGGTGATGATTGTGGCTCTGAGCTATTTTGTTGTTGGTCACTTTGTTGCTGATCATTCTCTGCTGATTCAGATTGCTGAGTGTTTTGCTGTTGATCGGCGTCTGATGTTTGATCTGTTTTAGATTGCTGATCCGATGATTGTTGCTGATCGCTAGCAGATGAATTTTCACTGTTAGTGTCTGACTGACTTTCAGAGCTCTGGCCTTGCTGGTTTTCCTGTTGATCAGACTGCGACTCGTCGGACTCTGACTGCGGTGAGTCTTTTTTATCTGCAGAAGATTGCTCTGATGGTGAGTTTTCATTATCAGAGTTAGATTGCTCTTGTTTTGATTGATCTTGTTTTGATTGCTCTTGTTTTGATTGCTCAGATTGCTGCTCAGATGACTCTTGTTGCTGCTGTTGAGCAAGCAATTGTTGAGCTAAGGCCAAATTCTTTTCTGCCTCGTTAAAAGGTGACTGTGCTGCAATGGCTTTTTGGTAACGAGTGATTGCTTCTTTATAATCTTTTAGCTGCATCAGCGCATTACCCTGATTATACAAACCTTGAGCACTGTTATCTTGTTCAAACTCTGTTAATGCCTGCTGATAATCGCCTGCTTTATAGTGAGCTGAAGCACGCCATTGTGGGTCTTTGAATGTGTCAGCCGCTTGAGTAAATTCACCTTGTTGGAAAGCTGATTCAGCTTGTTGATTTTTGGTTTGCCATAAGTCCTGCCAAACAGAGGCCTGTGCTGGTTGACTGTGAGTTAGGCTAAATGCTATTGCCGTAGAGAGAAGCAGTGCAGGGTTAAGCATAAGCGATAATAATCCTCGCCTAAAACTCATTAACATCGGGATAATTAATAACATGGCTAAATATGGACCCAGATCTTGCCAAGCTTCACCTGCTAGCTCTGTTTCGGTCGCTTTACCATCAGACGCTAGCCAATGGGTGAGGGTAGAAATATCACTGCCATCAGTTTGGGCAGGAACCAGGATCCCATTATGTTGTTGAGTCAGCTGCTGTAACAGTCCGTAATCGGTTTTAGCCACTACCACTTCGTTACTGTTATCACGTAATAATTGGCCATCACTTAAACGGATTGCCGCGCCTTGCTTACTGCCAAAAGCCATGATTGATAAACGGTATCGGCTATTAAGTGCTTTAGTGGCTTGATTAAATTGCTGTGCAGAAATACCATCGGTCATGACAATAATATCGCCATTGACATGCCCCCCCTGAGCTAACAGATTTTCTGCCATTGATAACGCTGCCGCTAAGTTAGATCCTTTGGTTGGCATAATATCGGGTGATAACGTTGGTAGTAAGTTTAAAATAGTGCCACTGTCACGAGTTAACGGGCTAATGGTAAAAGCATCACCTGCATAGGCTATCAGCCCTGTTTCACCTTCTTTCAATTCGTTTAGTAAGTCAGTGGCTCTGAATCTAGCATAGGACAAGCGATTAGGGCTTAAGTCTGTGGCATACATAGACTGAGACATATCCATAATAAGCACTCGACCTTGTTCGGTAGCAAATACCGGCAGGTTTTGTTTATTTAACGCCGGGCCTGCAAGTGCAATCACGGCAATTATCCAACTGGCAATAAGTGCCCATTTAGGTTGATGAGTTTTCTCAACAGTTTGGGTAATCAATAACGGGCTTAAATGCGGGGCAATATACTGTTTCCATGCCGATTGCTGACTATGTTTACGCCAAAATAAGCCACTTAACATTAATACAGGAATAAAGCCTAATAGCCATTCAGGACGAATAAAGTGTATCATTATTGATCAGCCTCCTTGGTTTTAGGCAATAGTTGATTAGGCCATTGCTGTTGCAAGCTGATTAAAAAGCTTAACAATAATGACATTAATAATGGCCAATAAAACAGTTCACTTTTGGGACGGTAACTTAATTGATCTCGGCTCACCGGTTCCAACTTGTCTATTTCTTGATAAATACTTTCTAATTCTTCACTATTTCGTGCTCTAAAGTAACGACCTTTGGTCATGCTGGCTAATTTTTTGAGTTGATCCTCATCTAAATCCATCGATGGGTTAATGCGTTCTTTACCAAAAATAGTTCGACGTTCTAATAATTCTGCGCCAACACCAATAGTGTAAATAGTGATATTACGTTTAGCTGCAATTTGGGCGGCTACTTCAGGTTCAATATTACCGGCATTATTAGAGCCGTCGGTGAGTAAAATTAGCACTCGGTTACTTTCATCCATTTTATCAAAGCGTTTTACTGCTAAGGCAATAGCTTCACCAATTGCAGTTTGCTTGCCGACTAAGCCTATTTGCGCATCATCTAAAAACATCGCAACAGAACGTCGATCTAGAGTGAGTGGTGCTTGTAAATAAGCATGATCGGCAAATAATATCAGCCCCAGTCGATCACCTTTTCGGCGCTCGATAAAGTCACTTAACACATGTTGTATTAAGGTAAACCGATTAACGGTTTTACCGTTAATTACCATATCTTCTATTTGCATACTGCCGGATAAATCAACTGCTATCATTAAATCACGGCCTTTTGCCGGTAATTCAATAGGATCCCCTAACCATTGTGGCCTTGCGATAGCTAATAACAATAACATCCACATTAACCAATAACGTTTGCGGCTACCTTTTCGATTTACCGAGCTGGATACATTAACAGTAGTAGCGATGCCCGGTAACTGTAAATGCCCGCCGACACTGCTTAAATTGATGCGCTTAATCAACAACGGTAGTGGCAATAAAATGAATAACCATGGCCAGTAAAATGCTAACATTAGGCCTCCTGATGTGTATTATTGGATGTTAAAGTTGCATCACTAAAAGCGCATTTACTGCTTAACCAAGCCTTTGCTAAATATTGTAATTGGGACTTTTCTGCTTGGTCTAAACCACTCGCTTGATGGCGCTTAATAAGTAAGTGACCTATTTTATGCTGTTGCCCAGGCGTGAGACGAGTATCTAACCAATCAAACCAAGCTTGACCGTTGAGTTTAGCTAAGTGTTCGCGTGGTAAGTAAGTTAATGCTGTACGCTTGAGTAGGCTATTAACTTGTGCTGCAAAGTTATCATTTTTAATATCGTAACTTTTCAGTAGCGTTAGGGCTATTTTGCGTGGCGCATGATATTGATGCTGCTTATATAAACGCTTGCCCAGCCAGATGGCTAAGATGATTAATACCGCTGCAATTATCCAATATCCAGGAGCAATAGGCATTGCGCTAATCGGCTCGGGTAATACAATATCGTGCAATTGAGCCAAAGCAGATGCAGTGGCATCAATTGGCATAGCTTGTGTTGGTAAGTTTGGCGTGGTCATTTAACGTAAAATATCCAATTGGGCACTGAGCGGTTTAGCAGCATCAATTAATCTGGGTTGCACTCTAATTAAATTCATTAAGGCAAAAAATTGTTGTTGCTGTGCTTGTTGATTGGCTAACCAAGCCTCATAACTTTGCCGAGTTAGGGTTAATTGTTGTTGGCCATCACGAACGGGTAAAGCAAATTGTTTCGGTAACGCTAACGTTCCTTGCCTTAAGGGGTCTGTTACCACAAATGCACCGATGTCACAGTGGCGTGATAGCTCTGTTAATGGTGCTAAGCATTGTTGGTTAATGTGTTGACCGTCGGTGATGATCCAAATCAGTGATCCTGGTTTGGCAATGCGTTGTAAACGTTGGCAGGCTTTAAACATATGGCCTGGATCGGGTGACCATTGATTAATTTGATTTAATTGTTGTTGGTGGACATCAATTAGCCCTGAGGTTAACTGCAAAATACCTTGACGACGACTTCGAGGCTTAAGTTCTAAGTGATTCGTTTCACTGGCGATTAATGCTCCAAGCCTATCGCCGTTATTAATGGCATTCCAACCTAGTGTGGCGGCTAAATGGGCCACCTGAACAGATTGTAGTAATAACTGTGAGCCAAAATATGCACTGTGGCTTAAGTCGACTAATAGCAGAATAGGGCGTTCGCGCTCTTCAACAAATAGCTTTGTATGCGCCACGCCTGTTCTGGCGGTGACTCGCCAGTCAATGGTTCGCACGTCATCACCATTTTGGTAATGACGCACTTCAGCAAACTCCATGCCGCGGCCTTTTATTTGGCTGCTTCGGTGACCGGATAGAGCCGCTTTGGCCCGCGACTTACGATCGGGTATGGCACGCGATAAGCTTTGACAAGCAATTAGTTCTTGCTCATTTAAGCTCACACCATCACTGAAAAGCGGTAATGAATTAGTTTGGTTCATCATAATCTAATCATGCTTATTAATAAGTGCACGTATTGCAACATTTACGGTACGGCAACTTGACTCAGAATATGATCAATTACTTGATCTGCCGTGACACCTTCCGCTTGGGCTTGATAGCTGAGCAATAAGCGGTGACGCAACACATTGGGTGCAACCGCTTGAATGTCTTCTGGTGATACAAAATCACGTTCATGCAACCAAGCACGTGCTCTTGCGCAACGTTCTAATGAAATGGTGGCTCGAGGACTAACACCATATTCAAGCCATTTGGCTAACTCTGTGCTGTACCTTGCCGGCTGACGAGTTGCCATAATAATTTCAACGATATATTTTTCTAACGGTTCAGCTAAATAAATATCTAACGCCTGATCCCTTGCGGCAAACACGTCGGCTTGCGCGACGGGTTCAATGGTAGGCAACTGATGTGTTTTAGCCTCTTTTCGAGATTGGCGTAAGATTTCACATTCCGTTTCAGCGCTTGGGTAATCAAGATTTAAATGCATTAAAAAACGATCTAATTGCGCTTCTGGTAATGGATAAGTGCCTTCATTCTCCAGCGGATTTTGCGTCGCCATCACCAAGAATAGTGGCGGTAGAGGATAACTGTGTTTACCCACGGTAACCTGGCCTTCGGCCATGGCTTCTAATAAGGCAGATTGAACTTTAGCTGGGGCACGGTTAATTTCATCTGCTAGGATTAGATTATGGAAAATGGGCCCTGCTTCAAATTCGAATGTGCCGGTTTGTTGACGATAAATATCAGTACCGGTTAAATCGGCTGGCAGCAAATCTGGGGTAAATTGAATACGATGAAATTCACCTTCCACTCCATCACATAATGCTTTTACAGCACGGGTCTTTGCTAAACCTGGAGGACCTTCAACTAATAAATGTCCGTTGGCGATAAGTGCTATCAGCAAGTTTTCAGTTAATACGGGCTGACCTAAAACAACTGTATCTAAATAGGTCCTAAGTGAGTGGAAACGACTTAACGGCATAGGTGTACTCAATTTATTTAGTTGGCATTGGGATTATTACACCCTATGTTATGAATTCTATTAGTTTTTGGCTAGTAGGATTAACACAATTTAACTCTTTATGAAGTAGATAGTTGTAAACGCCTGTTTAAAACTATTCAATAAAAAGTTAGAATCAGGTCACACTTTGATGGTCTGACCAGATTATCTGGCAAAATATAAACTTACCGGCCGAGCCGAGATGAGCTAACAATAATAGAGGGTGACACATGAGTGATAGACAACAAGTAACAAATTCCCGGGGTGAGCGCATTGCGATTGTTGCCGGTTTAAGAACACCATTTGCAAAACAAGCAACTGCATTTCATGGCGTATCTGCGCTAGATATGGGCAAAATGGTGGTTAATGAGTTGCTGTCTCGCTCTGAAATTGACCCTCAATTAATAGAACAACTAGTTTATGGCCAGGTTGTACAAATGCCCGCCGCGCCAAACATTGCCCGTGAAATTGTACTTGGCACTGGCATGAATGTATCAACTGATGCTTATTCAGTTACTCGAGCTTGTGCGACCAGTTTTCAGTCTGCGGTTAACGTTGCTGAGTCAATTATGACCGGTAACATTGAAATCGGTTTAGCGGGAGGTTCTGATTCGTCTTCAGTATTACCTATTGGAGTATCAAAAAAGCTGGCTCATGCCTTAGTTGACTTAAATAAGGCTCGTACTTTTAAGCAGAAATTTGCCATTGCACGTCGTTTGGGGTTGAAAGACCTTATGCCGGTACCGCCAGCGGTTGCTGAGTATTCAACAGGTTTGTCTATGGGGCAAACAGCAGAACAAATGGCTAAGACTTACAACATTAGCCGTGCTGATCAAGATGCATTAGCGCATCGTTCACATACATTGGCTACTGAAACGTGGAATTCTGGCGTGCTTCAACAAGAAGTGATGACAGCTCATATTCCACCTTACAAACAGTTTATAGACCGTGATAACAATATTCGTGAAAACTCTGTATTAGAGTCTTACGCCAAATTACGTCCCGCATTTGACCGTAATCACGGTACCGTTACTGCCGCCAACAGCACGCCACTAACAGACGGTGCATCGGCCATTATTTTAATGAGTGAAGGTCGCGCTAAAGCCTTAGGTTATCAACCTATTGGTTATATTAAGAGTTATGCGTTTACGGCCATCGATGTATGGCAAGACATGTTAATGGGGCCGTCGTACGCGACGCCATTAGCATTAAAACGTGCTGGAATGGAATTAGAAGATTTAACGCTGATCGAAATGCACGAAGCATTTGCGGCACAAACATTGGCAAATATGCAGATGTTTGGTTCTAAAAAGTTTGCCGCAGAGAAGCTGGGCCGCAATCGTGCGATAGGCGAAATAGACATGAGTAAGTTTAACGTGCTGGGTGGTTCATTAGCCTATGGTCATCCTTTTGCGGCAACCGGTACGCGTTTGATTACCCAAGTGTGTAATGAACTTAAGCGTCGTGGCGGTGGTACTGGTTTAGCAACTGCTTGTGCTGCTGGTGGTTTAGGTGTAGCAATGATTTTGGAGGTGGAGTAATGAGCATGGAAAAAACATTTAATTTAGCTCGTCGTGACGATGGTATTGCCATTTTAACTATGGACGTTCCTGGCGAAACCATGAACACCTTAAAAGAGCAATTTGGTCCTGAAATTAGCGAAATGTTAACCGAAATTAAAGCTGATAGTAGCATTAAAGGGTTAGTGGTTATATCAGGTAAAGCTGATTCGTTTGTTGCTGGTGCTGATATCACTATGTTAGCGGCTTGTAAGAGTGAAGATCATGCTAAAGCATTGTCACAACAAGGACATGTGGTTTTTTCTGAGCTTGAGGGACTCTCCATTCCTGTGGTTGCGGCTATCAATGGTGCATGTTTAGGCGGTGGTTTAGAATTAGCCCTTGCGTGTCATTTACGTGTTTGTAGTGATGACAAGAAAACCATGTTGGGTGTGCCAGAAGTACAGCTGGGTTTACTGCCCGGTGGTGGTGGAACTCAGCGTTTACCACGTTTAGTTGGTATTGCCGCAGCTCTTGATATGATGCTAACAGGCAAGCAAGTGCGGCCTAAACAAGCTCTGAAAATGGGCTTAATAAATGATGTCGTACCTAATTCTATTTTGCTCGCAACCGCGATTGAATTAGCTAAAAAAGGCAAACAAGCAGCTAAACCTGTAGTGCAATCTAAAATTAATCAATTTTTAGAGTCAACTTCATTTACTCGCGATATTATGTTTGATCAAGCGCGCAAACAGGTGATGAAGAAAACTCAAGGTAATTACCCAGCGCCGGCCAAAATTATTGATTGTGTTCGTCAGGGCATGAATAAAGGCATGGTGAAAGGGCTTGAAGTTGAAGCGACTCATTTTGCTAATTTGGTGATGTCTAAAGAATCAGCCGCTCTAAGAGGGCTATTTTTTGCTACCACAGAGATGAAAAAAGAGACCGGTGCAGTAGGAGCTGTTCCGCGTAAAGTCAAAAAAGTGATGGTATTAGGTGGCGGCTTGATGGGCGGTGGTATTGCATCTGTCACTACCACTAAAGCTAAAATTCCAGCGCGGGTAAAAGACATTTCAGAACAGGGATTAAGTAACGCACTATCTTATGCTTATAAGCTATTAGATAAAGGCGTTAAACGTCGTCATATGACACCAATAGCGCGTGATAATATTATGGCGTTAATGACAACGACGACAGAATATACTGGCATTAAAGATGCCGATATCGTTGTTGAGGCGGTATTTGAAGACTTAGCCCTTAAACATAAAATGGTTCAAGACGTTGAGCGTGAATGCGGTGAAAACACCATTTTTGCCTCTAATACTTCATCTTTACCGATTGGTCAGATTGCCGCAGCTGCAAGTCGTCCTGAAAATGTGATTGGTTTACATTACTTCTCTCCGGTAGAAAAAATGCCACTAGTAGAGGTTATTGCGCATAAAACCACATCAGCAGAAACTATTGCAACTACAGTAGCATTTGCGCGTAAGCAAGGTAAAACCCCGATTGTGGTTCAAGATGGTGCCGGTTTTTATGTCAATCGTATCTTGGCTTTGTACATGAATGAAGCGGCGCAATTATTACTTGAAGGCCAGCGTGTAGAGCATCTAGATCGCGCTTTAGTAAAGTTTGGTTTCCCTGTTGGGCCGATGACATTACTTGATGAAGTCGGTATTGATGTTGGTGCCAAAATTTCGCCTATTTTAGAAAAAGAGTTAGGTTCACGTTTTAAAGCTCCTGCAGCATTTGATAAGTTATTAGCTGATGACCGTAAAGGTCGTAAAAATGGCAAAGGTTTCTATCAATACGGACCTAAAGCTAAAAAAGCTAAATTAGTTGATGAATCCGTTTATAAAGTACTCGACATCCTAATTGCTTCAGATAAAGAAGCAAAGGATGTGGCAGAACGTTGTACTATTCAGATGCTCAATGAAGCCGTTCGTTGTCTTGAAGAGGGCATTATTGCTTCGGCAAGAGATGGTGATATCGGCGCTATATTCGGTATTGGCTTTCCGCCATTCTTAGGTGGCCCATTCCGTTATATCGACACCTTAGGTGCAAGTAATTTAGTAGCAACTTTACAAGGTTATCAATCACTGTACGGAGACCGTTTCGCACCGTGCGATACGTTAGTCAAAATGGCTAGCGATGGCAGCCAATTTTATAAAAAGTAAACCTAGTGTTTGGTATTGATAACGTTTAGTTATCAAATTGTAAAAAGGCGGCAATCTATTGCCGCTTTTTTATTGGGCTAAGGAATGCTTTTGCCTGATTTTTAATCAAGTAATGTTTCTTTACGGTATAGTACCTGCTGTTTAGTATGATAAGTTAAGAATGATGGCGTAAACGATGTTACGAATGATATTTCGCTATTAGACTGTAATAGTTTCATCTTATGGCGTTAACATGATTAGTTGCGAGTCAAAGATGAGTCGTAATGATGCATAGGTAGGGATTACGTTAGCTGAGTTATTTGGAGTCAACGATAATGCAGTTTAGTTGGTTATTCATACTTGTTTTATTGAGTATTAGTAGTGGTTTTTTTATTTGGTTTCGCAGCTTATAAGCATGGATTAGCAGTAAAGCGGTGGGGATGTGCCGGTTGTATATTAGGTCCACTCACTTACCCATTGTATAGTACTCACAAACGCTTGGCCGATATGAAAGTACGGCAACATGGCCGTTTTAGAATAGAAGGCTAAAGTCACTTTAGTTTGCTATATCAAAATTCAAATTCAAAACAATAAAAAAAGGAGCTTATGCTCCTTTTTTTATAACTGATAGTTATTAATCATCAGTATCTAACAAATTACTTCCACCAAGCTCTGGCTTGGATAACTTCAAGGTGATTTAAACCTTCAGGCAATTTTACTTTTTTACGAGCTGGTTTTGCTAAACCAAGTGCTATTTTTAGAGAAGTAAACATAGGGTTCTCCTTAAGCTGTTTGGGTGTTTAGAACTTTAAGACCAGGAATGCTTGCTGTTTGGGTGTCTAGAACTTTAAGACCAGGAATGCTTGCTGTTTGGGTGTCTAGAACTTTAAGACCAGGAATGCTTGCTGTTTGAGTGTCTAGAACTTTAAGACCAGGAATGCTTGCTGTTTGAGTGTCTAGAACTTTAAGACCAGGAATGCTTGCTGTTTGAGTGTCTAGAACTTTAAGGCCAGGAATGCTTGCTGTTTGAGTGTCTAGAACTTTAAGGCCAGGAATGCTAGCTGTTTGGGTTTCTAGAACTTTAAGACCAGGAATGCTTGCTGTTTGAGTGTCTAGAACTTTAAGGCCAGGAATGCTCGCTGTTTGGGTTTCTAGGACTTTAAGACCAGGAATGCTTGCTGTTTGAGTGTCTAGAACTTTAAGACCAGGAATGCTCGCTGTTTGGGTGTCTAGAACTTTAAGACCAGGGATGCTGGTTGTTTGATTTTCAAGTCCATTTATCATAGTAACGCTACCGATAGCTAATGCCGATAAAACTGCTACTGTAATCATTCCTTTAATCATTTTAATCTCTCTTATATTTAGCAATTGAAGCTCAGGGTTAAATAACAATATTATTTTGACAACTGAACTTGTATTAGCATTTGTCATGCCAAATATAAGAGGTAAATATTTATTTTTTCATTAAAGTACCGTTTAATGCTTCAAATTTAACTTTGTCTGCAGTCAGCATTAACTCAAAGTCTGCTTCTCTAATAGGCTTGCTATAAATATAACCTTGAATTTCTTCACAATTAAGTGCTTTTAATATATTGAGTTGTGCGGTTTGTTCAACCCCTTCACCTACCACTGTCAGTCCCATGTTGTGGGCTATAGTAATAATCGAATCGACCATCTTAAGATCTCGGTCAGATTTATCTATGTCATCAACAAAGGTTTTATCAATTTTTAAGCAATTAATTGGGAATCGTTTTAGATATGATAAAGAGGAATAACCTGTCCCAAAGTCGTCAAGAGCAAGGCTGACGCCCATTTTAGCCAATTGCTGCATCACTTTAATGGCTTGTTCGGGATCTTTAATCACAGTTCCTTCAGTGATTTCAAGCTCTAAGTGTTTAGCGGGTAATTTTGTGAGTCGTAAAATTGACTCTATTCGTTGCTGTAAATCGGGCAGAGCAAATTGTCTTGACGATAAATTGACAGCAACACGACCACTAAACAATCCTAGTTCCAGCCATTTCTGTGCAGCAAAACACGCTTTTCGCAAGACGACATCACCAATTTCAACGATCAAACCATTTTCTTCGGCAAGGGGAATAAATTCATTTGGCGCTATCAGGCCTAATTTCGGATGATTTAACCTTACTAATGCTTCCATACCTGTTAGGCGATCTTTTTTTACATCTACTTTAGGTTGGTAATAGACTTCAAATAAATCATCTTTTAGCGCTTCCCGAATTAAGCTTTCTATTTCCAGTTGGCGTAAAGCATTTTGGTTTAATGATTCTGAATAAAACTGATAGCGGTTGCCACCACCAGATTTGGCGTGATACATGGCGATATCTGCTTTACGTAATAATGCTTGCTCATTCTGTTCATCTTCAGGATAAAGCACAATACCAATACTAATGCCTAGCACTAGAGAGTCATTATTAAGAGTGAAGGCTGGTTTTAGGCAATTAATCACTTGTGTTGCAATGGCGGCACATGATCCTATGTCAGGGTGTTGATCAACCAGTAAAGCAAATTCATCACCGCCTAGACGGTATAAGCTGGCATTTTTTGGGATGGCTAACTGAATTCTCTCAGCAACACCTATTAATAAATCATCACCAATTTGATGGCCTAAAGAATCGTTAATACGCTTGAAATTATCTAAATCGAGCACCATTAAGGTGTGATGAATATCTTTTTTGACTAGGTTACTTAGTGTGACTTGCAAACTAGAACGATTAGGTAAACCGGTAAGTAAGTCATTGTTAGTCAGCTTTCTAAGCTCTTCTTCCTGTTGTTTACGGCGAGTTATATCAGAAAATACACCAACGTAATGACTGGTTTCACCTTGTTCGCTATATATAGCGTCAATGGTCAGTTCCATCAAGAAATAGCTGTCTTTACCTTTACTGGCTTCAATTTCCCCGTTCCAACGACCTTGTTGTTTTAGTAAGTTTCTTATTTGTTCAGAATAACTGGCAGGATAACGACTGAAATGGAGTATTTGATCGACAAATTTTTCTTTTGTTGAAGCTGCAAGTTCGCAACAGGCATTATTGACTTCAACAAACTGATATTTCTCATTGAGAATAAACATTCCTTCAGAAATATTTTCAATTGCTCTAGCGAATAAACGAAGTTGTTCTTCTGCTTGCTTAATATTATTGATGTCTTTAATGGTGCCCGTCATTCGAAGCGGGACATCTTTTTGATCGCGTTCAACTATCTTGGCTCTGTCTAAAATCCAGATCCACTGTTGGTTGCGCGCTTTAACGCGATAAGCTATTTCGAAGTGATCTGTTAGGGCATTGAAATGATCATTTAGCGCCCTTGTCACACGATCTCTATCGAGAGGGTGGATATTACTTTCTTCTTCAGGATTACCTGAACGACGACCGTCTTGAGGGAAATCTAAAGAGCCCCAGATATTAGAACGGAAAATTTTACCACTTTCAATATCCCAGTCCCACATTTCGTCGCCACTACCCCATAAAGATAATTTTAAGCGTTCTTCACTCTGGGCAATTTGTTTTTGTATTTGCCTACGACGATTAATAGCTCTGAAAATTAAAAATATAATTATTAATGATATAATTGAATATAAAAGTGTAGCTAATTTTGATGACCACCAAGGAGGGGTGATAGTAACTTTTAACTTTCTTTCTACAGTGCGCTTGCCTGTCAAGTGATTTTCTGCAAATAATCTAAATGTGTAGTCACCAGCGGATAAATTCGTATATGTGACAGTGTCATTACCGTTAGTTGATAACCAGTTTCTTTCTAAATCTTCAAGGTAATAAAAAAATTCATAATCATCATTACTATCACCTAAAATATTAAATTTAAGGCTAAATGGATAGTCTGAGTACTTTAAGACTATTTCAGAAAGACTTTCTAATGGTGAAGGTAATATTTTTTCGCCAACATTTACTTTTGTATTAAATAAAAACAAATCTTGGAGGTGGATTTTTTTTGTTTTCATACTGTTTACATTCGTTATTGCTAGCTCAGGATCTATTAAGCTAATTCCATCATTACTGCCTAAAAGGATTTTATTGTTAATTACTAATGAGGATTGTGTATTATAATCTTCTAACGATCCGTTTCTAATTTTTAGCGTATAAGTGGTTTTATTTTTTAAATCTAAAATGTTTATTTCTCTATTAGATGTTGCAGTTATTGTGTCATTTAATTTAGTTATGGAATAGATTACTTTTTTTCGGTCTAGTATTTTTTTTATGTTTGTGTTGTTGCTTATTTCAACAGAGTATACGGAGTTTCGTGTACCAAAATAAAGCTCTCCATTTCTTTTAAGTATATTAAAAACAAAGTCATCACTATAAATACTTTTTAAAATGTTATTGTTTAGTGTTTTTAATCCATCTTGAGATGCAATCCATAATGTATCATCAACTAACAATGTGTCATAGATCGGATAGTTGGTTTTTGGCAATAACTGAGATACATTAAAATCGGATCCATTTGAGAGGTTTATTGTAAATATCTCTCCTTCAGATGTAGATATATACAGTTTGCCATCAAATTCTTTCATACTAAAAATAGTGCCACTTATGATAACTTTTTCTTTTTCATTAATGCTGAGCTTGTTTTTTAAAAACAAACCAGTTGGTGAGCCTATAAAAATATTATTATTTTTTACAAAAATTGATTTCGGACCGTGGGGTATTTGAGTAACAATTTCATCACTTAATTTAAGATTTAGATCATAGATAATTATAGTATCACTATTGTTTACAATGTATATGTTCCCTGAATCTTTTGTCATTGACCAAGCGCCGACATTATTGTTGTTGATTTTTTTTATTATATTATTGTCACTAGATATTTTTAAAAATCCGTCAATATAGTTTGATATATAAATGTTATCATTTTCTTTTTTGACAAATGCTTTCTTAAGTTTTTCTGGGTCTATATCTATTGTGCCAAGAGAAGAAGTCGTCATTTTTCCATCTAAAAAAACTATTTTTAAAATTTTGTTATTATTGATAGTTACGATGCCGTTCGAGTCGGAATCTATACTTGTCAATTTTAAGTTTGATATTTTTTCTAGTTTTTTATTGTAAGTGTAGACACCATCTTCAGCAGCTATAACAATAGTGTTATTTATTAAAGATAATTCATTTGTTTTTTCTGCTATATGATCTATTTTTTCATTTTCTTTTTTGAAAACATCACCTTCATAATTTCTGATATAGAAAAAGTTTTTAAATCTAATTACTTTTTTTACTTCTTTTATTTTTTTGTTTTTTAACGAATAAATAATACCTAATGATCTGCTATTATAAGATATAAACCCTTCATTCAAACCAATAAAAATTTCACCATCTTGTTTTGATATTGACCAAATGGCTTGTTCACCAATTTGAGTTGAGATACTGTTTCTGGTGAATGACTCTGTATCTTTATCAAATTGAACGAGACCTTTGTCTGTCCCGATTTGCAGAACACCGCTGTCATCGATAAGTAAATTACGAATAAAAGAGCTGGGTAGAGAATTTGCATTTTCTTCTGCATAGAATTGCTTAAATTCATTGCCATCGAAACGATTCAATCCATTGATAGTACCAACCCAAACGTAACCCTCTGGATCTTCTACTATGGCCGTTACTGTATCCTGGGATAAACCATCAGCAACACCATAATTAGTGTAGTTTAGTAGTAGATCGAAATTTGATTCTGTGTTGTCAGCTTCAATGGCCGTAGCGCCAAAGCTAAAAATAAAGTAAACACAGATAAACAGTAGAATTTTAGGCATAGATTTATACTTATTCTCTTTTGATGCCGCGTAGAAGTTGATGAATTGTCTACTTTTTCAGAAAGTGGGGCCTTTGTCAAAAGCATGTTAACAAAAAAGGTGTGATTGATAGAATATTACTCAATTATTCCCATCAAATCGATTAATAGTTATTTTTTAATCAATTAGTTAGGTAATACAAAAGTTTTATTTAGTGTGTCATACTGTTAACCTTGATTGCTATAATGTTGTTAACATAATACTAGCTTGTTTCTATGTGGATATTTTCCAGCCAAAAACACTCATTAAAATTGAAACTTTTCAGCTTGCTGCTTAAATGTTTTTAAGTCTTTGATCATGTTGTCTGATCTCAGGCTTGCTTGATTATGATGTTGTTCGCCGCTGTTAAACAGCACTAAACGATCACAGTCTTTACTGCGCATGTGAGCCACCATAAACTTAATCAAGTCAGCTCTGGTCAGTTTTTCAACTTCAGCTACAACTATTTCGCGTTGATTAAATTGATAATCACGATTTCCTAAACTGACCCAATAGCGTTGGCTACGTGTCTTTAGATTGGTATCGTGTTCCATTATTTGGCTAATCATACCTTGTTTGGTGCTTTCCCATTGTTGATTGGTGATTTGCATAACCGCATAATTAAAGTCTGCAATAAACTCGTCGATGGCTTCGAGTAGTTGCCTAGGGCCTGTAGTGGGAGACTGCACATAAAAAATCATCCCTGGATGTCGGTTTAGCGGTAAATAGCCAGTTCCAACCATATAACCCAATTGTTGTTTGGTGCGCAGTTCATGAAAAAAGGTTGATGACATGGTGTGGTTAAGTAGACTAAATAATGCCATACGTTCTGGCGTTGCCATACGCGACTGGTAGTACACAATAATCGCACTATCTTGATGAGCCATACTTTTTTCGCGAAGCAATGAGCCTCTTTTATCGAGATTGATTAGTTCACGTGATGCTTCAGTGCTTGGTTTTGTTACCAACGATAATAAATGTTGCAAGCGTTTGCCGAGCTGTTGCGCTTCTTCAACGAGCCAATCGCCGTAAACTAATCCTTCAAGGTAAATCTTTTTGTAGAATGCACTCACATGATTATGCAAATCATCAAGTGTTAGTAGCATTAGCTCTTCAGCCATTCTTGCAGGTTCAAAACTTCTTTTTTGTAGCGTGACTGTCAGGCTGGAAAATAATTGCGATATTGGTTTAGCTTGGGCTACATTATTCCAACTTCTTAGAATTTGTTTTTTAATCATGTTAAAGCGTTGTTCGGTAAAGTTACGTTCGCGTGCTTTGTTGATGATTAAGGTCAGTAGCTTTTCTTGATTGCCAGTAAAACCGGTTAAATGTAGAGTAATTCCGCCCTGATGGGGGTAGATATTGTAATTTAAGCCTGCTACTTCTGCTTGATATGTTGGTTCCGTTAGATAATCGATAAGCATTTCGACGTACAGCCTTGTTAATGCCGCTTGTCTGGGGGTTGAGCTAGCCTGATCCGAGTCTAATGATAAGTATAGATGCCCTTTAGGGACATTAAATTCATCATCTTTTTTATGCCAAATACGATAACCTTCTCCTTCAGCAACAATGATCGGTACCGGCGTATTACTTTTATCTGCTCGCGCTTGTGGATTGGCGACAATAAACGGATTTTTTTCTGGAAGTTTTAGCGCTTCTCTAATAGTAACGGTAGACCATTTTGCTATTTTCTGAGGTTGCAATGATCTCACTTGATAAGGCGTGTCATACCATTGAGCTTGATTATCAACCGCAGACTCTTTGGCTACAGTCAGGAGACGCATGTTACTCACCGACATCATTTCTAGCAGTTTCTGGGTTTCATCCTCGAGCATTTCATCCATGCGATAGTCACCATAAATAATATCTTCAATATCGTAATGGTGCATGTTAATGCTGAGATGGCTTGCTAAATCCAAGGTTTTGATTTGTTCCTGGAAACGAAATGCGGTATCAAGTAAGTTTGCTCGTTCTTGATAACGCCATGCTTGAACACCTTGTTGCTTAATTAATTCAATGTATTCAAAAACGCAAGTAACTACTTCGTCCAGTTCTGTAAACCCTTTGTCGGTTAATTGGATACTGATTGAATAATCTTTGAAGTTGTAGCCATTAACGCCACCGCCAGCAGATAAATTATTAGCTAAACCCTGTGTTTTTAAATATGACAGTAAGCTTCCTGGGCTTTCATTACCAAGTAAGTGACTGATGAAAGTAAGTGGTTTACGTTTATAAAATTGGTCTATCTCTGGTAGTGAAAAACAGATGCTGACTCTTTTTTGATCTTTCAATGGAATAATTTGTATGTGTGTTTGCTGTTGAGCTTTGGTTATCATTGCTTCACAAGGATAGTGCTTACTTACATTTCTATTAATGATTTTTGAAAAGTATTGCTCGACTATGATATCGAGCTCTGCAATAGGGCAGGGAGCTACAACGCATAGGGTCATAATATTCGCGCTGTAATGTTGTTGGTAAAACGCCAGTAGCTCATCTCGGATGTCTGCTTGTTTACCGGCTAGTGTTGCTTGATTACCCACAGAAAACTTTGAAAACGGATGTTTTGGGTTAACCGTTTCTTTTTGAACTTGATAGACGCGGCGAATATCATCTTTTAATTTTAAACTGAACTCAGATTCGATTGCTTGCCTTTCTCTATCGACTAATTCTAAGTCAAACTTGGGTGCAATGAAAAATTGGCTAAATCGGTCTAACGAGCCGTCTAAAGCTTCAGCATTAATACTATAGAAAAAGTTAGTTTGTTCAGTGCCTGTCCATGCATTATTGTTACCGCCATGTTGATTAATATAGGCATGGTATTCACCTGAGTCTGGATATTTCTCGGTACCCAAAAACAACATATGTTCAAGAAAATGCGCCATACCAGGCCGCTCAATCGGATCGTCAAAATGACCAACTCTCACCGCCATTGATGCAGCCGCTTGATTTGATTGCATGTCTTCAACCAATAATACTCGAAGTTGATTATTTAACACTCGATATTGGTATTGGCGATGATCATTTTGGCTTTTATAAACTGCTGGAAATTCAGGCAAAAGGAGACTCCAGAAAAGATAACTTGTTATATATTGATCTTGTTATTACTTTTTAGCAAATCACCTTGGCTAGTTTTATTCAATTATCGACTAAAGTTTATTGTAATATGCTCAATTCTAGGTTTGTTGTTGCGCTGATTAACGCTACAATTGGCTTAGAATGATAATAAAAACATCACGAGAGAAGTATGCAGCTATTTTTGATGCGCCATGGTGAAGCGGGTTTTGATGCACCGTCAGACAGAGAACGAAAGTTAACTGATGCAGGTCGTACCCAAACAGGCTATATGGCTAATTGGTTAGCAAAACAGATTAGCCATTTTGATTTAGTGATTGTGAGTCCTTATTTACGTGCGCAGCAAACATGGCAAGAAGTGAGTAAACACTTATCAGAACCCCGTAAGTGGTTAGTACTTGATGATGTCACTCCTTCCGGTGATGCCATAAGGGCTGTAGATGTTGTGCTGGCTTATGCTGAGCAATATAAAGCTGAAAATGTATTGGTTATTGCCCATATGCCAATTTTAGGTTTTATGGTGAGCGAACTTGTTGCAGGTATTGAGCCGCCATTGTTTGCGACCTCTGCAGTAGCTCACATTGATAAACATGCGCAAAATGCTAGTTTTGTCGCAATGACCGCACCACATCAAGTTGTTGTGTAATATCGTTTGCAATGATGTTATTCGCTACTGACTTATCCATAGTGTTTACTGCATGTTGATTTGCGGTTTTTCTCTCTTTATGGCATAAAAAGGTAAGTCATCACTTACCTTTATTCACACTCCTTACGCTTACAACCTCTAAATTAACGTCGGTGAGGTTGCTCACCAATATCAATTAATACTAACAACGCGGCATCACCACCCCATTCCTTTGGCGCTTGATGGAATGCTTTTACGTTTGGATGTTGCGCCAACCACATTGGTGTTTGTTGTTTTAAAATCCCCATCCCATATCCATGCATCACACAGCAACAAATCGTGTTTTGCTTAACACATGCTTGGATAAGTGCGGCTAATTCAAGTTTGGCTTCTGCTTGTCGCATACCATGTAAATCAAGCAGTAGATCGGGTGAGTAGTCTCCCCGTCTTAAGCGTTTTAATTCATGCTTATCTGTGTTGGTATTAATCCAACGCATGGGTCCGTCGACCGGCAGAAGTGGCTGATATGTATCCGAAAAATAGCTATCAGCATGGATCTGCTGTTCTTTAATTTCGAACTGCTGTTTGGCTTTGACAGGCTGTTTAAAGTGGTGAGTATCTTGCCTTAGCGGTTTGATTCCCTCTATTAATGCACTAAACAGCGATAAGTCTGCATAATTATCGTCTTTCATGAGGGTATTGTATTGAATTCTAGGTCATCTTAATAGACATCAGTTACAATAGCGTAGAACAATTTTTAAGGAGCGTGTTTTGGATAAGATCTTTGTAGATGAAGCTGTCACTGAGTTACGTACTATAGCGGATATGTTGCGTTGGGCTGTCAGCCGTTTTAATGATGCCAATATTTATTATGGTCATGGAACGGATAATGCTTGGGACGAAGCCATTGCATTGGTTTTTGATGCTCTACACTTACCAGAAGATATCGGTCAGCAGGTTATTTTAAGTAATTTAACCAGCAGCGAAAAACATAAAATCGTTGAATTGATTATTCGCCGTGTACGTGAACGTTTACCGGTACCGTATTTGACCAATAAAGCCAAATTTGCAGGGCTTGAATTTTACGTAGATGAACGCGTACTTGTACCGCGTTCACCCATTGCCGAAATGATTAATAATCAATTTAGCCCTTGGTTATACAACAAACCAGTTAATCGCATTTTGGATTTATGTACTGGTAGTGCCTGTATTGCCATTGCTTGTGCTTATGCGTTTGAAGATGCTGAAGTTGACGCATTAGATATTAGTGAAGATGCACTTGAAGTCGCGCAGATTAACATTGAATCTTTGGGAGTCTTAGATCGTGTTTTCCCGATGCAATCCGATTTATTCTCGGCGATTCCCAAAGGCCAACATTACGACTTAATTGTGTCGAACCCACCATACGTTGATGCACAAGATATTGGTGATATGCCTGATGAGTATCATCACGAACCTGCTATCGGCTTAGCATCTGGCAATGATGGCTTAGATTTAACCAAGCGTATCTTAGCCAATGCAGCTGATTATTTAACAGAAACAGGTTTACTGGTGGTTGAAGTTGGTAATTCAATGGTTCATTTGATTGAGCAATATCCTGATATGCCGTTTACTTGGGTTGATTTTGAATTTGGCGGTGATGGCGTGTTTGTGCTAACCCGTGATCAGCTAGTTGAAAATGAATCACTTTTCGCCATCTATAAAGATAGTGAATAATAGGCAGGTACAGCTAACGTATTGTAATGAATTTATATAGAGGTAGTTAACGCTCATGTCAGGAAATAGTATTGGTCAAAATTTTGTGGTGACAACTTTTGGTGAAAGCCATGGTGTTGCGTTAGGTTGTATCATTGATGGTTGTCCGCCAGGACTTGAATTAACTGTTGAAGATATGCAACATGATTTAGACCGTCGTCGCCCTGGCACATCTCGTTACACCACTGCGCGCCGTGAGCCTGATGAAGTGAGAATTTTGTCAGGCGTCTTTGAAGGCAAAACGACTGGCACCTCGATTGGTTTGTTGATTGAGAATACCGATCAACGCAGCCAAGATTATTCTGATATTAAAGACACTTTTCGTCCTGGTCATGCAGATTATACCTATCAGCAAAAGTACGGCATGCGTGATTATCGTGGCGGTGGTCGTTCATCTGCCCGTGAAACGGCAATGCGCGTTGCTGCTGGCGCCGTTGCAAAAAAATACCTTAAACAGGTTCATGGCATTAACATTCATGGCTACCTTGCTCAGTTAGGGCCTATTTGTGCAGAAACTATCGATTTGGCTCAAATTGAAAAAAATGCTTTTTTCTTCCCTGATGCGAGTAAGTTAGACGCATTAGATGAGTATATGCGTGGTTTACGCAAATCAGGCGACTCGATAGGTGCCAAAATTACTGTCGTGGCCACTGGTGTTCCGGTGGGATTAGGCGAACCAGTATTTGATCGTCTTGACGCCGACATTGCGCATGCGTTAATGGGCATCAATGCAGTTAAAGGCGTTGAAATTGGTGATGGTTTTGGGGTTGTTACTCAAAAAGGCTCAGAAGGTCGCGACTTAATGTCACCACAAGGCTTTGCGTCGAATCATGCTGGTGGCGTACTGGGTGGCATTTCATCTGGTCAGCCTGTCGTGGCTCATATTGCGTTAAAACCTACTTCAAGTATTAGTGTGCCAGGTCAAAGTATGACTGTGCAAGGTGACGCTATTGAGATGATCACCAAGGGTCGCCATGATCCTTGTGTTGGAATTCGTGCAGTACCGATTGCTGAAGCGATGTTAGCAATTGTATTGATGGATCACTTATTAAGACATCGTGCGCAAAACCAAGATGTTACCAGTCAAACACCCGTTATCGGAATGCGCTAATGTCCTCATTGAAACGCGCTGAACCAGATTTACGCTGGCTTAGCGCCTGTTATTTCTTTTTCTTTTCTATTCTTGGCATCATGGTTCCCTATTTGGGGGTTTTCTTTGATAGCCGAGGTTTCAATGCCCAAGAGATTGGCTTTTTGTTGGCGATATTAATGGCCACTCGAATTGTCGCACCTAACGTGTGGGCCGCTGTAGCCGATAGAACCGGTATGCGCTCAGAGTTAATTAAATTAGGTTCTTGTGCGGCGGCGATTACTTACATTAGTTTTTTCTTTGATGGCAGCTTTGTATATTTAGCCATTAGTCTGGCGGTCTATACATTTTTTTGGAATGCGATTTTAGCTCAACTGGAAGTGATTACGTTAGAAACCCTAGGTGATAAAGCTGAGCGATATGGCGCTATTCGCAGTTGGGGCAGTGTAGGCTATATTATTTTAGTGATCAGTGGTGGATTAGCGATTGATCACTGGGGTCCAGAAGTATTGCCTTATATGGGCATGATATTATTTTTAGGCTTGTTCGCGTGCTCATTACCATTACCAGCGAACCGCAGTGTGGTAGTCAATAAATCTGAACGGCCTAAACTCACCTTTGATGCCTCATTGGTATGGTTTATGTTATCTGCAATGTTACTACAGATGAGTGTCGGACCTTTTTATGGTTTTTTTGTATTGTATCTAAAACAGGTTGGTTACTCTGAAACTATCGCTGGAATGCTAGTCGCCTTAGGTGTCCTTGCCGAAATTATTATTTTCTTTTATTCATCCCGCCTTATTCGCCAATATGGTATTCGAGTATTACTTGTAGTGAGTATTTTACTGACTGCTATTCGTTGGTTACTGCTAGCCTTTGGTGTTGAACACGTTTCATTATTAGTCATCAGCCAGTTATTGCATGCATTTACTTTTGGTTTGGTCCATGCAGCTTCAATTCATTTTATTCACCGCCACTTTAATGTCAGCCATCGCAGCACCGGACAAGCATTATATGCCAGTGTCAGCTTTGGTGTTGGCGGTGCATTAGGCACATGGATAAGTGGTATGATTTGGGGCGATGGTAGCCAAACTATGTGGGTTTGGGTATTTGCTGCTGCTTGCGCATTGTTATCAATGTTTGCTGTATTAATGATCCCTAATATCAATGGTGAAGGATCAACAGGCAAGCTTCAAAGTTAAGATTAATCGTCTTGTCGCAATAACAAAAATAGTAGCAATAATAACTGCAAGGAGTCGGTGTGAAACGTTTTCGCTTAGGGGTTATCATTAATCCATTGGCTGGCCTTGGTGGGAGTGTCGGTTTAAAAGGCTCTGATGGCGTTGCCGAACAAGCTATTGCAAAAGGTGCTACTCCCAGAGCACAACAACGTATGCAACAAGCTCTGGATGTTATTTTACCGTTTGCGCATCAAATTGATATTATTACCGCATCTGGTGATATGGGGGGGAAGTTATGTCGTCAAATGGGTTTTACTACTCAAGATGTGTATATCTCCGCCGTATCCTCGGGTGCTAACAGCACATCTGCGCTAGATACGCAGCAAGCAGTGAAATGCTTGTTCGGTCATCATTTAGATTTACTTTTATTTGCTGGTGGTGATGGTACTGCTCGCGATATTTACGCTGTGGTTGATGACTCATTCCCTGTATTAGGTGTCCCTGCTGGAGTGAAAATTCATTCTGGGGTATACGGTATTACCCCGCATGCTTCTGGGGTGGTAGTCAGTATGCTGTTACAAGGTGAGTTAGTCAGTTTGATGTCAGCTGATGTAATGGATATTGACGAAGTTGCATTTAGGCTGGGAATTGTAAAAGCGAAACAATTTGGTGAAATGACGGTTCCTGCGGCGCCTCGTTATATACAAGCGGTTAAAATGGGCGGCAAAGAAGTTGATGAGTTAGTGTTGGCCGACATTGCCGCTGATGTGATTGAATCAATGGAAGATGAACTTTATATCATGGGTTCTGGGAGTACCGTAGCGGCAGTAATGGAAGACTTAGATTTAGATAATACTTTGCTTGGTATTGATGTTATTCAACATAAAAGTGTTATTGCTAAGGACGTTACAGCGCAACAATTACTTGCATTAACCGCCGATAAAACTAAATTTTCTAGCGTAAAATTGGTGATTACCTTAATTGGTGGGCAAGGACATATTTTAGGTCGCGGCAATCAGCAGTTATCACCTGAGCTCATCCGGCAAATAGAAAAAGATAATATTTTAATCCTAGCGACAAAAACTAAGTTAAAAGCACTTGAAGGCAGACCACTTATTGTGGATAGTGGCGACCCTGAATTAGATAAAGCACTTACTGGCTATTATAAAATAGTCACGGGTTACCATGATTATGTGATGTATCAAGTAGCCAACCCAGATTTAGTGGAGAATTAGAACATGTTAGAAAAGTATGATGCAGCATTAGAATCTTGGATTGAAGACAGTGTTAGCCACAGCGACGATGACGCGTTGTTTGCATGTGGTTATTTACAAGGCCATGTCGCCGTTGTATTAGCAGAGTTAGAAATAGAAGCCGAACAAGATTTACCTGCGCTAGATCTAAAATTGGTTAAATGCCTGGCGTTGGCAAACGAAGAATTAGGCGAGCATGATTTTTCATTAGTAGAGGCTGCATGGCAGCAGTTACGTCAACGTATTGTCGCTCAAGCGGCATAATTAGGATAGATAAGCTGCTTTTATGGTAAATCCTTTTTTGCAAGTCACTATTGGTTTAGTCAACCCTAAGACTCCGGTTAATGTTGGCGGCATTATGCGTGCTGCAGGTTGCTATAGTGTTGATAATGTTTGCTATACCGGAAAACGCTACGAGCTAGCGGCAAAATCTGGTGATGCCCAATATGATGTTGATACAAAAGATGCAGCCAAACGCATTCCCTTGGTGGGCGTAGAGTCATTGCTTGATAGCGTGCCCGATGGCGCGACGATAGTGTGTGTTGATCTTGTTGTTGGTGCAACACCGTTGCCTTTATTTATTCATCCAGATAATGCGTTTTATATCTTTGGCCCCGAAGATGGCACTATTCCACAACAACTAATCGATGCTGCTGATAATGTTGTGTATGTACCGACGGTAGGGTGTATGAATTTAGCTGCATCAGTGAATGTTTTGCTCTATGACCGTTTAGCTAAAACGACCCAAATTAGAGCTGATGATGAATTGATTAAGCAAAGCCGAGACAATAATAATCGCACCAGAGTGAAACACTGGTTGAAGTAACTTTGATACAAGAACCGTATTGCACTTTAGATAATGCCGAATGAGAAATTATTCGGCATTTTTATTGATGCGTTGTAACACAAGACCGTCGACAACAATGACTGTAAATAGAGCAAGCCAGTGCTGCATAATCGCATGGTTAATATAATGCTACTGCATCATGTATTTCCAGAGCATAACATTTCAAAAAAACTCGGTTTCTTGATTGTTGTTTAATGTCAGATTTCAAGTCAGTAATATAAATAGTGGATCAAAGCTTGATGAAACGACTTGTGTGGTAGACATTAGAGATAGGAAAGGCAATCGCCATTCATAATGATGTTTGCCATTAGGGCTAACTTACTACTATTTAGCTTGATGACTTGGTAATGAATGCTTCTGAATCAAGCTTTGTTAGGCAAACACGTTAACAATCAATATTAGGATTCATAGATGTCGATATTAATCAAAATGTGTCAGTGGTTACCGTTTGGTAAGGTACCTGAAATGCATGCCCAAGGCGTGTACAAAAGACTCCAGAAATATGATATTCAGATAATTGATGTGCGCTCAAAAATGGAATGGAACAAGTCGCATATTGAAGGCTCGATAAATCTGCCTATCACGTCGCTTTCAATTGATGCGATAAAGCAGCTTGAATTATCACAAGACCTAACAACTGTCGTGATATGTCTATCTGCCCATCGAAGTATCCCAGGGGTTAGAAAGCTTAAACAGTTTGGATTTACAGATGTATATCAACTTGAAGGCGGAATGCTCAGTTGGTGGAAGTTATCGCTACCAACATCCAAATAACGCACTAGAAATAGACTCAACTGATGACGTTAATATTTTTTGTTCAGGGGTATAAATGTCGTCTGGGCTCATAACCGTTTTTATTTTTTGAGTCCGGCAAGTGACACTAATCATTTCATACTCTCTGGACGAGCTATACAAATTAATTAAGATGTGATATTGAGGTTAAAATATAAAAATAGGGGCACGATAAAAATATAGTTTTAGGTGCAGATAATTAAAGCAGGGGAATTACTAGGAAAGATATAATAATAGAAAATGGTTGCGGGAGTAGGACTTGATAAAAATCTACGACCTTCGACTCTTTGTTTATAAAAAGCTGAGCATTACGCTAGGAGCCAATTGTACAATGGGGTTTTAAGGATTTAAAAAAGGAATTAATTCAAATGAGAGAATTACTAATAGAAAATGGTTGCGGGAGTAGGACTTGATAAAAACTACGACCTTCGACTCTTTATTTATAAAAAGCTGAGTCCGACAAGTTACCAATTGCTCTATCCTGCGTCCGAATACACTATCAATGTTTTAATTCTATTGATTAAAGAAATGGTTGCGGGAGTAGGACTTGAACCTACGACCTTCGGGTTATGAGCCCGACGAGCTACCAACTGCTCCATCCCGCGTCCGAATACACTATCAATGTTTTAATTCTATTGATTAAAGAAATGGTTGCGGGAGTAGGACTTGATAAAAACTACGACCTTCGACTCTTTATTTATAAAAAGCTGAGTCCGACAAATTACCAATTACACTATCCTGCGTCCGAATATACTATCAATCTTTTAATTCTATTGATTAAAGAAATGGTTGCGGGAGTAGGACTTGAACCTACGACCTTCGGGTTATGAGCCCGACGAGCTACCAACTGCTCCATCCCGCGTCCGATAAAACGCTATCAATGTTTTAATTCTATTGATTAAAGAAATGGTTGCGGGAGTAGGACTTGAACCTACGACCTTCGGGTTATGAGCCCGACGAGCTACCAACTGCTCCATCCCGCGTCCGATAAAACGCTATCAATGTTTTAATTCTATTGATTAAAGAAATGGTTGCGGGAGTAGGACTTGAACCTACGACCTTCGGGTTATGAGCCCGACGAGCTACCAACTGCTCCATCCCGCGTCCGATAAAACGCTATCAATGTTTTTATTCTATTGATTAAAGAAATGGTTGCGGGAGTAGGACTTGAACCTACGACCTTCGGGTTATGAGCCCGACGAGCTACCAACTGCTCCATCCCGCGTCCGAAACGCTGCTTTAAATCATCATATTAAACTGGCTAGTTAGCGTGTTTAACGGTCTGCTTCAAAGCGGGGCGAACTATAGCGATCCCCGTTTATATTTGCAAGTAAAATCTAGAGCCAATCATTTGTTTGCTGGTAAAATAAGCGAGTCACTGCTTTATCGTACAATATTGGGTAATTAACCTTAAAATAGGGGAATTTAACAGCCCATTTCGATAAGTCGTTGGGGTTATGTGTTTGAGCAGGTATAATGCTGCACTGAATTTTGCGTAACCGATGACTGACTAATACATGTTTAATTTTTTTGCTGCAGCCCCAAAGGGGTTCGAATATAGCCTTGCATCTGAACTTAAAGAGTTTGGTGCAACCGACGTTAAAGAAAGTGTTGCTGGAGTGTATTTTACTGCCTCCCTAGAGCTGGCTTATAGAATTACGTTATGGACTCGATTAGCGAGCCGTATTGTATTAGTTATCTATAAAGGAGCTTGTGATTCAGCCGAGCAGCTCTACAACGCAGCATACTGTATTGATTGGCCATCGCATTTTTCCTATAAAAAAACCTTTAGTATTGATTTTCATGGTACGGGTGGTTTTATTAATAACACTCAATTTGGTGCACTGAAAATTAAAGATGCCGTTGTTGATCGCTTTCGTGACGATGGTACACCTCGTCCAGATGTGGAACGCGTTAATCCAGATTTTAAAATTGATGCCCATTATCGAAATGGTCAGCTGACTATTTCGATGAACTTCTCTGGCGCTTCATTACATCAGCGTGGCTACCGTTCAACTACGGGTGAAGCCCCATTAAAAGAAAACCTTGCGGCTAATATGTTGGTACGCAGTGGTTGGCAAGCTAATCCTATCACTGTGCTTGACCCATTTTGCGGTAGTGGCACGGTACTAATAGAAGCGGCATTAATGGCTGCTGATATTGCGCCAGGACTAAAACGCGAAAAATTTGGTTTCGAAAATTGGCAGAGCCACAATAAAGCAATGTGGAAGGTTATATTTGACGAAGCTCAAGCGCGTGCAACCTTGGGTAAAAGCCGTTGTAAACTCAAGTTCTACGGTTCAGATATAGAGCCTCACCTTATCTCTATTGCTAAACGCAATGCTGAGAATGCCGGAGTGGCTGAATTAATTGAATTTAGCGTATCTGATGCACTCGATGTAACACCTCCTGTAAGTGAAGGTTTTTTGATCTCTAACCCACCTTATGGTGAGCGTTTAGGCAATGTCACTGAGCTTTTACAACTTTATTATCAACTCGGCGATAAGTTTAAAAAAGAGTTTGGTGGCTGGAAAATAGCCATGTTATGCAGTGATGTTGAGCTCATATCTTCGCTTAAGCTTAAAGCTGATAAACAGATGAAGATGTTTAACGGTGCATTAGAATGTGCCTTTAACATTTATACCTTACACGCAAACAGTACTCGTCGAGATGTACCAGAATTGCCTGAGGGTGTTGATATCATCGACATCGCTCCAGCATTTGCTAATCGCATTAAAAAGAACGTAAAACAGTTTGAAAAATGGGCTAAAAAAGAGCGCATTGACAGCTATCGTTTATATGATGCTGACTTGCCAGAATATAACGTTGCGATTGATCGATATGTCGATTATGTGGTTATTCAAGAGTATTCAGCTCCAGCCACTATCCCTGAAGCGGTCACTAAGCGTCGTATTAGTGATGTGCTATTAGCATTGCCTGGTGCTTTAGGTATTCATCCTGATCGTATTACCTTAAAAACCCGTGAACGTCAAAAAGGTGCTAATCAGTATCAAAAGATTGATGAGCGTAAAGTTGAGGTTATCACTGAAGAATATGGTGCTAAATTCAAGCTTAACTTAACGGGTTATTTAGATACCGGTTTGTTCCTCGATCATCGTGTTACGCGTAAATTAGTCGGCGATAAATCTAAGGGTAAAAATGTCCTTAACTTATTTGCTTATACAGGCTCAGCATCTGTACATGCTGCGATTGGTGGGGCAAAATCTGTCACCACAATCGACATGTCTAATACCTACATTAATTGGGCCAAAGAAAACTTTGCCTTAAATGGTTTGTCGGGCGCTAAATACGATTTTATTCAAGCAGATTGTTTGCAGTGGATAAAAGAGAATAGTCATCAGAAGTTTGACCTCATTTTTATTGATCCACCGACGTTTTCAAATTCAAAACGCATGGAAGATAGTTGGGATGTACAACGCGACCATGTGGAAATGTTAGGCGGATTAATTAAGCTTCTATCTCCAAATGGTGAGCTTGTTTTTTCAAATAACAAACGTAAATTTAAAATGGATACTGAAGCGTTGAACCAAGCCGGTATCGACGTAACCAATATTGACCATTTATGTTTACCATTGGATTATAAACGTAATCCACATATCCATAATGTGTGGTTACTGACCCATGCAACAAAGTAATGTAGTCGCTTATGTGCTTTATCACACCGAGGGTTGTCATCTGTGTGATATTGCCAAAGCACTGGTTGAACAAACCGCAATAGATTATCGGCATATTGACATTTGTGATAACGCATCACTTGTTGATCGCTATAGCATGAGTATTCCTGTATTTGTACAGGGCGAACGTGAATTATTCTGGCCTTTCGATGCCGCACAATTACAAGATTTTTTAGGAGTTTAGATTGAGTCTGGTACGTATTAATAATGGCTCGTTAGCCTACGGTTACATTCCTTTGCTGCTAAATGCAGACTTTACCATTGAACCGGGTGAGCGCGTGTGTATCGTTGGTCGCAACGGTGCCGGTAAATCAAGTTTAATGAAAGTATTATCAGGTGATGTACTACTTGATGATGGTGAGTTTAATATTGCAAATGACGTTAATGTGAGTCGCTTGCAACAAGATCCACCTAAAGCTGAAACAGGAACTGTTTACGCCTATATTGCAGCAGGCCTTAAAGAAATTGGCGAAGCCTTAGAAAAATATCATCAACTATCTCACGATGTTGCTGATGCTAATCCTGAGCAGATGGAACGCATGCTTAATCAAATGCAACGTCTGCAAGAAGTGTTAGATCACAATGATGGTTGGCAATTAGATTCGCGGATTATTCAAAACTGCCAGTTGTTAGGCCTAGATCCTGATCAGTCATTAAATGAATTGTCTGGTGGTTGGCAGCGTAAAGTAGCATTAGCTCGCGCACTTGTTGTGAACCCTGATTTACTGTTACTTGACGAACCAACCAACCATTTAGACATCGATACTATTGAGTGGCTAGAGCAATTTTTATTAAGCTTTAAAGGCGCTATCGTGTTTGTAAGCCATGACCGTGGCTTTATTCAACGAATGGCGACTCGTATCGTTGATTTAGATCGTGGTGTGGTCATTTCGTTTCCTGGCAATTATCAAGCCTATTTAGATGGTAAGCAGGAATGGTTACGCGTTGAAGCAGAGAAAAATGCGCACTTTGATAAAAAACTTGCCGACGAAGAAACCTGGATCCGTCAAGGTGTTAAGGCTCGTCGTACTCGAAATGAAGGCCGTGTTCGAGCATTAAAAGCATTACGTACCGAACGTAGCGAGCGCTTAAATCGCCAAGGTAATGCTAAAATGTCAGTATCTGATACTGAACGTTCTGGTAAGTTAGTATTTGATATTAAAGATGTTAATTATAATCTACCTGATAAAAACTTAGTTAAAAACTTCAGTACCACGGTAATGCGTGGTGACCGTATAGCGTTGATCGGTCCAAACGGTTGTGGTAAATCAACTTTAATTAAGTTATTGATTGAAAAGTTACAACCTCAATCTGGCGAAATTAAAGTGGGTACTAAGTTAGATATCGCTTATTTTGACCAGTATCGTGAAGCACTTGACCCTGAGAAAACAGTTGAAGAAAACGTGGGTGAGGGTAAGAGTACTGTGACCATTAATGGTCAAGATCGTCATATTCTCAGTTATCTTCAAGACTTTTTATTCTCACCAATGCGTGCTCGTACGCCGGTAAAAGCACTTTCTGGTGGCGAAAAGAATCGTTTGCTACTGGCTAGATTATTATTACGCCCTGCGAATTTAATTATTCTTGATGAACCAACAAACGATCTTGATATTGAGACGTTAGAGTTGTTAGAGTCACTACTTGCTGATTTTGAAGGCACATTATTGATAGTGAGTCACGATAGAGCATTTATTGACAATACCGTTACCAGCAGTTGGTGGTTTGCAGGAAATGGTCAGTGGGCCGAGTATGTTGGTGGTTACCAAGATGCTGTTGCTCAAGGAGCAAAGTTTTATTCTGAGGAACCAGTTGCTGATAGTGTTGTCCAATCTCCAGCAGTGGTTGAAACCAAACCTGTAAGTGCACCTGATAAAACAGTTAAAAAGCTGTCTTATAAATTGCAAAAAGAATTAGAAACGCTTCCGAGTCAAATGGAACAACTCGAACAAGACATTGCCCAATTACAGAAAACTGCCGGTGATGCTGATTTTTATAGTCAACCACAGGACTCGGTTAATAAAACGCTGCAGTTGTTGACAGAAAAAGAGCTCAGTTTAGAAGTTTGCTTCGAGCGATGGGAAGAGCTTGAGTCACTGAAGTAAAGCATAATAAAACAGGAATAGTTGCATGAAGTTAAAGTTTGATAAAGCCTTATCCCTCGTAGCGATAGGTGTATTAAGTGTCATTGGATCAGCCCAAGCGGCGCCAGTATACGAAATTGTTAATATCGAAAATTTCGATTTAAATGGCACCATTGACGGTACACGTAATGGTTATGCCATGGCGGTGAACAGTGAAGATGAAGTCGTCGGCATTTCAAAAGGTAAAAAGAAACTTAGTGCTGAAGACATTGAAGGCGGGATCATTGATGTTGAAGATGGTATTTCTGATGCTGAAACAATTTCCTATTCAGTATTAACACCAATTGAAGCAAATAACTTCACCATAACAACCAGTGCAAATGCTGCTGAAGGTGCTTGGAAGCCTACATTTTTTAGTTTAGCGGGTACCACTAATCCTACTGATGTAGACAGTGACGGTGAGGTAGTTGTTAATTCAATTGATACCTTCTTTTACGGTCTAAACACTAATGGTACTAAAGTAGGTTCTTATACTGGTGAACAAAAGACTTTGGCCTATGAAGGCACCAGCACCACACAAGAGCTTTGGTATTATCGTGACTTTGAGCTACGTGCCATTGCGGTAAAAGATGATGTTGAATATTCATTATTACCTCCTTATACCACTTATGAACGTCTACAGGACGGTGATACTAGTGCTGCAACTGTTGAGCTAGGCGGTTCATCTGTTGCATCAAAAGTAAATGATAACAACCTTGTAGTGGGTTATGGTAGTACTGCATTAGCTTCATCTAGTGAAGTCCGTGTAGATAGTTGTATTACGACTGCAGAAGATACCGATGCAGATAACCCTACGCCGCTGGCTATTTGTGTGCAAAACTCACAGTATCCAGACGCGAATAGCCGTCGTTATATTCTTTACCAAACACGCGCATTAGTATGGGATTTAAATAATCTAGATGCTGATGGTACACCTGAGCGTACTGAATTACCGTTAGGGCTAACTCCCGCTACGAATTCAACACTAATTTATACCGCCCAAGGATTAGGTGTTAACAGCAATAGTGATGTTGCTGGTCGCTCGCATGTATATCGTAATGGCAATACCGATAAATTATATTTTGATGCAGCTTACTGGAAAAAGGATGCCAGTGGAGAGTATCAATATAATTGGGTTAGTATGGATAACCAAGTCACCAACTCTATTGCGTATGATATTAACGACGATGGTATTTTAGTGGGCAGTTACCGTAAATATATTGGTGGTTATTTACGTGATAAATTCTTTACCTTAGACACTAATAATCCAGATCAAGGTATCGTAACACCTAACGACTTCCAGTCTTCATTGTCGGATTTAAGCAGCAAGCCTAAAGATATTAACAATAAAGGACAAGTTGTTGGTTATATTGAATCAACTTACGATAAAGAAAAACCTCGCCCAAAAGTGGGGTTCTTATTTGATAATACCACCAGTGAATTTGTTAATTTAAACGATCGCCTTACATGCGGGTCTAAAGGTTACCAAAAAAATACCGATGGTGATTGGGTTCGTCATCAAGTGAGTATCCAAGATGGTACCGGTGAAATCCTAACTTATAATACTGATATTCAAATCGTTGAAGCTAATGGTATTAATGAAGACGGTACTATCGTAGGCACAGCATATATTCGTAAGCCACAATATCAAACCGATGCATCGGGTAATGTGCTAGTGGGTGAAAATAACCTGCCACTATTCGAACTAAACGGTAATGGTGATCCTGTGACTGCATATTTACCGCGTATGGTTATTTTAAAGCAAACACCAGGTGAAGCATGTACTACTACTGATTCTGTTGATGAAGGCTCTTATGTGCGTAAAGGGGCAGCCAGTTTTGCTTGGTTATTTACTTTGCCATTATTATGGTTACGTCGCCGAGTAAAAAAATAGTCTTACTATAATCTAAGCGAATAGGCTCTTGAAACGAGAGTAGTCTAAAAGCACAAAAAATCGAGGATAAGTTCCTCGATTTTTTTTAACTTAATTCTCAATGCCTTAATAAAAGATCATTAAAATAGTGTTTTTTTTAATTGATTTTGGTCAAAAAACGATCTATTTCTATATTCAAGGCTTCAACTTCATCATGTCAAACAGAAGCCTATAATAGAAGAGGACTCATGCATGAAAAGACAGAAAAGAGATCGTTTAGACAGAGCATTTTCAAAAGGATTTCAAGCCGGAGTAGGAGGGCGTTCTAAGGAGGTTTGTCCCCATTCGAATCTGGATTCACGGTCTCAATGGTTAGGCGGGTGGCGTGAAGGTATTGATGGCCGTCTTAATGGCTTATTTAATAAGTGACGCTTAACGACGAGCAGCACTTAATAAAATGCCCTCGCGATAGTATCGCAGGGCATTAGTGTATATTTAAGCTATTTGGACATAAAGTCGTGCGATTAAAACGTCGATGTGTCGCTGAAAATACCTACTTTTAAATCAGTGGCTGAATATATTTGACGGCCATCAACTTCCATCGTGGCATCCGCAATACCCATTACCAGTTTACGGTGGATCTTACGTTTAATATTAAGCTTGTAAGTGACTTTTTTTGCATCAGGCAATACTTGGCCTGTAAACTTCACTTCACCGACGCCTAATGCGCGACCTTTGCCTTCAGCGCCTTCCCAACCCAGGAAAAACCCGACAAGCTGCCACATAGCATCCAATCCTAAACAGCCAGGCATTACAGGGTCGGTGATAAAATGGCAATCAAAAAACCAGAGATCAGGTGTGATATCGAGTTCGGCAATAATTTCACCTTTACCGTATAAACCGCCATCTTCATTAATGGTAACGATGCGATCAATCATCAACATATTGTCGACAGGTAAACGCGGTCTATTTGGGCCTAAAAGGTTGCCATGACCACATGCCACAAGTTGCTCTTTGGTGAAACTATTAGCTTTTTCCATTTAAATCGATACCACTTAATTGACTGATAATACAAACAAGATAGCGAACACGTGTAAGCTAAACAACTCCGATCACTAAATAATTCGTAATCTAGCTAACAATTTAGCAAAAAAGTTTAGTTCTACGTCGTCATCATCTTGCCCGGCTAATTTATCTAAACGTTGTTGTACTAATCCGTAAAGCGTATCTGGTGCAAAATCATTATCTTCATTGGCAACGCCAGCTGGCATTTGCATCAATAACTCAACGGCTTGATCTATGTGTTCAATAGCATGGATATGAAACAATCCGTTATCAATAGCCTCAATAACACTAGGTTCTAGGTTAAGTTGCAATACATTGGCTTTTGGCATAATAACACCTTGCTCGCCAGTTAAACCGCGGCGTTGACATAAATTAAAGAAGCCTTCAATTTTTTCATTCACACCACCAATGGCTTGCACGTTGCCAAACTGATCTAATGCACCCGTAACCGCTAAGCTCTGGATGATAGGTTGCTCTGCTATTGCAGACATTAAGCAACAATACTCTGCAAGTGAAGCACTATCGCCATCAATTTCTTGATAAGACTGCTCAAACACAATATTAGCATTAAGATGAAGAGGCGCATCACGACCAAAAATACGATACAAACACGCCGATAGAATCATCATGCCTTTAGCATGAATATTGCCACCCAGTTCTGATTTACGTTCAATATCTGCCACTTCACCATCGCCATAATGTACTGAGGAGGTAATACGCGCTGGCTCACCATAAGTATAATCGCCAGTATCAATAACAGTTAGGGCATTAATCTGTCCCACCATCGCGCCTTTAGTGGGCAGATTGATGAAATTATCATCAAAACTTTGAGCTGAATAGACTTCAGAGCTATTGTGGCGAAATTTTAATTTTTCCAGTGCTTTAGCTATCGCAGCTGCATTTAGAGTCGATTGACCTGAATAAGCTTTTGCTTGACCTAATAGTTGTCTAAATTCCAACATACTTAAGCTTAAGCGCTGCTGATGTTCAACCAAACGAGAGCTGTACCAGAATAACGGTAATAAACTTGACTGTTCTAACTCAACTGATTCACCGTGAGCAAGTACGTTCAGCCACTGCACATAGGCAGATTCAGGATGCTGAGTTAAATCAACTTCATTACTCATTTCAGCCAGTAGTGGAAAATGGCGACTAAAGTGCCTGTCTTCAACTCGAAGTTGGCTATATGACAAACCTGAACCTACAAGCACAATCTTACAATTCAGTGGGATCGGGCTTAACTCATTATTGATACGATAAAAACCATCATGGAGTATTTGCATCAACAAATCCCACAAATTCTCACGCTGCCATAATGAGGCTAAGCAAATAAACACAAAATGATTGCTCGCCAATGCTCCTGGTTTATATACACTGGATTTATCTGTTTTAAGCATTCTGCCGAGCAAATCAGCACGGCGAATAGTCCCCTGTAAATAGCACGACAGTGATTCTTGTTTTGCAATAATACCGACATGCTCAGGTGGAAGTGCTTGCTGCCACTTAAACTGAATCTCGCCATCCTGTTGCAGTTTTTTAGTTGCAACCAGGTATTGGTTTGATGGTGTATTAGCCTGGGTTACCAATGCATCTATAAATAGTGGTCTATCTACGCCCAAAAAATCTGCAAGGAATAAATGTTGCGAATTAATTTTACTCATTAACTTAAAGGTATCAACCGCTCGCTCTTGGCCCAGTAATATATGACTTGGGAAAAAAGCTGAAGTTGACGGTTCAGGTAAATGATATTGAGGAGCGAGTTTGGCACTAGGCAATAGCGTTGAATTCATATAGTGTTAATTTAGCTGCGACAACGAAAAATAATGAAATGATATTAGCATAAAGTGCCGTAAAAGCCTTAGCAGATTCCACCCTTAGCGCTCATCTGATGGTTATTGAAGTAATTCAAGTCTAGATAAACTCATTCTATAAACCCTTTGAGCATTAAAAAATGCTTTAATGCTGATAAATATATGTACATGCTGATTAAATGCTATGCATTTAGATGTTTTTTTACATTTATGGTTTACAACCAAACGCGTTACTTATATTATTCAGCCCGTTCGGAGGGATGGCAGAGTGGTCGAATGCACCGGTCTTGAAAACCGGCAACGGTTTATCCCGTTCTAGGGTTCAAATCCCTATCCCTCCGCCACATTCTAAAGCAAAAAAGCCATTGATAATCAATGGCTTTTTTGCTTTCTAGCATTTGAAAAATCATATTCTCAGACCCAAAACGGATGACTGAGACATATGTACCTATTCAGAGCCACAAATTGCACCTATTACACCCGCATGGTGTTGCCTGCTTATCTACGTGATAAAGGCTTCGCTGCCGACATCAAAGTATCCTTACTCACTAAACAGCGCTCAATCGCGATAGGTCGTAACCTTGTGGTTGCGGGTATCTTACGACCATTAATCATTAGCTTAACGCCACAATCACAGCCTGATGCGTTTAAAGCACATGTTAATCAATTGATTAATGATGCCCGTGCAGGCTTTGTTGGGGCAACAGATACGCTTGATGATAACGCCAAGCCTGTGCGGGAAATCATCCAGTTTATGCCCACTCGGCCAACGCAATTAGCCCATAATAGTGCGACATATGACAATTACCCCTCATCAACAAACTTGGCTTTTTCAAATTGTTCGGATAGTAAAAAGCAAACAAATTCAGTAGATAACGTCACATTAACGGATGCACTAATTAAATTTATTGTGTCTAAACAAAAGCAGTCTGTCTCAGTCTTAACGGTAAAGCAGCTAAATCAACGTATAGGCCACTTTATTGAGCGAACCCACTTAGATGATGTATTTGACATCACCAGCGCTGAGGCGATGGAATACAAGGATTGCTTGCTAGAAGAAGGTCGAAGCCATAAGAGTAATAAAGACTACCTAGCGGCGGTGTCGCAGTTCTTTAAATGGTGCAAATTGATGCGCTACACCAACGCTAACCCGTTTGATGAAGTGAAACTGTCCAAGCCAAGTAATCAAGCTGGGCATGATTTAGCGCGTCAGCGTTGGCAACCAGAGCAACTAAAACACGTACTGCAATCACAAGGCTTTATCGATAAACAAGCCGACTTTAAATGGATAACGCTATTGATGCTGTATCACGGTTTACGGCCTTCAGAGGCTTGCCAGCTACATAGCAATGATATAAGCGTAATTGATGGCATCAACGTCATTCACGTCACCAATGAAGGCATGAGCCAACAACTCAAGACCGCACAGTCAAAGCGAACTGTTCCGCTACATCAAAAATTGATTGAACTCGGTTTTATCGATTTTGTTCAAACCATGACTGACCGAACATCAAAAAACAGTCAGTTAACAAGCAACCCGTTATTTCATTATCAACCCAGTAGTGATGGTGTTTGGTCACATAAGTTTTGTCGAGAGTTTGGCAAATTACTCGACCAACTACACTTTATTGCAGGTAAACGACCTACAGCCTATTCATTCCGTCACACCTTTATTGATGAGCTTAAACAACTGCAAATCGAAGAATCGATGGTGGCACAAATCGTCGGCCACGTTTATCACAACATCACCTATGGACGATACGGCAAGCAATATGATGTAAAAACACTCAAGCCAGTGGTGGATAAAGTCGAGTACGCGCTGAATTTGTTACAACCCATATAAAGCGTTTGATTGAAAAGGGGTCAAGGGGAACACTTGCCGATGCGGTATTAGGCACGACATACCGCTTAGTCGGTCACTAGCGGTATCTTTTTATACTTTTGGTGCTAATTTTCGCCCGTAGGATTGAGGAAACTGATTTGTATGAGCGTTTTTTTGACTTAATGGGTCACCGTAGGATGGAGCAAATGACAACAGTCAGTCAATCCTGAGTGACTTTATACGCCAAATTTGCTCTCACAGAACCAATAACCAGCCTGAGAAATGATGAAACGTACCCGCGACATCATTTCTCAGACGAACTTATCAAATCTTACGGGCGTAAATCGATAATAAATCTTGCTGAGAAATCGAATTTTCACTTTTCCCGCGTTAATTTCACGCTCATTTCACGTAACTGTTCACTTAAAGAATGCAATTTAAACCGTTTCACACTCAGTGAGTGCGAAGCCAAAGCAGCCCACTAAATAAGTGGGGCTAGTACGTAACCCGGTACGCTTGTATCCCACTTTTTGTTCCAAAAAGGTCGGATACAAGCTCGGGCAAGGGGAAACCCCTTAACCCCAAAGCCGCATGCTACGCATGTGAAAATCAAAAGCGTAAAAGACAAAATCAGCATTGACACTTTTATATGGTACGTACTGATTTTATGTACAGTTATAATGGTGTTTCATCGATTTAAGCTAAAAATCGATTAAAAATCGTTCTTTAGTTGAATCACTTTAAAAATAAAAAGTAGTAACTTAATGATTTTGTTGATTTTGTCTGTTAGGCACAATTATTTGCTTTACTGCAATAAGATAGCAAATGTAGGATGATATTAATCAATAACTTAAACGGCCGACATTAAATTTATTTGGCCGTTCAATAAGCGTTAACTGAAAAGGAGTACATCATGGAGTATAAGAATACTCAATTAGGTATCGCGATGCTTTCAATTCTGGGGGTTGTATTCCTAATTTTGGTTTTTGCATCCATAACTAAGCCCAATGAACCAATCGAGTTTGCTTATGTCATTGTAGTTTTAGTGGCAATCCTATTTTCCTCACTAACAATTAAGTTAAAAGAAGGGAAAATTAGTTGGTTTTTTGGCCCTGGATTTTGGAATAAGTCACTTGAGCTTTCGCAAATAGAATCAGCTAGAGTCGTAAGAACTAAATGGTATTGCGGTTTAGGTATCCGTTTAATATCAACAGGCTGGCTATATAATGTATCAGGCTTAACAGCTGTTGAATTAAAACTGAAAAATGGCACAACAGTTAGTTTGGGAACTAATGATCCAGATAATTTAATTAAAGCGATTGAGCAAAACAGCTAACAAGTTGCATCAAAAAGCACGTATGCTCTCTAGTCGATTTTACTGTTTTATACTGCAACGAAAGTGCCTATCTAATATGCGCCTTTATGCATGACGTTTATCATTGACAATCTATTCGATAAATATTTAAATGTCATATATCGACTACGAATGTTCACTATTTGAGATGTGACTTTTCGATTAGTAATTGATTATAATGAATTTTAGTTTTATTTTGTGGCTGATTGCTTTGGTTCCTTCTCATAAAAAATAACCTATCCATCCGCCACATTAAATACGAGAAAAGCCGTTGATTATCAACGGCTTTTTTTGTTTTTGGCGTTTGAGGGGCTCTCTATAAGGATTGACTCAGACAATGTATCCGCTTTTTACATGAGCTGAGCATCCAACAACGTATACTTCACGCATATCTGTTTAGCCAAATATTTACGCGACAAGGGCTTTCCCTTTGACGTAAAAGTCTCCTTACGATCGTTTCAGCGATATCTGGGATGGCCAATACCCTCAAATCAGCAAGTCATGGCATAATCATTGGCATAACTTAAATACGTTTTTTAACTACCCTCAGGATATTCGTAAGGCTATCTACACAACCAATGCCATTGAGTCATTAAACAGTGTGATTAGACGAGCGTTGAAAAAGCGTAAGGTATTCCCAAATGATGACTCGGCTAAAAAAATGGTTTACCTTGCTATAAAAGAAGCCAGTAAAAAATGGACCATGCCTATTCGAAACTGGCGTACTGCGATGAATCGATTTATTATTGAATTCGAAGACAGAATTGTGAAGCATATTAACTAAATTGCAGTTACACAGAATCTGTTACACCCTCAAACAATCTCCGCTTAATTGACACTGTGTGGGTTATCTCTATTTCAAATTAGCGTCTAATTGACTCAAATGTTGCTTAATCAGCGTTATCATTGCTTGAGCTGCAAACGATAAATGTTTCTGTTTACGCCAGAACAATGATAGCTCCCAGCGTAAGTCTTCACTTGCTAAAGGAATATTAACAACAGCATCGACCCGGTATCGTTCGGCAATAATTTTAGGCAGTATCATTACCCCAGTGCCTGCAGCGACCAGGGCGATACCAAAATCAGCATGACTGACTCGAGTGATATTTGTCGGTTTACATCCTGCTTTCGCGCAAGCCTCGAGTACTAGCTCATATAGAGCATATTCGGGTTCAAACATTACTTGGGCTAAACTATCGAGCTCACTCAACTGGAGGATGTTTTTGCTGGCTAACACATGGGCAGATGGTAATACGACTACCATTGAATCATTACGAACCCGAATACCATCAAACTCATCATCGAAATCTATAATGCCTGTCGCAAGTTCTATCTCATCTTTATGTAAGGCTACTGTTTGTTCGATCCCACCACGAACCAGTAATTGCAGTTCAACGTTAGGGTGTAATTGCCTAAATTTTGCAATCACTGGGGCAAATAACTCTGCGCTGCCTAAAGGGGCTAAGCCTAATTTAAGAGAACCGCCGCTTAAATTACGTAAACTATTCAACTCGGTTATCATCAATTGACGGCCGGCTAATAACGCTGACGCATGGCGATATACTACTTGACCAGCTTCAGTTAAGCGGATTTGAGAGCCACGTTTTCCGCGCTCTAGCAACACCATATCTAGCTCTTCTTCTAACAAGCGTATCGCCTTTGACAGTGCTGGTTGAGTAACAAATGCCGAGTGGCATGCTTTAGCAAAACCACCGGCGTTAACAACCTCAATGAAATAGTGTAGTGCTTTAAGATCCATATTTATAACCAAAAGTGATGCAATCAATCATTAATATTCATTTTTTTTATCAATTAAGCAAGCGTAAACTGTCCATATTAACTAAAAACCACAGTGTGAAATCCAATGTTATCTTCATTCAATACCCATAGCGCCTTTATAAAATGCAAAACAACCTTAGTTATCCAAGTCAGTGGTCTGTGCTTATTTGCTTGGTTATGCCAGTGGGCCGCTCATTCTGTTCATTCAATCATTCCTGGCAGCGTTATTGGATTAGGTGTTTTGTTGCTCTTATTATCTTGCCATTGGATACCAGAAAAAGTTGTCAACCAAGGTTCAGCATGGTTAATTGGTGACTTATTGTTATTTTTCATTCCGCCGGTTGTCGCTATTACCAAATATAAGTTAATTCTTGAAAGCTATGGCGCAGAGTTGATTGTGTGTATGTTGCTGGCGAGTGCGAGCGTGTTATTAGGCACAGCATTTATCGTTGATAAGTTATTTAAGTTTGAACGTAAACAGCGTTTAAACAGCATTACAGCCCAGCGCTTACAGCTTAGAACTACGCTGCTCAATATTTAATATAATAGGTGTCATCATGAATGGTTCATTATTAGGCGCTTTGTGTTTATTACTTACATTGGCAGGCTATTATTTCAGTAAAAGACTCTACTTACGCAGGCAACGTGTTTGGTTTGCTCCCATCATTATGGCGCCAACGATTATCTTGTTAACGGTCGTCATATTTCAAATTCCATTGGCCGACTATTTTCAATTTACCCATTGGCTACCAGCGTTACTTGCTCCTGCTACTATCGCATTTGCGGTGCCGATTTATCGGGAACGTGCACTGATTAAGCGTTATCCATTAACCATAAGCGTAGGGGTATTGGCGGGGTTATGTTTGGGAGTGGGATCGTCATGGTTGATCCTTCATTTCACTCATATGCCGTCAGAGCTTTCTAAAAGCTTAATTGTAAGATCGGTATCAACTCCGTTTGCCATTGAAGCCACAAGCGCATTTGGCGGCATACCGGAACTTACCGCAATGTTAGTTTTGGTCACTGGTATTATGGGCATGCTAATTTGTGATCCACTCTTTAAAGCGGCTAACATAAAAAGTAGCTTGGCGAGGGGGATTTCTTTAGGAGCATCAGCACATGGCGCCGGAGCGGCGAAAGCTAATCAAATAGGTCGAGAAGAGGGTGTTATCGCCAGTTTAACGATGATTTTTACCGGTATTGCCATGGTTATTACCGCACCTTTATTCGCATTATTATTTTAATTAGCACTAAGTGAGATAAGTGAAATAATAATATTAAGTCATGATGTGTCATTTGTTCGTTTAAGTTGTTTATTTAATGCCTATGTTAATTATGCACCTTCCTTTTTAGCTTGTTGCTTTGTGAGATATATCTCACAAAGTGTGTGAGACGAATCACCTAATTGATGGTCGATATTGCTCTTGAAAATTTATAATCATGATTTTGTTGGATATTTTGTTTAGCATGGTTTTGGCGCTATTTTAATCATTTAGAGGTACCTGTTTACGTTGAGGTAAATGATTTATTATCTATCTCGTTCTCAGGACGAGAACATTACAAGGTAGTAAAGAGGTCTTGGAAGACCATAAGTATATGGACGTTATGGATGCTATTTAGTTTCAGGATGAAACGATAACTTGCTCAATGAACGCATTAGCGGATTAAGTGGGTTTTATAACATTATCAGGATGATAATGTGCAATGGATGCAAGGTGCTACGCAAATGATTTGCGACAGGAAACGTTAAAAATTTCATGGATGATATAAGGACACGCTCAGGATGGAGCAGGCTCGGTAAAAGGATAATCGAGTAAGAAGGAAAGTACTTAATTGTACAAGGAAATTCAAGGATTGAACAAGGATAGAGCAGGAAGCAAGCGATACGCATGGATGGTGCAGGGAGCACATTTATAGCTGGAAAGCTTAACAAGAGATCAAGAGGCCGCGACAGTTACTGTCGCGGCCTTTCTTTTGCTTTTTTTTCACCATCATCGGAACTAATCGTTATTATGTTGTCAAATTGTTATATTTAACATTGTAAAATGGTCCAACAGCAATGAGTTGGAGTTGTGTTATCAAGGAGAAAACATGAGCCGGTTTAAATTAGTTGTGGCGATAAGCCTATTTGCGGTGTGTTATCACGTTAACGCTGAGGTAACCCCAGAAGAGCAACATTGGGTTGAGCAGGCATTAAGCGAGATTAACGCTAATACCGACGATGAAAATGTGCTTTGGCAGTATTCACAACAGACGAAGAAGCTTGATCTCGTTCGGATAGAAAAATTTGATGCTTCTCAGCCTAAAATGCAGCGCTGGAACTTAGTGTCTGAAAATGGTCAAACACCAGATAAAGAACGCTTAGAAGAATATCAACAACACCAACAAGAGCTCAAACAAGGTAAAGATGAAAATAGTCATGAATTAGTCTTTTCTGAATTAATTGACTTAACTACATTAGTCTTTGTGGGTGAGGACGATACCAGTGTCGTGTTTAAATTTAGCCCTAATATTGATGAACTTGATAATAAAGTTCTCGCCGGCTTGCTGTATTTAGATAAAGTGTCTAAGCAGTTAAGAAAAATTTCGATCAATAATACTGATGATTTAACCCCTGCATTTTCAGTGACACTGACTAAGTTTGAATTGGAATTTGGCTTTGATGTTTTTGATGGCTTAGTCATGCCAGCACATATCTCAACTACGATTAGTGGTACGGCGGTAATTTTTAAATCACTTGATAGCATTCAAACCGTGACTTATAGCGATTATAAAATGATCGAGAAACCAAAAGCATAAACTCTTGGATATTATAGGTAATAGCTTTAATTGTTATAGAGGCTTCAATTAGTATCGCGATTTTTTTGCTAAAGTGATTATGTTTGGTATAAATAAAAAAACGCTATTTTGATAAACATAGCGTTTTTTATTAATGGTATATCACTCAATTAACTTAGTGACATTTGCCTGAATCGCAACTTTTGTGACTGCCACAGCCACCAAATTTACCGCTGGCTGTGGGAGCATCCATCCAATCTGGTTCTGGAAAAATAGGCCATTCAATCTTTGTCACGCGATTCCCGTGCATCATGATGTGTCCACGGTATTGGTTTAAGCCATCGGTACTAAATTCGAACATGAAGGTTGCTTTCCAGCAGATGCCTGTACTGCCGCCAATACTTGGGCGGGCAGACTCCATTGCAATGGCTAACAGTTGTACGTTCTGTTTTTTACACGATTGCTCTACGATAGTACGGCTAAGCTCGGCCATTTGCCTCAACTGCCAAAAAAATGCGCCGACAACAATTAACGCAACAAATAATAAAAAATCACTCATCATAGGCTGGTTGCCTTAAATAATCCGCCGATAGCGGTCGCTAGTTGAATGCTTCTGTCTGGATGCCTTAAGTCAGCTAATAATCCCGGACGTAAGCTAGGTATTGCCACGATATCAGCAAATACTTGATTAAAGAAGTGTTGCGGCTGTTTTGCTAGCGCTTCTAAATAGTGTTTTCGAGTGGCATCATCTTTTAAGGCTAACCAGTTACGTGCCGCAATAGTAATCAAGGTGTTGTTATCTACACTTTGTTGGTCATATAACAGATTAATTGCCATCCTGCAGTAGTCAACATCAGATGCTAATGCGGCTAAATACATCACTTTTATATGTTGTTCAGCTTGTTGTAATTGGTTGAATAAATGCTCAGCAAGGCGCTTATCAATATTAATGTGTTCTAGGCATTGGCAAAGTGCCGCTTGCACTTCAATAGGAGCATGTTCAAGTGCATTAATAATGTCATTTAGATGACCAAATTGATGTGCACGGATGCAAATGTCAGCTAAACCTTGGATACCCAGTTGTGGCCATGTGTCTTGTGCTGCCTGGCCAGACAAATACTGGGCGGCAAATTCATATTGGCTAGAGGCCGGTTGGCCAAGTTGGAGCCTAACTAAGGCATTAAATAATGCCAGTTTGTGCTGATTAGGTTTGAAGCTAAAAGGATGATTGGCTAATTGCTCTTGCTGTTCATCGGTTAATGCTTGAGTTGGATTACGACCCAGAGCTTCTAAAATCATCTTAATAAATTGAGTTCGCGGTGCCGGTGATAAAAGGCCTTGCTCATCTAAAGGTAATTTTACAAACCAAATATACGGTAATTGTTCTTGTTGCCAAAAGACGATAGCAAATTGTGCATGGCCTTGAATCGGATAAGGATATGGCGCCCGTAAAGAGTCAATTTGCTGAAATGCTAACATATCGATATGTTGCACTCGGCGACCTAAATCGTATATTTGGAATTGAGTATTTGCGGTCGTCAGAAACTGGCTTAGAGTGGTTATCTCGGTCATGGTGTTGTCACTAAATCAAATAAGTTGGATGGGTATTCAATGCGCTAAATGATATCATATTCCGACTTAGCCTTGATATTGTCGTTCACTTTTATGCTTTATTTAACTAGCCAAAATTATTTAATTAAAATAGAACAACTACTTAAGGGGTTTCAGCTTTGGTCTGATGTCCCACCTCCAGTATCTGACATGACCAGTACTGCACCATTTTGCTGTGATGTCATGGCATTTGAGCAATGGTTGCAATTTATTTTTATTCCCAAAATGACCGAGCTTGTTGCGCAACAACAACCTTTACCAACCAATATGGCGTTAGCCCCTATGGCTGAGCATGTGTGGCAAAGTGTTCCCTACGGTGGCGTTATGATTGCCCAGTTGCAACAATTTGATATATTACTAAGTCAGCCGTTTAGCGAATAACACACCACATTTATCCAATATGTACTAAGTCAAATACACTAAGATAAACACACAAAATCAATGCAATTTAAGCCAATACAAACTAAGCCAATACAGGCTTAGCCAATACAGGCTTAGCCAATACAGGCTTAGCCAATACAAAATAAGTAAAGTGATAAAAATGATCTCAAAAGATAACGATGTTGAATACTCATTGGATAATGATGACTTATTTGAGTCCATAAGCTCAGATGACATCAATGATTCTCATGCTGCAGACACTGATTTAGATGATGACTTACAGCCTCCTCATATCGATATATTATTTGAAGATGAGCATATTGTTGCAATACATAAGCCTGCGGGTTTATTAGTCCACCGCAGTTATCTTGCTCGAAGAGAGCGTTTTTTTGCAATGCAAATGACCCGGGATTTGGTGGGTTGCCATGTTTTTCCAGTGCATCGTCTTGATAGACCGACATCTGGCGTATTGCTGTTTGCTAAATCCAGTGAGGTGGCTCGGTTGTTATGTGAACAATTTGCCGATCACAGCATTAAAAAACACTATCTAGCGATTGTTCGTGGAAATATGCACGAGTCGGGCACGTTAGATTATGCGCTTAAACAGGAGTTTGATGATTTGGGCGATAAGCATGTTGATCCCAATAAAGCGGCACAAGAAGCTGTGACAGATTATCAACCGTTACTAAATACCGACATCCCGTTTAGTTCTGGCCGTTATCCTTCTAGCCGTTATGGATTGGTAAGACTAAGCCCTCAAACTGGTCGCAAGCATCAGTTACGTCGTCATATGGCGCACTTACGTCATCCAATAGTGGGTGACACAACCCATGGTGATGGTAAACAAAATAAGTTTTTCCGTGAACATTTCAATATTAATCGGTTGTGGTTAATCGCAAAAAGTCTGCAGTTCATGCATCCGGTAACACAACAGCCTATGCATATAGAAACTGAACTCGAGTCACAGTGGTTAGATATTTTCACTGAATTTGGTTGGGATGATGATCAATTATCATCCATGCCAAGTATGTTACTAAGCTAATTCATTCGATCAGCTAGTAAAGCTTTTAGCTTTTCAAATTCAGGGATATGGGGTAACGGCTCTTGTTGCTGTTGCTCTATATGAAAGTAATAGTTGCGACGTATGTGGGCGAATTTGTGCTGTAGTTTTAGTCTTCGCTTTCTGCTTACTTGTCGCATCGTCTTGGTTCCATTTTTACGTTATTTCATTTTTAGTCAACCGGTGTTGACCATATCTATTTTATTGAACACTATAAAAGACACTTGCGAGAGGCTAAAAGAGTACAGTAAGCTAAGTTATTAACTCTCAAAGTATTTTATATCGTATTACATTAAGGGGAAAGTATACCATGAAAATGGTCAATGTTGTTTTTGGTACCGTTTATGGTAGTGCACAATTTACTGCTGAAACAGTGACTAAGGAGATTGCAAAACTAGGTTTTACCACTAAGCTTTGGCAACCCAATGAATTATCTGGTTTTGTACCACCTCAAGATGAGCTGTTAATTGTAGTATCATCAACCACCGGCCAAGGGGATATTCCTGAAGATATTACGCCTTGGTTTAATGAACTAAAATCTAATGCACCGTATCTACCATTATTGCAATACAGCCTAATCGGTTTAGGTGACTCAAGCTATGAAACCTTTTGTGGTGCGATAAAACAATTTGATGAATTGTTAACTGAGTTAGGAGCAAAACCGCTAACCGAACGCTTAGACATTGATGCCTGTGAAACGATGGAACCTGAAATAGAAGCTAAAACATGGATAGCCAGTTGGCACAACACCGTCAGATCGGTAAACGTAGCGTAAGTTTTATTACGCAGCAATGGTTTAAATTTGCCCAGCGCCTTAGCCAAGCTCTGCTCATACCCATTGCCATTTTACCTGCGGCAGGGGTGATGCTCGGGTTAACCATTAATCCTCTGCCATTTATTCCAACAGAATTAAATACCGTTTTTTCTGCTGTCGGTAATTTAGTGTTTACCATGATGCCTCTGTTATTCAGTGTCGCGGTAGCCATTGGCTTTTGCCGTGATCAAGGCATTGCTGCATTTTCAGCAGTGTTTGGTTTTGGGGTGTTTTTGTCCACGATGGGAGCCCTGACAAATATTTATGGCCTAGTGTCCCGACCGTTATGGGGCATGCAAACTATTGATACTGGAATTGCTGGTGGAATGTTAGTTGGCGCAATTACCTGTTTAGCGGTAAATATAAGTCAACACGTTAAATTACCCGCTATTTTTTCATTTTTTGAAGGTCGTCGTAGCGCACCTATCATTGTTATTCCCTTGTCGATGGCGCTGGCTTACTTGCTCGTACATGTTTGGCCGCCTCTGTCGCATATTATCGAACATTTATCCGATTGGGCCGTTTACCAAGATCCTGCTATTGCTTTTGGGGTATATGGCACGGTTGAACGTTTATTAATTCCGCTTGGATTACATCATATTTGGAATGCACCATTTTATCTTGAAGTAGGACAATACATTAACCAAGGTAATGTAGTGCGAGGTGAGGTGGCTCGTTATTTAGCTGGCGATCCGTTGGCTGGAAATCTCGCTGGTGGTTATTTAATTAAAATGTGGGGCTTACCTGCCGCGGCATTAGCTATTTGGCGCTGTGCTGATAAATCTGAGCGTAATAGAGTCGCGGGTATTATGTTATCAGCCGCCACGGCGAGTTGGCTAACAGGGGTGACTGAACCCATTGAATTTGCATTTATGTTTGTCGCGCCTATTTTGTTTATAGTGCATGCATTACTCACCGGTATTGCTTATAGCGTGTGTATTTTACTCGACGTTCATCACAGTATTGTGTTCTCTCATGGGTTGGTGGATTTCACCTTATTATTTTCTCGCTCTGTTAATACTCATTGGATTTGGATACTCGGTCCGCTAACGGCTGTAATCTATTACGCAATATTTAGGGCCAGTATTTTAGCGTTTAACTTAAAAACCCCAGGGCGAATAGAGCCAAGTGATTTACCTGCTGAGCCCAAAGAGAGCTTAAGGGCGATGATTTCGGCATTGGGCGGGCGTGATAATATTGTGGAGATAAATGCCTGCCTAACCCGCTTACGTATTAGTGTTAACCAAGCTCACTTAATTGATAAAGCTAGGTTAATGCGTTTAGGAGCAAAAGGCGTGGTAGTTATGGGTAAAGGTGTGCAAGTTGTCTATGGCACCAAGGCTGAAACATTACGTAAATTGTTGCAAAAATATTTAGATTCTCGGCGTTAATTTTAAAGGCGGCGTTATTGTTGCTTAACATGTCGCAAATTGTTGAGCTTTTTGTATCGATAAAGGAAATTATTTCTTCTTTATGAGTATTTATCATTAAAAACCTCACCTAAAAATCTTTTTAAATGGCACACTGCTAAACAGTCTTTTAAGAGGAGTTTACGCGTGAGCCAACCAGATAAAACCATTATTACCCCACCTGTTTTACAGCGTAAAGTGCTGATAACCGATTGTGCTGATGCCCAGGGTTTAATTGCTAAAATCACTAACGTATGTTTCGCTCATCAATTAAACATTATCAAAAACACCGAATTTGTTGATCATACTCAAGGGCGTTTTTTTATGCGCGCAGAGCTTGAAGGTCAGTTTGATGATGAACGCCTATTAACTGAATTGCGTGAGGTTTTGCCTGCTCAAAATCGGATGAAATTAGTCGACATGGGTAAAAAGCGTATCGTGATTATGGTGACAAAAGAAGCGCACTGCTTAGGCGATATTTTGATGAAGTCTTATTACGGCGGTTTAGATGTTGAGATTGCTGCAGTGGTAGGGAACTATGATGTGTTGCAGGCATTAACTGAAAAGTTTGATATTCCGTTTCATTATGTTAGTCATGAAGGTTTAAATCGCCAGGAACATGAACAAGCCATGTTAGCGGTGATTAAGCCTTATGAGACTGACTTTTTAGTATTAGCTAAATATATGCGGGTGCTAACGCCTGAATTTGTGTCAGCATTTCCAGATAAGATTATCAATATTCATCATTCGTTTTTACCTGCTTTTATTGGTGCATCACCGTATAAGCAAGCTTGGGATCGCGGGGTTAAAATTATTGGTGCAACCGCACACTTTGTTAATAACCTTTTAGACGAAGGACCGATTATTAAACAAGATGTGATTTCAGTTGATCACAGTTATAGCGCAGAAGAATTAGCGCATAACGGTCGTGATGTTGAAAAAAGTGTATTAAGTAAAGCGCTACAATTAGTATTAAATGAGCAAGTTGTGGTGTACGGTAACAAAACGGTGGTATTTTAACCAGCACTGTTAATGTGGTATATACCAAAGTGTTTAAGTAAGGTATTACTGGTTAGTACTGCCTTACTTGAGCATCTCACGATTCTATGGTTACGCTGACTGATTAAAACGTAACGTTTACGCCCTAGTTGAAAGTGTGACATGTTTTTAGCTAATCTTCATAGGTGCTTATTTATGGATAATTATTAGTATTATTTACTGTTATCAATGGTATGGTTACATTGATTATACCAGTGCTTTACCGATATGATGGCTGAGCGGTGTACGATAGTTCAACATTATTAGTAATAGGCGTTGTTATACTTTCAATATAAATGTCACCACCGTTGACGATAAAAAATCAACGTTCTCCTATGTAAATTGAAAAATATTAATAGGGCTCATAATGTTACAAAAAGCAGACTTTTTTTTAAAACCATCAGAACTGCCTAAAACACTCGGACTGTGCTGGGGGATTTTTAATGGTAGGCTTGAGTTAATTAAACTGAGTGAACCACTGTATAAGTTAGTTAAAAAACCCATTTCTGCAATACTCAAACAACCACTTTCTAATGCGTTTTCGGCGCTTAAATTAGACCATATAGACTTCAATCAACGCCACACTCATCATGTTATCAATTTTGTCGACGATAATGGCCATGCAGTACAAGCTACCATTAATCCCATAGAAGAAAGTGATGAACACTGGTGTATTACAGTGATTGAGATAGAGTTGGATAAAGCGTGGTTAACGCAGCTACACCCAGATTATCACCAAGCTATTCAATCAAGTGATGATTGGCTTAATCAAATTGAAGAAGTCATCAATGCCCGCGGTGATGTGGTATTCACCACGGCGATAAAACAAGGGTTGTCGCTAACGCAATCTAAAGTAGGTTATTTACATATTTTTGACGAAAAAACCAACCAAATAGTTAAAACGGCTTGGAATGAAACTGTTGAGGATTATTTTAAAATCCCTAAGCAACAACAGTATAAGGCCGATTCTGGGGTTTGGGCTGAAACGATTAACACTCGTAAACCGGTTATTCATAATGATTTAACGATACTGTCTGAAAATAAAACTCAAAAAGAAGGTTTTTTCGCCTTTAAAAATCATTTATGTATTCCTATTCATTATCGTAAAAAATTAGTGGGTATTATTGGCGTGGGTAATCGGGATAAACCGTATACCCAAGTTGATGCTAAATCTTTGAGTATTTTTGCCACCATTTTATGGCACAGTGTTGAACTACCTCGCACCATGAAGGCTGTATCCAGACAGTCGGGCATCATTAAAACTCAAAAAGAAAAGATGACCTTGATTTTAGTCCAGCTCATTGGGGCTATTTCTGAAGCGCTTGAGCTTAAAGACGCTTATACCGCGGGGCATCAAAAGTCAGTGGCACAGTTAAGTTATCTTATCGGTGAGAAAATGGGTTTAACGCCTGAACGTTTGGAAGGGTTAAAGCTGGGATCGTTAATCCACGACATTGGTAAATTGGCGATTCCTAGCGAAATCTTGTCTAAACCGTCAAGACTAAGCGATGCTGAGTTTGGTTTAGTTAAACAACATCCCGAACAAGGTGCGTTAATCGTTGATGAAGTTGAATTTCCTTGGCCTATAAAACAGATGATCCTTCAACATCATGAGCGTTTAGATGGCTCTGGCTACCCTAAAGGATTAACAGCTGATGAGATCATACTTGAAGCCAAGATTATTGCCGTGGCCGATGTTGCTGATTCGATTCTTAGCCATCGACCATACCGACCTTCGCTTGGCATGGAGGTGTTAACCCAAGAGTTATTAAAAGGTAGAGGCATAGTATTTGATGAAGTAGTTGTTGATGCCTGTATTGATATCTTGGCTGTTGAAGATTTTAAAGAAGAGCAATATGTTAGCGGTTTGTTATTAGCGCCGGTAGTGTTTCTTGAGGAATACCATACTCTTGAACACGCTGAATCAATGATGAAAAAGGCTAAAATGGATGTAGCAGTTGTGCTATCTGAGAAAAATCGTAGCCCCATTGGGGTGATAGATAACAATATACTCGCATTCTGGCACAGTCCTTTTTTAGATACCGCAGCAGAGCGTGCAGCGGATAGAAGTTTGCTTAATAAACGTGTACATCAGGTTATGGTGCATAAAATTAATATGATTAATGATCATACTATTTTGAACGACGCCAAACTAATGATGGAAAAAACCAATGCGAACTATTTGATTGTGCATAACGATAAGCAGCTGGTTATTGGCATGTTAACGTGGAGAATATTAGCCAACGCTTTATTGGTCAACGCGCATTAAGCTCGTGAGATTAGGCATATTATTATTTTACAGCATATAGGTTATTAATGAAGAGTCGCTGCTTTTGCTTATGAGGAAATGTTAGCGCAATAAAAAAGGCTCCTAAGAGCCTTTTGTTTACTTATTTTTGGGGCGTAAGCTTAATCAACGATACGTAATAGTTCATTGATACCCACTTTACCACGGGTTTTAGCATCGACTTTTTTAACAATAATCGCGGCATATAAACTGTATGTGCCACACGCTGATGGTAAGTTACCTGATACCACAACCGAGCCCGCAGGTACTCGGCCATAATGAACTTCACCAGTTTCACGATCAAAAATACGCGTGCTTTGCCCAATGTAAACGCCCATTGAAATAACACTGCCTTCTTCAACCACAACACCTTCAACAATTTCGCTGCGAGCGCCAATAAAACAGTTGTCTTCAATAATGGTTGGGCCAGCTTGAAGTGGCTCTAATACACCACCAATACCAACACCACCCGATAAGTGTACGTTCTTACCAATTTGTGCACATGAGCCAACGGTAGCCCAAGTATCAACCATAGTGCCTTCATCAACATAAGCACCTAAATTCACGTAAGATGGCATTAATACAGTATTTTTACCAATAAACGAGCCTTTACGAACCGTTGCCGGTGGCACAACTCGAATGCCTTCAGCTTTAAAACGAGCTTCGTCATAATCGGCAAATTTTTGTGGGACTTTATCGAAATACTTAGTGTCACCACCTTCGATTACGCCATTATCAAAAATGCGAAATGACAGTAATACCGCTTTTTTTAGCCACTGGTGAACATGCCATTCACCAGCAATTTTTTCTGCAACTCTTACTTGGCCTTTATCGAGCATATTGATCACGGTTTCAACATCTGCGCGAACACTTGGTTCTACGCTTGAAGGTGAGATTTCTTGACGTGTTTCAAATGCTGCTTCAATGCGTTGGCGTAAAGCCTCCATTGTTTTCTCCCGGTATTAAATGGTTAGTAGCGTAAAATTAAGGTTTAAAAAATTAGTTAGATGATTTTAGTGCCAGTGTTAGCGCATCTGATAATTGTTGCTGCTGTTGCTCATCTAGGGCCGTAGCACTTTGGTTTTGTAAAATAAAAAAATCTTCTGCACGCTCACCGATAGTAGTGATTTTTGCCGCCAATAGTGTCACGTTGCAACGATAGAAGGTGTCACCGACTTTGGCGAGTAAGCCGGGTGTATCTAAGGTGATTAACTCCATCATACTTGTACCATGACGGGCACTGGGTAAGAAACTCACATGAGTTGCAACATTAAAAGGTTTCATGATCCGGGCTAACTTTCTAAACTTTGGCAGTTTTGGGTTTTCAGTTGCTAAGGCTTTTTCAAGTGCTTTACGGATACTCTGAATGCGTGACAGTTGAATAATAGGTTCGCCATCTTGTTCTAAAATCACAAAGGTGTCGAGTGCATAATTATCTTTTGATGTCATGATATTAGCGTCATGAACATTGATGTTTTTATTGTCTAAGACAGTCATCACAGTGGCAAAAAGTTTAGGCTTATCTTTACTGTAAACAAACAGTTCAGTACCACCACGTGTGGTATGTTTTGACATTAATACTAATGGTTCATCACGATGATGTTTTAAAATAGCTTCGGCGTGCCAAGCGACTTGTGTTGGCTGATGACGTAAAAAATACTCAGATTTAAACCGAGACCAGAGCGCATCCATGTCTTTTTCTTTTAGGCCTCGACGAATGAGTTCTTTTTTAGCTTTGGCTTGGATCTCTTTTACGCGAGCTTTAACATCGATAGGTTTTTCTTTGCCTCGAGCTAAGACTCGTTGAGTTGAAAAATATAAGTCGCGTAACAAAGATCCTTTCCAGTTGTTCCACGTTTTTTCGTTAGTGGCGCAAATGTCGGCAACCGTGAGGCAATATAAATAACTTAAGTGCGCGGCATCGCGTACTTTTTCAGCAAACAGTGCAATCACTTCAGGGTCTGAAATATCTCTGCGCTGAGCGGTAATCGACATCACTAAATGATTTTCAACTAACCATGCCACCAAACGCCCATCGTGGTCATTCATGCCATGCAATTTACAGAAATCGATGGCATCTTTTGAACCTAATTTGCTGTGATCGCCGCCACGGCCTTTGGCGATATCATGAAAAATGGCCCCGAGTACCAATAAGCCTTTTTTCGGCAATTGATTAATTAAGATGGCGCCCAGTGGGAATTCATCTTTCTGTTCAGCTTGTGAAAAACGGTCAATATTGAGCAGTAATCTGTGGGTGTGCTCATCTACGGTATAGGCATGAAATAAATCAAACTGCATTTGACCTTCAATCTTGCGCCATGCGGGTAAGTAAGACGACAAAATACCGTGTTGATGCATTAATGAAAGTGCAGCAATACCTCGGGGATGTTTTAGGATCTCCATAAACACTTTTCGGCACGCGGGGTTTTCTTGTAAGGGAGAGGTGAGTGCTCGGCGAGCATTACGTAATAATCTCAGCGTAGGCGCATAGATTTCTTGAATATTAGAGTTTTTAGCCACCAATAAAAATAAACGTAATATCTCTTCATTTTGACGGCTAAACAAATCGTCATTTAATACTTCTATATAACGTCCGCGGCGCTGGTAAACCTCATTAATTGGCTGAATCTCTAGTGCTTGAGTATGGCCTAAGGTTGCGCGCTTAAACAATTGCAGCAACATTTGATTAAGCTCCATCACGCGGCGCACCGTACGATAGTAGCGTTTCATCATTTGCTCAACGGCTAATTGAGTCGCGTCTTCATAACCTAATAAACTGGCAATTTGTCGTTGTAAATCGAATAGTAAGCGGTTTTCGTTGCGGTTAGCGGTAATGTGCAGAGCAAAACGAATTTCCCACAGAAAATTTTGGCATTCAATGAGTTCAGCTAATTCTGCTGGTGACAAAAAGTCGTGTTCAACCAGCTCTTCTAGTGTGGCGGCGTCAAAGTGGCGCATCGCGACCCATGCTATAGTCTGAATATCACGTAACCCGCCAGGGCAGGTTTTTATATTAGGTTCTAAATCAAAAGCACTGGCCCTAGTGTGGCGAGCCATTTGTTCATCTTTCTTGGCGTTATAAAAGTCATATGAGGGCCAAAAGTCTTGTTGTCGAATAGCGTCATATAACACATCAAATAGATATTCATTGCCGGTGAGTAATCTGGCTTCAATCAGATTGGTGGCAATGGTGATGTCTGCTTTACCTTGCTCAGTAGTTTGCACTATGGTGCGCACACTATGGCCTATTTCAAGCCCAGTATCCCAAAGGTAGGTAATAAATTGACTCAGCTGAGTTTCAGTCTCTAGCGATAATATTTCATCGTCAACCAAAAACAGTAAGTCAATGTCTGAATAGGGATGTAACTCACCACGGCCATAACCGCCAACGGCAACAAGAGCAAGATGGCCATTATTCAAGCCAAAATCTTGCCAAGTTTGTGTTAGTAAAGCATCAACAAATTGACTACGGTGCTTAACAATATCAGCAATCGGGTGTTTTGCAGTGTACTGCTCAACTAAGCGCTGGTTTAAGTCAATTAATGCGTTTTTGGCGGCCAGCGCGGTATTCATTGATGTCCTTACTAATTAGAGTCTTTAGTGGTTAATAATACGTGGAAAGTCTTCTTCTTCGCGTAAAGTTAACACTTCTACACCGGTTTGGGTCACTAGAAGAGTATGTTCCCACTGAGCTGAGTTTTTATTATCAGAGGTGGTGACGGTCCAATTATCACTTTTATTCAATACTGTTGTATGACGACCAGCATTGATCATTGGCTCAATCGTAAAGCACATGCCTGGTCTTAGCACTGTTTTATCATTATTTTTATAATGAACAACTTGAGGCTCTTCGTGGAAGCCAGTACCAATACCATGACCACAATAATCTTGCACGATGGAATACTTATCAAGCCCTGTTTTGCTGGTCTTGATGAATTTTTCGATAGTGGTGCCAATTTCGCCTAGCTTTAAACCCGGGCGCACTTTTCTAATGGCTAAGTACAAGCTTTCTTGGGCAATGCGGCTTAAACGTTTATCTTTTGCTGATACTTCGCCGATAAGAAACATTTTTGAGGTATCACCATGATAACCGTCTTTGATGACAGTAATATCAAGGTTGATCATATCGCCATCTTTCAACACATATTCTGAAGGGATACCATGGCATACAACTTCGTTAACTGAAGTACAAATAGATTTTGGAAATCCGTGATAATTGAGTGGTGCTGAAATGGCCCCTTGCTCTTCGGTGTATTTAGCACAAATGTCATCTATTTCATTTGTCGTCACCCCAGCTTTCACATGTGGAGCTATCATTTCTAATACTTGCGCCGCTAATTTACCCGCTGCACGCATCTTTTCTATTTCGTCTGCATCTTTGATCACAATACTCATGAAAACTCTCTATCTTTTGGCGGTCAAAATAGGCATGTTTTATCCAAGGATTTTACGGCAAAAATTTGTATTTAGCTGCCGTTTATGGTATAAAGCGCGCCGTTATGTGTAAGATCGTTGTTGTACGGTTCGAGTTAATATAATGTCAATCGATGCTTTTTTAGCCAGATTCACATCATGTTCGGCAAATCGTAAAATATGACGGTTATTATACATGGCAATTAACTTAAATACTAAATCACACACGTATCGACACATTTTTCGGGGTGCTTTCTCATTCTTAACGGAAGTTAGAAAGTCGAAACATGGGATGCGTGGAGGTCTAACCCCTTACATTAAGGTATATACAATGACTACTGTTTCAATGCGCGACATGCTACAAGCTGGTGTTCACTTCGGTCACCAAACTCGTTACTGGAATCCTAAGATGAAGCCTTTCATCTTCGGTGCTCGTAATGGTGTTCACATCATCAACCTTGAGCACACAGTACCAATGTTCAACGAAGCTTTAGCTTTCATTAGCAACATTGCTTCTAAGAAAGGTAAAGTATTATTCGTAGGTACTAAGCGCGCTGCTGGCGAAGCTATTAAGGCATCTGCACTTTCTTGTGATCAGTACTATGTTGATCATCGTTGGTTAGGCGGCATGTTAACTAACTGGAAAACTGTTCGTCAGTCAATCAAGCGTCTTAAAGAGCTTGAAAGCCAGGCTGTAGACGGTACTTTCGACAAGTTAACTAAGAAAGAAGCGTTAATGCGTTCACGCGAATTAGACAAGTTAGAAAAGTCTTTAGGCGGAATCAAGAACATGGGCGGTTTACCTGACGTATTATTCGTTATCGGTGCTGACCATGAGCATATCGCTATTAAAGAAGCTAACAACCTAGGTATCCCAGTTGTTGCAGTTGTTGATACCAACTCTGCACCAGACGGTGTTAACTACATCGTTCCTGGTAACGATGACGCGATGCGTGCTATCCGTTTGTACACTTCTTCTGTTGCTGCAGCTGCTAACGCTGGCCGTGGTCAAGATTTAGCTGTTCAAGCTGAGCAAGACGGTTTCGTAGAAGCTGTTTAATAAGGCGTGATGCTTAGCATCTCCCTTATTTGCCAATAAGATAATTGGTGAGCAGGGGCCTATTGGCCCCTGTTTTATAAATCCAATATTAGACGAATTAAATTAGAGGATTTAACAATGGCTATTACTGCTGCCCAAGTTAAAGAACTTCGTGACCGCACTGGCGCTGGCATGATGGATTGTAAGAATGCACTGACTGAAACTGACGGTGACATTGAACTAGCAATTGATAACATGCGTAAAAGTGGCGCTGCGAAAGCTGCTAAAAAAGCAGGTAACATCGCTGCTGACGGTACAATTCTAATCAAGAATGGCGAAGGTTTCGCTACGCTTTTAGAAGTTAACTGTCAAACAGACTTCGTTGCTAAAGATTCAAACTTCTTAGCATTCGCTAACTCAGTGTTAGACGTTGCTGCTGCATCTAAAGTGACCATCGAAGAGTTAAAAGCACAGTTTGAAGAAACGCGTGTTGCGCTAGTGACTAAAATCGGTGAAAACATCAACGTTCGTCGCGTTGAGTATATCGATGGTGCAAACTTAGCTTCTTACCGTCACGGTGAGCGCATTGGTGTTGTTGTAGCCGGTGAAGCTGATGAAGAAACATTGAAGCATATCGCAATGCATGTTGCTGCTTCTAAGCCTGACTTCGTTAACCCTGAAGATGTTCCTGCTGAACTTGTAGCAAAAGAGCAAGCGCTTCAAATCGAAATCGCGATGAATGAAGGCAAGCCTGCTGAAATCGCTGAGAAGATGGTTATTGGCCGTATGAAGAAGTTCACTGGTGAGATCTCTCTTACTGGTCAAGCTTTCATCATGGAACCAAAGAAAACGGTTGGCGAAGTTCTGAAATCGAAAGGCGCTAAAGTAACTAACTTCGTTCGTTTAGAAGTTGGTGAAGGTATCGAGAAAAAGGCAGAAGATTTTGCTGCTGAAGTAGCTGCACAGATTGCTGCTACTAAAAAAGCGTAATCGCTTTTATCTAAATACCCTAAGACCGCAGCAACCGCTGCGGTTTTGTTATGATCAGGATGAAAATTATGAGCACCAATCCAAAACCAGCGTTTAGACGCATTCTGCTTAAATTAAGCGGTGAAGCATTAATGGGTGAAGAAGGCTTCGGCATTGACCCTAAAGTACTTGATCGTATGGCTCAAGAAGTGAAAGAGCTTGTTGAACTTGGTATCCAAGTTGGCGTGGTTATTGGTGGTGGTAATCTGTTTCGTGGTGAAGGCTTAGCAAAAGCTGGTATGAACCGCGTGGTAGGTGATCACATGGGTATGCTAGCAACCGTAATGAATGGCTTAGCCATGCGTGATGCCTTGCATCGTGCATATGTTAATGCTCGTCTTATGTCTGCTATCCCGCTTAAAGGTGTGTGTGATGATTACACCTGGACAGAAGCAATTAGTTTATTAAAGTCTGGCCGAGTAGTGATTTTTGCTGCGGGTACGGGTAATCCTTTTTGTACAACTGATTCTGCAGCATGTCTTCGTGGTATTGAGATTGAAGCTGAAGTGGTACTAAAAGGCACTAAAGTTGATGGTGTATACTCTGCTGACCCAATGAAAGATCCTGAAGCGGTTAAATATGACACGCTTAGTTTTACTGAAGTTCTTGAATCAGAATTAAAAGTAATGGATCTTGCTGCATTTACTATGGCTCGTGATCATAATATGCCTATTCTGGTGTTCAATATGAATAAACCAGGTGCACTTCGCCGCGTTATTATGGGTGAAAAAGAAGGTACGATTATTAGCGGTCAAAAACCTGCTTAAATCACAGACACAGAAAATATTTAGATTATATAATTTAACGGTTTGAGCGGTTTTATTGCATGTGTCATTCTTAGGCTAATGCTCAAACACACATGAATTTGTGACAAAAAGGAAATTATTGTGATTGATACTATTATGTTAGATGCGCAAGAGCGTATGAGTAAATGTGTAGATGCGACTAAAAACCAAATGGCGAAAGTTCGCACCGGTCGTGCACACCCAAGTCTATTAGATTCTATTCAAGTATCTTGTTACGGTTCTATGTCTCCGCTTAATCAAGTGGCTAACGTGGGCGTTGAAGATTCTCGTACCCTAACGGTAAACGTGTTTGATCGATCAATTGTTCAGGCAGTAGAGAAAGCCATTATGAGCTCTGACCTAGGCTTAAACCCTATGTCTGCTGGTGCAACATTGCGTATTCCTTTACCTTCGTTAACTGAAGAACGTCGTAAAGACTTTATCAAAGTGGTTCGTAACGAAGCTGAAAACGGTCGTATTGCGATTCGTAACGTGCGTCGCGATGCTATCAGTGAAGTAAAGAAGCTTGAAAAAGCCAAAGATTGCACTGAAGATGATGTCCGTCGTAGCGAAGATGAAGTGCAAAAGCACACTGATTCATCAATTAAAAATATTGATCAGATTCTAGCTGTGAAAGAAAAAGAGTTGATGGAAGTATAATCTGTCAATTTAGACGCTAGAGTTAACACGCCGTGTAAGGGTATACTACACGGCGTTTGTTTTTATAAAGGATTGTCGTAGATGTCATCTACAGTTGAGTTTGGATCAGACCCTAAAGCCGATTCGGAGCAAATGACTTCGCAATTGTTGCCGGGACAATTATCTGATGTGGTAAAACAATCTCTGCCTAAGCATGTTGCGATTATTATGGATGGTAATGGCCGTTGGGCACAACTGCAGGGTAAAGCGCGGGTTTTTGGCCATAAAGCAGGTGTTAAAGCGGTGCGTCGTGCGGTCAGTACAGCAAGTCAGTTAGGGATTGAATCATTAACCTTGTTTGCATTTTCTAGCGAAAATTGGCGCCGTCCAGATAAAGAAGTCAGTTTGTTGATGGAACTGTTTTTTACCGTGTTACATCGTGAATTAAAACTGCTCGACAAAAACCAAGTTAGGCTCAATATTATTGGTGATACAAGTCGATTTTCGACTCGTTTGCAGAAACAAATTGCTGCAGCCCAAGAGAAAACAACAAACAATACTGGGCTGATATTAAATGTGGCAGCGAACTACGGTGGCCGTTGGGATATCTTACAAGCTGCACAAAAATTAGCCGAAAAAGTTGAAAGTGGTGAAATCAGCAGCAGTCAGATGACCGAAGAAGCATTAAATGAACATTTGTGCATGCAAAATCAGAGCGAAGTTGATTTAATGATCCGTACAGGCGGTGACTACCGCATTAGTAATTTTGTTTTATGGCAGGCCGCTTATGCCGAGTTGGTGTTTACTGACACCCTATGGCCTGATTTTGATGAGCGAGCATTTCGTGATGCTATTGCCATTTTTGCCAGTCGGCAGCGCCGTTTTGGTTTGACCGGGAGTCAAATTGAAGAGATACGCGCAATATAAATATTAAGAGGATTAGTTTTTGCTAAAACAACGAATAATAACAGCATTGTGGTTAATCCCAATTGTACTCGGGGCAATTTTTTTACTCCCAGCAAATTTATTTGCTTGGGTGTTAGTGCCAGTGTTTTTAATTGCAGCAAAAGAGTGGGGCAGTTTTATTGACCCAAGCTGTAACGTTACGCAGTGGTCTTTTACTGCGACATTGGCTCTTTTACTGATAGCGCTTAATTTAGCGGTACCTACGGATGTATTGTGGTTCAAAGGCCAATTACACCCAATGTACTTAGCCATTATTACCATTGGTGTTTTTTGGTGGATAGTCAGCAGCGTATTGGTATTTAGTTTTCCTAAGAGTGCCAAAATATGGAAAGACAGCCCAATGCTGAAATCTATGTTTGGCCAGTTAACGCTTATTCCGTGTTTCGCTTCTTTGATTGCGCTTAAGTCGTTAAGTAGCAACGTTCATCCATATTATGGCGGTGCATTAGTCTTTATCGTCATGTTAGTGGTTTGGGCTGCCGATACCGGAGCCTATTTCGCTGGCCGTAAGTTAGGTAAGCGTAAATTAATGCCGAGTGTTAGCCCAGCTAAAACCCTTGAAGGTCTAGCGGGTGGCTTGGTGACGACTATGGTCGTGGTGGCCGGTATTATGTATGTTGCTCCAGAGCAAGAGTTAGGTTTACTCATTGTGGTCACTTTAGTTACCGCTCTAGCGTCTGCTTTTGGTGACTTGTCTGAAAGTATGTTCAAACGTGCTGCTAACATTAAAGATTCTGGCACCATTTTACCTGGCCATGGCGGTATTTTAGATCGTATTGACAGCTTAACGGCTGCACTACCTGTGTTTACCTTTATCTACATCGCGATGTGGATGTGATGCCAATGCAAAACATGGTGATTTTAGGGGCGACAGGCTCAATAGGTGCAAGCACGTTAAGTGTAATGGTAAATAATCCTACCGACTTTCATGTCTATGGATTAGTGGCTAATGCCAGCGTGAATAAAATGCTGGCGTTGTGTATCACCCATCAACCTGATTATGCTCATATGGTCGATGAGAGCGCCGCCATGGAGCTCAAATCGCTATTACCTCGTAACTGTATTACACAAGTCACCACTGGGACTGAAGCGCTAAAGGCGTTAGTTACTGATAGTCGAACCGATACTGTGATGGCGGCTATTGTCGGCGCGGCAGGTTTAGTACCCACATTTGATGCTGTTAAAGCCGGTAAACGGGTGTTGCTTGCCAACAAAGAAGCGTTGGTGATGTCGGGTGAGTTATTTATGCGCACGGCAAAAGCATCGGGTGCGACAGTGTTACCTGTTGACAGCGAACACAATGCGATTTTCCAATGCTTACCCACTACGGTACAAGCCCAATTAGGTTATTGCGATTTAGCCGCATCGGGTATTTCTCATATTTTGTTAACCGGTTCTGGCGGTCCATTTCTTAGCACCGATTTAACCACGTTAAGTGCGATGACGCCTACTCAGGCATGTAATCATCCTAACTGGTCGATGGGGCCTAAAATCTCTGTCGACTCAGCCACTATGATGAATAAAGGCTTAGAGTTTATCGAAGCACGCTGGTTGTTTAACACTCAGGCTGAACAGCTCAAAGTGATTATCCACCCTCAAAGCTTAATTCATTCTATGGTGCAATATCGAGATGGCTCTGTTATTGCGCAGATGGGTAATCCCGATATGCGCACTCCAATTGCTCATTGTATGAGCTATCCGCAAAGAATTGAGGCTGGTGTTGAACCTTTGGACTTTTTCAAAGTCGGACAATTAAGCTTTTGTGAACCTGACTTCAGCCGCTTTCCCTGTTTACGCCTAGCAATGCAAGCGTGTGAACAAGGGCAAGAAGCCACTACAGTATTAAATGCTGCTAATGAAGTTGCCGTTGATGCTTTTTTAAAAGGTCACATTCGTTTTACCGATATTGCTGATATTAATTATCGCTGTTTAGACTCGGTGCAACAAACCCGTTTAGACAGTATCGAAGATATATTACAGCTTGATAAGCAAGCTCGTGCAACGGCAGAGTCCGTTATTAACGCACTTAATTAATTCAGGGACATAATGATAGATTTTTTTTGGAGCCTAGGTTCTTTTATCGTCGCATTAGGTATTTTGATTACGGCTCACGAATATGGCCACTTTTGGGTCGCACGTCGCTGTGGTGTTAAAGTAGAGCGTTTCTCTATAGGTTTTGGCAAAGCGATTTGGCGTAAAATAGGTAAAGACGGCACTGAATATGTGGTGGCAATGATCCCACTGGGTGGCTATGTCAAAATGCTCGATGAGCGTGTTGAAGAAGTGCCAGTAGAGTTAGTCGACCAAGCATTTAACCGTAAAACAGTATGGCAACGCATTGCGATTGTGTCAGCGGGCCCTATTGCTAACTTTATTTTTGCTTTTGCAGCGTTATATGTCATGTACCTTATAGGTACTCCGTCGATTAAGCCGGTTATTGATAGCACCAAATTAGATAGTCCTGCCAGCGTTATTCAGTTGGTTGAACCGCAACAGATTTTGGCGGTTTCAGGGCAAAAAGTACGCACCTGGGAAGAGGTTAATTTAGCCTTAGTCGGCCATATTGGCGATGAAAGTATTGAATTAACCTTAGCGCCTCTTGCTACATTGTCGGGTATGGATATGCCGAACCGAACGGTTAAACTCGATACGCGTGAATGGGCATTCGATCCAGAAAAAGAGTCGCCTATTACCTCGTTAGGTTTAGGCATTTTTCGTCCAGGGATCGACCCCACTATAGCCGCAGTGAGTAAAGACAGTGCCGCAGAACAAGCAGGTATTATTGTTGGCGATAAACTGGTCAATATTAATGGTACGCAATACAGCGATTGGAAAGCGTTTGTTGATGTGGTACAAAGCTCAGCGAATAAAAATATTAATATGGCATTGATGCGAAAAGGTGAACTTATCAATGTTAATGTTGTGCCAAAAGCACAACAAAATCCCGACGGTAAGACTATCGGGATTGTAGGAATTAGCCCAACCCAAGCGCAATGGCCTGATAATATGCGCTTTGAGCTTGAGTATGGCATAGTAGATTCAGTTATCGCTGCAGCTGATAAAACATCACAACTTGTAGTTGTCAGCTTTAAGATGATTGGAAAATTATTTACCGGCGATGTGTCGGTGAAAAACCTTAGTGGTCCTATTTCTATTGCACAAGGCGCAGGCGCCAGTGCAAGTTATGGTTTAGTGTACTTTCTTGGGTTTATCGCGCTCATCAGCGTTAACTTAGGCATTATTAACTTAATGCCTTTGCCAGTGCTCGATGGTGGACACTTGCTGTATTACTTTATAGAAGTGATTACTGGTAAGCCTGTGCCCGAAAAGGTACAGGAAATAGGTTTCAGGTTTGGCGCAGCTTTGCTGCTAATGTTGATGGGCGTAGCCTTATTCAACGATTTTGCCCGACTCTGAGCAAGGACAGACTAATAATTAGAAGTGCTCTATGAGATTTAATAAAATTTTTGCCTCGATGTTATTCGTCGGCGCGTCTTTTTCAGGGAATGGTTGGGCAGAGTCTTTCCAACCTTTTGAAGTGACCGACATCCAAGTAGAAGGTTTGCAACGAGTTGCTCTCGGTGCAGCACTATTGAGTTTACCTGTGAGAGTAGGTGACACGGTAGATGAAATTAAATTACAGCAAGCGATTAAGAGCTTATACGGCTCAACCAATTTTGAAAACATCAGTGTCAGTCATGAAGACGGTATACTCTATGTAACGGTTAAAGAACGTCCAACTATCAGTATTATCTCATTTGACGGTAATAAAGATATTAAAGACGAACAGTTACAAGAAAGTCTTGACGGTTCTGGTGTTAAAACCGGCGAATCACTTGATAGAACTATGTTGTCTGGCATTGAAAAAGGCCTGCAAGATTTCTATTACGGTGTGGGTAAATACGGCGCCAAAGTTGAAGCGCAAATTATCAACTTACCTCGTAACCGTGTAGAGCTTAAGTTTAAGTTTACCGAAGGTTTAGCGGCTGAAATCCGTCAAATCAACGTGGTAGGCAATACTGTGTTCTCAGATTCTGAGCTCATCAGTATGCTTGAGCTAAAAGATTATGTGGCATGGTGGGATTTGTTTGGTGAGCGTCGTTACCAAAAGCAAAAGCTACAAGCTGACTTAGAAACCATCAAAACCTATTACCATAACCAAGGTTATATTCGTTTTAACGTAACCTCAACGCAAGTGGCGATGACACCAGACCGTAAAGGTTTGTACATCACCATCAATGTGGACGAAGGCGAAAAGTACAAAGTAAAAGAAGTTAACTTAATTGGTGACCTTATGGGTCGCGAAGCGTTAATGAAATCTATTTTGCCAATTAAAGCAGGCAACATGTACAACGGTGCTGATGTTACATTCACCGAAGAAATGTACAGTAAATACCTTGGTCGCTTTGGTTACGCTTATCCAGAAGTAAAAACTTATCCTGAAATTGATGATGACGCCAAAGAAGTGGTGCTTAACATCAATATCAAGCCTGGTAAGCGTGTTTATGTTCGCTCAATTAACTTCACCGGTAACACGGTAACTAAAGATGAAGTTATGCGTCGTGAGCTTCGTCAAATGGAAGGCGCGTGGTTAAACTCTGCCCAGATTGAGCAGTCTAAATTACGTCTTAACCGTTTAGGTTACTTTGAAACTGTAGATGCTGAAACTATCCAAGTTCCGGGCAGCGACGATTTAGTTGATGTGGCCGTTACGGTAAAAGAGCAGCCATCAGGTTCGTTTAACGCCGGTGTGGGTTACGGTACTGAGTCTGGCGTGAGTTTGCAGTTTGGCGTTGAGCAAAATAACTTCCTTGGTACAGGTAACCAAGCAGGTATTAGTATTAACACTAATAAATACTCGCGCAGTGCTAACTTATCTTTCACCGATCCTTACTTTACCAAAGATGCTGTTAGCTTAGGCGGCAGTGTGTACTGGAACGAGTTTGATGCTAACGAGGCTAACCTTGAGCGCTATAAGAATCAATCTTATGGTGTTGCATTAAACTCAGGATTCCCGATCAACGAATACAACCGTTTAAATGGTGGTATTGGTTATCGTCATAATACCATTTCAGAAATCTCTGCTTATGAACAAGCCTTGCGTTTCTATAATGTGTATCGTGAAACGGATGATCCTAACTCAGATTTAAGTTTTGATAACTTTGAATTGAATGCTGGTTGGTACCGCAGCACACTTAACCGTGGTACGTTCCCGACAGATGGTTCGTCGCAACGTTTAAGCGGTAAAATGACCGTGCCAGGTTCTGATTTACAGTACTTTAAAACGGATTTCGATACCAACTTCTACTTCCCGCTGACACCTCAGCATGGGTTTGTATTATTGGCTCGTGCACGTTTAGGTTACTCAAACGGTTATGGTCAATTTAAAGATAACGATCAAATCTTACCGTTTTGGGAAAACTATTACTCAGGTGGGAGTAGCTCGTTACGTGGCTTTAAGTCTAACTCAGTAGGTCCACGTTCGTTCTATGCATACCGTGGTAGTGACCAATGTTCACCTGATGTGTCGGGCGATGGTTGTAGTATCGCTTCTCCTGGTGATCCTACTCAGATCCAGGTTAGCCAAGGTCGCTCAATTGGTGGTAATGCCATTGCGACAGCAAGTTTTGAAATGATCGTTCCGACGCCATTTCTTGATGAGGCTTACACTAACTCAGTACGTACTAGTTTCTTCGTAGATGCAGGTAACGTATGGGATACCGAGTTTGATTATGAATCTTACCGATATCTACCAGCGGATCAGTTTTCTAAGCTAGAAGACTATAGCGATCCAGCACGCTTACGAGCCTCATGGGGTATGAGCGTACAGTGGTTATCGCCTATGGGTCCTATGGTGTTTAGTTTAGCTTGGCCGCTGAAAGAATATGAAGATGACGAGACAGAGATTTTCTCGTTCAATATTGGCAAAACGTTCTAAAACAAATACACTCGGCAGGTTTTGCTGATAACAACAAGTTTTACAAGGAGTCTACTTTGAAAAAGATGGTAAATCGCGCATTAATTACATTGGCATTGTTTGCTACCCCTATGCTAGCTCAAGCGGAAAAGCTTGCCGTGGTTGATATGGGGGAAGTGTTCGAGCAGTTGCCGCAGCGCGAACAAATTTCTAAATCATTAAAAGCTGAGTTTGGTGATCGTGTTGCTGAAGTCCAAAAAATGCAAGAAGAAATGCGTTCTTTGGTTGAAAAGCAGCAACGTGACGGCGCCTTAATGAGCGACACACAAAAGACTGAATTAGTACGCAAAATGGAATCACTAAAATCTGAATTCCAGTTGAAAGGCAAAGCACTAGATGAAGACATGCGTCGTCGTCAAGGTGAAGAGCAAAACAAGCTATTAGTTCAAGTTCAAAAAGCGATTAATACCATTGCTGGTAAAGAAAAATACGACATGGTTCTACAACGTGGCGCAGTTATTTTTGTTAAGCCAGAAGCTGACATCAGCAGCAAAGTGGTAGAAGCCTTAAGCAAAGGCAAATAATAAGTATGCAAAAAGTGACTTTAAAAGAGCTTAGCCAATTATTGGGAGCAATGGTCAAAGGTGACGAGACATTGGAAATTACCAGTGTCGCCACACTTGAAAATGCAATCCAAGGCCAACTCTCTTTTTTAGCCAATAGTAAGTACCGCGCTCAGCTTGAGGCAACTCAAGCTAGCGCGGTGTTGCTTAGCGAAAAAGAAGCAAACAGTTATCATGGTAATGCCCTTATTGTGAGCGACCCTTATGTCGGGTTTGCTCGTGTGGCACAATTGCTTGATACTACGCCTAAAGAAACTCTTGGTATCCATCCCTCAGCTCAAATAGACAACTCAGCCATTATTGGTGACGGTGTGGCTATTGGGGCAAATGCAGTGATTGGTGCTAATGTTATTTTAGGTGAAAATGTTCAGATTGGTCCCGGTTGTGTGGTTGGTGAAAGCAGTATTATTGGTTCCGACACACGCCTTTGGGCGAATGTTAGCATTTATCATAATGTCCATATCGGTCATCATTGCATCGTTCATTCAGGATCTGTTATTGGTTCGGATGGTTTTGGTTATGCCAATGAACGCGGCAATTGGATTAAAATCCCTCAAACGGGTGGTGTGCGGATTGGCAATCATGTTGAAATTGGCGCATGTACTACCATTGACCGTGGCGCGTTATCGCATACCGAGATACACGATGGTGTGATTATCGACAACCAAATTCAAATTGCTCATAATGTGGTAATTGGACAACACACCGCAATTGCTGGTGGTTCTATTATTGCTGGTAGTTCTACCATAGGTAAGTACTGCATTATTGGTGGCGGTAGTGCTATTGCTGGACATCTCAGTATTGCTGACGGTGTGCATGTTTCTGGTGGTACTAATGTGACAAGTGTGATCCGTGACAAAGGTGTGTATTCATCGGCTACGATTGCAATGGAAAACAAACTTTGGCGTCGAAACACTGTGCGTTTCCGTCAATTAGATGAATTATTTAGTCGAGTTAAAATCCTCGAAAAAAGTGCTAAGGGCACAGAATAATTGTAATTCTGCCTTATTAAAGGAATGTAGTGTGTCAAACCAATTAAACACCATGGATATTAAAGAGATCCTCAAATATCTACCTCATAGATATCCATTTTTGTTGATCGATCGTGTATTGGACTTTACCGTAGGTGAGCAATTACATGCGATTAAAAATGTCACGATCAATGAGCCATTTTTTCAGGGACATTTCCCTATACAACCCGTTATGCCAGGTGTCTTAATTTTAGAAGCCATGGCACAGGCAACGGGTTTACTTGCTTTTAAAACCATGAGTTCTGAACCGTCTCCAGACGTATTGTATTATTTTGCCGGTATTGATAAAGCGCGTTTTAGACGCGTAGTTGAGCCAGGCGATCAAATACATTTTCACGTTAAAATGATTAAAGAGCGTCGTGGTATTGGTGTGTTTATTGGGGAAGCTTTGGTTGATGGTGAACTGGTTTGTTCAGCGGAAATCATGTGCGCACGTAGAGAGATTAATAAGTGATAGATAAATTAGCGTTTGTTCATCCCACTGCCAAAATTGGTAAAAATGTCACTATTGGCCCTTGGAGCTATATTGGCGAAAATGTTGAAATTGGCGACGACACATGGATAAGCTCTCATGTTGTGGTTAAAGGTCCAACCGTTATCGGTAAAGGCAACCGTATTTTTCAATTCTCTTCGGTTGGCGAAGAGTGTCAAGACAAAAAGTACGCCGGCGAACAAACTCGGTTAATTATTGGCGACAATAATATTATTCGTGAGTCGGTCACCATTCATCGTGGAACCACTCAAGACAAGGGTGAAACTCGCATAGGTTCTGATTGTCTATTTATGGCCTATGTTCATATTGCCCATGACTGTTTAGTCGGTAATAACGTTATTATGGCTAATAACGCTTCAATTGCGGGCCATGTACATGTAGGCGATTGGGTTATTTTGGGCGGTATGACAGGCGTACATCAGTTTGTGCACATTGGCGCACATGCCTTTACTGCCGGAGCGTCACTTATTTTGCAAGACGTACCTCCATTTGTGATGGCCGCAGGCTCTCCTGCTGTACCACGTGGATTAAATTTAGAAGGCCTAAAACGCCGTGGTTTTACCAAAGAAAATCAACGAGCCATCTTTAATGCGTATAAAGCGGTGTTTCGTAAGAGCTTAACCATTGAAGAAGCAAACGTTGAATTGGCCGAGTCTGCTAAAAATGACGCAAATGTAAAAGCGTTCGTGGATTTTGTAAATCACTCTGCTCGTGGCATTATTCGATAGACGGAAACGATGACCAACTCTTCTTCAAAAGTATTTGCCATTGTCGCCGGAGAAATTTCCGGCGATATTTTAGGTGCCGGTTTAGTTAATTCACTCAAAAAACGTTATCCTGATGCGCGCTTTATCGGCATTGGTGGTCCGCGTATGCAAGCCCTTGGGTTTGAGAGTTTATTCCCAATGGAAGAGCTGTCGATCATGGGGTTAGTCGAAGTGTTGTCTCATTTACCGCGACTGCTGCATATTCGTTCAAGTCTAGTGAAACAAATTGTCGAATTAACGCCAGACTGTTTTATTGGTATTGATGCGCCTGATTTTAATATAGGTGTAGAGCTTAAATTAAAAGCCAAAGGGATTAAAACGGTCCATTATGTCAGTCCGTCAGTGTGGGCTTGGCGTCCAAAACGGATATTCAAAATTGCCAAAGCTACTCATATGGTGTTGTCTTTATTGCCATTTGAGAAAGCCTTTTACGATAAACATGATGTACCTTGTACTTTTGTTGGCCATACACTTGCTGACGATATTCCGATGCACAGTGACAAGCTAGCCGCGCGGCAGTTATTAGGATTAGAGCCTGATGCAGAATACTTGGCAGTACTGCCTGGTTCCAGAGGCGGAGAGCTAAAACAGTTAGCTGAACCGTTTATAAAAGCGGCTCAGTTAGTTAAACAAGCTTATCCAGATATCAAATTTGTCACACCAGTGGTTAATGATGCTCGTCGGCAACAGTTTATTACTGCACTAGAACAGTTTGCTCCTAATTTAGATGTCACCATTATTGAAGGTCAATCTCGTGAGGTGATGGCAGCTGCAGATTGTATTTTATTGGCTTCTGGCACCGCGACTTTAGAGGCCATGTTGGTAAAGCGGCCTATGGTCGTGTCTTACCGTGTTAGCCCTATTACCTATGCAATTGCTATTCGCATGATGAAAATCAAAAATTATTCATTGCCTAATCTATTAGCCAACGAAACCATAGTGCCAGAATTGATGCAAGCTAATTGCCAGCCGCAGTTAATTGCAGATGCAGTGATTAAGCAACTCAATCAAGACTTTGCACCGCTTAATGCCCGTTTTGAAGAATTACATCAATTACTTAAGTGTAATGCCAGTGAACGAGCTGCCGATGCCGTAGTGGCATTATTACAAACTCAGTAAGCTGACTAGGATAAGTTAATATGTCGACATTACCGGTAGTGATAAAAAATATTACCCCTGAACAAGTAGCCATCATTTCCCAAGGGATGGTTGCTGGTGTTGACGAAGTAGGGCGGGGCCCATTGGTTGGCGATGTTGTTACCGCCGCAGTGATCTTAGACCCAAGTAAACCGATTGTTGGTCTTAATGATTCTAAAAAACTCAGCGAGAAGCGTCGTAATGCTTTATATCAACAGATTATGGATAATGCATTAAGTGTCAGTGTAGGTCGTGCAAGTCCTACTGAAATAGACGAGCTAAATATTTTGCATGCCACTATGCTGGCCATGCAGCGTGCTGTAGCGGGCTTGTCTATATTGCCTGAGCGAGTACTGGTTGATGGTAATCGGGTGCCAGATTTTGGTATTGCCAGTCATGCAATCATCAAAGGTGATGGTTTAGTCGCCGCTATTAGTGCAGCATCCATTATTGCCAAAGTGACGCGTGACGCAGAGATGGAAATATTAGATCGCCAATATCCACAGTATGGCTTTGCTAAGCACAAAGGTTACCCAACTAAAGCACACTTTGAAGCATTAGCCTTGCATGGCGTATTAGCTGAACATCGTAAAAGTTTTAAGCCTGTTGCTGAGCGTATTTTACTGCACAATACGTTGTAAGAATACGTGGTAAGAATACATTGTAATATACCAATATTAAGCGTCTTAATCGTGGATAAAGTCGCTTAAAATTGCTAGTCTAAATCCCGCATTTTCGTGTTGTTTCATTCATCTTTTTCGAAGAAAAAATAATCTATGTCCGATCCTCGTTTTGTTCATTTGCGCGTCCACAGTGATTATTCAATGTCAGATGGCGTTGCTAAAGTTAAACCAATTATTGCAGCGGCTGAAAATCAGGGCATGGCAGCAATAGCATTAACTGATCAAAACAATTTTTGTGGTTTGGTAAAATTTTATGGTGCGTGTAATAGTGCGGGTATTAAACCCATTGTGGGTGCCGATTTTTGGGTGCAAACTCCAGGTTTTGAAAAAGAATTTTGCGCTTTAACCATTATTGCGATGAACAATGAAGGTTACCAAAATCTGACTCAACTGATCAGTGAGGCTTATCTTCGCGGTCATGTTCATAACCGAGTCGTGATTGACCAAGATTGGCTGATTAAATTTAACACAGGCTTAATTATTATCTCTGGCGCCAGAGATGGCGATGTGGGTAAAGCGTTATTAAAAGGCAATCAAAACCAAGTAGAGTCATTAATTGCATTTTATCAGCAACATTTTACAGACCGTTATTATATAGAGCTTATCCGCACCGGCCGTGCAGATGAAGAACGCTATTTGCACATGGCAGTTGAATTAGCGTCGGCAAAAGGCTTGCCAGTTGTTGCCACTAACCAAGTGGTATTTTTAAAGCAAGACGATTTTGAAGCTCATGAAATTCGTGTGGCAATTCATGATGGTTTTACCTTAGTCGATCCACGCCGTCCCAAAACCTATAGCGATCAACAATACCTGCGCACCGAAGATGAAATGGTCGCGTTGTTCGCCGATATTCCGTCGGCCATTAACAATAGCGTTGAAATAGCCAAACGCTGTAATGTCACCATTCGATTAAACGAAATCTTTCTGCCTAATTTCCCCACGGGTGACTTATCCATCGAAGATTTTTTGGTTAATGTGTCACACAAAGGACTAGAGCAACGTCTCGAGTTTTTATTTCCAGATCCACAAGTTCGCCTCGAAAAACGTGGCGAATACGACGAGCGTCTCGAGATTGAGCTAAAAGTGATTAACCAAATGGGTTTCCCTGGTTACTTCCTTATCGTGATGGAGTTTATTCAATGGGGCAAAGACAACGATATTCCGGTTGGCCCTGGTCGAGGCTCTGGTGCTGGTTCATTAGTGGCTTATGCACTGAAAATCACCGACTTAGATCCACTCGAGTACGACTTACTGTTCGAGCGTTTCTTAAACCCTGAACGTGTTTCAATGCCCGATTTCGACGTCGACTTTTGTATGGATCGTCGTGACGAAGTGATCGACCATGTTGCTGAACTTTATGGGCGCGAAGCCGTATCGCAAATTATTACCTTTGGTACCATGGCGGCTAAAGCGGTTGTTCGCGATGTGGGCCGTGTGCTCGGTCATCCATACGGTTTTGTTGAACGTCTTACCAAATTAATCCCCGCTGAACCTGGGATGACACTCGCTAAAGCCTTTGAGGTTGAGCCTGCGTTGCCAGAAGCGTATGCCGGTGATGAAGATGTAAAAGAGCTTATCGATATGTGTCGCCGTTTAGAAGGGGTGACTCGTAACGCGGGTAAGCATGCCGGTGGTGTAGTTATTGCGCCGACGCGTATTACTGATTTTGCTCCGTTATATTGTGATGCAGAAGGCTTAAACCCAGTAACCCAGTTTGATAAAAATGACGTAGAAACGGCCGGCCTAGTTAAGTTCGATTTCTTGGGTTTACGTACCTTGACCATTATTGATTGGGCATTGCAGATGATTAATCCGCGCCTAGTTAAAGAGGGGAAAGACCCCGTACGTATTGAAGCTATTCCGCTTGCTGATCCGGCCTGTTTTAGACTGTTACAGCGTTACGAGACTACTGCCGTATTCCAGCTGGAATCTCGCGGCATGAAAGACTTAATTAAACGTCTAAAACCTGATTGTTTCGAAGATATGATTGCATTGGTGGCATTGTTCCGTCCAGGGCCACTTCAGTCTGGCATGGTAGATAACTTTATTGAACGTAAGCATGGGCGTGAAGAAGTGTCTTACCCAGATGCAGAATATCAGCATGAGTCGTTAAGAGAGCTGTTATCACCCACTTATGGCATTATTTTGTACCAAGAGCAGGTAATGCAAATTGCTCAGGTATTGTCGGGTTATACCCTTGGCGGCGCAGATATGCTCCGTCGTGCAATGGGTAAGAAAAAGCCTGAAGAAATGGCCAAGCAACGTGGCACGTTTAAAGAAGGCGCCATTAATAACGGTATTGATGGCGACTTGTCGATGAAGATCTTCGACTTGGTGGAAAAGTTCGCCGGTTACGGTTTTAACAAATCGCATTCAGCCGCTTATGCACTGGTATCGTATCAAACGCTATGGTTAAAAACTCATTTTCCATCGCAGTTTATGGCGGCGGTAATGTCTGCCGACATGGACAATACTGATAAAATTGTCACCTTGGTCGATGAATGTGAGCGTATGGGATTACCATTAATTCCGCCCGATGTGAATAAAGGTCAGTTTAAATTTACTGTCGATGATGACCTGAATATCGTTTACGGTATTGGCGCGATTAAAGGTGTCGGTGAAGGTCCCGTTGATTCTATTTTAGAAGCTCGTAAAAACGGACCGTTCAGTGATCTTTTCGATTTTTGTGCTCGAATTGATTTGAAAAAACTCAATAAAAGAGTGATTGAAAAACTTATTTTAGCTGGGGCATTAGATACTCTCGGCCCGCATCGTGCTTCAATGATGGCGACTTTACCCCAAGCCATTAGCGCAGCCGCGCAACATGCAAAAGCAGAATCTATTGGCCAGCACGATATGTTCGGTTTACTTAATAGTGAGCCTGAAGACAGTAAGCAAAACTTTGTCCATTGTACGCCTTGGCCAGACAAAATTTGGTTGGAAGGTGAGCGTGAAACCCTAGGTTTATACTTAACGGGTCACCCGATTAACCAGTATTTAAAAGAGCTCAAGCAATATACTAGCGGCCGCTTAAAAGATATTCATCCAACCGAGCGTGGCAAAACGGTTAAAGTGGCAGGCCTAGTGGTTGCTACACGAGTGATGATCACCAAGCGGGGGTCTAAAATGGGCCTAGTGACTTTAGATGATAAAAGTGCCCGTTTAGAAGTCATGCTATTTACCGAACCGTTTGAAAAGTTTGGTCACATGCTTGAAAAAGATCGCATTTTAATCTGTGAGGGTGATGTCAGTTTCGATGATTTCTCTGGTGGTAACCGGATGAACGCGCGCAACATTATCGAAATAGGTGAAGCTCGCAGTCATTTTGCTCGGGCGATTGAAATCAAGGTCGATGCATCGCAAGTCACACCCGAGTGGCTGGAAACCTTTGAGCAAACCTTAACCCCTTGGCGTAACGGCGTGGTGCCTGTAACTATTCATTATGCTCAAACCCATGCCAGCGGCAAAATTACTTTAGGCGATACCTGGCGAGTAAATCCCAGTGATGAGCTGATGCTAGCGCTTGAAAGTATGCTTGGCTCAACGAATGTAAAAATTGCATTTAACTAATACTAGGTGCTCTGATGACCCCTGCACAGCTATTAACTATACTTGAGCAAGCAGTATTGCCACTTTACCATGTTACGGTATCGCAACATGACCGTTCACCTAAGGTCGTATTAGCTTACAGTGGCGGGGTTGACTCTGAAGTCTTAGCGTATGGACTGAGTGCGTTTGCACAAAAACAGCCGCACATTGCCTGTTTGCTTATTCATGTCCATCATGGGCTCAGCGCCAATGCCGATACTTGGGTGCAACACTGTATTACTCGAGCTGGGCATTACCAATTACCGTTGCAAATTAAGCGGGTTAACGTTGATAAAGGCCCTAGGCAAAGTTTAGAAGCACAAGCCCGTGACGCCCGTTATCAAGCGTTTGATCGTTATCTTAATCCCGGTGATATTTTACTCACCGCCCATCATCAAGATGACCAACTTGAAACCCTGTTGCTGGCATTAAAGCGGGGCCAAGGCCCCAAAGGTCTTGGTGCTATGGGCGCCATACAAGCTTATAAACAAGCTTGGTTGGTTAGACCATTATTAGACATAAGCCGTGATCAAATTGAGCAATTTGCACTGCAACAGCAGGTAATCCATATTGAAGATGAAAGTAATCAAGACGACAGCTATGATCGTAACTTCCTGCGTTTAGATATTATTCCCCGCTTAAAACAACGCTGGCCCAGTATTGCCGCAACAGCAGCCAGAAGTGCAGCATTGTGCGCAGAGCAACAAGATGTGCTTGATGACGAGATCAGCCATCGCTTACCTCAATGGCTTTTGTTACCCAGTGATACAAATGCTTTGATAACCGAATCAAGCGGCTTTAAGCTAAACGGTTTTAGCCAATTAACAGCCGCCTGGCAGGCATTACTGTTTCGCGGATATTTAATTCATTGTGGTGTGAGTTTACCTTCGCAAGCGCAATTACAGCAGATATTGTTACAACTGCTAGCCGCAAAAGATGATGCAAATATGTCGATCCAATGGGGCGGCTATCAGGTAAAACGTTTTGCAGGCATAGCTTACGTACTGAGTAACAGCGAGCTTGAAACGCCAGAATCAACCCTATCAAGCGCTGATTTCATTCGGCTACTAAATGGCAATGAAACTGAGTTGCTGATGAATACCGGCCAGTATCAATGTCTTTTAAGTCAACAAAAATCTGTTGATCAGCCTTTATTAGCATTACCATCAGCTAACAACAAAGTCACTATTAGTTTTGGCGCGGCAGGGTCGATTAAATGCCAGCCACAATTTGCCACGTCACAACGGCCCAAACCGCGTGAGTTAAAAAAACTGTGGCAAGAGTGCAATATTCCACCGTGGCGTCGCCAGCAAATTCCATTGATTTTTTATAATGACGTATTGGTAGCAGCCATCGGATTATGGATCGACAAACGCTATCTTGCTCAAACGGGTGAGCAAGGGATTTGTATACCGCTTTTGAACACCCAATGAAGAATGATTACTGCAGGTCAAGACGGCAACAAGCGGTAACCGTCGCTCAAGATGATAACAAGCGATAGAAACAGGCAAAACGGTAACTGTCGGTTAAGATGATAACAAGCGATAACAACGGCTAAAGCGCTAAGTGCCGGGTTGATTCGATACTTGAGACGATAAAAGCGCTAGTACTGCTGATGGCTTCAGACTATATTGGTGAGCCTAGCCTTTATAGCCGCGAAGCGTTCTAGCAGGACGACGTCCGCTCTAGACCCTAGCAATGATTACAATAAATTTTATTAATACTCAACAAAGGATGTTGTCTGTGAATACCTTTCGTTTATTAGCTGTGTTTGGAGTGTTTTTACTGCCAAGCGTAAATGCTGCGCCATTTCAATTTGATCAAAAAACCTATCGCCAAGATGTACAAACCCTAGCCAGTGACGAATTTGAAGGTCGTGGTCCTTTGTCCCATGGCGAAAAGCTGACGGTTGAATATATAGAGCAAGCCTATAAAACGATGGGGCTCAAGCCAGGTTTTGGTGACAGTTATCGCCAAGCGGTGCCGATGGCAAAAATCACTGCCGAGCAAACAATGCAGCTTAAAATAGGTGATTTAGTGTTTAAAAATGGCACTGATTTCACCGCACGAACCGAGCAAGTTTTGCCTTTAGTTGCATTAGATAAAAGTGAAGTGGTGTTTGTGGGTTACGGCATTAATGCGCCCGAATATCAGTGGAATGATTATGCTAATGTCGATGTAAAAGGCAAAACCGTAATCATATTAGTTAATGACCCAGGTTTTGCGACACAAGATCCTGCGATCTTTAAAGGTAATGCCATGACCTATTACGGTCGTTGGACTTACAAATATGAAGAAGCAGCAAGGCAGGGCGCCAAAGCGGTATTTATTGTGCACGAAACCGCACCCGCAGCCTACGGCTGGAATGTGGTTGAAAACAGCAATACCAATACCAAGTTTACCTTAGTCGATAAAGCGCAAAATAAATCACATATAGGCGTAATGGGTTGGGTTCAACATCAAGCAGCGCAAAAAATATTTAAGGCTGCGGGGCTCGACTTTGACACATTGAAACTCACAGCGGCTAAAGCGGGATTTAAGTCTATTCCATTAAAGCTTAATGCGAATTTAGCGCTAAAAAATACTATCGAACTCGCTACATCGTATAACGTAGCAGGGCTATTACCTGGCACGACTCAAGCCGATGAATGGTTGGTAATGCATGCCCATTGGGATCACTTGGGTAAAACGGTACAAGATGGCAAGACGCGTATTTATAACGGTGCAGTTGATAATGCCTCTGGCGTTGCAGGTGTATTACAGTTAGCTCGTCACTTTAAAGCGCAAAACAAAGCCCCTAAACGCTCTATTCTGTTCACTGCATTTACCGCAGAAGAAACCGGCCTCATTGGTGCCCAATACTTTGCTGCCAATCCTCCGGTACCGACTAAACAACTGGTGTCATTCTTAAACATAGACGGCATGAACGTGGGTAAAGGCGTGGATTATATATTGCGTTATGGCCAAGGAGTGTCAGAACTTGAAACCTATTTAGATGATGCCGCCAAAGCACAAGGCCGCACTGTAAAGGCTGATCCTCGTCCACAAAATGGCTTAATGTTCCGTTCAGACCATTTTGCTTTAGCCCAACAAGGCGTACCCGGGTTAATGTTCATGAGCCTAGGCGATACCGACCCAGGCTATATTGCCCATAAATATCATCAAGCTGCCGACGACTACGATGCCAGTTGGAATTTAGGCGGGGTAGAGCAAGACTTAGCCTTAATTAGCGACATCATTGATAAGCTAGCCAACAATAACGACTGGCCAAAGTGGCTTGAAGAATCAGACTTTAAAAAGCGTCGAGCAGAAGACGGAAAGTAGTGTTAGCTAGTTGATAAAGAGAGGAGGCGAAAGCCTCCTTTTTATTGGCGCTGTTGTAGGTAAATGTTGTCTATACTTAATGAGTGAAGCTAACTGATTGAGGGTAAAGGAAATGAAAGCAAAATTATTTGTGAGTAAACTTAACCAGATAACAAAAGCACTTATCTCTATGACTCCAGCTCAGAGAGAGGTAGTTCACCAGTCAATTCAAGCATTAGATACCGAAATCCCTATAGATGAGCTGTTCCAACCACTTTTTGATTCAAAATCGCAGTGTCCACACTGCGATTCAAGCCAGTTCAAAAAGTGGGGGAAAGCAGGTGGAGTACAACGATATCGCTGCAATAGCTGCAGTAAAACGTTTAACAACAAGACTAATACCCCGCTAGCTAGGCTGCATAAGAGCTGCATTTGGGTCGAGTATGCCCACTGTATGGCGTTGCGGTTAACGCTGAGGCAGGCGGCTAGAGTCTGTGGTATTAATCTTAAAACAGCCTTTTTATGGCGACATCGATTTCTTCAGGCTCAGGCAGGGAAAAATGATGACAAACTATCGGGCATTATCGAGGTTGATGAATTCTTTCTTGCCTATTCTGAAAAAGGTAATAAAACACTCGGTTCAGGTCAAAAAGCCAGAAAGCGCGGTGGTGATATTGATAAACGTACTAAAGAAGGCCAAGTTGCGGTGCTTCTTTCCATTGACCGCAGTAAACACATGATAGCGCCAATTTTATCTGCTGATACGTCTTCAGAAATATCCATTAATCTTACTGAAAACATTGAAGAAAATTCAGTGCTTTGCAGCGATGGTGCATGGGCATATGTGAAGATAGCCAAACTAAAGCACTGTGACCATAAGCGATTGATAAATGGGAAAATCAGAGTGATGGATAATATTTATCACATTCAGACTGTCAATGGTGCAATAGCGAATTTTAAAGCCTGGGTAAACGGAAGTATGAAGGGAGTAGCTACAAAATATTTATCGAATTATCTCGCTTGGTTTAAGGAAAGCAGCGCAAAGCTAAATAAACGGCAAATACTGTTGTCCGCTTACGGTAGACAACAGTATTATGGAACATAGCCTTTTTATTACATATGGCCTGCGGCCACTATGGTATTTTCAAACTTCGTTTGAATTAAGATCGCAAGGTTCCACCCTGCATGGGCTGATGGATATGGCCTACGGCCACTAACGTCGTGGCGCTTCACCCACACCAGACCAAGAGGAAACCAACGGCTGTTCCCTCTTGGAACTCCCAGCCGCCCCGCAACATTTTCGCTATTTACAAAACAACAGCTGCGAAAAGGTCGCCATGGGGATTGATCCAGCTTTGGGCTTTATTTGGAATCGTCCTCGGACTTACTCGAAAATGCTAACGCTTCCGATGGTACATCCTGTACCGCGAAAGCTAGCCTGACGTCCTGTCAGGCTCACGCTATTTTCTTCAACGTCCTCAAGTTCAGAGTTGAGACCCATTACAAGCAAGGCATATAACTCGTTTTTGAAGAGTATTGCCAATGATACAAAAATATAGAGCAAGTTTTGTTTAATGAAATATAGTGGTTAACACTATTTCTTTGCAATATGACTTAATTTTTAAATATTAGAATGCGTTACATAAATATATGAAGTATCTTCGTGTAACAAAATAAAATGGAGAAGCTTATGTTCAAGGATGTCGAAATCGATCAAATTACTTTATTAGTTTTAGCTGTTCTATCGTGTGTGACATTTTTTATGGTTTACTCAACATCACGTAAACGTAAAGAATTAACTATTGAAATTGAACGTAAAGAAAAAGCGCTGAAAAGTAAACCGATTGATCAACTTATACTTGATTTACAGAAATCATATCAAAACATCGAACATAAGCTATCTACAGGGATGCCTGTATATAATGAGTTAAATAAAAAACTAGCTCATATTAATGGACAATTAAAATTTATCGATGTTGGATTGTTTCCTCCTACATTCAATTTTGATGATAGTGAATCACTGAAAAAGCATATTGAAGATTGTTTAGAAGTACAATTCGAATCAATCAAGAATAGTACAGCAACAACTGCATATTCTAACTGGGAGTGGTTTGGCAGTAAAAGTGAAGGTGCTAAGATGGTTAGTTCTTATCGAAACCTTTTGTTAAAAGCATTTAATGCTGAGTTTGATTTCATTCGAAAGCAAATGCGTTATTCAAGTTATGATATAGCACTGAAAAAACTATATAAGCTTGAAGAGCAATTATCAAAACTTGGTGAAACAGCAAGAGTGGCTATTTCAAGTGATTATTTAAAGCTTAAAGTAAATGAGCTTTCAGTTTGGCATCGTGAGCTCCAACACAAAGAAAATCTTAAACAGCAAAAGAAAGAGCAACAGGCTTTAATTAGAGCGCAAGGTAATCAATCAGGTGATCAAGCAGAGGAAATAGGGGATGAACTTTATTATCGTAAATCTGATTTGATAAAAGCTCAGAAGCTTGCCAGTCAATTACACGGTGCTAATGCCGCAGAAATAGAATTAAAAATTTTCCATATTAAGAGTGAAATTAATCAGTTAGAGCGTAAGTTTGAAAGAGCAACATCACAAGCTCAGTTAACAAGAGTTGGTTACATCTATGTCATTTCTAATATTGGTAGCTTTGGTGAAGGAGTTGTGAAGATAGGCATGACAAGGCGCTTAGAACCTATGGATAGAGTTAATGAGTTGGGTGATGCAAGTGTTCCCTTTAAATTTGATGTTCATACACTCACATTTGTTGGTGATGCTCCTGAGATTGAAAGGAAGTTGCATCAAAAGTTTAATGATAGACGTGTGAATGCCGACAATTATCGTAAAGAGTTCTTCAGAGTATCGTTACAACAAGTTACGGAAGCCATGGAAGAATTAGGTATTGAATGTGATTGGTATTTTGATGCAGAAGCAAAAGAATATCGAGAAAGCTTACTCATGCGAAAAGCTCTTAAACATGATGCCTCACAAGCTCAGACTTCATCATATCAGTTACCAGCTTCCATATAGGGGAGAATAGCATATGTACATAATTATGTTATTAGCATGTTTATTATCTTATTCAATTTATTTACTTTTGTCATCTCGATCTAAGTTTCTGGCGCTAAAAGAAAAATCTGCTCAGATTCAAATAATGTATCAACCAGTGACGATTGAAGAACAAAAATTAAATGATTTGAACAATAAGTACAGTTCTCTTCAATCAAGTTATCAAGATAATTTAACACTTCTCCGTAAACGTGAAGAATTGTTTTCTAAGTACCATATAAGTATTGGTACATCAGACTCTACGGTATATTCAAAATTGGTTAATAGTAGGGAACTGAAAGATATAGAAAGTAAATTACACCAGTCCAAAGCTAGACTAAAAGAGATGGTAGGTAAAAAGACTGCTTGTATTTGTAGCATAGGTTCAGATGTTAGAGTTAACGGTAAGAAATCAGAAGCCACTAAATTGTTTAATAGAGAAGTTAAGCTACGACTTCGTTGTTTAGACAATGAATTTAAGGCAGCATCAGCGCTGGTAGCATGGAATAACATAAATCGTTTAATTCAGCGTACTACAGATACATTCAATGAGATTAATGTTTCTGGTACCACAGTTAAAACATATCTGAGTAATGAATACTTAAAGTTAAAAACTGAGGAATTTCGGTTAAGTTATGAACTAAATCAATTGAATCTAGAAATTAAAGACATTGAACGTGAAGAGGCCAAAATTCTCCGTGAAGCAGAGCGCGAAGAAGGGCGAATAATCGCTGCTGCAGAAAAAGCAGAAAAAGAACGAATTATAATGGAAAAGCTAGTCGCTGAAGAATTGGCTAAATTAGAGTCGAGTACCGAAGAGCAAAAAGCATTATATAAATTGCATCAACAGGAATTAGAAATTCTTCGTGAAAAAGAAAGACGAGCTATATCTTTAGCCCAACTGACTCGAGCTGGGTATGTATATGTCATATCGAATGAAATGTCATTTGGCAAAGGAGTCTGTAAAATTGGGATGACTAGAAGGGCTGATCCTAATGATAGGGTAAAAGAGCTTGGTGATGCTTCGGTACCTGAGTTATTCGATGTTCATGCTTTCGTTTTTACCGAAGATGCACCCACCCTTGAAAAATATTTGCATAATAGCTTTGCAGAACAAAGAGTTAATTTAGTTAATAATCGTAAAGAATTCTTCTATGTGATGCCCGCAGACGTGATTGAGAAATTAGAACGGTATGATAAATCAATTAATATCAATTACTTTGACGTTAATTTAAATAAATAGACTGGTTATGATGTAGTCGTATTACTCTAAACCTAAATGTCAGAGTCATAAACAGTCAGTTAGATTTTTTCCATAAACGAGTTAGTTTTTTATGAAAATGCATAGATTCAACTCTGAACTTGAGGCCGTTGAAGAAAATAGCGTGAAGCTCACATGGATGTGAGCTTAGCTTTCGCGGTACAGGATGTACCATCGGAAGCGTTAGCATTTTCGAGTAAGGCCGAAGCAGATTCCGAATGCAGGTCAAAGTTAAATCAATCCCCATGGCGACCTTTTCGCAGCTGTTGTTTTGTAAATAGCGAAAATGTTGCGGGGCGGCTGGGAGTTCCAAGAGGGAACAGCCGTTGGTTTCCTCTTGGTCTGGTGTGGGCGAAGCGCCACGACGTTAGTGGCCGCAGGCCATAAGCACAAACAACAAAAAAACAGCTGGATTCCGGCTCAACAGCATTACCGGAATGACGTGAAATAAAGCTGGATCCCAGTTCAACAACACTACCGGAACGACAGTAAATTTGGTCCGTGCAGGGTGGAACCTTGCGATGTTAATCTGGTGTGGGCGAAGCGCCACGACGTTAGTGGCCGCAGGCCATAAGCACAAACAACAAAAGAAGCAGCTGGATTCCGGTTCAACAGCATTACCAGAATGACGTGAAATAGAGCTGGATCTCAGCTCTACACTACCATCGAGAGACGATGGTAAATTTGACCTGATCAAGGTGAAACCTTGCGATCTCAATTCAAACGAAGTTTGAAAAGCTAATTGTGGCCGCAGGCCATAAAAAATCATCGTTATGATAATGACTTAACCACTAAACAAGAAACCTGTTTTTGCTTTCCATACTGCATCACCTGCGCCAGCTCTGACTGACTAATGGGTACATACGCCGCGTTAATCGCATCCTTTTGAGCCTCAACAAATGGGTCGTGGATAAACATAAACTGCTCGTTATAACCGCTTAATATCACCCAATGTGGGCCCTTCTCGCCATTAAAGCGATAAGTACTGATCATCAACAACACCGCATAACCGCTGTCAATCCAATGTTTAATTTGAATTAGTGTAGGTGCAGTATTGTATATCTCAACACCTTGAGCCGTTAACTGTTGGCAAAAATCGTCATGCACAATGGTGATAACGGCTTTTTTATTACTGTCACGCACGCTATCAATAAACGGCACCGAGGTTGATTGGCTGTACATCTCAATGTGTAAGCCACGCTTAATTGCTGCCAACGCCAAACCATGAACACTGCAACCGCCATGGCCGCTGGTCATAAATATGGTGGTGGCTTCACGCCAAATACTCAGCTCATCCACTCGACTAGGGTGATAGTGCGGTTTCACCGCTGTCATCGCCATCATTAAGCAGGCCGCGCCACAAGTAAATGGGGTGGTTTGTACATATAAAGGCATCTTGATGACTTTGCTTGGGCCTGGCGGGTCTAGGCGTTTGTGCATGCGCACACCATCGGCTAAGTCATCATAATAATGCACTAAGGTCTTTAGGACTTTATAACCCATTTTTACATAAAGATTTTTGGCGGCGATATTGTCGTTTCGCACTTCTAGGCGTAATGTAATGAAACCACGCTCGACCACGGTGTGCTCGCATTGTGTGACTAGTTCAAAGGCAATATTGCGACCTCTAAATTCGCTTGCAACGGCAATAGAATATAGCCTGGCTAGCCGAGTGCCACGATGGAACAACACCAAAGCATAACCTGCAAGGGTGTTGTCTATCTCAGCCACTAGCAAGCTGTCCAGTGGTGAGTTGATAAAGCGTTTCATCTGCCGAGAACTGATTTTATCGCCGCTAAATGCATTGGTTTCGATGTGGTTAAGTTGAGATAAATCGCTTAGGGTAGCTTGACGAAGCAGCATGAGTCGGCTCGAGTTGGCAAACATGATAGTGGCTTAATTTTCGCGCTAAACCGCATAAGAGGCAATAGATATTTATGGCTCATTTTTTAATTGTCACCGACGATGTTAATGATTGGCGTCCCTATTTACCCAGTGACAATATGGTTACTGTTGATGATTACTTAGACATGGGGGCATTTTCAGATCAAAGCGCCATGCAAGTGATTAACCTGTGCCGTAGTTATGACTATTTAAGCACAGGTTATTATTGTTCGTTAATGGCTGAAGCTCGCGGTCACCGAGTGATCCCGCGGGTTATGACTATTAACGATTTATCCCAGGACCGTTTTTTTAGTTTACCGCAAGCGGGCTTAGATAAACTGCCTGATACGGTGAACGAAATATCTATGAAGCTGTATTTTGGTTATTGCGATAATCCGGTACTCGACAAGCTGGCTCGCAAAATATTTGAACGTTTTACCGTACCTGTGTTGCAAGTGAATTTACTCAAAATGGCGGGTAAGTGGCAAGTTGATACTATTGAGCCTGCCGCGTTTCAAGACTTAACCGAACCACAACAAGATTTATTTGCCAAGTATCTTGAGGTGTTTTCGCAAAAAGTGTGGCGTTTACCTAAACCGTCAAAACGCTATCGTTATGAAATAGCCATGCTGGTGGACGAACATGAGAAAATGCCGCCATCAGATAAAGCTGCGCTGAAATTATTTACGAAGTCGGCTAATCGTATTGGTATGGACTTAGTGCAAATTGGTTCTCATGATCTCGCGCGGTTAAGTGAGTTTGATGGTTTGTTTATTCGCTCAACCACTAATATCAGTAACTTTACCTATCGGTTTGCTAAAGCGGCTGAGCAACTTGGGCTCGTGGTAATGGATGATCCCGAATCCATTATGAAGTGTACTAACAAGGTGTTTTTAACTGAGTTATTAAACAGGCATAAAGTACCGGTACCTAAAAGTTTAATCTTTAAAGCTTCAGATAAAAACTGGGCCGACAATGTGATTAATACCATAGGATTACCGATAGTACTGAAAGTGCCCGACGGTGCTTTTTCACTCGGGGTTGTTAAAGTTAACGACCGTGACACCTTACTTGAACAAGCTGCCATTATCTTTAAGCACAGTGCGTTAATTTTAGCGCAAGCATTTATGCCGACTGATTATGATTGGCGCATTGGGGTGCTAAATCGTCAGCCAATTTATGCTTGCCGGTACTTTATGAGTCGCGGTCATTGGCAGATTTATCAACATCACCAAAGTGGCCGTGTTAGCAGTGGTGATTTTGATTGTATCGATTTAAAAATGGTGCCGCAAAATATTGTCGATGCCGCGGTTAAAGCATCTAATTTAATTGGTGCCGGCTTGTATGGCGTCGATTTAAAAGAAATTGATGGTAAAGCTTATGTGATTGAAGTGAATGACAATCCGAGTATTGATCATGGAGTAGAGGATTTGTTTTTAGGTGATTTGGTTTACGATAGGGTGATGACCGAATTTTTAAGGCGTATTCAGCTTCGCGGAATGTAATGACTTTAAGCGATTAACGATTGCGATTAACGCTATTTTTGCTCTCTTTTAGCTTCGATGAGTTAATCAAAGTTGGCTCAATCAATGTAGAGCTAAAGCGTAAAATAATAAAGACCAGATTCCTTAATCGGAGTCAGGTCTTTTTATCAATTAGTTAGTTGTGTTCATTACTACTTATGGTGCACGGTTATATTGTTTGGGTGCTACATATTCGATAACAATTACGTCCGGCCGCTTTTGCAGCATACATGGCTTTATCGGCGCGTTCGTATAAGTTGTCAGCTTGCTGCTGAGGTAGCGATTCTGCAATACCTAAGCTGCATTTAATATCATATTCGGTGAGCTCAGAATGTTTAGGCATCATGTCGATAATCCGTTGACATACCACTTCTGCTGCTTTGATATCACCTTGAGTGATAATCACAAACTCGTCACCACCAATTCTAAATGCTTGATCCGTGTTACGGATAGCTTCATTAATTAGCTCTGCAAATCCAACCAAAACATAATCGCCGGCCTTGTGGCCATGAATGTCGTTTAATTGTTTAAACTTATCTAAATCCAGTACCACTAAAGACACTTGTCCCTGCTGTCGATTAGCTCGAGCTAGCGCAGTGCTAATAGCTTGACGATAATAATAGCGATTGCCTAATCCGGTTAAGGCATCAAACATGGCTTGAGTAGACATGTTTTGATACTTTAAAGCATTATTCAACGGTTGAATTAACATGCTTTCAAGTTGTTGCAAAACTTTCTTTTGTGTCGAACTCAGCGGCACAGACAACTGATATGTTATGGTAAAAGTGTCATTGTTATCGTTAATGGTATGTATTAATTCAATACCATAATGACGTCCCCAAACAAATTTTTGTTTGTCTAGGGTCAACTGTAATCCTTTAACCGGCAAATGTTGTCCTAGGACTTTACCAAAACAGGCAAAAACTGTCCGAGGATCTAAACTTCCATGTAGTTGTTGAATCACTTGAACTAGGTCTAGATCAGACTCCATATTCAAGTAAGCGTCTGAACGATACCAGTAATCTTCAGGATACAACTCTGTAGCTAAGGCGAAATCCATTGTATTTACTCCAGTACGTTACAACTAATTACCGTATTATTAGCAAAAACCGTGCCTATTTAAATTTTTCTATAGTTATTAGTTGGTTGTTGTTTTACTGTAGGACTAACAAAACGTATCTTCCCTTTCGACAGTTTTTTGACGAGGAGCCAAGCCATAATGGAACACAGCATTTTTATTCATATTTTGTCGATGCTAGTGATTGCGATTGTGGCGATTGCATTGTTACGCCGACTCGGCTTGCCCGCTATTTTAGCTTATTTGCTCACTGGCGTAGTGAGTGGTCCCAGTGGTTTTCATTGGTTTACTCAGCTACAAATGCAATCTGTGGCTGAGTTGGGTGTCGTGCTGTTGATGTTCACGCTCGGACTTGAGTTTTCAGTCCCGAGGTTGTGGGCCATGCGCCGTACAGTGTTTGGCTTAGGTAGCGCCCAAATGCTAGTCACCGCTTTTTTTGCTGGTGGTGTAGCCATGTTAGTAGGCCAAGATTTAGTCGCTGCAGTGGTCATTGGTTCTGCCATTGCGTTATCGTCTACCGCCATTGTATTGAAGCTGCTTAATGAACAAAACTGGTTAAGGCGCAGGCACGGCGAATTGTCAGTTAGTGTGTTGTTATTTCAAGACTTGGCAGTAGTGCCGTTATTGATTTTAATGCCGTTATTAGCCAAAGGCGGTGCTGAAATGAGCTTTAACAGTATCGCGTGGGGATTGCTCACCGGTATTTTGGCTTTTTTAGGATTAATGTCATTTGGTAAATGGATATTGCCACGTATTTTTGACGAAGTAGCCCGCTCACGTTCAAATGAACTATTTGTATTATCTACCCTAGTTGTCGCTTTAGTTACAGGCGCCTTTACTCAATGGCTTGGATTATCGATGGCATTAGGGGCGTTTATTGCCGGGATGTTACTGGGCGAGAGCCAGTATCGACGTCAGCTAGAAGCCGATATTAGGCCATTTCGTGATTTATTAATGGGCTTGTTTTTTATCTCGATTGGCATGCTGCTGGATTTCAATCTGGTGATGCAATATTGGTGGCAAGTGTTGTTAATTTTAGCTGGCGTGCTGTTGAGCAAAATATTAATCGTACATGGTTTACTCAAGCTTGTGGGCGAAAATACTAAGGTATCACTCAGTACGGCAATCAGTTTAGGCCAAGTTGGAGAGTTTAGTTTTGTGTTATTGGCATTGGCGGTAAATTACCAATTGCTTGATACTGAAGTGAGTACGGTGTTAGTTGCGGTGGCGGTAATATCGATGTCGATAGCGCCTTGGCTTATCCGTCACAGTGTTGATATTGCCAAAAAGGTCAGCGGCAATAAGCTGGCATCTCAACAAGAGCCGATTGAGATTGTATTGCCTCATTCTGATGAAAGTGATGTGGTACTTATTTTAGGTTATGGCCGCGTGGGGCAAACGATTGCACGCTTTTTAAAAACCGAAGCCGTACCCTATATGGTGCTTGATTTAGACCCTACCCGAGTCACAGAAGCCAGAGCGGCAGGCGAAAATATTCATTTTGGTGATGCTTGCAGAATGGCGCTATTGAAGAAGATGGGCATTCGCCAAGCGAGCTTAGTGGTGGTGACATTTTGCGAACCAAGGCAATCTGAAGAGTGTTTAGCTGTGGCGCGTAAATTGGCTCCCGATGTTAAAATATTGGTGCGCACTCGCGACGATGCCAATTTACATGAGCTTAAAGAAGCAGGGGCAACCCAAGTTATTCCTGAGTCACTTGAGGGCAGCTTAATGTTGGTGTCGCAAGTGTTGTTTAAATGCGGTGTCCCATTAGCCCGTATCATTAAGCGTTTAGAATCAGAGCGCCGCAACCATTACCAATATTTACATGGCTTTTTTTCCGGCACAGAAACCGATTTCACCTTAGATTTACTCCATGCGGTGTCGCTTGCTTCAGGTGCTAGTGCTGTGGGGAAAACCGTTGCAGACATTCCATGGCAAGCTTTAGATGTTGAACTTCGTGCAGTACGTCGTAAAGGGGAGGAGGTCGATCCTCCACCACCAGAGTGGGTGTTAAGGCGTAATGATATTTTAATGCTGGTGGGTAAACCGCGCAGTATTGAAAAAGCCGAAGAGTATCTGCTGCAGGGGTAATTAATCGCTTTTTGTACAAGTCTATTGCGCCACAAATCCTCTGCGTATCACATCATTATTTAGCATAAAGCAGCGTACTAAAGTACGCTGATTTTTCTTTTTATCTACCTTGTTGCATCCAATGTCTTGGGTGTAACGTATAAACTCTGAAAGGCTTTTTTTATTTATATATGCGGTAATAAGCCCGTATCAGTAATCTCGAACCATCATGAGGAAGCGTGACATATTATGGATCAAGACACATTACTAAACTTACTGAGTGCCAGTGCCGACGGAGATAAACAAGCATTTGCTGATTTGTATCAGTCGACTAGCAGCCAATTATTTGCGGTTAGTTTGAAAATGCTCGGTCGCCGTGAGCTGGCTGAAGAGGTGCTACAAGAAGCCTACGTAAAAATTTGGCATAACGCGACTGAGTATCAACACGGTAAGGGTTCTGTACTTACCTGGATGATCAGCATTGTGCGTTATCGAGCATTAGACATGTTGCGTTATCAAAAAGTTAGAAAAGAGGATCCGCTTGAAGAGGGTCAAGAAGCTATTTTTGAAGAGCCCAACAATGATGACGGCCCTCAAGTGCATAAAAATAAACTCGATCAATGCATGGGCGAACTCGAGCCGCAACAAAAACAAGCGATTCATTTAGCCTATTATAATGGTTTATCGCATCATGAAGTTGTTGGGCATTTAGATTTACCCTTAGGCACAATTAAGAGCTGGATCCGCCGTGGTTTGCAGCAATTACAGAGGTGTTTATCGTTATGAATTATCATGATCCTCAATTAAAAGACGCATTGGCAGCAGAATATGTACTGGGTACATTACGTGGCCAAGCCAGACGCCGCTTTCAAAAATTAATGATGCAAATTCCTAGCCTCCGTGAAAGCACCTGGTTATGGGAGCAACATTTACATGGCATGAACCAGCTGTTAACACCAATAAAGCCAGACGATCGTGTGTGGAAAAATATTAGTCTGACGCTAGGTTTTGTTGACAATATAACCCAAACTCCAGAGACATCTAATGTGGTGCCAATGGCAACACGTAATCGTGCATGGAAAGGTTTGGCTTCAATGGCTACCGCTGCGGCCATTGTCATGGCGGTAATGGTGGTGAGTAATCAGCCAGTACCAGTGGCGGCGCCACAACAAGTCGCGGTAGTGCAAAGTGCCCAAGCTAAAGCATTATGGTTGATTGAAGTGACTGCCAATACGATTGAAGTGCGCTCTACCAGTAACCTAAAGCCACTTGAGAATAAAGATTATGAGTTATGGATGGTAGCCAAAGGTGTCGAGAATCCAATCTCATTAGGCTTATTACCTAAATCGGGTAAGCTCAGTTTGGTGAAGAACAGTCAGTTTGATGATGTCGATATTATCGCCTTAGCCGTTAGTTTAGAGCCTTTAAACGGTTCACCTAATGGCATACCGACTGAGGTGTTATATACCGCAGAGCTGGCCATTTTATAATGGATTTATAAGGTTGAGAACACGTCATTGCATTGACGTGTTCATGCCTTATCCTGTAACTGCAGCTCAAACTGAGTTAGTTCAAAAGTAAAAGTAAAAGCGGCCAATGGAAAGTTCCTTGGCCGCTTTTTTATGGGGATAATCATTTATTATCCCCATATTATCGCTCTAGCAAGCGTTGATTATGGCGAGTAGTGTTCGGCTGTTAATGGTCTAATTATCTAGTCTTGAATCAGTAACAAGGTGCAATGTTGAGACTGAATAGATAAAAATAGCAGATTATTATCGATACAGGTTAAAAATAATTAAAATAAAATAGTGTTTATATTCAGTGTTTATATTCAGTGTTTTAATTTATTTTTTTGTTTTTTTAAAATTAAATTAATAATAATAGTTAAATCTTGCATCCAAAATGGAACCTGAGCCGTTTACTTACATGACTCTACTACACAATAAGGAAATGGTCATGAAAGTACTAAAAATATCCCTAATCGCCAGTATCGTATGCAGCACTTTGTTAGGCGCTAATGCCTTTGCGTCAAGTCACCGAGAAGCTCCAAATATTACCCGCTTTCCGACATTAGACTCTACCGACTTCTATGCCTTTAACAGTTATGAAGCAGGGCGTGAAGATTACGTCACCCTTATCGCGAACTATATCCCACTGCAAGATGCCTACGGCGGACCTAACTATTACGCGATGGATCCTGCTGCGGTATACAGCATTCATATCGATAATGACGGTGATGCAGTAGAAGATTTAACCTTCCAATTTAACTTTACCAATGAGCTTGCCAATAATAATCAAGGTATTGCGTTGACCGTTGGCCCTGCTGATAATCAACGCAGTGTGTCAGTACCGCTTAAAAATATAGGTGGCATTACTGCTGCGGATCAAAGTGCGGCAAACTTTAGCGAGTCGTATGAGTTAACACTTGTTAAAGGACCACAAAATAGTGGTAGTGCAACTGCGTTAACCAATACTTCAGGGGCGATGTTCTATAAGCCACTGGATTACATTGGTAATAAGAGTTTCGGTGATAGCAGCGCGTATGCAAGCTATGCTGGTCAATTTATCTACGAATTCAACCTCGATGGTTGTGCAAGTCCTGGTAAAGTGTTTGTTGGCCAACGTAAAGACCCTTTCGTGGTTAACTTAGGCAAAACGTTTGATTTGGTTAACTATGTACCAGTAGAAGGTGATAGCGCTCCTGGCGCTGGCGATCAAGGTGGTTTCCCTGGTGGTATCACTCAGTCGGCTGACAATGATGACTTGATGGATAAAAATGTCACTGCCATTTCAATTGAAATACCAAAGTCTTGCTTAACCACTCAAGGCAACGGCACCATTGGTGCATGGACTACAGCGAGTTTACCGCAAGCGCGTATTTTAAATCCCAATGCTAAAGTAGGTAAAACAGAAGTCAACGGCGGCGCATTAACTCAGGTTTCTCGTCTGGGTAACCCGCTAGTGAATGAGTTAGTGATTGGCTTAAAAGATAAAGATACTTTTTCGACTTCACATCCTAAAGATGACACTCAGTTTGCTGACTATGTGACGCACCCGAGCTTACCAGAGTTGCTGAACATTCTGTTTAAAGACGCGGTTAACCAAACGCTAGGAACAAACATTGAAACGTTAGCGCCAACTAACTTCCCTCGTACCGATCTTGTTACGGCATTTCTAACGGGTTTTGCCGGTGTTAACCAACTTGAAACGGTGACGCCTTCAGAAATGTTACGTCTTAATACCGGTATTCCTGCAAAATCTCGTGATATGCAGTCAGCTTTTGGTGTTGCAGGCGATGATTTAGCCGGTTTCCCAAATGGTCGTCGCCCTGGTGATGATGTAGTTGATATTGCACTGCGCGTGGTAATGGGACGTTTATGTTACCCAATTCCTGTTAACGGTACTGATACTGATTTAGGTTTGTGTACAAGTGATGATGCCAGCGTTGGTAACGTGCCATTTACAGATGGTGCACCGGTTGATGCGACCATGATGATGGATCACTTCCCTTACTTAGCGACGCCACTTTCTGGCTCAAAATAAGGAACTTAAGATGAATACTTCTATACGATATACGACGCGCCAGCTTGTTCATAATGTGACTAAGCCAGTGGTATTAATCAGTTTGATCAGTGCAGGCTTATTAGCGGGTTGTAATTCAGATAATGACACTATGACCATGGTTAAAAACAGTGCGCCAATGGTGAGTGGTGTGATGCTCGACACGGTGACCGAAACACCAGTAAGCGATAGAGTGACAGCCACTGATAAAGATGGCGATACACTGACATTTACAGTGATGAGCGAACCTACGCTGGGTATGGTGAGCTTAATGCCAAATGGTGAGTTTACGTATACTCCAGCTAATGAAGTTACTGGTACGGACAGTTTTACCGTAGCAGTGACCGATGGTGTGAACGATCCTGTTACTGCGATGGTGAACATTACCATTGATGCTGAGCAAGTGATGTTTTCAAGTTTAAGTCGTCAGGCATTTTCACAACCAAGCCAAGCAGCACCGTTACGTGTTAATGGCCGTGTGGTTGAGAACGATGTATCAACGGCTGATTTTTACGATGACTTATTACTCGACTAATAGTGCGTGTTCTATTCGTTCAGTTAAGTTTATAAAACAGGACAATATAGCTATCTTATTCACCCGCTTAACCACTATTTCAACCGAGCGCTAGTGGTTAATTAGACAGCAATAAATGGCCAGGGATGGCATTATGGAGGCGTTATGCAAGTGACCACAGGGCGGTTAATGCAAATGATAAAGTACCCGCGATTTTGCTTCAATATGGGAATGGTTGTCAGTGCATGCTTATGGTTTATGGGTAATAGCGTTGCGGCGCCCTATACACCTAAAGAGACCAGTGAAGTTGTTGCAACCTGGAAGGTCTTTAATGCTACTGACCAGCAAATGAGTTTAGACGACATCAGTGATTTTATTGAACAAGGTCAATATCCTGGCGAAGCTGATTACCGTTACGGCCGTGCAAAAGCTTGGTTACAAGCCAAAATGGCCAATACTAGCCCTAATGCGCAGACCTATTATTTATATGCTCGAGTATTACAACATCAACATCAATTTGATCGGGCAATAAAAGCGTTAGAGCGCTCAATTGAATTAAAGCCAACAGCAATTAACAGTTGGTTATTAAAAGCCAATATTCATCTAGTGCAGGGTGATATTGTTGGCGCAAGGCAAGCGTGTTTAACCTTAATGGGTAAAGCCGATATTTTATTGATTTCTACCTGTGCTTTGGAAGTGACCAGTCAAAATGGCAAGCTAGTTGAAAGCTATAAAGAGCTAGCTCGATTGTATGAATTGTACCAACCCAGTGACGAACCAGAAAAAAGTTGGATAGTGCAAATTCTTGCTGATATGGCATTAAAGCAAGGGTTAGCTGAACAAGCATTGGACTATTTAAATCAGGCCGGCATGGGTAATGCGCCAGTCAGTTTATTAGCTTTATGGTCTGATGTTCAATTGTCATTAAATCAGCACCAACAGGTGTACGATAAACTGTCTAAAGTGGTGAGCCAAAACGCAATTCAGGACGACGCGTTGTTATTGCGCCTAGCGATAGCAGAAAAACAGCTTGGTAATACCGTAAAATGGCAATGGGCGTTTGCCCAACGAGTGAAACTACGTGAACAAAGACAAGACAGTTTGCATGCATCAGATCTCGCCAATTATTATTTAAAAGTTGATATACAGCCGAAAAAAGCACTTTACTGGGCCAAAATAAACTGGCAGGTAGCGCGTCAAGCCAACGACAGAATATTGTTAGAGCAGGCTAAAGAATTGTTTAAAAAAACTGAAAATGATAAAAAATCAGTACAGGTTAGCCGTAATCTCTCTTTGGACAATGTAGCAAGTTAAGGATAAAGCAGTGAAGGCATTTACAAGATTTTTTTCGGTGATTAAAAGCGGTGTATTGCTGCTCGCATTACTATTTAGTCATGTCAGTTTCGCTCATCAAATGAGCACCGGTTATTTGTCTATCGACTTGGATAAGCAAGGGCAAATTGAGGGCGCTTGGCAAGTACGTTTTTTTGATATTAACCAAGTTGTTGCTATTGATGACAATCAAGATGGCCAGCTTACCTGGGGGGAGTTACAAGCTCATCAGGTGGCAATAATTGATTACTTACGATCGTCTTTACTGCTCAGTAGACAACAAGATTGTCCACTGAGCTTTAATCCCACTCAGCAAGTTGATCAACATTTTAGCGAAGGTTATCTGGTCACTTCATTTCAAGCAGAGTGCGATAGTCAGGGGGTGTTAAATATTAATTATAAAGCCTTTTTTGATATTGATACCGACCATAAAGTGATTACCACCATTAGCTCGCCCGATCATCAATACGCTCGAGTGATCAGTAACGATAATCCGATAATATTGATTAACTTAGCAGAAAGTCAGATTAGCGATACATTTACTGAATATGTCTATCAAGGGATTATTCATATTTGGAAGGGTACAGATCATATCTTATTCTTACTCGCGCTATTGTTAACCTGTGTATTGGTTCGTGAAAAACATCAGTGGCAGGCGATAGATAAGCCAAAGCAAATATTGAAAGATACAGCGTGGATTATTACCGCCTTTACCTTAGCGCATTCAGTGACATTAACCGCTACGGCATTAGGGTGGCTTAATTTTAGTAGCCATTGGGTTGAGCTGGGTATCGCATTATCAGTATTGTTTGCCGCGTTAAACAATGTTTGGCCGATTGTATTGCGTTTGGGGTGGATTACCTTCGCGTTTGGTTTACTGCACGGCATGGGATTTGCTGGTGTATTAGGCGAGCTTGGACTGCCGGAGAATCAAAAACTATTAGCTATTTTAGCGTTCAATGTTGGCGTTGAAATTGGCCAGCTGGCGATTTTAGCCGTGGTACTGCCATTGTTGATCTTTTTACGTCACACAAACTGGTATCGAAACTGGGGTATGCAGCTTGGATCGATTGCTATTGGCTTAATGGCGATTCAGTGGTCGGTAGAGCGCTTCTAATATTGGCTCCAATAAATTAGTCGTCACCATATGCTGGTGGCGACTGGGTATTAAAATGCTGCCATCTCGAATTGGCTTATTGTGTAAATTTAAGTATCAACCATATTAGCCGAGATGAAATACTTTCAATTGAGCGTCCATTGAGTCACATTACTCTCGTAATAAAACACTCTCGTAATAAAACACTCTCGCAATAAAACACTTCCGCAATAAAGTCCTTATCATTTAGTTTTGAACATCATGCCCTAAAAGCCAAGTTTTCATCGCCAACGACTTTTCTTAGTTAACATTTTAGGTGTTATTTTATCGATTTATTGTCACCTTTACTCATCCACTTCATCACTGCGTGTTGATCCAATTTGTTCATGGCTGGTTTAGGTGAATTTGTCTTAAATGTAAATAAAACTTTTTTTCAGGTTAATTCGTATGATGGTACGATTTGCTGCTGGATCGTGTTTTAGTGACAACGCTGAGTGCGTAATCGCAACCATATAGCGTGTTTGAACGAGTTTTTTGTTCGAAAGATCAGCAAACCCTAGATATTGCCCGCTTTCTTCCATAGAATGGCAAGTTAACTTTTTTATCAGCAGCCATTGTTTATTTTGCTGCGGTTTTATTAGGTATATTGATGTCGGCGAAACTGTTTAATCTCCCCATTAAGCTTTCATTAGAGATGATCGCGAAACTGTTTTCGGCCACGCAAATTCAAAAAGCGCAAAACTATTTGATCCAAGGCCGGGTACTCGAAGTTACTGCTAGTAGTAACAATCATGATATTGAAGCCTATGTTGAAGGATCCGCTGCTGAGCCCTATCGTCAAGAAATCACTCTGGTTAACGTTAATCACAAAATTGTGATGCGTTCACATTGTACTTGCCCGGTCAGAACCAATTGTAAGCACGTTGCAGCAGCTATGCTGGCACTGATTGATAAAAAGCCCGTTGAAGAACAGCGTATTCACCAATGGTTACGCCAGCTTGACGAGCAAAAAACCGTTGCAGAATTTGAAGATGATGAGGAAGAGAAAGACCGGATTATTTATGTATTATCCAATGACCCTCACGGTATTTTTGTCGAATTCAAGCGCAGTAAATTAAATAAAAAAGCCCAATACAATAAAGGCAGCAAACTAGCATTAGCCGACATTCGTTATAGCATGCCGTGGTGGATAGATCCTGAAGACAAACAAATTATTAGCTTGTTATTATCGTCTAATAACCAAGGTTCTAAAATTTATATTGACGGTGAAATTTCATTTTTAGCCATCACCAAAATGTTAGCTGCCGAAGTGTGTTTTTGGGAAGAAAATCGCACCCCACTGACATGGGCTAAAGCCATTACTCCCGAATTTATTTGGTGTGAGATTGATAAAAAACACACCCAAATGCAAATGCGCATGCCTGGGCTAGAAAATTGGGAGTTTATTGCTACCGAGCCGCCTTTGTATGTGGAATTAGACTATTTACATTTAGGCAGAATCGACACCGATTTACCGGTTAAAAAGTTAAGTTTATTGCAGCATATGCCGCCGGTTCCTCTGGCTCAAGTGGATGTTATTAGCCATAAAATGTTGCAACACTTCTCGCCTAAAACCGTTCCCGTTCCGAGCGAAATTGATTTTTGTGAGATAACCGATCAACTCATTACGCGGTTAACCTTCACCCGCGAGTTTTTTAGCAGTAGCCAAATTATGCAACCGGTTATTCGGGTCGATCATCAATACGGTGAAATTACCTTTAATGCCTCAACTAAGCCTGAACGTATTAGTTTAGTTAAAAAGAATCAGGTGCAATATCAAGTTCATCGCCAAGTAGAGCAAGAATTAGCCGCGTTACAATCATTAACCGATATAGGCTTGATTACCCTTGAGCCCGATGCCGTATTGGCCAGTTCACAAAAACCGTATTATGTCAGTGTCGGTTTATTACCTGAGTCTATTTTTGAATGGTCTGAATTGACCTGTGATGGCCTTGATGCATTAAATACACTGGGTATGGAGGTTCATTTTGATGATGACTTCGACTTACAAATTACCGATGCACAGTTAGATGTCGATTTAGTAGACGATGATGAGTCAGGGTGGTTTTCATTATCGCTCAGTGCCGACATCGATGGCCAAAGTGTACCGTTATTAGCCTTAGTTGCCCGTTGGTTGCAGCAAAATGGTGAACCAGCAGATGATGATGAACTGCTATTACCTGGCCCTAATGGTGGCTTTATTAAAATCAAAGCCAAAACCATTAAGCCGCTGATCAGTATTATCCAAGAATTATTTAATCGTCATTCTGGCGATGTTATTTCAATACCTCGCAACCGTGCGCATATTTTAAATGATTTATCTGCCAGTGATGTGCGTTTACTTAATGGTGAGCGAGTGCGCAATTTAGCCACTAAATTGGCCGAGTTTAAAGGGGTTGTTCCAGTTGATTTGCCCAATGGCTTAAATGCAACCTTACGAGATTATCAAAAGCAGGGTTTTGACTGGTTGTGTTTTCTGAAAGAATATCAGCTAGGGGGTATTTTAGCTGACGATATGGGCCTGGGTAAAACGGTTCAGGCGTTGGCATTTTTACTCAAAGCCAAGCAAGACGCTACCGAGCGTCGCACCAGTTTAATTGTTTGTCCTACTAGTTTGGTCGGCAATTGGTTAAAAGAAGCCAATAAGTTTGCTCCATCACTGAATGTAGTGGTGATACACGGTAACAAACGCCAGCCATTATTAGAGCAAATTAACGATTTTGATGTGGTGGTGACCACTTATCCATTAATGTTGCGCGATGAAGCCATTTATTGTGAATATGTGTTTGAACATATTATTTTGGATGAAGCACAACAAATTAAAAATGCTCAAGCAAAAGTAACCCAAGTGATTAAAACCCTTAAAGGTCGATTCCGTTTATGTTTATCAGGTACGCCGCTTGAAAATCATTTAGGCGAATTAAAATCATTGATGGATTTTTGCCTACCTGGTTTATTAGGTCAGCATACCTACTTTAATAAACAGTTCCGTGGTCCGATTGAAAAGCAGGCCGACGTAGAAAAATCGCAGTTATTAAGCCAACGTATTGCGCCCTTTATGTTGCGCCGCACTAAAAAAGAAGTGGTGTCAGAATTACCAGAAAAAACGGTCATTATTCAAACCTTAGAACTTGAAAAAGATCAGCGTAATTTGTATGAATCGATTCGCTTAGTGATGGAGAAAAAACTGCGTGAGTTGTTTGCCAAAAAAGGGGTGTCGAGCAGTCATATAGAGTTTTTAGATGCATTGTTAAAGTTACGCCAGGCTTGTTGCGACCCTCGTTTAGTGAAGCTTGAGCAAGCCCAGCAAGTCAAAGACAACGCTAAGATGACCTGGTTAATCCAAAATTTGCCTGACATGATTGAAGATGGGCGTAAAATTCTTATCTTCAGCCAATTTACCGGCATGTTAGCGTTGATTGAAGATGAACTAAAGCGCTTGGCGATAAGTTACAGTAAGTTGACTGGCCAAACACGTGACCGCCAAACCCAGATAGATGCGTTTCAAGAGGGCGGCAATTCGGTATTTTTGATCAGTCTAAAAGCCGGTGGTACTGGGCTTAATTTAACTACCGCAGATACTGTTATTCACTTTGATCCTTGGTGGAACCCAGCCGCAGAAAGGCAAGCAACCGATCGTGCCCATCGTATTGGTCAGTTAAATCCGGTGTTTGTTTATAAATTAATTGCCCAAGGTACTGTTGAAGAGAAGATTCAAGAAATGCAGCAGCATAAACAAGGTTTGGCTGACAGTATTTTATCCGATGGTACTCAAGGGCCATGGCAGGGCAGTGCTAACGATTTATTGGCTTTGCTCAGCTAGTTTTTGGAGATGTGATTATTGCCGCCGGTATATTTTAAACGAGGTTCGTCGCTGCTAAGACAGCGACGTTCAAATCGTGCTACACCTGCTCAGCACATGGTGTATTTTGAGCAAGTGTTTGCCGAGCTGCGCTTACACCCTGAAAAAATAGCTATTGTGAGACGCAATATTGCTGAATTTCAATCGCAGCCATATTTGAAGCAGGGTCTGCATACGGCAATCGACAGATTATTATTGGTGTTTGAAGATGACGATGACATCGAACTGTTATATCGCCAAGTCATGAGTGATGATATTGGTCAGCGGGTAAGACGTTATCCGCTTATTTCTAAAGGTATTATCTCAAATCTTTAAAAATAAGCTATTTTGCTGGTGCCGTTATCAACGGTAAGTCTAGTTGAAACAAATATGGCGTTAACTAAGATTCAAAACTCGCTATACAAATAGCTAAATAACCCAGCTTCACTTAATGATGACTTATTTTGCCATTCACCTTGCCAATGATTTAGCCATCGGCGAGTCAAGCTACTCACTGCCAATGTTGCCATTTAAAATCTTTTACTCTTAGCCTACCAATATTGTTACTTCAGCTCACTTACCTAGGACACATTAATCATCGTTGAGTTTATGTGCCGAGCAACAAGCTTAAAATAATAGCCATAATAGGCTGATATATTGGCGGCGTTTTTCAACCCAATGCCGGTTGAGTATTAAAGATGATTCATGTTTTAGGCAAATTACTCACAACGGTTATGTTTTTCTGGTAAAACTAAGTAAACCCGTTGTATTCAAGCTACTTGTAATTTATTTCTAAAAAAACAGACGTTAGGATTATAGTAATAAGTACTGTGTAAACTAAGTCTATTTTGATGATATTAGATTAACATTATCTTTGATTAACCTCAGTCATTCAGAACCGTTATTGATACGATGTTGTGGAGCTATTTTGCGAATTTTTAATAAGGAGTTTTAATATGCTAAGGACTTTTACTATGCTGTGCTATTCCCCCGTTAAACAAAAGCTTGATGCTCGACTCTCCGTCAAAGGTTTGCTCAACCTTATGGTCTCGTTGCTATTAGTCTCATGGACCAATGTTCTTTATGCGCAAACAACCGCACCCCATACTGATGTTAAGGCGTTCTCCAACGACACAGTAGTAGAGGTTGCTCGAAAACTGTCCCTTAAGCCTTTTGTTGAACCCAAACAAGCGCCCGAAGCACTGACTAAAATAGACTATTCAACCTATCGCCAAATTAATTTCCAACAAGATGCCGCTATTTGGGGTAATGCACCTACGCCCTTTTCTATACAACTATTTGCACCTGGGTATATCTACAAACAGTTAGTTGATATTGATGTGGTCGAGAATGGTAAATCATTTCCGGTTAACGTCTCTGAATCATCATTTAAAGTGCCAAATGAATCCATTGGCAAAATATTAGAACAAGTCGGTAAATATGCTGGCTTTCGTCTGCATTATCCAATTAATCGCGATGACTATAAAGATGAGTTCCTCGTGTTTCAGGGAGCCAGTTATTTTCGCGGGGTATCTAAAGGGCAAGCGTATGGTTTATCTACTCGTGGACTTGCCATCAATGTTGCCGATCCTAAAGGCGAAGAATATCCGCTGTTTAAAAAGTTTTGGATTGAACGTCCATCCAGCCATCAAAAGGCGATTGTGGTTCATGCGCTGCTTGACAGTGTGAGTGTAACGGGAGCCTATCGTTTTGCTATTTATCCTGGCGATCCGACCCGAATGGGCGTCGATGTTAAGCTTTTTCCAAGGCAGGATGTTAAGAATGTGGGTCTTGCACCGTTAACATCAATGTTTATGCATGGTGGCATAGATCGCGCTGATACTGCCGATTACCGTCCTGCGGTGCATGACTCTGAAGGCCTGCTAATGGAAAAAGGCAATGGTGAAAAAATTTGGCGGCCACTGAATAATCCTCGTGGATTACAGGTGAGTTCTTTTATGGATGAGAATCCTAAAGGGTTTGGTTTGATGCAACCTCATCGGAAATTAGATTACTATCAAGATCTTGAAGCCAATTATCATCTTCGTCCATCGGCTTGGGTTGAACCAACAGGTGATTGGGGTAAAGGTAGAGTCGAGCTGGTTGAGATCCCATCAGATTCTGAAGCCAATGACAATATTGTTGCCTATTGGAAGCCTGACCAAGGCTTGAAAAAAGGTCAGCTATTCACTTACTCATACCAATTGACCTGGGTGGACCAGATCCCTAAAACCGAAGGCAAAGTAAAAGTGGTTCGAACTGCTGGTGGTCGTAAATTATCGACAGATAAAAATGAGATCGTTATCGATTACAGTCACATTAATGCCCACGATGTCAGTCATATTCGTGTCGATGCCAGTATCAGCAGTGGCGCTATTTTAGAATCACGTATTGAGTCTAATCCCAGTGTTGATGGTGCCAGAGTTTTTATCACGTTTGATCCGCAAGATGCAGAGGTTGCTGAATTACGTGTACAGCTAAGTAACAAAGATAAACCGCTTGGTATGACATGGCTGTATCGCTTTACTGCAGAGGACTGGCCTTTATGATAGCAAATGATAATCCTCCCGATACTGACTATGGTGAACGTGCATTGCCTGACGAATCGCCACTGTTAATGCATCGCCATGAGGTTTCTGAACCGGGTCATAGATTAACTCCGAATCAACAAACTGTGTGGTTTACGCTGCGCACATTTGTTGCACAGTTATTTGTATTTATGGTTACAGCAGGCTTATCAACTTATGGCATAAGAGAAATGTATTTGGTGCTTAACACCAATGCTATTACCAGTTTGCAAATGGTTTTTTTGGTGTTGTTTAGCGTTAACTTTCTGTGGGTTACTTTTGCTTTTTCACAGGCACTATTGGGTTTTCTGTTGCATCTAAAGCCGCGTTTAATTAAAGAGAATGAGACAGAACCCGATTTCAAAACGGCGGTATTGCTACCGATTTACAATGAAGATCCACTGCGAATTCGGGCCACAATAGAGGCGATGAGTGCAGATTTAATCGCTACCGCAGCGGGTAAATATGCTTTCTTTATTCTCAGTGACACTAATCGAGCTGATGCATGGATTGCTGAGGAACAGACTTTTGTGGATCTTATCAACAACAGCCAACCACAGTGTCCGGTTTATTACCGTCGTCGTCATCAAAATAGTGAACGAAAAGCCGGTAATATCGGCGACTGGGTTCAGCGTTGGGGCGGTGATTATGAGGCAATGATAGTACTTGATGCGGACAGCATCATGAGTGCAAAGTCGATGGTGACATTATCACGTCGTTTAGCTGGCGCACCTGGCGTCGGTCTTATTCAAACCTTACCGACATTGGTGTTTGCCAATACGCTTTACAGCCGTTTGCAACAGTTTGCCAATCAATGCTTTGGTCCTATTTATGCGGAGGGTTTGTCGGCTTGGCATGGTTTGTCATCAAACTTTTGGGGCCACAATGCCATTATTCGAACCAGAGCATTTGCTGAGTCATGTCATCTGCCTATTCTGTCCGGTAAAGCCCCTTTTGGCGGCCATGTATTAAGTCATGACTTTATTGAAGCTGCGTTACTGCGTCGTGCAGGTTGGGGAGTGCGTTTTGATACCGATATTGAGGCTTCATTTGAAGAAGCTCCACCATCGTTAATTGATGTGATGATCCGTGACCGACGCTGGTGTCAGGGTAATTTACAGCATTCAGCATTTATGTTTGCTCGCGGTTTTTCATTGCCGACGCGGTTGCATCTTTTGTCTGGGGTAATGTCTTACCTGAGCGCCATTTTTTGGTTAGCCCTGATTATGGTCGGGCTTGCTATTGCGGTTCAAGCTGCATTTATACGTCCGGAGTATTTTGCTAATCCATCGCTGTTTCCAACCTGGCCAGTGTTTGATTCTGAACGCGCGTTAAGTCTGTTTGTGGTGTCAATGGCCATTGTGCTGGCACCGAAAGCATTTGGCTGGTTTGCTGCCTTGATTAATATTCCGCGGTGTTTACGATTTGGCGGGCCAATACTGTTAACTCTGAGTACCTTGTTGGAAATGATCATGTCTGCTCTGTATGCACCCATTCTGATGGTGTCGCAGTTTGGCGTGGTGTTGTCTATATTTCGAGGCAAAGACAGTGGCTGGATGCCGCAATCTCGAGACGATGGTGCATTAAGCTGGATGTCAGTGATGCGTGCTCACCTTGGTCATACCGTATTTGGGGTTGCGCTTGCATTGATCGCACTGCTGCTGAGTAAAGAGCTGTTTTACTGGTTATTACCGATTACGATAGGGTTGATGCTATCGATCCCTTTGTCGTGGTTAAGCGGCGGCGCACGGCGAACTAAATGGATTAAAACAGTCGGATTACTGCGAGCGCCTGAAGAAAAAAAACCAGTTAACATTTTGGTAGAATTAAAAACAAAGCTAGCTAATTTGCCCCATCTACAACACTTGCATCCGTTCAGTCGGCTGGTTAATAATCCTTTATTACTTAAATGGCACCTTGCTCAGTTACCAGACTTAGGTGAGCAAAAACCGACGTTTTATGCCCCGAGAATTATTGCTGAATGGAAATTAAACCATGCTGAAAGCTTACCGCAATTAGAATCATGGTTAGAACCCGCAGAGGTAATAGCATTATTAAGCAATGCAGATTATCTACAGAAATTGAAAACAATCGGTCATTAATTTCTATCACTCGTCTTTGCAACCAGTACAAAAAAAGCCCCCCTCAACAACGCGTTATTGAGGGGCTTTTTTAGTACTTAACACTTTACTCTTAAGATTCAACACTTAAGATCAGGCTCTAGAGCATCTTCTAGCGTGAGCTATTGCTGACGTTATAGCATTATTTAGGTTGAGCCATCACTCTGGTTGCAAAATCACTTGGTCCGGCCAAAATGGCTCGGCCAACTGCCACTAAATCGACTTGCTTAGTGGCTAAAATGGTTTCAATGTAATCAATAGTTTCAATGCCGCCAACACCAATCACTGCAGCCGCAGTTTTACCGGTTAACGGCGCGGCATCTTCCACTAAAAAGCCTTCGCCGCGTTTATCTTTAGGGCGATTCCAGCCGCCAATACCTGAAGACACATTGAGTATTTCAACGCCAGCATCCACTAGCCATTGGCTCATTTGCGCCATATCTGCATGAGATAAACCGCCAGGGTAACCATCTTGACCGGGAATGCGGGTCATGACCGTTAATCTTGGCGCGGCTTGCTTTATTTTACTTATAATCTCCAGCAGTATTCTGGCGCGATTTTCAACACTGCCGCCGTATTGGTCTTGGCGTTGATTGGTCAGCGGCGATAACCACTGATTAATGCCGTAACCATGGGCACAGTGAATTTCCACTAAATCAAATCCGGCTTTATCGGCACGAATGGCCGCACTCACAAAATCTTGCTGCCATTGGTTTATATCATTTACCGTCATGGTTCTTGGTGTCGGTAATACGCGATCGTATGCCGGTACCGTAATACCAGAAGGCCCCATGATATCGCTGCTAATACCGGCACTGTCTTTACCGCCACAATGGGTGATCTGTAAGCCCGTTTTAACATCCATTTGATGCAACAGCTTGGCAATGTGAGTTAAGCCTGGCAAGCAAGCATCATCATGTGCACCAAGTTGATTGGTTTCGCTGCGACCCGCAAGATTGATATGGCTGTACTCTACCATCACCAGGCCAGCACCAGATTGGGCTAGGTTTTGATAATGGCTAAAGGTTTTTTCAGTTGCTAATCCATCACTATCTGCGGTTTGCGATGCCATTGGTGGCACTACAAGACGGTTTTTTAAGGTGAGGCCACTTGTTAAGGTTAACGGAGTAAAACGTAACGCGGTCATTGCAACATCCTATATATTTATGGCAATCAGTATGCCTGCTATGAGCATAATACTGCCTGCAGTTCGATTCATTATCGTTGCCGCTTTAGGGGAGGTAAATACCTGTTTTGCACTGGATGCCAAATAAGCATAAGTGAGATTAACGGAACCAAAAGCTAAGGTTGCAGTGGCGAGTATGATCACCACATCGGTAAGGTCTACATGGGCCATTGGCACAAATGCAGGAAAAAAACTGACGTAAAATATCAAGGCTTTTGGGTTGCCAAGGGCAATAAGCAGCCCCGTGATTAAATTTTTAAACTGGCTCGCTTTTGGTATGGTTGCTAATTGAACGCCTTTGGCGGTTACCCGCAACATACTGACGCCAAGCCAGCATAAATACAGTGCACTGGCGTATTTTATTAACTCGAACGCTGGCCCCATTGCGTTAGCAATGGCGGCTAAACCGAACAAGGCTAGCAGGATATAAATAAAGTCACCCATTAGCACACCAAGGGTAATTAAAGCACCATCTTTAAATCCATTTGAAAACGACCTCGATACTACGGCAAACACCGCTGGACCAGGCAGGATCGCCAGAATTAACATAGTGAAAAATAATGCAATAACTTGTTGTAGTATCATTGACTCAGTTCAACTCGGGTTTATGGCAGAATAGGGTAGTAATAATCGATTAGGTAGCAACGCTAACTTGATTTTTCGAGAGTATATCGTATTTTCATATTGTTAATGTATCGGTCTATCGTAAGCAGTCGTTTCAGTAGGTTTAATAGCGTTTATAGGCGTTATGATTTTTTATTACTCTGATATTTCGATATGTCATAACGGCGTTAAGCGGTTTATTTTATAGGTGTTATTGTTAAATATGTTGAAAATTATTTTGTTAACGCATTCACGAGAAATGGATCGTGCTAATAATACTGGCCAATTAGTTAAACACGTTTTAGGTGATAGCGCGCGGGTGGTTGAGTGGCACCGCAAACAACCAGATGCTGAATTATTGACTGCGATTGAAGCGGGTAAAGTAGGCTTAGTGTTTCCAGGTGATGAAACCACGCAAGAGACTGGCTTGTTATTAGCGCCGCATGAATATTTAGTGATTATCGATGCCACTTGGCAAGAAGCACGCAAAATGTTTAATCAGAGCCCTTATCTAACGGGATTACCTAAAGTGTCTTTGATGAATCCACCTAAGTCGATATACCCACTTAGGCGTAATCAAATTGAAGGCGGTTTATGCACGGCAGAATGTGTGGCATTACTGCTTAATAATGCCGGTGAAGGCGCATTATCGACAAGGTTAACCGAGCAGCTGATGACATTTATTGAACGTTAATGTTTTAGTGCTGCCTGCGCCAACATGATGTGGCGCAGGCATTTTTTGGTTTTAAGAGATTAAAATGAACCGCTACAGTTTGGCTTTATGTTGGTAGTCAAAGGTTTTACGTAAACGAATATCGGCAACCGATGAGCCTATAAACACTTCAAATTCGCCTGACTCAGCGAGCCAATCATTGGTATTAACATCCCAAAATGATAAATCACGTTGAGTGAGGGTAAAGCTAGCCGTTTGGGTTTCGCCGGCTTTTAACCACAGTTTATCAAAACCTTTTAGCTCTTTAGCAGGGCGCGGTACGCTGGCTTTAGCGTCGTGTAAATACAACTGGGCGACTTCAGCACCGTCCACTTTACTGGTGTTGGTAATATCAACCTTGACTGTAATGGTGTCATCGCCTGCAATACTCGCACTTGAAAGTTTAATGTTATGGTAGCTAAATTTGCTGTATGACAAGCCATGGCCAAAGGCAAACAAAGGCTTAATTTTTTGTTGCTCAAACCAGCGGTAACCAATAAATACCCCTTCAGAATACAACGACTCGGTTTCGTTATAGTCATTTAAGGCGATTGGCGCAGTGTCGGTGAGTTTTTTCGGTAAGGTTATGGGCATTTTACCGCTTGGATTGGTATCGCCAAATAACATGTCGGCATAAGCATTACCGGCTTCCATACCGCCATACCAACCCCAAGCTATGGTGTTGGCATTATCAGCCCACGGCATTTCAACCGCTGAGCCACCAAGCATAAACACGACTGTGTTTGGGTTGGTGTTAAGCAGTTTAGCGATGACTTCATCTTGCTGGCCGGGTAACACCATGTCGGGACGGTCAATCGATTCACGATCGTCAGCATGGCTTAAACCGCCAAAGTAAATGACTGCATCAGCTTTTTTGGCCGCGGCTAAATATTCTTGTTCGCTATTGTGTAAACTGTTGGGTGTTTCCCAGCCCAATGTGGCTTGTTTGTCGCCTTGATAACGCAGGCTAATGGCATAGGTTTCGCCCGCAGTTAACTTAACGGCCTGGGTAATGACCTTATCTGAGTTTGCTGCAGTCGTGTTTAGCAGTGGTCGGTCATTGATGTATAACGCCACTTTACCATCGGCTTTAATGTTAAAGCTGTGGCTGCCAGTTTCGATAGGCTTAAGGTTGGCTTTAATTTCAACAAATTGGTTTTGGCCTTTAGCATCAAATTGCGGATCGGCAATCCATGATTCGCTGGCAAGTTGTTGCATGTCATTATCACGATAGTAGTTAATTTGCCACGACGGGGTGCCGGTCCAATGACGTGTGGTGAGATAGTCATTAGGAATAGGCATAAACTCGCTGCTGGCTGGGCGCATAAAGGTAATGTCGACCTTGTCACCGAGTTTGGCTTTTAAGCCATCAAGCGGGCTAATTTCATATAAAGCTTTAACTTCTGATGAGCCGCCGCCAAAACCATGACGCTTATCGGCATTAGGGCCTAATACCAGTAAGTTTTTGAGCTTATTAGAATTAAGCGGCAGCGTTTTAGTGTCATTCTTTAATAGCACGATACCGTTAGCGGCAATGGTTTTGGCATCATCACGATGTGCTTGAGTATTACGCTGACCCGATAAACGCTGTTTATCCATCATGCCGATACTGAGTTGTACCCGTAAAATACGGCGGACTTTGTCATCTAAAACCGCGACTGGTACTTTGCCTGCGTTAATCATGTCCAATAATGGTTTAGCTAAAAAGTAATCGTCAAACTCAGCGACATCAGTACCCATTTCAATATCAAGGCCATTCATTGCCGCGTCATAGGTGTTGATGTCAACATTCCAGTCGGTTAATAACACGCCTTGATAACCCCATTCACCTTTTAAAATTGTATTAATGAGATGAGCACTTTGGTTGGCGTTGGTGCCGCGAAACTCGTTATATGCGCCCATAATGGCATGTACATTGGCTTGTTTTACCGCAGCCTCAAAGGCAGGTAAATACACTTCTCGCAAGGTGCGTTCATCTGGTTTGGCGTTTACCCCAGTACGATTTAGTTCCTGAGTGTTTAAGGCGTAATGTTTTACCGTTGCGCCAACATCATTAGCTTGAATCGCTATTACTTCTGGCACCACTAAACGGGCGGCTAAAAATGGATCTTCACCCATGTATTCAAAGTTGCGCCCATATAAAGGCAACCTTGCGAGGTTAACCCCAGGGCCAAGAATAAGGTCTTTATTACGATGGCGTGCTTCTGCGCCTAATACATTGCCGTGTAGGCGCGCCATATTAGGGTCCCAACTTGCCGCAACAGCCGTGAGTGGTGGTAGGTAGGTAGAATAGTCGTTAGTCCAGCCCGCAGGTGCCCAAGAGTCACGCTCTATTTCATAACGAACCCCGTGTGGACCGTCAGACATCCACATTTCATGTATGCCTAAGCGCTCAATCGCTGGGATATGAAACTTACCCGCAGCGTGCACCAAGGACACTTTTTCAGCCAGTGTGAGCTGTGGTAATAAACGGTTTATTTCATCGTCAACGTTACTGATCCTATCGCCAATACGCAGCTTTTCACTGTCTGGCAAAGTGCGTAATGCATGTAACATTTGTGGGGTAATGTCTGGATGCGCCGCAAATGCGCTCGGAGTGACGCTCAATAAACCAATCGCAAGCAATGCAGCATGGGTTTTATTCAGTTTATGTTGATAACGAGTAGGCATAAATGCCCAAAGAGGGTGAGTCATAACGTGATCCCTGTTATTGAAAATGGATAAAGATATTGGCGGTGAGGCGGCCAGAAGTCGGGTTGGCATCTATGTCGGTTTGTGGGTTTACCAAGGTTGAATGAAGTAAGTTTCCAGGGTAAATCACTAACCGATTAGGGCGATATTCTATTTGATGATACAAGCTGTAATGCTCATCGCTGGCAACAAAGTAACTGGCTGATGTTTGTTTTTTAGCATCGAGAAAAGGCTGTGCTTTAGTAAAATAAGCGTCGATGTTTTCTGCCGTTATCCGCTCATAATCGGTTGGATTATGCCTAAAAAAGCCGGTATCGCCATGTGGACCATCATTAAGATAATGCAAAATGGCAAAGTAATTCGGGCTTGGGGTGTCAAAATGTGGCAAGCATTGCAGCGGCGATAACGTCTGTGGCTGTTTGTCGATTAACGAATAAACACACTGTTGCGGCTTTAAACGTAACTGAGTTGGAATGCGATAAACATCATAAATCAGCTGAAACACCGCATTAATAACCTCGATAATATATTGCCTTGGTAACGCAGTACGTTGCCCCGGGTAATATGAACCGGGGTCTTGGCTGAATTGACTGCCGTTGACGGCGATATCAATTAGCTCGCTGATATCACCAGCAAAGTTATCAATAATGATAATCGGGGTGTGTTGTTGGCCAATATACTGCACTTGCGGAGCAATGTTATTGACCTCAATAATAGGCTTTGCGGTTTCTGGCACTGACATCCGCTTTAGCCTTGCATCGCCGTTGATTGACAATAATGTTGCACAAAATCATGGTGAGCAGGCAAGGTGTCGACTTTGCGTTTTACAGTGGCTTTAATGCTGTTTAAAAAGCTTTGTAACTCGGCTTCTTCCATCATGTCGACAATTGGGTGGTACTCTTTAGGCAGCAGGCCTTGGCCCATCATCACTTGGATCCACGAACTTTCACCAAACAGTTCGTTACCGTATTTGTAGACCTTGCCTGATTGACTAAACATCTCGATACGATGTTGTAATGACGCTGGGATCGGCATATTTTTACAATAACGCCAAAAGCGACTGTCTTCGCGGTCAGTGACTTTGTAATGCAAAATAATAAAGTCGCGAATGTTGTCCATTTCAATTTTGGTTTGTTGGTTAAATTCATCTACGTCAGCTTGAATAACCCCATGTGATGGGAATAGCTGTAATAAGCGCACAATACTGCGTTGGATCATATGAATGCTGGTGGATTCCAATGGTTCTAAAAACCCTGCAGATAACCCAACAGCAACACAGTTTTTGTTCCAGTGTAGACGACGAGTGCCGGTTTTAAACTTGATTACCCGCGGTTGATTGATAGGTTGGCCTTCAATATTGTTTAATAACAACTCGGTCGCATCGGCATCAGATAAGTATTTACTGCAAAATACCAGGCCATTACCCGTACGGGTTTGCAATGGAATACGCCACTGCCAGCCAGACGGATGTGCAATTGAGCGCGTGTAAGGAATGGGTTTCTGTACCGCTTCAGTTTGCACTGCAATAGCGCTGTCGCACGGTAACCAATGACTCCAGTCTTCAAAGCCAGTATTTAAGGTTTGCTCAATTAATAAGGCTTTAAAGCCGGTGCAGTCGAGAAAAAAATCACCTTCAATGAGCTCGCCATTTTCAAGTTGTAATGCCTTAATATTACCGGTGTCTTCATGTTGTAACACATCAGCAATTTTGCCTTCAATACGAGTTATACCGTGTTGCTCAGCAAATTTACGCAGAAACTTAGCGTAAAGGCTGGCATCCATATGATAGGCGTGGTTGTAATCTTGATTTGGCAGCACCGCAAATCGGCCCTCGCGGGCGGCTAAATGTTCGGTGCAATAGTCACCAATCTCACTAACCATATTTTGTTGTTGGCCTTTAAGCCAAAAGTGCTGAAAACCGCAGGCCCAGCAGTCTTTGCCTAAAAAACCAAAAGAATGTAAATAGTCTTTATTAACGTCCTGCCAGTTTTCAAATTGGATCCCAAGCTTAAAGGTGGCGTTAGTGGCGGCCATGACATCTTGCTCTTTTAACCCCAACAAACGATGAAATATATGCAGGGTAGGGATGGTGGCTTCACCTACGCCGACGGTGCCAATTTCGTCCGATTCTACTAACACAATATCAAGGTTTTTGCCCAATAGTTTGCTAAAGGCGGCAGCGGCCATCCAACCCGCGGTACCACCACCGGCAATCACTACTTTTTTAACTGATTTATTCATCTTGGGCATCCTATTTGGCTTGATATCTTGCTGTGCTCAGCATTATCGTTTTAATTTATTGATTAAATCTGCACGTATTTTTCGGGCCGTTAATTCGTCTAATGGTTTAGTTTGCATGCCTTTCACATTGTCTGGAATATGACGGTCATCGACGTCATCATGATCGAAAATATAGTGCTCGAATATCGATTTCCACGCCTGGCGCTGTGCTTTAGGTAATGATCGTAAACTGAGCATGCTGTGCAATAAGGCATTATTCGGTCGGCCTAAATAGCCTGGAGTATCGCGCCACCAATGGGTAATGAGTACATTAAAGTCATCAACGCCGCGAACATGGTGCCACCACATGCTAGGAATAAATAACACATCACCAGGGCTTAGTTCTGCGGTTAGGCTGGCATCTAATGCCTGTTGAAAACGCGGAAAACGTTCAAAGTCGGGATTGGCCATGTCAACCAGACTGATGTCTTGGCCTCCGGGTGCCAGTTCCATTGGGCCAACATACAAGTTACTAATTTGTTCGGGTGGGAATAGGGTAAAGGTACGTTTGCCGACGACGTTACACGCTAGGTTTAGCGGAAAGTCATAATGAGCCGCCACCTTGGTTTGATTGCCCAACCAAATGCTGGTTAACGGTTGCATAGGCGCTAAATCTAAACTATTTTCTGCACCTAAACCGGGTAAACATTGGTGAATGTCGGTCGAGCCCATGTACATTCCGGCAGGCGTGTCTTTAATCATTTCTTGGCTTAATCGGTCAAGCAGTTGATTAAAGTCCAATCGACCCGCTTGATAGTTAAAACCATCAAGTTGTTCATTGTAAAACACTCTACCTTGTTGCTCTGGCGGGACATAATACGCGGTAACCTGCATGCCTTGATAAAACTGACGCAGGTAAGTCATTGCACTTTGTGCCGACTCTAATCCTGCCTGGACTAACGGCCAATGGCGACACAGCCCCTTAAACACCATTGGTTTGTCGGCATCACGGATTAAGTCTATAACGCTCTCTAATGTACATTCATTAATGTGTTCGACGTGCTGAGTCTTGGCGGTTGTCATTATGTTAACCTTGAGCATTCTTGAGGTTAAGTAAGTCTCGTACATTGCTTTGCGAGGCTAATGTCATGTATATGGCTTGCAAGTAACCTTGCTGGTGCAGCTTTGCTAATGCGTCAGTAGACAAACCCGCTAAGGTTTCTTCATTAATAGTATAGAAACCGATCATCTGATTCTTTTGGCCGTTGTCTAACTCAATATCTAAGGTGAATGACTCCAGCAATTGATGTTCAATCAAGGCATCGACAAAGCGTTGACCGTCTTGTAAACCATGGTGGATGACCTCGAGAATTTCGCCCACTTCATCGAGTAATGGCGTGTTACCACCGTAAGGTAAAAACAAGGCTTCACCTTCGGTTTCGTTGACTCTCGGGTGGTCTAAGTCCATATGAATAACGCGTTGCTGACGTTCAACACCATCTTCAAGTACGGTTTGTTGGCCAATTAAAAAAGGTTGGCGACGCACTGTAAGCGGTACGTATGATGCGCTCCAACCTTGATCGCTTAAAAACACGTTGTCATTTTGCTGAAAACCAAAAAGTGCCACCGCGTAAAACTGACCTGTGGCAGTATCTTTATGAAAAAAAATCGGATAATGGGCTTGTACACTGCGAAACTCTTGCGGAAATGTCACGCTGTACCAAAGGTTATCGCCAAGTGCTGCAGAGCGATGAGTGATCACTTTTACGTCTTTATGTTCAATGCTGTTTAGTAATACATGTTGGCTCATTTTGATGTCCTATCTTGTTCGTTCAAATACGTCATATTTTTTATGATTACTGTACGTGAATCTTGCATGTAATCTTGTTTGCGTTGTTTGCGTGATTATTTATGTCATGTCTTAAAGCTTAGGGAAACCATATTGCGCGACTTTATCGAGTAATGCGCGATTACTCGGCAGGCTTTTACTCAGTGCTTGGGTGCGCTGTTGATTGTCATTAAACAGTCGCTGTGCCGCCTGTTGCATCGACGGTTTCACATGTGTGGGTAATTGGGTGTTAAAGCCCATGCCGTAAAGCACATATTGGAAACTGGCCGCCGGAAATAAGGCTTCTTTATAACTAATATCAAATTGGCTTGGTACTTGATAACGCCATAATTCGAGCATGGCTTGTAAGCTATCGGGTATTGAGTTTGACTCACGATGGTCGCGCCAATAGCTATCCACTTCACGCTGGCTTATCACATAATGCAGCTTTAAAAAGTCGATAATTTGTTGCCAGTGCCATTGATAGCGCTGGTTAACCCTAGCTGCTATTGTGTCCATTGTTTGACGATTAGGGGGTAACTGCTGCGCTATAGTGGATGCTGTCCATTCTATTAGCGCTAATGCTGAGGCTTCTAATGGTTCAATAAATCCCGCAGCCATGCCTATGGCGATACAATTATTTTGCCAACATTTAGCGCGATAGCCGGGATTAAACGACAATTTACGCGGCTGAAGTTTATCGGCGCTGGCGGCATCAACCCCCAAATAGTTAATCAGTATTTGCTCGGCGTCTATGTCGTTGGTGTGGCTTGATGAATACACATATCCCACGCCTTTACGTGTTGGCAGCCCTATGTCCCAAATCCAGCCATTTTGCTGTGCAGTTGAGTGGGTGCAAGAGGCTATAGGGCTATTTTCATTGGAATAAGGTACTTGCACTGCAAGGGCGCTGTCATTAAATAATACTGATTTTTGGCATAGAAACGGCACTTGTAAATGCTCACCTAATAAAAGTGATTTAGTGCCTGTACAGTCTATAAAGAGTTGGCCGCTAATCTCGCCGTGCTCTGTGGTGATCAGTTTATCGATATCACCTTGATCATTATTAATAATCTGGCAGACATGATCGCGAATATGGGTTACCCCCAGCTTTTGGGTGCAGTGTTCGCTTAACAGTTGACTGAACTTTCCGGCATCTAGGTGATAACCATAGTTGTTTTGAAAATGATATTGCGCTGATGAAATGCTTTTTGGAGCGAGTCCTAGCTGTGACAATATTTCTTGGCTACTGACCGCTTCGGCAAAGCTCACCTGGTCTGCATGGGGTAACCAAAACGGACATAAATCGAGCTCTTGATGACCGTGGGGTAAGCTAAAAGGGTGTAAATAACGGTTTGATTGAGCAATAGTATCTGATTGAGCAATAGTATCTGCTTGATTACCCTTTGCTGGGTCATTGCGCCAATGAATAAATCGAGAACCTTGCTTAAAGCTGGCATCACAACGACGAATAAACTCGTTTTCATCAATACCGATTTTGCTTAAAGTGGAACGCATTGAAGGCCAGGTACCTTCACCTACACCGATAGTAGCAACGTCTGGTGATTCAATTAAGGTAATATTGAGCTTAGGAGCATGAGCAAGCACGCCTTTGTCGACATTATGTTCAGCCGCCAGTAACCCAGCAGTTATCCAACCGGCGGTACCGCCACCAACAATGACTATTTGGGTGATTGGTTTTTGCATAATGTCTACCTACGCCTTTGGCGTTATTGTTATTTTTGTGTTTGTAATGCAGGTTTTATATTGTTCAAGTCCATCATAAGTAGAATTCAGCAAAATGTAACCACTTTCACCTATTTATTGTCACTACTTGCTTTAACGCTTGTGTCGCACTTAGGCTGAAATAAAAATAGTAACATCCTTGTTACTCAATATGTTGCTATAAAAAAGAGGCCACAAAGTATGTGTACCTCAACGACCTATAAGGGAGACTTAATAGTGATGCCTAACACCTGGATAGTAGGCGCTTGCTGTTAAGTTAAATGTCAGAAGTTGCACAACATCGGTTAAATGCGATTGAGCCAAGTGTCACTTAGCTCAATCCTGTATAACGTTATGTGCTTAGAAGGTGTATCGAGCACCTAGGCTATATCGTGCGCCGGTTTCGGTTAGGTTTAACACTTGCTCGTTAGCAAGACCGTGAACACGGGTGTACTCTTCGGTAATGTTAAGTCCTTCGAAAAACACGGTTAAGCCTTCAACTGACTCAATATCATAACTAACAGACAAGTCAATTTGCGAGTAGGCTTCAGTGTACTGTGGAAATAATCCCGTACCTTGACTCGTGGCGCTTAAAAACTCATCACGCCAGTTGTATGCTACACGTGCTTGGAAGCCGTAGTTTTCGTACACTAACACAGCGTTTGCGGTATCACTGATGCCGACTAGGGCTAAGTCACTGTTAACTAGAGTGTAGTTAGCAATTACACCCACACCACTTTCTCCAAAGAAGTGTTGTGCAGCAAATTCCCAGCCATCAATTACTGAGTTATCTGAGCTGTTTAATGGTGTGTTGATATTAAAGTTTAACAACTCATCATTGTTAGCAGCACTACCACTGATGGTTTGATTAGCAACATCTACAGCAGCATTATCAGCATAGTTTGCGAAAATATAATCACGAACAGCGCCTGCTTCTGTTGTACCGGTTGCTGCTACTGCAGCTTTATATAAATCACCTGATGCTGGGTTGTATATGCCGTTAGTGGTTTTAACCGGATCAACACTAATAAAGTTATTGGTGTCTTTGCGGAAATAACCCACAGACACGTAGCTTGATGGCGCATAATACCACTCTGCCGAGAAGTCGATATTTTCAGATTCTAATGGCAATAATGTCGGGTTACCCGCTGATCCACCACCGTTAGTACGGTTCGCAAGTGTAGCCAATACCGTACCACCTTGAATGTCTGTGTAGCTAGGACGACCAATGGTCTCACTATATGCAGCACGAAGCATCACATCTTCTACTACTTCAATATTGAAGTTGAAGCTTGGTAGTAAGTAGTCATAATCACCATTTTTGGTTTCAAAGACTTGCTCACCAGTAGCAGATAATAAAATCTCCGTTTCGGCAATCCAATCTGCACCATCATAACCAGCAACAGCAGCAGTAGAGGTGACATCAGTTTGCTCATAACGAAGTCCAAAATGCACGTCATATGGCATGCCTGAAATTTCGTTATCGTAGTTGTACTGTACATAAACCGCTTGTGATTCTTCTTCGGTATAACGGTCAGTTTCAGCGGCATAATTAGTTGAAGGGCAGAAGCCATTACCACAATCACCACTCACAGAAGAGGCATAGTTGGCGGCAGCAAATTCACGTACTGAAGCAAAATCCCACATGAAAATGGTATCTAAAACATCGAAGTTACCGTCTGAAAGTGAGAAATTACCACCATTAGCATCAAACTTGTCTTGAATGGTGTCAGCTGGGAACCATGCGTCTTCAAAGTCACCGGCAGAGCCTACTCCACCCCAATCATTACGCTGAACGTTGACACTTTGTGAGTGATTATTCACATTAGTTAAGGCAATACCAAAGTCAATGCTGCCAGCATCTTCAAACAAGTACTCGCCATCAACTTGATATTGATCAATTTCAGATTTATTACGCGAATTACCAAAAACAGAACCTGTTAGCATCATGTCTGCTGAGGTAACTGCATTACCACCACCAACAGCTAGTACAGGCAAATCACCGCTAAAGTCAGTTGCCGCGCTGGTACGTATAAACGCTGCGGTACTTAAATTGTTACTTGAACCATAAAGGTTATTCGGTTTGTTTTCTGCGGTTGAGTTGTGTGCATCAAAGGTTAGCTTTAAGTCGTCAGTTGCTTGCCACTCAATGTTAAAGCCTAATGAACCACTTTCGTTACGTACGCCATAATCGCCAGCCGCCATTGATAAATCTGCAGGTGATCCGTAGGTTTCTGAATAAATGAGTGGTGATGCATATGGGCCATCAGACCATACGTTTTCTGACGGTACAAAGTTAAACCAGGCAGATACGTCATTTGATTGAGTATCAATGTCGTTACGCATGTAGGTGTAATCTAAGCTGGCTACTACGCTATCAATAGGGCTGTACTGCAATACTAACTGACCATTAGTACGGGTACGTTGTTGTTCTTCAAAGCGATAAATCGTAGTTTGCGGCACTGAGTAAAAATCATCATCGCCAGGACGGTTAACTTGGGTATTGTCATTTGCTACGCCGCCCCATTCGCTGTCGTTTGTGGCCGCCCCTGGGAAAGTACGCCAGCCGGTGCCGACTTGTGCTTGTTGGTTACCACTTTCACGCTCTTGATAGCTGGCAGAAAGCGAGATGCCAAATTTATCATCAGCGAAAGTGTTTGAATATAAACCCGATAACTCAGGGGTAATTGAGCCATTATCTGTTGATTTATCATCAACGGCTTTTACTCCAAATGTGGCTTTTAAGCCTGGAGAGCTAAATGGTTTGTGGGTTAAAATATCAATAGTAGAACCAATACCACCGGTTGAATCTGAGGCTTGGCTAGTTTTATGAACTTCAACACCGCTAATACTTTCAGAAGCGATGTTAGCAAAATCAAATGAGCGTGAACCTGTTGTTACAGGCATTTGACGACCATTTAAGGTAATAAGGTTATAGTCTGGACCAAAACCACGAACAGATACTTTACTGCCTTCACCGTTAGAACGGTCAATCGATACGCCAGTAATACGTTGCAACGATTCCGCTAAGTTGGTGTCAGGAAACTTACCAATATCTTCAGCAGAAATAGAGTCGACAACTCCACTTGATGAACGCTTAACGTCCATTGATTTGATTAAGCTGCCACGAATACCTGTGACCTGTAACACTTCAATATTTTCTTCACTGACTTCATCAGCAGCATAAGCAGGTAACATACTGCTCACACCAAGCACTAGCGATAAACTGGTTGCAAGCTTAGTTTTTGTAAATTTTGTTTTTTTCATCTAGGAAATCCCCATTGACTAGATTTTACTTCTCTCAATATTGCGGGTTAGGCGCAAATCATTTTTTTAATTCTCTATCCACGCGGTAATCATTATTTATAATTGTTGTGTTATAAAACAGCTAATGTAAGCGCTTACATAAAACTAGTGTAAAATGTGACCGCAGTCAACAAAAACAAGATTAAATTATTACATTTCATTAACTAGAATGTTTATTTATTTGTTTTATTCTTTTTTAATCATTGTTTTTAAAGTATTTTTGTTTTTGTTAGTAGAGTTGCATTAAAATGTAAGCGCTTTCTTTTGTTGCGGGAAATGTTACGCGTTATTACCCGTATTTATCATATAAATGAATTATAAAATGATTGGGCTCAATAGCGGGGGGAGTCGTTTAATCTGTTGTCACTCTGTGCTTAAAGAAAAAGTGCTTAATATAAGTCGTTTTTATTCGAGTGGCATAAATCACTTCACCTTGGGATCATTATCGACGACGAAGTTATCGTTTGTTCGTTAGCTGTCTGATTAGTTATCGCATTAGTGGTATGGACTAGACTTTTAGGGAGCTTAATCATTTATCCGCCATCGCGGTGGTGAAGTCTTTGCGGTATTGCTAGTCTCAATCCCAATGGGCTGTACAAAGCTAAGTCCGCTTTGCACAAATATTTTGATTGTATGCTTGAGTCGTCATCGTAGCTGATTGGATTATTTTAAGGTTAATCTATTGGTGCTGTTGACGTTCGAATAAACAACTCTGGTTGAAATGTGCGTTCAATTAACACTTCTTGATCGTTGTAAACTTGTTGCAGTACCCAGCGTGCCGCCATTTTACCCATTTCGTGAATAGGGTTGCTTACAGTAGACAGCTTCGGCGAAATATATTGTGGGAAAGGGATGTTGTCGTAACCGATAAATGAAATATCTTCAGGTACGCGTAAACCATGCTCCAGGCACACAGCAATAGCCCCTGAGGCCATTTGATCATTGGCACACACAACCGCAGTTATTGGCTTGTTTAGCGACAACAAATGCTCCATTGCCGTGCTACCACCAGATTCGCGAAAGTCTCCTTCATAACAAAGAGCTTCATCAAACGGAATATTATATTGCTGTAATGCTCGTTTATGACCTTTTAAGCGATCACGCACATCGAGTTTAAACAGTGGTCCAGAAATATACGCCAACTGTTTATGACCAAGCGATAAAATGTGTTCTGTTGCTATGAAACCACCTTGTTCGTTTTCAAGGTAAACACAGCGATCTTTAATGGCGTCAATATAGCGGTTAATAAACACAATAGGGGTTGTGGCTTTACTGAGCTCAATTAAGTATTCATCCGATACGGCTTCAACATCTAAAATGAGTGCATCACAACCACGGCTCATTAAAAATTCAACACCGTCTTTTTCTTGTTTTTCGTCACTGTGTCCAGCAGCAATAATGACGTGTTTATTGGCACTGCGTAGCGCCATTTCAATTTCGGTCATCATAGGTCCATAAAATGGACCGTCCAGTTGCGACACCAATACTCCGACACTGTTTGAACGATTAGAAGCCAAAGACTGGGCAATCGTATTGGGGCGATAGCCTAATGCGGCCATCGCATCAAGAACCTTTTGCTTGGTTTTATCGCTGACTTTGGTGTTGTCGTTCATCACTCTGGACACGGTTGCCAGAGACACGCCTGCCATTACAGATACATCGTAAATTGTTGCCATATAATTAGTTTGCAAAAGCCATCTTGGAGCACATGGCTCCAAGACTAACATGCTTTTATTTTGCTTCTCTATTTAATTCTAAGTGAATTTGATCGACTTTTTGATTGTCTAAAACGTACCAACGCATTACAAATGCAACCAATATCGATCCAATTGCTGGGTAAATTGTAAAAGATAACAATATTCCTTGCTGAGTATCTGGTGTTTGAAGCGTATCAGCTTGGTAACCGTAGCCAGCTAACAACCAACCCGCAGCGGCGCCACCAATGGCAACACCTAATTTAATAAAGAATATCACCGAAGAGTAAATCATCCCGGTAATACGCACGCCATTTTTGTATTGCCCATAATCGACTACATCAGCCATTTTGGCCCATAGTAATGGCGTTGCCATGTTGAAGGTAAAGCCCCATATGATAAACATGAAGAACGCTAATTCAACTTGGTCACTAGGGACAAAGTAGCTCACTATACACATAGTCGCAGCGAGTAATTGTAGGATAATATAAGCTTTAACTTTACAAAAACGCTTTGCTAAAGGCTCTGCCAGTATGCAACCAAAAATATTACCTACCATTCCCAATGTAATAAACAGAGTAATTGAGTCGGGCATGTTTAAGAAATATTTAACATAATAAATAGCTAAGCTGGTGCGTAATACCATGCCTGACAATAAGCACACAGAGGCGACTGATAGCACGCGCCACTGATCATTTTTGAGCATATCGGTAAAATCTTTTTTGAAGCTAGATTGCTGATCAATCGGTGGGTGTAAGCGTTCTTTTGTGCCCCAAAAACACACTAAAAACATTGCTACGCCTAAAATGCTCATAGCGGTTATCGTCAGTTGATAGCCTTTTGCTTGGTCGCCTTCACCTAAAAATTCAACCAAAGGCAAGGTTAAGCCAGACACCAATAAACCACCAATCATTGCAAATACAAAACGATATGATTGAACCGACACACGTTCTTTAGGATCTGCGGTAAGCACGCCTCCTAAGGCGCAATAAGGAATGTTTATTGCGGTATACACCATCATTAATGCCGTATAGGTTACAAAGGCATAAATCATTTTGCCATCTTCAGTTAAATCAGGCGTGGTGAAAGCTAAAACACTGATAAAGCCGAAAGGCAGGGCAAACCACAATAAATAAGGCCTAAACTTACCCCAACGGGTGTTAGTTCTATCGGCAAGCGCACCCATTAGAGGGTCAGTTACGGCATCAATTAAGCGCACTGCCAAAAACATGGTGCCGACAAATGCGGGTGAGATACCAAAAATATCGGTATAAAAAAAGGTTAAAAATAGCATAACCGTTTGGAACACAATGTTACTGGCTGTGTCCCCAAGTCCATAGGCTATCTTCTCTTTGATACTGATCATACATGCCTCAATTATTGTTGTTATTAATTAAAATGATGCGAGTGTAGGTATAAAATTAAACCGTTCATAGGAACAGCTTAATTTTAAGTGTCGAATTAACGTCTGTTATTTAATAATGCTTTATAAGCATGAGCACTAGACTTTAATGTGCGCTGTTGAGTGTCATAATCTACGTAAACAATCCCAAAGCGTTTTAAGTAACCTTCTGCCCATTCAAAATTATCCATTAAACTCCAGGCAAAATAGCCAACAACATTGACGCCTTGTTCAATGGCGTTATTAACGGCATTTAAGTGGCTATTATAATATTCGACTCTGTCGGAATCATCTACTTTTCCATCAAGTAGCTTATCGTCCATTGCCGCACCGTTTTCAGTAATATAAATTGGTGGTAATGGATAAAGAGCATGTAAAGACGTTAATAAATCAGTAAAAGCTTGAGGGTAAATTTCCCAGCCCATATCCGTCTTAGGCTTGCCTGCCATGTCTATTTGGCTAAAACCATTAACCGCATCAGCTTCATATACGCCGCGGGTATAGAAGTTAATCCCTAAAAAGTCGATAGGTTGGGCAATGATGTCAAAATCACCATCTTCGATAACCGGTACATCTTCAGCTGCAAAGTCATTGATGATATCTGGGTAGCAGCGGTCAAATAGTGGCTTGATATACCATTGATTGAAATATTGGTCGGCTTTACTGGCGGCTTGCACATCTGCTGCGCTATCTGTGGCGCTGTAACAAGGAGTAAAGTTAAGCACAATACCATTTTGACTGTTTGGGCTGTTTTTTTGCAGTACTTTCATGGCTAAACCATGGGCTAGCAGTAAATGATGTGCAGATTGGCGACCATAAGATTTTTTAGCTAAACCTGGTGCATGAATGCCAATCTCGTAGCCTAGGTACGAGCTGCAAAATGGTTCGTTAAATGTGGCGTAAGAGTAAACTCTGTCACCAAATGCTTGGGTTATCTTGTCGGCATAATCTGCAAAAAGGTAAGCAGTTTGACGATTTAACCAACCACCATTGTCTTCGATATGTTGCGGTAAATCCCAATGATATAAGGTGACAAACGTTTTAATTCCACGACGATTGAGCTCATCAAGTAAGTCGGTATAAAACGTAACGCCTTGTGGGTTAAGGCTGCCATCTTTATGCATTACGCGTGGCCACGAAATGGATAAGCGATAAGCGTCAACGCCCAGCGATTCAATTAAATCGACATCTTCACGCCATAGCTTCACATGTTCGCATGCTTGCGAGCCGTCAGAGTTATCACGAATTTTACCTGGCGTCGCACAAAAGGTATCCCATATACAAGGAAGACGAGAATCCACTGCGCCTTCAATTTGAAAAGAAGCAGTCGCCACACCAAAGGTGAACGCTTTTGAATGCATTTTAGAATCTGCTGGTAACATAATTTTCATATTTTAATTCACTTAGTATTGATTAATTTTGTCTATTTTTATTACTAACTTATTAACTTGAAACACACTGTTAAAAGGCGTTGTACCACATTAGCCATACAGTAAATATTATGCTCTCGCGTTTAAAAATCGTTGACATCAGTTATCGATATGTTAAAAATGAAAGCGCTTACATTGAGATTAGTGATTAATTATCCAAAGGTCAATAATTGATTTGGTTAATTATTGAATCCTCATCTGCTTGCACAAGTGTGGGGATGACGACATGTCAAATGCTAATATTTTACGGGGAGTTAACTCTTAGTTTATGACAAATAGCATCCGATTCACTGGCGTTATGTACTGCAACCCAAGATAACTATTAACAACAATAAGGGAATGTCATGGCGACTTCGCAGCTTCAACCAGAATTGGATCAGGTTAATTCACCTCATCAACAGGGAAACTTTCGCTTTGCGTTAGTGGCGTTAACATCGTTATTTTTTATGTGGGGTTTTTTAACCTGTTTAAATGATATTTTAATCCCTTACTTAAAAAATATGTTCGACCTTAATTACACTCAAGCTATGTTAGTGCAGTTTTGCTTTTTTGGAGCTTACTTTATTGTATCGATACCCGCGGGTGCGCTAGTGGGTAAAATTGGTTATCAAAAAGGGATTATTACCGGATTAATTATTGCTTGTATTGGCTGTTTACTGTTCTATCCATCAGCAAGTTATGGCTCGTACAATATGTTTTTGTTTGCCTTTTTTGTATTGGCATCAGGCATTACCATTTTACAAGTATCAGCCAATCCCTATGTTAGTGTGCTAGGCCCTGCTAAAACAGCATCATCTCGTTTAACCTTAACTCAAGCATTTAACTCTTTAGGCACCACGGTTGCCCCATTTTTTGGGAGCTGGTTGATATTATCGACGGTGGAACACGACGATAAAATCACTGAGGTGGGCGAAGTGATTGGTCAGTTGTCGGTACAGCAACAAGCCAGTGCGGTGCAAATGCCTTATTTAATTTTAGCGGTAGCATTGTTCGCATTAGCGTTAATTTTCATGTTATTAAAACTGCCATTGTTGGGAAAAAGAGATACTCAATCTGCAACATCTGCACCGGGTAGTGCTTGGCAATATCCACATTTAGTCTTGGGTGCTGTGGGGATTTTTGTTTATGTTGGTGCAGAAGTCGGTATTGGCAGTTTTCTGATTAGTTTTTTAACTCAAGATCATATCGGTGGAGTGTCTGAATCTCAGGCGGCGCATTATATTGCCTATTATTTTGGTGGTGCGATGGTAGGGCGCTTTATTGGTGCCGCTGTGATGCAGAAAATTAAAGCGGGTAAGGTGTTAGCATTTAATGCTGTGTGTGCATGTGTTTTAGTTGCCGCAGCCATGATGAGTGCTGGAGCTATTGCCATGTGGGCGCTGTTGTTTGTCGGATTATGCAACTCTATTATGTTTCCGACTATTTTTAGTTTAGCGCTGCAAGATTTGAAACAACACACGAGCCAAGGTTCTGGCATCTTATGTTTAGCCATTGTTGGGGGCGCAGTATTGCCGTTATTACAGGGCGTACTGGCTGATAGCGTTGGGATTCAATTAGCGTTTATTTTACCGCTGCTATGTTATGGCTTTATTGGCTACTACGGTTTAATTGGATGCGATGCAAAACGTCCGGTATTAACAGAGAAGGCGTAAGGGAAATACAATGAAACTGACTCAATTAAGCTGTTTTTCTATTGTGAAAACACCCACAAAAATCGGCTCAATTGCCTTAGGTGTTTTACTTGGCCTGAGTGGTTGTGGCGACAAAAAAACGACCCACGAGCTTGTTACAGAAGTTGCAATGACGCCTGTTGCAGCAAATAACTCGGTATCGTCGTCATTAACTATTTGGCCAGAATTAACCCCTGCAATAGCCAAAGATCCAGTATTAGAAGCCAAGATTCAAGCTTTAGTAGCCAAGATGACGCTACAACAAAAAGTCGCGCAGATGATCCAGCCTGAAATTCGTGATATTACCGTTGAAGATATGCGTCAATATGGCTTTGGCTCTTATCTCAACGGTGGCGGTGCTTATCCAAATAACGACAAACACGCAACCCCAGCAGATTGGATTGCATTAGCAGAATCATTTTATCAAGCATCGGTCGATGACAGTGTTGACGGGATTAATATTCCAACTATGTGGGGCACCGATGCCGTACACGGTCACAACAATGTCATTGGTGCGACCTTATTTCCACATAACATTGGTTTAGGCGCTGCCAACAACCCTAAATTAATTGAAAAAATTGCCGCCATTACCGCCCAAGAAGTCATGGTGACCGGTATTGATTGGGTATTTGCTCCCACTGTTGCGGTTGTGCGTGATGATCGCTGGGGCCGAACTTATGAAGGTTATTCTGAAGATCCACGGATTGTAAAAGATTATGCTTATGCCATTGTTGAAGGTTTACAAGGCGCTGTCACAGGCGATTTTTTATCTGATCAACATGTTATTTCGACGGTAAAACACTTTATTGGTGATGGTGGCACTGAAAATGGTATCGATCAGGGTGAAAACCTTGCCAGCGAACAAGACTTATATGATATTCATGCTCAAGGTTATGTCGGTGGACTTAATGCTGGAGCACAAAGTGTTATGGCCTCATTTAACAGTTGGCATGGGGTAAAAAACCATGGCAATCAATACCTATTAACCGATGTGCTTAAAGATAGATTAGGCTTTGATGGCTTTGTGGTTGGTGACTGGAATGGCCACGGCCAGGTAGCTGGTTGTACTAACGAGTCTTGTGCTCAATCGGTTAATGCGGGATTAGACATCTTCATGGTACCGACTGCTGCATGGAAACCATTATATGAAAATACCATCGCCCAAGTGAATAATGGCGAAATTAGCCAAGCGCGTATAGACGATGCGGTAAGCCGTATTTTACGAGTGAAATTTCGTGCGGGTTTGTTTGATAAACCCAGCCCAGCTAATCGTCCGTTATCGGGTAAAACTGAGTTAATAGGCCAAGCTCGTCACCGTGAAGTTGCCCGCCAAGCAGTGCGCGAGTCATTAGTGTTGCTTAAAAACAATCAATCGTTATTGCCACTCAAGCCTAATACCAAGGTACTTGTTGCTGGTGATGCTGCTGACAATATAGGTAAACAGTCGGGTGGTTGGACGATTACTTGGCAGGGTACCGATAATAAAAACAGTGATTTTCCTGGGGCAACCTCAATTTATTCAGGAATTGAGCAGTTAGTCACCCAAGGCGGTGGTCAAGCCATATTAAGTACCACGGGTGAGTTTAGCCCAGAGCAAAAGCCAGATGTTGCCATCGTGGTGTTTGGTGAAGAACCCTATGCAGAAGGCAATGGTGATATTGATAACGTAGAATATCAGCGTGGCGATAAGCGTGATTTAGCATTATTGAAAAAGCTCAAAGCCCAAGGTATTCCGGTTGTGTCGGTATTTATTAGTGGTCGCCCTATGTGGGTTAACCCTGAATTTAACCAGTCAGATGCTTTTGTTGCTGCGTGGCTTCCTGGCTCTGAAGGCCAAGGTATTGCTGATGTGTTATTTACTAAGCCAGACGGCAGTGTTGCTTATGATTTTGTTGGTAAATTGTCATTCTCATGGCCATCTACGCCACAGCAAACGCAGGTTAACGTGCCATTAGCGCAAGATAAGATCGCCCAAGCACAAGCTGACTATCAACCGCTTATTCCTTACGGATATGGATTAACCTATCAGTCTGCCTCAACCGATGCGATTGCTTTAGATACGTTATCAGAAGATAATTTTTCTGCCAGTCAAACCCTCGAAAATTTAGCTTTATTTGAGCGAGCAGTGAAATCACCTTGGTCGATGTACATTGCAACCAATAATGCGCGACAAGGTTTATCAAGCAGTGTGGCAAGTAATAGTGCGCTTAATATCCGTACTATGGATCGCGTCGTGCAAGAAGATGCTCGTTTAGTCTCTTTTACGGGTAGTGAACAAGGAACCGTTGGTTTAATCAGCAATTTTCCTCGCGACTTTAGAGCTTACAGTAATAGTGATTCAGCGTTATCGGTGAGTATTAAAACAGAGCAGTTGCTGCAAAAGCCATTGTGGTTAGGCTTGGCGTGTGAAGGTGACTGTCGTCAACAGGTGGATATTGCTAAGCAGGCCAACACGACATTAGGTAAATGGCAAAATATCAGTATCTCGTTAGCTTGTTTTGCGGGTAAGCCGATGGACTTTGGCAAAATTATCATACCGTTTTACCTTACTACCGACGCCAAGGTAGACATTAGTTTCAGTGACGTTGTTATTCAAGCTACGCCAAGCGAAAAGACTATTCGATGTCATTAAGCCTAATAAAGCACCGGTAAGGCTTACCTAACACTCAGGTAAGTCGAACCAAGCTCAGGCCAAAAATGGCTCAGTAGTGTGGATAGTAGAGTGATCTGGTAGAGACAATTAATAGTGCGTTTGGCGGCTATTATCTCGGTAGGCACGAATTGTAAATGATGAGTAAAAGATGAAAAAAGAAAACAATAATAAATCATTTTCACCCTGCTTAACCTTACTGTCTTTGCCTATATTAGTCCTATCGGCATTATTTCTGTCTGGCTGTCATTCGTATGAAACCCAATCTACCCCGCGAACAAACACCGTAGTAGATGCGACTTCGTCTGGTTGGCAAATGGTATGGCAAGATGAATTTAATGGCAGTCACATCGATACGAGTAAATGGAGCTTTGCCGTTGACTGTTATGGCGGTGGTAACGATGAAGCGCAGTGTTACACAGCGCGATCACACAATGCAGCCGTAACAGATGGAATGTTAATCATTACCGCGCAAAGGGAAACGTTTTCTGGCCCTGCGGTCAATGATTCGGACCCCATTTACGATGAAAATGATACTTCTAAAAGCCTAGATTACACCTCTGCACGGCTTATATCGAAAAATAAAGGTGATTGGAAGTACGGCCGTTTTGAAATTCGCGCTAAATTACCTCAAGGTCAGGGAACATGGCCTGCTATCTGGATGCTACCGACAGATTGGATTTATGGCCCTTGGGCTGGTTCGGGCGAAATTGATATTATGGAAGCGGTAAACCTTCAGGTTGTTAGTGCTGAAATAGGCCCTGAGTCTGCCGTTCATGGCACATTACATTATGGTAAACAGTGGCCAAACAACGTCTATAGCGGACAAGAATATCATTTACCCAATGAGCTAAATCCTGCGGATGATTTTCATATATATGCCCTTGAATGGCAACAAGGTGAAATTCGTTGGTACGTAGATGATGTGCATTATGCCACCCAGCATTCATCAGGTTGGTACAGTCAGTATATTGCTGACAATGGCGCTGTAGTCAACGCGCCTGATAATGCTCCGTTTAACCAACAATTTCACATGTTGCTTAATTTAGCTGTTGGCGGTGCATGGGCCGCGAATGTTAATAATACCGGTATTGATGAGTCAGTATTTCCGCAATCAATGCTAGTCGATTATGTGCGCGTGTATCAATGTGCTCACTCGCCAAGTACAGGTGCAGGTTGCGAGACAATTGACAGTAATGTTGAACCTATAACAGGTAAATCAGCGCCTAATATTGTGGAGTGAAGTTTTACCTTAGCAGATAAGCTTGTTAATTAGGGTTCTCTAGCGGCTCTACTCAAGCTTCAATGTGGCTAGGGCCTGTTGATCTTTGCTGGTTGAATTTTGTTCGAGTTAAAAACGTTTTAATCGAGGCGAATGGATTGATGCCTAGTCATCTAAGCAAAATGCATTCAACAAAGAGTAAAACGTTTTTAGCCGAACCCTTCGGGCAGCGTTTGTTGGCCATTTTTACTGTGTTATCGACTTTTTATGTAGAATAACTACACCTCAAAGTCTCTGCCGCGCAGTTGTAAATGTGAGTAATGGCCAACAATTCGCTGCAAAAATAACCTTGAAAGATCAACAGGCCCTAGTATCGATGCTTACTATTGCTCTATTTAGGCAGACATATAAACGTTAAGTGATGATGCCATAGGATAATATTTAACTTGTGACAGCATTTTTGTCAGCGTTCAGTGGTGTTATTTGCAGTTGAATACGAATGCAAAAACGCACTGTTTGCTTTGAGCAACGTAGCGCTTAGCTTAGTATCGAGCAGCCTTTATGGTGTTGAGGCTATGTTGTATCAATGTGATGTTTTTTTGCTGATTTTTTGAGTCCATTTTGATTGTAGTGCAATCAAAAAGTTATCAATCAATGATGTTAACAATGGCATAATGTCGTATCTATAGTGTATCGATCGCTAACGTGATATGAATTTTATAAGGAATTGATTTGTCTAACATCGTATTTTCTAAAACAGACTTACAGCAGATAGTGACGCTCGCCAAGCAAGCCGGTGATGCCATTATGCAGGTTTATGCTCAAACTGATTTGCAGATTGAAGTGAAACAAGATGATAGCCCAGTGACGGCAGCTGATATTGCCAGTCATAATGTGATTATTGCCGGCCTTAAACAGCACTTTGCGGATATTGCTATCATGAGCGAAGAAGACGCAGATATCAGCTGGGCTGAACGTCAAACATGGCAAACCTATTGGTTGATTGATCCACTCGATGGCACTAAAGAATTTATTAAACGCAATGGTGAGTTTACCGTCAATATTGCGTTGATCCATCAAGGGCAAGCTATCGCTGGTGTGGTGTATGCACCAGTATTAGATAAATGCTACAGCGGCATAATCGGCCAGGGCGCTTGGCTTGAGCATAACGGACAGACATCGATATTAGATATCCGTGACCGAGCAGTGCAATCGCCACCCATTGTTGTGGGTAGTCGCTCACATGTTAGCGTTGATGTTGCCGCTTATTTACAGACTATTGGCGAACATCAAATGCTCAGTGTGGGCAGTTCATTAAAGTTTTGTATGGTGGCCGAAGGTCAAGCCGATGTTTACCCAAGATTAGGTCTAACCAGCGAATGGGATACCGCTGCAGCGCAAGCCGTATTAGAAAGTGCTGGTGGGCAGGTTGTTGAATATCCAGCGTTAATTCCGCTGCAATACAACCAGAAAGAAAATATTTTAAACCCGTACTTTATTGCCGCTTCATCGGCATGGTTTGCCCGCAAATAGCTGGAGTGGTTCTCAGCCTTTGTAAGCAAAATACGGAACCCCAATTAATAATAACAAATGGAGTGACAAGTTATGATGCGCATGGGCGTCGATCTCGGTGGTACAAAAATTGAAATAGTGGCGTTAGCCGAGGATGGTGCTGAAATATTTAGAAAGCGTATTCCAACACCAAAAAACTATCCCGGTACCATAGAAGCCATTGTGAGTTTAGTCGCAGATGCAGAAACAGCGACTAAGCAAATCGGCTCTGTCGGTGTGGGTATTCCTGGTGTTGTGTCACCGTTTACTGGCTTAGTCAAAAACTCTAATTCAACCTGGATTAATGGCCATCCACTTGATAAAGATTTAAGTGAAGTGTTACATCGTGAAGTACGTGTCGCAAACGATGCAAACTGTTTTGCTGTATCTGAAGCCGTTGACGGCGCAGCCGCTGGCAAAGGGGTTGTTTTTGGCGGTATTATTGGCACAGGTTGTGGTGCTGGCGTAGCTATTAACGGCCGCGTGCATGGTGGTGGCAACGGTATTGGCGGTGAATGGGGCCATAATCCATTACCGTGGATGACGGCAGATGAATTTAATACTACCAGTTGTTTTTGTGGCAATCGCGATTGCATCGAAACCTTTATTTCGGGTACAGGCTTTGTGCGTGATTTTCGCGCCGCAGGCGGTGATGCCACTAGCGGTATTCAAATTTCTGAAATGATGCAACAAGGCGATCCGTTAGCTACGGCAGCGTTTGAGCGTTATATTGATCGTTTAGCGCGTTCACTTGCGCATGTGATCAACATGATGGACCCAGACATGATTGTGCTTGGTGGCGGCGTATCCAATATTGAGGCTATTTACACTGAACTGCCTAAAGTATTGCCAAAATACGTAGTTGGCCGTGAATGTGGTACCCAAGTGGTGAAAAACAAGTTTGGCGCATCTTCAGGTGTTCGTGGTGCTGCGTGGCTATGGGGCAAAGACGAAAAATAGTCTTCATTGTTTATTTGAGTTAGTTGCAATAGTTAGTTGAAATAGATAGTTGAAATAGTTAATCTCACCAGCTCACCAGCTCACCAGCTCACCAGCTCACCAAACGGCACTTAAACAGTGCCGTTTTTGTTTGCTTTTTAGGGTTTGTATTAGAAGCTGATAACGATAAACTAGCGCCAGTTTTTATTGTTCGAGTGATATACCGATGTTTTGGCTTAAAAAAATATTATCGCAATTAGTCATGCCCATTCCTGCTAGCATTATGCTATTGGTTATCGCGGCAATATTATGGCGAACGAATAAGTTGATGTTGCTGCGATGTGGCCGTATTGCCTTGGTTACTGCGATAACGCTTCTAGTGTTAACCAGCCAGACGCAAGTGAGCTATTTTTTGGCGGATTCGTTAGAGTCACAGTATCAAGTTAATCATCAGCCGATTACAGGCACTTGTGTGGTAATGGTATTAGGGTCGGGTAACCGCGAACAACAAGGCCATACCGCAGTGCAGCAACTATCGTCTACGGCACTGGCGCGTTTAACCGAAGGAGTGCGGCAGTTTAGTCTTGGCCAAAATTGCACCTTAGTGGTGAGTGGGTGGAGTGGCGGAAATCAACCCACTGCTCATGCGACGATTATGGCGCTAGCCGCTCAAGAGTTAGGCATCCCTACAGCCAGTTTGGTGGTATTTAATCACCCTAAAGACACTATTGAAGAAGCTTATGCGCTTAAGAATATAGTGGGTTATGATCCGTTCAGGTTAGTCACTTCAGCGACTCACATGCCAAGATCGATGGCTATATTTAGCGCTTTGGGTATGCAACCACAGCCTGCACCGAGTGATTTTATTGCCAATCGCGGTGATTGGTGGCGCTTAGATGCGGATCAGTTATTAACGTCACAGCGATCCATTCATGAGTATGTCGGTATATTATGGTTACAGATTAAAGGACTAAGTCATTAATAATCTTGTCTATCTATTTAATAATGGTGAACCGTATTTTGAACTATCTATTTATCAATCAACTCGAAGGACATTATCGTGACTGATGACCACATGCTAATTAGTCCTTATGCTAAGCGCAATGGTATAACACTTACCCTTGTTGGCGCAGTGAGCTTAGTGACCAGCTTGATTATTTTTATCGGTCTTAAAGGCTTTTTTGTGCCCGGCATGCTGTGTTTTGCCTTGGGGTCAGTGGCACTGGTTTTAGGTGTCGCCAAAGTGTATCAGCCTGCCGTCAGCTTTAAACTAACGCCTGTAGGTGTGACATTTTTTCATCGCCGGGGACAAGTCTTTATTGAATGGGAAAATATTCAGCGTCTTGATAGTGTACGGGTAAATCAAAACATGGAGATGATTGAACTGCCCTATATTGGCGTTAAGCTTAAAAAGATTAATCCTATATTAGATTGTATTTCACCTCGCCTAGCGACGGGGTTACTGACCGAGCAGCGACCATTACTCATGACCGCAGCCACTCAAGATGAAGACTTACAAAGTTTAGAAGGCTACTTGGGCGCTGAATTTACCCCGCTAGTGGTTAATGGTGAACGTTACCGTGGGGTACTAGCGATGTTTGGTCATCGCTGTCAAACGTTGAACGAGCAATTGGGTTACCATGTGTATTTATCGATTGATAGTTTAGATCGGGAGCCAAAAGAGTTTGTCGCTTTATTGCGTCAATGGCAGCAACAATCTCAACGGCAAGCGGGATCGTAAACTAGTAATCAATAATGTGCAGTGATTGAAGATCCAAGAACAGCAGCTGTTGTCATCTTAACTAGGTTCAGTAACTTGGGACAGTAACTAAGAGTGCATTTTTTGCTATAAGGCATTAAAAACAGATGCTTAGCATAAAGCCTAACGTTCTTGTGAAGTATTAGTAAGAGACTCTCGGTGGCGATAACCTAAAAACTGGCCACCATCTAAAATTTCAATGTTTTCACAATACGCATCTCCTTCAAAAATACCTTGCTCATGCAGGGTTATTTTTTTACAGCGCGCCTTACCGGTTAACTGTCCTGCAATCATTAGCTCGCGACATAAAATATCACCGTCGACAGTACCATTAGGTTCTATGGTGACATTACCTTGGGCTTTTATATCACCACTAATATGCCCAGCAATGAGCACATCACCACTGAAAATGAGTTTGCCAGTTAAATGACATTCTGGGGCGATAAAACTTAATGGGTTGGCAGGTTGTTTTTGACGAAACATCTTAGTGCTCTTATGTCTATCTTTGGGCGGGTAATATAACGTTAAAATGCGATGAAAAACATTAAAATCGCTGACTATATTGGTTCATTTAACCGATGTTTTGGTTGGTAAATTAGCCTGAGTTGCAAATCTGTATCGCATCAGCAGGGCAGGGAGATACACAAGCACCACAACCCGTACACGCATCAGTATCTATAACCGGTTTAGGTACTTGTCCTACCGCCATCACAAAGCTAATCGCGCGTGGATCGCAGGCATCTTTACAGCTCTGACACCAAACGCCTTGATAGGTTAAGCAGCTGTCTTTGATGCTGGCAGTAATTGACCAAGGTAAAGGTTGGGTAAGATCAAACACTGGCTCTGGACAGGCATCTACGCACAGTTGGCAAAAAGTACATTCACCAAGGCTAAAGTCTATTTCAGGAAAACCACCATCACCTTGTTTGATAATGTTTGTTTCACATGCCGTTATGCATTTGTTGCAGCGGGTGCAATTATCAGTAAATTGCTCGTCTACTTTGCTCCACGGCGGACGAGTGACATTGGATTTTCTACGGCTAAAAAGATTACGACGACTTTGATTAATACTTTGGCTCATTACAATCCTAATTCGACTTAAACGTACTTGCTGCAGCTAATATTAGCATTAGCTGCAGCAAAAAATTGTTAAGCGCTTAGCAATTCATACCAATTCCAATAATTATCTGGTCATTCAGCGAGCGTTCTGCACTTTCTAGGCAAGTAATAGGATTCTAGGCTAGTAATAGAATTGTAGGCATAGTGCTCTCGGCAACTGCTCCTGCGTTGCTCTACCTTCTGCATCCATGCAGTCGTACGTCAAAATGCTATTAAGTAGCATAGAAGGTGCATAAACTCGCCTTGCGGGAGCCACTCAGGCTTTCCATTTTTTTGTTGCATTGCTTCATAAAGGAATAATCATTCATTTAACAATGCGCCTCAAACTGAAAAACCTGAATGACTCTGATTGTTCACCTAATTAATGGCGTTGGTATTGTACCCATCAGGATTATTTGATTGCCATTTCCAACTGCTGTTTGCCATGTCTTCAACGGTATGGGTAGCATGCCAGTTGAGTTCTGATGCTGCAAAACTGGGATCAGCGTAGCAGGCTGCAATATCTCCTGGGCGGCGAGGACTAATTTGATAAGCTATGGTTTTACCACAGGCTTTTTCAAATGCTTTAACCATATCTAACACGCTGTAGCCAATGCCAGTACCAAGATTATATGTCACTAAACCCGGTTTAGTTTGCAGCTTTTTAAGCGCTTGTAAGTGGCCCACTGCTAAGTCGACAACATGAATATAATCACGCACGCCAGTGCCATCTGGAGTATTGTAGTCATCACCAAATACATTTAGTTTTTCACGTTTGCCCACAGCAACTTGGGCAATAAACGGCATTAAGTTATTCGGGATATCGTTAGGGTCTTCACCGATTAAGCCACTTTCGTGCGCACCAACCGGGTTAAAGTAACGTAAACGAGCAATATTCCAGCTGTTATCCGAGTTGTGTAAGTCCGCTAAAATGTATTCAACCATTAACTTTGACTGACCATAAGGGTTAGTTGCACCTGTTGGAAAATCTTCTTTAATCGGCAGGCTAGCAGGGTCGCCATAAACGGTAGCAGATGAGCTAAAGACCAAGTTTTTAACGTTATTTTCGGCCATCACCTGGCATAAAATAATGGTACCAGTAACGTTGTTTTCGTAATACTTTAATGGTTTAGCCACCGATTCACCCACAGCTTTTAAGCCCGCAAAATGAATGACAGATTCAATACTGTGGTCAGTAAACACTTTTTGCAGTAAGACTTTGTTTAAAATATCGCCTTGATAAAATGTCACATCTTTACCGGTAATCGTATGTACGCGGGCTAAAGCTTCAACACTTGAATTTGATAAATTATCAACAATGATCACTTCCTGTCCGGCATTTAATAGCTCTACGATTGTGTGGGTGCCAATATAGCCGGCGCCACCGGTTACTAAAATTGCCATAAATAAATCATCCTATGAATTAATGAGCATGTGTAGTTGATATTGTAAATTATCACAGCTCAATCGTCAGTTAAATTATTGATGAAGCGTTAAATTAACGAGGATTGAGCAGGCTCTAAATACACATTTTTAGTGATAAAACAGCGCTATATTGGTAGGGCTTATAAGCTGGTTGTATTTATTTGTTTACGATTAAAGCGACATAACCGCATGAAATAAACTGTGAGGGAGTTAACAAAACGCCAACGTTAGCACACTATGTAGCAAGTGAAGTTGACGTAAAGTGGAACCTATGAGTACAGCAAAGAAATACATTGCACATCAACCTGATGCCCAGGGTTACATTGATTATTCAGAACATGAAAATCAATTATGGCAACAATTGTATCAACGCCAAGTGGCAAATATGCCGGGTAAAGCCTGTAATGCTTACCTCCAAGGGCTAGATGCACTCGGCATGTCGATTGAAAGCATTCCGCAATTACCCGACATCGATAAAGTGTTACTAAAGGCCACCGGGTGGAAAACCGCAGCGGTGCCTGCATTAATATCATTTGGACGTTTCTTTGAGTTATTGGCGAACAAAGAATTCCCTGTAGCGACATTTATTCGTAGTAAAGAAGAGTTTGATTACCTACAAGAACCTGATATTTTTCATGAGATTTTTGGCCATTGCCCATTATTAACTAATCCATCATTTGCCCATTTTTCGCATATGTATGGCCAATTAGGCTTAGCGGCATCGAAAGAAGAGCGAATATTTTTGGCGCGACTATATTGGTTCACTATTGAGTTTGGTTTAGTGCAAGCGAAAAATGAGCCATTAGCCATCTATGGTGGGGGTATTTTAAGTTCGCCCGGTGAAACCTTATATGCGTTAAGTGATGAACCAGAACGTAAACCATTTGATTTACTTGACGTTTTACGTACACCTTATCGTATTGATATTATGCAGCCTATTTATTACGTGATCGATCATATTGATTATTTAGATGAAATTGCGCGTATGGATATTATGCCTATGGTGACAAAAGCGCGTCAATTAGGGATGTTTGAGCCCAAGTTCGCCCCTAAAGTCAAAGCGAGTTAACCATTTATTGCAACTGAGCAGAGCTTAATGTTGCTCATCAGTGCAAGTTAGACATTATTTAATTAAGCCTAGGAGTATAAATGAACGCATTAACCGAGATGAAGTGTGAAGCATGCCAAGCAGACGCCCCTAAAGTGAGCGATGCTGAGTTGGCTGAGCTTGTGGGTATGATCCCCGATTGGGGCGTTGAAGTTCGTGATGGTATTATGCAACTCGAGCGAGTATACAAATTTAAAAACTTTAAGTTAGCCATGGTGTTTACCAATAAACTGGCTGATTTAGCGGAAGCTGAAGGTCATCATCCAGGGATATTAACTGAATGGGGCAAGGTCACAGTAACCTGGTGGTCGCACTCTATTAAAGGCTTACACAAAAACGATTTTATCATGGCTGCCAAGACCGACCAGTTGCTCGACTAGTTGTTATCGCCATCGATTTCAGCATGTTACGTTAACGTAACATGCTGCTATTATCGCTCTGTTACAATTCTGCTGTAAACTTCACTTGCCACCGAAGCCATATCCCTCTAACGTTGTGCCAAATTTCCGCAATAAACATAAATAAATAGGGAATCGTTACATTATGCGTTTGGAAGTCAGTTGTATTGATCGCGTGGGTTTAGCGAAAGACATCCTCGTCGTGCTTGAAAAACATGGCATTAACTTAATTGCGATTGATGCCAGTAATAAAGGTTTTTTATTCCTACAATTTGCTGAAATCAGTTTTGAAACACTGCGCGAATTAATGCCGCAAATTCGTAAGGTTGAAAGTGTACATGATGTTCGCACCGTGTCTTTTATGCCATCAGAGCAAGAACATTACGCCTTAAAAACCTTACTGAAAACTTTACCCGATTCGGTGTTTTCTACTGACGGCAAAGGGCGAGTGCGCATTGCCAACGAATCAGCATTATTGACCCTAGGTATGGCCGAACATGAAGTCGTTGGTGAATCACTTAATCATTGGGTGCAAGGCTTTAATTTTGCCCGTTGGATGAGTGAAATACCCGTGTTGGCTCAAGCGACCCGAGTACAAATTAATTCGAGCGAGTATTTGGCCGAAATGCTGCCTATTTACTTACCTGATGACGATGATAAAACGATTTTAGCCGGTGCGGTTATTTCGCTCAAATCCCCCGCTAGAGTGGGTAAGCAGTTTAATGCGCTACAAAATCAAACCACGGGTTTTGATAATGTATTAGCCGTTAGCGACAAAATGAAAGACATACTCAAGCAAGCTAAACGCATGGCGCAGTTAGATGCTCCTTTACTGATCACTGGCGAAACCGGTACCGGTAAAGAACTCATGGCACGTGCTAGTCATGATGCCAGTATGCGCCGCGAGCATCCGTTTATTGCAATCAATTGCGCGGCACTGCCTGACAGCGTAGCAGAAGAAGAATTATTTGGTTTTGTCAGCAATGGCACCGTTGTTAAACGCGGTTTATTTGAAGAAGCTAAAGGCGGCACGGTATTTCTTGATGAAATTGCCGAGATGTCTAAAGCAGCACAAGTTAAATTACTGCGTTTATTACAAGACGGCACTTTTAGGCGTATTGGGGGTGATGAAGAAGTTCGCGCAGATGTGCGAATTATCTGTTCAACCCAAAAACATTTAGCTGAACTTTGCCAATCAGGTGAGTTTAGAGAAGACTTATATTATCGAATCCATGTGTTAAGTTATCACATGCCATCATTGCGTGAGCGCCGTGTAGACGTGATCCCGTTAACCGAGATGTTTTTAGAACATTATAGTCAGCAGCTATCGAGTCCGTTAAGACGGATCTCGGCAACCTGTCGTGACTACCTATTTACTTATGCGTGGCCGGGTAATGTGCGTCAATTGAAAAATGCCATTTTTAGAGCGGTATCAATGTGGGATGGTTCGACAGAGTTAACTGTTGAACAACTTAAATTACCATCTTATGCTGAAGGCTTTGGTTACTTTGATGAAGAATTTGAAGGAACCCTGGACGAAGCAATGAAAGAATACGAAGCGAGTTTATTGCGCCGTTTATACCCAGCTTATCCAAGCACGCGACAATTGGCTAAAAAGCTTGGGGTATCGCATACCGCTATTGCGAATAAATTACGTGACTACAGTATTAGTAAAAAAAAGTGATGTAACGAATTAATGCCAGCTTTTTTGCTGGTATTTTAGTCACTTTAGCCCTGTAAATCAGTGTTTGCAGTGGGTTTGTATAAATGTAACGAATAATTTACAAATAGCCGTTAGTGCCAGCAGAATGTGATTTAGCACATGCTATAGGTTTTTTGGCTGTGATCGGTTATTTGTATCGTCAAATTGAGCGTGTAGTGTGGATAATCCGCTGCGCTCACCCAGTATTTAGGAGCAATAATGAAACTTGCAAGTTATCACAACGGACGTCGCGACGGCCAATTAATGTTAGTCAGTAAAGATTTGCGCAAAACCGTCGCAGTACCTGCCATTGCCCATACTATGCAGCAATTATTAGACGCTTGGGATTTACTGTATCCACAACTAAATGAGTTGTATGAAGCATTAAACGCTGGCCAAATGGACAATGCGGTTGATTTTGATGAAAGCCGTTGTTTATCACCGTTGCCACGTGCTTACCAATGGGCCGATGGCAGTGCTTATGTCAATCATGTTGAATTAGTTCGTAAAGCGCGTGGCGCTGAAATGCCAGCATCTTTTTGGACAGACCCGCTAGTTTATCAAGGTGGATCAGACAGTTTTATCGGACCTAAAGCCGATATCGAAATGGCCAGTGAGGAATACGGTATCGATTTCGAGTCAGAAATCGCCATTATTACCGATGATGTTGCCATGGGGGTTAGTAGTGAAAATGCGACTAAGCACATCAAACTATTGATGTTAGTTAACGATGTATCACTGCGTAACTTAATCCCTGGTGAATTAGGTAAAGGCTTTGGCTTTTTCCAATCTAAGCCATCTAGTGCGTTTTCACCTATTGCGATTACCCCTGACGAGTTAGGCGATAAATGGCAAGACAGCAAAGTGCACTTACCATTAGTGACCCATTTAAATGGCGACTTGTTCGGCCGTCCAAATGCCGGCGTCGACATGACGTTTAACTTTAGTCAGTTAGTTGAACATGTGGCTAAAACGCGTCCATTAGGTAGCGGTGCGATTATAGGTTCTGGCACCATTTCAAATTATGATCGCAGTGCAGGTTCAAGCTGTTTAGCTGAAAAACGCATGTTAGAAATTATTGCCGACGGTAAAGCATCCACACCCTTTATGCATTTTGGCGATACGGTTCGTATCGAAATGTTTGACGAAAACGGTGTGAGTATTTTTGGTTCTATCGATCAAAAAGTGGTTGAGTACAAAGGCTAAGATTATTAGGCTGATGTAAACCAACATAATGAAGGCAATAGCGATCAATCGTTATTGCCTTTTTGTTAGGCAGAATAAAACAAAAATATAAATAAGGAAATTGATATGAAACTCTATGGTTATTGGCGTTCAAGTGCCGCTTATCGGGTTCGTATAGCATTAAACTTAAAGCAGTTAAGTGCAGAACACATTTCGGTGCATTTAGTGAATAATGGTGGCGAGCAAAATAGTCCAAGTTTCCATCAATTAAACCCGCAGCATCTTGTGCCCGCATTTGTTGATAGCGGCGAGCAGGGTGAACTGACCTTGTCACAATCATTGGCCATTATCGAATATCTTGAAGAGAAGTATCCACAATCATCGTTGTTGCCGAGTCATATTGAAGATCGCGCCATTGTGCGTAGCATGGCTCAAGCCATTGCCTGTGAAATTCATCCCTTGGATAACTTGCGAGTATTACAATATTTAGTCAAAGAAATGGGCGTGTCTGAAGCCGATAAAATGCGTTGGTATCATCATTGGATCCACGTTGGTTTTAGCGCACTAGAAGTACAACTAAGCCAATATAGTGGACGTTTCTGTTTTGGTGATACGCCTTCGCTGGCAGATATTTGTTTGATCCCGCAAGTGTATAATGCCAAACGGTTTAATCTAGATCTTGATGCGTATCCGAATATTGTTAGAATTTGGCATGAGTGCCAGCAATTAGCTGCATTTGCAAACGCTGCACCAGAGCAGCAGCATGACGCCAGTTAATAGCGATGCTAGCCATCAGTTGCAACTATTGGCGCCTGAAGGATTACAGGCGCAAATATCGACATGGTTGCAACAAGATGCTCAGCGTCGGCATGCTTTACAAGTATGCCGGGCAGTATTAACATCACTGAACATTAGCGATTGGTATATTGCAGCAGGTTTCGTACGTAATCTGGTATGGGATAAATTACACCATATTGCGCTGCAACCCTTAAATGATATTGACGTGATTTATTGGTGTGATACCGACGTGTCTGTAGCGCGAGACCGCGCCATTGAAGCTGAACTTAGGCGACAAGTCGATTTACCTTGGTCAGTTAAAAATCAAGCCAGAATGCATCTCAATAATAACGATCCAGCTTATCTTTCGTGCCTTGATGCCATGTCTTATTGGCCAGAAATGCAAACGGCAGTAGGGGTTAAGTTAGTTAATATGAGTGTTGGTACAATTTCAACTGACCGTGTTAATGGCACTGTCGACAACACGGCTAATCTACAACTCAACAATAATGTTGCGACCGATGCTAAGCTCAATAGCAATATAGCGCTAACAAGTTCAAGTACCTTTTGTGTTTTAAGCTATGGTGATGAGATTAAAGTGGATGCCGTTTTTGGATTAATACGTCTTTTTTCACTTTGCTTAAATGCCAACCCTAAATGCGATATCAGTGTGTTTAAATCCAGAATAGTTCAAAAGAAATGGCTAAGCCGATACCCTAAATTAACTCTTGTTAGCGATCCATTTCTACTCTCCCAATAATGCCCCTTTGTTAGATCACATATATCCACAACATGAGGTTTAAAGACTGAACTGCTGGGTTTAATATGTGATCTAAATCAAGCCTGCTTAATTAAGCTTATACCACTAAAGAGGTATTTGATTTTTGTTGATCTATATCAATGTTATTAGTGGATTAGTTCGGTAGGTTGGCGACAAATGTTGAGGATGCACAGCGCTGCATCTAGTTGTCATTGCCAAGGAGTGTTAAAAATGAATAAGAAAATTACCCTAAGTCTAGTTGCTGTTTCTTTATTAACTGCTGGTCTATCTTTTGGTGCTGTAGCTCATCAAGCTGGTGATATTATCATTCGTGCAGGTGTGGCGATGGTTGCTCCTAATGAGTCAAGCTCAGTAGTGGCAAATGTTGCTGAATTTAGTGTTGATAATGATGTGCAGTTAGGACTGAACTTTGGTTATATGCTAACGGATAATATCGGTATTGAATTACTCGCCGCATCGCCTTTTAGCCATGACGTATCATTAGGGGCATTGGGCAAAATAGCCGATTCAAAGCAACTGCCTCCGACACTGGTTGCACAATACTACTTTGGTGAGCCGCAATCTGCTTTGCGTCCATATATTGGTTTAGGGGTTAACTTTACTAATTTTTATGACAATGAATTTACCCAAGAAGCGAAAGATCTTGGCTTAGAGAATTTAAGCTTGTCTAACTCTTGGGGTCTTGCCGCTCAAGTCGGACTTGATTATCAAATAGACAAGCAATGGCTGGTTAACGCATCAGTGTGGTATGCACAAATTGCTACTGATGTAAGCTTTGATATGGGCGCCGATCATGTAGTAGTAGATACCGATATTGATCCTTGGGTTTACATGGTTAGCGTCGGCTATACTTTCTAAATAATGATAAAATTTCTAAACGATAACTCATTCATATAATTTACTCATATAACTTGTTCATATCATTTTACAGGAACCTTAGAGTTCCTGTTTATGTTTATGCGGATATTATTTATTATGACTTCTTGCGCGGTTTCCAATGGCGGGTATTGTAAATATATTCAGGTAATAAACGATTAATCCACGCAACTATGCGCCAGCGTTTAGTGACATACACTCGGCGTTTACCTTTTTTTAGGGCGGTTAATATTTGTGTCGCTACTTTGTCTATTGGCGATAATAAAAAGCGGGTATTGAGCAACACAGCCTTATCAAATAAGCCTAATTGAATATCGCTAATGGTAATGGGTAATTTTAATCGTTGTGCATGCATACACAAACCTTGCAGATAATTAACCGCGAAGGCTTTAGAGGCATGATAAGCCACATTTGGACCACCGCGCTGACCCGCTATGGAGTTAATCGCTGCCAGTTGGCCATAACCTTGTTGACACATTAACTTGAAAATACAGTTACTGATGGCGGCAAACCCTCTGACATTAACATCAATAATATCTTGCTCAATCGGCCAAGGCAGCGCAGCGTCGTAGTGATTTACACCAGTATTAACTATCACTAGGTGAGCGCCATTGTGTTGCTCCCATGCGATGGTGAGTTGCGTAATTAAGGTTTCAGGCTCGACAATGTTTAACGGGTAAACACTCACTTCACCAGGTAAGGTTCGACAAAACTCCGTGAGTAGATTGGGGTCTGGTACAAAAAGTACTAAGGATACATTCTGCTCAGATAGCTGCCGCGCAAGCGCTTGGCTTAATTGCGAGGTAGCACCAATAATCATTGCTGTCGCGGTAGAGGTGGTTGTCAACATAGTAGGCATCATCGTAATGTGGTGCCTTATAATAGGAATATCAGTTATTGATAACAAGCCTGAAAAACTTTCAATCAAAGACGTGTAGACTTCTAGACATCCTTGTGTATGATAAAAGCTATCAATCGTTGTAGGCCAATTACACATCAATGATGGGGTGTTTAAGCGTAATACCAGCCTTAGAGACAGGTAAAACATTATTTTTACTCATAATGTGATGGCTGTAGTGATAATCATCAGTGGTTATTTTGGACAAAAATTTATGGCAGTTTTGTGATCTTACGCGTTGATGAATCTACTGTTTAATAGGCTAATCATCTCATTACCGTTTATTGGGGGCCGTTACGCGACGATATGGCCGTTACCACAAGCTCATCGATATGATTAAAATGGATGATAATTTGTTTAATTCACACAAAAGGTAATTAGTATGCCGGTTCGAATTCCAGATAACCTGCCAGCAGCAGGCATTTTAGAGTCAGAAAATATCTTTGTGATGTCTGAAACCCGTGCGGCTAATCAGGACATTCGTCCAATGCGGGTATTAATCTTGAATTTAATGCCTAATAAAATTGAAACAGAAACCCAGTTATTACGTTTACTCGGCAATACCCCATTACAGGTTGGAGTCGATTTATTACGCATACATGATAAAGAATCAAAGCACACTTCAGTTGATCACATGAACACCTTTTATCGTGATTTTGAAGACATCAGACATAACAATTACGATGGCCTGATCATTACAGGGGCTCCGCTAGGGCAAGTTGACTTTAAAGATGTGGTCTATTGGGATCATATTCGCGAAATTATTGATTGGTCACAACAACATGTGACATCGGTATTATTTTTGTGCTGGGCTGCTCATGCGGGTTTTTACCATCTTTATGATTTACAGCGCAAATTATTAGCCAACAAGCGTTCAGGTGTGTTTAATCATCGTCGTACCAGCGATCCACACCCATTATTACGTGGTTTTGATGATGAATTTTTTGCGCCTCATTCACGATTTGCAGAAATGGACATTGAACAAATTCGCCAACATCCTGATTTAGAAGTGTTAGCTGAATCTGATGAAGCTGGGGCGTATATTGTGCTCAGTCGCGATAACCATAATGTGTTTGTAATGGGCCACCCTGAATATCAAAAAGACACCTTGAACGAAGAATATGTGCGCGATATGGGGTTAGGGCTTAGGCCTGATATTCCACAAAATTATTATCGACAAGACGATCCTAATCAAGACCCTGTTGTACGCTGGCACAGCCATGGTAGCTTATTAGTCAGTAACTGGCTCAACTATTATGTTTATCAGCTAACCCCTTATGACTTGTCGGACATGAATGCCAAAACGCCATGGGAAAATAAAAAGTAACTTATTTAATGAGTCATTAATCGACTGAAGCTAGACCGAAAGTGAGTTGGCTAGGATTAAAAAGTAAGATGAAAATGTAAGACTAAAAAGGATTACTGGCATTGGGCTACTTAGTGATAACGCTAAGTAGCCTTTTTTTATTGAGTACTTAAGCCGTCCATCAGTCATTTGGATAATAGCGACTCTACTGCATTTGCAGGTATGAGTTCAGCAGTGATTTTGGGGTAACATTTAAGGTTTATATCAGTGTATTTAGCTCAATTCTAGCCGTTAGTTTCATCTTATAGACTAAAGTGTAACTCAATTATCCGCAGTAAAATTAATCGATAATAAAGCCTATATAAACAGTTTATTAGATATTAAATTCACTCTATTTTTATCCAGTGTAAATCTTCAATGACAATGCAACGAGATTAACATCAGCATTTAGACCACTTTTTACTTGCTTTACGTTAGCGTCAACGTCAAAGTGGTATGATATTAGGTTTGATAATTTATATGCGTAAGTCAATTGGAGTGGTTATGAGTACAGAGCAAACAGGTCAAGATATCGTTATTGTTGCTGCGAAGCGCACCCCAATGGGTGGGTTTCAAGGAGCATTGTCTGAGGTCGCATCTCCAGTGCTGGCTGCCACGGCAATTAAAGGCCTTTTAGCTCAAACGGGGATCAGTGCTGACAGCGTTGACGAAGTGCTAATGGGTTGCGTATTACCTGCTGGTCTCGGCCAGGCACCTGCTCGTCAAGCCACCATTGGTGCCGGTTTACCACTGAGTGTTGGTGCTACAACCGTAAACAAGGTCTGTGGTTCAGGTATGAAAACAGTCATGCTAGCTCATGACTTAATTAAAGCCGGTAGCAGCCAAGTGGTTGTGGCTGGTGGCATGGAAAATATGAGCCGAGCGCCTTACTTACTCGACAAAGCTCGAAGTGGCATGCGTATGGGCCACGGCAAAGTCATGGACCATATGTTTTTAGATGGTCTTGAAGATGCTTACACTGGCGGCGCTATGGGCACGTTTGCACAAAAAACTGCCGACGACTTTGGTCTTACGCGTGAGCAAATGGATGCTTTTGCGTTAGCATCACTTGAAAAAGCCAATACCGCTATTCAGTCTGGTGCGTTTAAAGATGAAGTAGTATCGGTCACCGTTAGCACTCGCGGTGGTGATGTTAGTGTCGATACAGACGAACAGCCTGGAAATGCGCGCCCTGAAAAAATTCCCACACTGCGCCCAGCATTTACGAAAGACGGCACCATTACCGCCGCTAACTCAAGTTCAATATCGGACGGCGCCGCTGCACTGATGCTAATGACCCGTGACAAAGCCACTCAATTAGGCTTAACCGTTATGGCGACCATAAAGGGTCACACGACTCATTCACAAGAACCCTCATTGTTTACCACCGCACCCGTTGGCGCGATGCAGAAACTGTTCGATAAAGTACAGTGGAGCAAAGATGAGGTTGATTTGTACGAAATCAATGAAGCATTTGCCATGGTGACTATGCTAGCGGTGTCTGAACTTGGTTTAGATAACAATAAGGTCAACGTTAATGGCGGCGCTTGTGCATTGGGTCATCCTATTGGTTGTTCTGGTGCACGTTTATTGGTCACACTGATTTATGCCTTAAAAGCCCGTGGTCTTAAACGTGGTGTGGCATCGTTATGCATTGGCGGTGGTGAAGCTACCGCAATGGCAATAGAAGTAGAATAAACCCACATACGCTAAGTTCAACAAGACCACCGCACAGGTAAATGTACACGCAGCCACTTATAGTGAGACTGACAAACATAATAAATCGCATTACCTGTGCTGTAACTCAATACGAGTGATGTTATTCACTCACAGATGTTCAAGGATCGAGGAAAACAACATGATCACACAAGTTAAGCATTACATTGATGGCGAATTTACATACGGCAGCGGCGATCGCAATATTGACGTAACTAACCCAGTTAACAATGGTGTTATTGCCAAAATTAACTGTGCCACGACTGCCGAAGTAGAGTTGGCTATACACAGTGCCAAAGAAGCGTTTAAAACCTGGAAAGAAGTACCGGTGTCTGAGCGTGCTCGCGTTATGTTGCGTTACCAACATCTCCTTAAAGAACATCATGACGAATTAGCCACCATTTTGGCACAAGAAACCGGCAAAACCTTTGAAGATGCTAAAGGCGATGTATGGCGCGGCATTGAAGTGGCTGAACATGCTTGTGGTGTTGCGTCGCTAATGATGGGTGAAACCGTTGAAAATGTCGCCCGTAATATTGATACCTATAGCTACACACAGCCATTAGGTGTGTGTGCGGGTATTACTCCGTTTAATTTTCCGGCGATGATCCCGTTATGGATGTTCCCATTATCGATTGCTTGCGGTAATACCTTTATTTTAAAACCGTCTGAGCAAGACCCAATGACGCCACAACGTTTGGTTGAATTATTTGTTGAAGCCGGTGCGCCCAAAGGCGTGTTACAACTTATCCATGGCGACAAAACTGCGGTTGATATTTTGCTTAGAGATCCAGCCATTAAAGCCATTTCGTTTGTGGGTTCAGTGAATGTTGGTCAATACATTTATAAAACGGGTACCGATAACCTTAAACGTGTACAAGCTTTTGCGGGCGCTAAAAACCATTGCGTGATCATGCCAGATGCTAACAAGAAGCAAGTGATTAATAACATGGTGGGTGCTTCTGTAGGTGCCGCAGGCCAACGTTGTATGGCAATCTCAGTGGCCATTTTTGTGGGTAAAGCTAAAGAGTGGATCCCAGAGTTAAAAGAAGCGTTAGCTAAAGTTCGTCCTGGTTTATGGGATGATAAAGACGCAGCTTACGGCCCTGTTATTAGCCCTGCGGCTAAAGAGCGCGTATTGAAACTGATTGCCCAGGGTAAAGCCGAAGGTGCTGATTGTTTACTTGATGGTAGCGACTTTACCGTTGCAGGTTATGAATCGGGTAACTGGGTTGGTCCAACCATGTTCACTAATGTCACTACCGACATGAGCATTTATAAAGAAGAAATTTTTGGCCCAGTTCTGTGTTGTATGGAAGCGGATAACCTAGACGATGCTATCGAGCTGGTTAATAACAGCCCTTACGGTAACGGTACCTCCATCTTTACTGCATCGGGCGGGGCAGCGCGCAAATACCAACACGAAATCGAAGTCGGCCAAGTGGGAATTAACGTGCCTATTCCTGTGCCATTACCTTTCTTCTCATTTACGGGGTGGAAAGGCAGTTTCTATGGCGATCAACACGCCTATGGTAAGCAAGCCGTGCGTTTTTGCACTGAAACTAAAACCATTACAACTCGTTGGTTTGATTCAGAAGCGGTTAGCGGTCCTAACATGAGCATTGACCTCAAATAAGTGTATTAGCCGCGGTATGCTAAAACCTACCGCGGCAATAGTTATCTGCTAATCCAACAAGACTATTTGACTCACACCATTAGCTGATAATGTCGCAGTACTGCACACCACCCGCTAATGACTAGGCAGCTTAAGTTGCTCGTGAGCCACACATCAAATGACCCAAGAGTCATCGAAAACAATAAAAGGACTCCAGCATGGATTTTAATTTAAACGAAGATCAGCGTCAGTTTGCTGACTTAGCCCGCCAATTCGCCACTGATGAACTTGCGCCATTTGCCGCCAAATGGGACGAAGAACATCATTTCCCTAAAGACGTTATCCAAAAAGCAGGTGAGCTAGGTTTTTGTTCACTTTATTCGCCAGAATCAGAAGGCGGCATGGGATTATCTCGCTTAGATTCGTCGATTATTTTTGAAGAATTAGCCCATGGTTGTACTGCGACTACAGCAATGTTAACCATTCATAATATGGCTACCTGGATGGTGACGACTTGGGGATCACAAACCTTGCGTCAACAGTGGTCAGAAGGCTTAACTACGGGGCAGTTATTGGCATCATATTGTTTAACTGAACCCGGTGCTGGCAGTGACGCTGCTTCATTGCAAACTAAAGCGGTGCCTGATGGCGATGATTACCTGATCACCGGGTCAAAAGTATTTATTTCTGGCGCTGGCGAAACTGAGCTATTAGTGGTGATGTGTCGCACGGGTGAAGCTGGCCCTAAAGGGATTTCTGCGATTGCGGTGCCCGCCGATGCCGCTGGAGTTACCTACGGAAAAGCAGAAGATAAAATGGGCTGGAATGCACAGCCCACTCGAATGATCAACTTTGAAAACGTGCGCGTACCAGCAGTAAACTTACTCGGCGAAGAAGGCCAAGGTTTTACTTTGGCCATGAAAGGCTTAGACGGCGGGCGAATTAATATCGCGACCTGTTCAATTGGCACCGCGCAAGCGGCATTAACCCGCGCGACTCAATACATGAACGAGCGTAAACAGTTTGGTAAGCCATTAGCGGCGTTTCAAGCATTACAGTTTAAATTAGCCGACATGGCTACTGAATTAGTCGCTGCGCGTCAAATGGTACGTTTAGCCGCCTTTAAGCTCGACACTCAAGACCCAGAAGCCAGTGCTTATTGTGCAATGGCTAAACGTTTTGCCACCGATGTTGGTTTTCAAGTGTGTGACAGCGCGCTGCAAATTCATGGTGGTTATGGTTACATTCGTGAATACCCCTTAGAGCGCCATTTTCGCGATGTGCGTGTGCACCAGATTTTAGAGGGCACTAACGAGATAATGCGGTTAATTATTGCCCGCCGTTTGTTAGCTAGCGATGCTCATCCTATCTTATAACGAGGGTGGTTATTCTTTATTGAACTGAACATCACTGAGCCACAACTGACTGACCCAAAACTGAATGAACCACACATGATTTCTAGCATAAGGACATAGGTTATGAATGCACAAACCGCGATTCTTGAACATATTATCGGTCACACGGCCATTTTGACGCTGAACAATCCGCCAGCAAATACTTGGACGGCAGACAGTCTACAAGCGTTAAAACAAATTGTACTGACATTGAATCAAAACAAGGATGTTTATGCCCTTGTTATCACTGGTCAAGGTGATAAGTTTTTTTCAGCCGGCGCGGATTTAAATTTATTTGCCGATGGCGATAAAGCCAATGCAGCCCTCATGGCTAAAAATTTTGGTGAAGCCTTTGAAACCTTAAGTGCGTTTCGTGGTGTGTCTATTGCCGCCATTAACGGTTATGCCATGGGCGGAGGTTTAGAAATAGCATTAGCATGTGATCTACGTATCGCAGAAGCTCAAGCTCAAATGGCACTACCTGAAGCTTCTGTCGGCTTATTACCTTGCGCGGGCGGTACCCAAAACTTAACCGAATTAGTGGGTGAGGGTTGGGCGAAGCGGATGATTTTATGTGGTGAGTTTATTGATGCAGCTAAAGCTGAAAAAATTGGCTTAATTGAAGAAGTGGTCGAGCAAGGTCATGTACTGGACGCTGCGGTTGCATTAGCCGCTAAAGTGGCAAAACAGTCACCTAGTAGTGTCAGTGTATGCAAAACCCTTATTCATGCTGGGCGTTCAATGCCACGAGCTCAAGCACTGCCGCTGGAGCGCGAATTGTTTATTAGTTTATTTGATACCGAAGACCAGGCTGAAGGTGTGAACGCCTTTTTAGAAAAACGCGCCGCAAATTGGAAGAACTGCTAATGACTCAAGAGGTAATATTTCAAACATTAGGTACGTTATCAGGCCAATCTATTGGCGTGGTAACACTGAATATCGAAAAAGCGCTTAACGCATTAACGCTCGACATGGTTGCGGCAATGCAAACCCAGTTAACGCGCTGGAAAACGGATAACAGTATTGCGTGCATCGTCCTTAATGGCGCAGGCGAAAAAGCCTTTTGTGCGGGTGGTGATGTGCGGGCAATTTATCATGCATCTATCGCTAATCCCAATAAGATCACTGCACAAGCCTGCGAATTTTTTACTCAAGAATACCAACTAGATTACTTACTACATCAATTTGGTAAACCTGTGTTGGTGTGGGGCGACGGCATTGTTATGGGCGGTGGGTTAGGCTTAATGGCCGGCGGCAGTCATCGTGTCGTTACTGAGCGCAGTCGTATTGCGATGCCAGAAGTCACCATTGGTTTATATCCTGACGTGGGCGGCAGTTACTTTTTAAACCGCATGCCAGGTAAAACCGGGTTATTTTTAGGCTTAACCGCTTACAACATGAATGCCGCAGATGCCTTGTATGTTGACTTAGGTAATTATTATGTAAATAGCGATGAAAAAGAGCCGCTTTTTGATGCTATGGCTGAGTTAACTTGGAGCCAAGATAACAGCCAGAATCATCAATTATTGAGTGACTTGCTCACGCGTATGACTCAGCCGCATTTAGCGTCGCTACCAAGCAGCCACTTGCACCAATTCCAAAGCCAAATTGATTTGTTAATGGCAGGAGACATTGTTGATGTCCACCATCAATTAACAAGCTTAAATACTGAACTCGATTGGCTAAAACGCGCGCAGAAAACAGCGTTAGCGGGTAGCCCAATTAGCTGGCATCTTATTTTTGCTCAAGCAGCCTTAGGTACAAACCTTAGCCTGGCAGAATGCTTTAAATGGGAATTAGGTGTTAGCGTTAATTGTTGCTCTATAGGAGACTTTTGTGAGGGTGTGCGCGCCTTGCTGATTGATAAGGATCGCCAACCAAAATGGTTATTTGCAGATGTAGATGCAGTAGATGCGAATAAAGTAAGCCAATTAGTTACCTCACCTTGGGCCGCAAATAAGCACCCATTAGCAGACTTTACTTAAAAGGATTATTAACATGGCAACAGTAGCATTTATTGGTTTAGGTAATATGGGCGGCCCAATGGCGGCTAACTTAATTAAAGCTGGCATGACAGTGACAGTATTTGATTTAAATCCAACCGCCGTAGCGGCATTAACCGAGCAAGGTGCATTGAGCGCTAAAACTGCATGTGGCGCAGCTGCTGCAGCGGATGTTGTTATTACCATGCTGCCAGCTGGCAAACACGTCCGCAGCTTATATTTAGGTGATGACGCCAATAAAGGTTTGCTTGATGTGGTGTCAAAACAAGCGTTATTAATTGATTGTTCGACCATCGATGCTGATAGCGCTCGTTTAGTCGGCGCTAAAGCTGCCGAAAAAGGTATTGAGTTTATGGATGCGCCAGTATCTGGCGGCACAGCAGGCGCAGCAGCAGGCACTCTAACTTTTATTTGTGGTGGCAGTGACGCAGCTTATCAGCAAGCACAAATCGTATTAACAGTAATGGGCGGCAATATTTTCCACGCAGGCGCTGTCGGTGCCGGGCAAATTGCGAAAATTTGCAATAACATGCTGTTATCCGTGTTGATGGTAGGTACCAGTGAGTCATTACAATTAGGTTTGGATAATGGCTTAGATCCTAAAGTGCTATCTGATATCATGAAAGTCAGCAGTGGCGGTAACTGGACCTTAGAAAAGTACAATCCATGTCCAGATGTGATGGAAAATGTACCCTCGTCTAAAGATTATCAAGGCGGCTTTATGGTCGATTTGATGGTGAAAGATTTAGGGTTGTCGCAAGAAGCGGCAGTCGCCTCTAATTCAAGCACACCAATGGGTTCTTTGGCTCGCAGTTTATATGTTAATCATGCTCGCCAAGGCAATGGTCGTCGCGATTTTTCAAGTATTTTTGAACAATTTTCAAAGAAAAAATAAAGGATTCAGTTGATGGAATTAAAAGATAAGGTTGTCGTCATTACTGGCGGAGCAGGTGGATTAGGGTTAGCAATGGCGCAAAATTTGGCTGCTCAAGGGGCTAAGTTGGCGCTTATCGATGTTGACCAAACTAAACTTGAACAGGCTTGTGCTGATTTAGGTTCAATCACTGAAGTACAAGGCTATGCCTTAGACATTACCGACGAGGAAGATGTTGTTTCCGGTTTTAAGTTCATCGTTGAAGATTTTGGTAAAGTGAACGTGCTAATTAACAACGCGGGTATTTTACGCGATGGCTTAATGGTTAAAGCCAAAGACGGTAAAGTTGTTGATCGCATGTCTTATCAGCAATTTCAGTCTGTGATTAACGTCAATTTAAACGGCACTTTTCTTTGTGGTCGTGAAGCGGCGGCAGCCATGATTGAAACGGGCCAAAGTGGCGTTATCATTAATATTTCTAGTATTGCTAAGTCCGGTAATATGGGCCAATCTAACTATTCAGCGTCTAAAGCAGGCGTTGCTGCTATGTCTGTTGGTTGGGCTAAAGAATTAGCGCGTTACAACATTCGCAGCGTTGCCGTTGCGCCAGGGGTTATCGCGACTGAAATGACTGCTGCGATGAAGCCTGAAGCGTTGGAACGCCTTGAAAAAGTGGTACCAGTGGGGCGTTTAGGTCAGCCAGAAGAGATTGCTTCAACAGTACGCTTTATCATTGAAAACGATTATATTAACGGCCGCGTATTTGAAATTGACGGTGGTCTTCGTTTATAAGCCGGTAGTATTACCCTTAATCAGTTTGTTATGATGCTGTCACGCCGAACTAATACCATGTGTATTAGTTCGGCGTGACTTTTTTACTTTCAAGGATTAATTACGTGGCAAAATTAGAATACCTGCTTAAAAAAATCATGCTAATTGTGGGGCTTCTCGGTGTGATTATTATTTATGGCGGCTTTTTTTATCTATTATTCTCCGGTCGTTCGACTGCTGCATTGCCGTGGTTTTTGCTTATCTCGCCGTGGATTTGTGTCTATTTTGGGCTAGCCCATGTTCAGCAAGTAGCGGTAATACAATGGTTTGTTCAAAAATTCACGTTTAAAAAAAACGCTAAGTAACCCTATTATGTCAGCTTTATCAGCATTGTTATCGCGGTTTTCTGTCGCTCTGTATACCATAGTCGCTTTGGTCGCATTTGCGGCCAACTCGGTGTTGTGCCGCATGGCATTAGCATCAAATCAATACACCATACCCTTAATTGATCCTAGTAGTTTTACTGCCATTCGGTTAACTGCGGGGGCTCTGGTGTTGTGGTTATTAATGTTATTGCGCTCGAGTAAGGCTGATGTTAGTCAATCCGACACGAAAAACTTAACTCACCATGGCAGCGTTTTTGCGGCGGTATTGTTATTTATTTACGCTGTGACTTTCTCGTACGCTTATGTGTTACTCGACACGGCCACTGGCGCATTAATTTTATTTGCTGCGGTGCAAATTAGCATGATGCTCATCAGCTATTTTCAAGGTCATCGTTTATCGTTACTTGAATGGCTTGGAGCGTTATTAGCTTTTGCTGGTTTTGGATATCTGGTACTACCTGGGGTTAGCGCTCCCTCAATCATCGGCTTAGTATTAATGGCCGTTAGTGGTTGTGCATGGGGTGGCTATACATTATTGGGTAAGCAGTCACGTAAACCACTATTTGATACAGGGTATAATTTTATTCGTACCTTGCCGTTAGTGCTAGTGATGATAGTTGTTGTATGGTGGCTGCCAGTGTTTAGCGCCAGCGATGCCGTGAATCATTTTACATTATCCCCAACAGGGATATTGTTGGCTATATTGTCAGGTGGGGCGGCATCGGGTGTCGGCTATGCATTATGGTATCAAGCATTGCGCGGGCTAACTTCAACACATGCCGCAGTATTGCAACTTACCGTTCCTGTTATTGCAGCCTTGGGGGGCGTACTCTTTTTGGATGAGGTTATCAGCATTCATCTTAGTATTTCGGCCAGCATTATTTTTTTAGGCATTGCCTTAGTTATTTTAGCTAAACCCAAATCAGTTAGATTAAATAAACGAACCGATTAAACCAATTCACTAGGGCCTGTTGATCTTTCAAGGTTATTTTTGCAGCGAATTGTTGGCCATTTGTACAAGGCAGAGACTTTGAGGTGTAGTTATTCTACATAAAAAGTCGATAACACAGTAAAAATGGCCAACAAACGCTGCCCGAAGGGTTCGGCTAAAAACGTTTTACTCTTTGTTGAATGCATTTTGCTTAGATGACTAGGCATCAATCCATTCGCCTCGATTAAAACGTTTTTAACTCGAACAAAATTCAACCAGCAAAGATCAACAGGCCCTAGATTAATGCTATAAAAAGTTAACTCAATAAAACAAACGATTAATGAGGTTATATGAGCAATTCAACAGCGTATCCAATTGGCATCCCAGGACAAAAGTGGACCGATGATCATAAAGCACAATGGTTAGCACAAGTGACCATAAAGCGCTCATATCAAGATGAAGTTGTGAGTAAACTAATCCCGCTAGCCGCTCAGTTTGAGCAAGTACAGTATGGCGCTTTATCTTATGACGCTGACAAGTATCCTTTATTTGGCTTTAAACCGCTTAAGTGGGATAGCAGTAAGAAAACTATTTTAGTCACTGGCGGCGTTCATGGATATGAAACCAGCGGAGTACAAGGTGCGATTCAATTCTTAGCCACTAAGGCACAAGATTATGCGCAGTATTTTAATGTCGTTGTCGCGCCATGTATCAGCCCATGGGGTTATGAAACCATTAATCGTTGGAATCCCAAAGCCATCGATCCTAATCGCTCTTTTTACCCTAATAGCCCTGCTGAAGAATCTGCTGCGTTAATGGCATTTGTTGCCACGCTAGGCGATGTTTATGCCCATATTGATCTGCATGAAACTACCGATACAGACGAGCTTGAATTTAGACCGGTATTGTCCGCTCGTGATGGCGTAGATTATGCTAAGGGCATTATTCCTGACGGTTTCTATTTAGTCGGTGACAGTGATAACCCAACGCCAGCGTTTCAAAAAGCAGTGATTGATTCAGTGGCAAAAGTGACACATATTGCACCAGACGATAATGGCCAATTAATTGAAGTGCCAATTGAGCAATTTGGAGTGATTAACTATCCGGTTAAAAAGCTCAGTTTATGCGCTGGCATTACCGTTAATCACTTTAACACCACTACCGAAGTGTATCCTGATAGCCCACTTGTTACCGTGCAAGAGTGTAACGATGCTCAAGTCGCTGCTATCATCGGTGGATTAGATTATATTATTGGTTATTTGAAGCTCTAAAAACGCTAAGTGTAGTAGACGATTACAAGCAATACCCCGTTGTCGTCTGGGCATATTTTAGTATAATGGCGGTGAGTTGCTGTTTGAATGGAATCTAAAAAGACTCATTGCTGTTAAAACCTGTGGTTCCTCGGTTATTGATTAGCCTTCTCGCTAGTCGACTATTTTTTATTCATAAAGGATTAAAATGAAAAATACTCTGTTGTTATGTCTATTCTGTTTATTGATGACACCCCATCTTTCACACGCCAAAGCGGGTTTAATCTCGTTTGGTGGTGAAAGCATTGTACCGGTTGTGGAACTTCCTAATGATCAACGTTTTCAAACACAAGATGGTGAATACATTGACGTAGGCTATATCTATAAATCTGTTGATATATTGTTTCTGCCACTGTGGAATTATGATGGCCGCTTTGTTGGCATGTTGTCACAACAAGACTTATATATAGACTTAACCCCCTTGGAGGTCACTGGACTCGCTTTAGAGGCCGGTGTGGTATTACCTAAAGCTCCATACCTCGATTTTTGGCATCGTATTGGTGGGAAAATAGTTTTTTTACTGCTTTGTGGCGCGTTAGCTATTTACGTTTTGCAGCGTATGCAAAAAAAGGTGGCTTATTTTAGTCCGTTAGCGACTGGGCGTGAGCGTTTAAAAGATATTTTAATCAATAGCAATGACTTTGTTGAGTTAGACCTAGCGGTTATCGAAACAGAAGGTAAGCCCAAAGTAGAAGGCGTAGCATTTATTGCGGCGAAAAAGTATTTTAACAATGTTATTTCAATATCCGTAATGGATATGAGTAAGGTATCAATTGAGCAAGTTCAAGCTCAGAATGAACAACTATTCACTGCGTTACTTGGATTGAAGAAAACCTTAGGGATAAAGTCTCAAAGTACGATTCATTACCTGTATTTCACTTTCGACAGTTCTCCTTCAAATGCAGACATCAGCGCGCTAAAAACATTGAGAAAACGTCAAATCACCAAAGCAACTAATTTAATACCCATTATTATTGATTTTGATGCGCAGATGATTGATAGCTCTGTGGGTGTGTATCCGTCTAAAAAAATTCTACAAAACTGCTTTACCCAAGCTGACATTCACTCCGATGAAGTAGCTGAACCTGCAAGGGTATAATGTGAATTAATATTTTTACTAAACGGTTCACAAGGTTATGCTTGATGCCGAAAGCTGCTATCGGTTTTCGGCGTTAAATCAACGCTGATGCATTATCGCCATTAATACATTTATAATGGCGCGCAAATAGTTATCACATCACAGTTACATCTCAAAACGTACAGTATTTGTATCATTGCTAGGTTGATAAATAGGCCAAAAATCCTTACACTACTGCGCTTCGTATTTACCTCGGCTCTGCCGTATCCAGTTTCAATATCATTTTTGCTTGCTTGAGTCATACAGACGTTAACTCAAACCAGTAGACTATAATTTGATATGAGCTTTAACACACAACACGATTTGGAATTTCATTTTGATTACAACAGCTAACATCACGATGCAGTTTGGCGCAAAGCCACTGTTTGAAAATCTTTCAGTCAAATTTGGTGGCGGAAATCGCTACGGTTTAATTGGCGCGAATGGTTGTGGTAAATCCACCTTTATGAAAATCCTTGCCGGTGATTTAGAGCCATCAAGCGGTAACGTCTCTATAGATGTTAACGAACGCATGGGTAAATTAAACCAAGACCAGTTTGCATACGAAGCCTTTTCTGTCGTAGACACTGTGATCATGGGCCACAGAGAATTGTGGAAAGTAAAGCAAGAACGCGACCGTATTTATTCTTTACCTGAAATGAGCGAAGAGGACGGTATCAAAGTATCTGAGCTTGAGATGGAATTTGCTGAGATGGATGGATACACTTCAGAGTCTCGTGCAGGCGATTTATTGTTAGGTGTTGGTATTGATATTGAGCAACATTTTGGCTTAATGAGCGAAATTGCTCCTGGCTTTAAGCTACGAGTGTTATTAGCACAAGCATTATTCTCAGATCCAGATTTATTGTTACTTGACGAACCAACCAACAACTTGGACATCGATACTATTCGTTGGTTACAAGACATGTTGAACCAACGTAACAGCACCATGATCATTATTTCGCACGACCGTTACTTCTTGAATTCAGTGTGTACTCACATGGCTGACTTAGATTATGGTGAGTTGCGTGTGTTCCCTGGTAACTACGACGAATACATGATGGCTGCACAGCAATCACGTGAACGTTTAATGAGTGATAACGCTAAGAAAAAAGCGCAAATTGCTGAGTTACAAACCTTCGTAGCCCGTTTTTCTGCCAACGCATCAAAAGCAAAACAAGCTACATCACGCGCTAAGCAAATTGATAAAATTAAGCTAGATGACATTAAAGCATCAAGCCGCGTCAATCCGTTTATTCGTTTCGAACAAGAAAAGAAATTGTTCCGTAATGCATTAGTGGTTGAAAACTTAGCCAAAGGTTACGACATACCATTGTTCAGCAAGCTTAACCTTATGGTTGAAGTGGGTGAACGTATTGCTATTTTGGGTCAAAATGGTGTGGGTAAAACCACTTTATTACGTACGTTAGTACATGATATCCCGCAAGACGATGGCACCATTAATTGGTCTGAAAATGCCAATATTGGTTACTACGCCCAGGACCATGAAGCAGATTTTGCTAACGAAATGACCTTGTTCGAATGGATGAGCCAATGGCGCAAAGAAAATGACGATGATCAATCTGTACGCGGTATTTTAGGCCGTATGTTGTTTGGTGCAGATGACATTAAAAAGTCAGTTAAAGTATTATCTGGTGGTGAGAAAGGCCGGATGTATTTCGGTAAACTTATCATGCAAAAGCCGAACATTTTATTACTCGATGAGCCAACCAACCACATGGACATGGAATCGATTGAGTCATTAAACAACGCGCTTGAAAAATACGAAGGGACGTTAATGTTCGTGTCTCATGACCGCGCATTCGTATCATCACTTGCCACTCGTATTCTTGAAGTGACTCCTAACGGAATTAATGACTTTAAAGGCACTTACGACGAATTCTTAGTGAGCAAAGGTATTGACGCGTAATTCTGGTTTAATAACCAGTACTGTCGGTAACCAGCATTATTGGTAACTAATGCCCACTGATTAAGACCATTAGCCCTGAACAATAGTTCGGGGCTTTTTGTTTTTATTTACTCGGCTAGGCCATATACTCTAGTGATATAAATCAATGACATTCCCCAGCACAGGCATCTACTTTATGAGCATCACCCTTGAACAAGTCGCATCAACCTTGAATGAACTGCAATGTCGTACTAATTTTAATATTAAGAATGTCACCGAATACATGTTACCTGAGTTAAAAGAGCCGGTTTATTTGCATGTAGAAGGAAAAACGCCATTGCTGATCATTCGTCCAGCATTTGAGATCTTTTCAACAGAATTGGCTACCATTGACGGGGTTCATGCAAAATATGACTACTATCATAATGCCCAAATGACCCGATTTCCAACTCGTCGCAACAAAGGCTTAAGTGAAATTCATTACGGTTTAGCATTTCGGTTTGATACCACAGATGCAATCAAATTATTTATTAATAGATTGATTGAAATAGTAAGAGGATAAATAACCTCATTAGGAGCGCCGCATCATGACAGAGCAATTTAATATCAATCAATTTAATTGTTCCATTAATGGTACAGGACAAACTCTGATATGGGCTCATGGGTCAACCGGCAGTATCCAAAGTGAAGATGCGATTGGCTTATATGCCTGGCATCGGTTTCCTAAAAAATTACAGCTGATTCGATATGATGCTGTCGGCCATGGCTTATCTTCTGCAGGTAAGTGTGTAGAAGACTATTTATGGCCAGAACTAGCAAATGACATGATAAGTATTGCAACCCACTTTAGTACGCCATCAGCGCTTATTTTAGGCGGTCAATCAATGGGCAGTGCAACGTGTTTGTTCGCCGCTTTAAAACATCCGCATAAAGTAAAAGGATTAATCTTGATGAATCCGCCCACAGCATGGCATGCTCGTGCAGCACAAGTAGGCGATTATCATAAAATTGCCAAAGCAGCGCGCATTTTTGGTGGTAAAGGTTTAGCCAAAATAAACGCTAAACATTGGGATAAATTGCTCCCAAGTTGGCTGATTAATGGTCATGAACATAGCGTGTTAGGCATGCTCGACGGGTTAAAGCTAATGACACGTCAAACGCTCGATCAGTTATTTCGCGCTGCTGCCCTTAACGATCTGCCCAATAAGCAGCAACTTGCTGAACTGACAATGCCAACGCTGATTTTAGCGTGGCACGGCGATAAAACCCATCCCATAGAAACCGCCATTCAATTACATGCCATAATACCTAATTCGACCTTACACATTGCAGCCTCGATAGATGAGGTGAATGAATGGCCTGAATTGATCAGTGAGTTTTGCCTCCGTTTATAAATCGTTATCGATAGTGAGAAGAGTCGTTTTCAGTTGGTTTTATCGCGGTAACTTTACACGCTAAATTCATTCACTCAATTTCATCGTCTGAGATGCAGATTGCATTCACGCAGGAGAAAAGATAGTAACTACTCAATTATATGTATTTAAAGCATTATTAAATTAAAAGAAACTAAATTAGCTGTGAGCTAGATCTGAGTTTGTTGTAAAGTCTTTACCTAAATCTATCAATGTGGTTTATGGTTTGATGTAGAAAAACGTATTTACCGAAAGAGTTTTAAAAGGATGATGTATGAATTGGCAATGGATTAGCAATCTCAATATTTCGCGCAAACTGGCTTTACTGGTTATTCCCCCTTTACTCACTAGTATTCTATTTGGTGGTATGTACCTTACAAATGAATACAAAACTCAACATCAATTAGCATTGGTTATCGACCTCACTCAAGTCGCCATTATCAATAGCTCATTAGTGCATGAGCTGCAAAAAGAGCGCGGCATGAGTGCCGGTTTTCTCGGTTCAAAAGGGCAAGCATTTAAAGATAATTTATCAACACAACGTTCTGAAACCGATTTGCAGATCCAACGTTTTAACCTTTTTGCCCAGCAAGATGATTTTCCTCAACAATTGCAATCTACTTACGACGAAGTTGCCTCAGCCTTAAATCAACTTGATAAAATGCGCAATAACGTCAGTGCTCTTAACATCAGCGTTGCCGACCAAGTAAGCTATTACACCCACATCAATACGTTACTATTATCGATGGTTGATAGTGCGGCTAGTCAAAGTGTAGACAGCCAAATAGGTATAAAGCTCAAATCATTCGGCGCATTTTTACAATTAAAAGAACGTGCAGGAATAGAGCGAGCAGTACTTAGTACGACTTTTGGTCATAATAAATTTGCACCGGGTTTATATCGCAAATTTGTCACCTTAGTAGCAGAACAACAAACATATGCCGAGCGATTTATTGCCGCAGCCAGCCCAGAAAATATCCAAGTATTCAAACAAGCTCAACAAAATAGTGCCATGGCGAACGTTAATCAACTTCGAGAAATTGCCTTTGCTCAAGACAGTACTGCAATGGCGCAGCAAAACCCTGAAGATTGGTTTAAGACAGCAACGACTCGAATTGAGCTCTTAACCCAACTAGAAAAACAGTTCAACCAAGATTTGTCACAGTTAAGTCAAGATAAACTGTCACAAGCTACCCAACATATGTATATCACGGGTAGTATTTTATTATTGGCGCTACTGTTTGTGATTATGGTGAGCATAATTGTTTCAGGATACTTGCATCGCAGCTTGAGCCAGCTACATAAGCAAGTGTTACATGCCGGCACTCAGTTTGATTTAACCACTCGTATAGCCCATCAGTCAGATGATGAGTTTGGCCAAATTTCGATAGCATTTAATCAAATGATGGCCGAGTTTGAACACGTTATAACCCAAGTGCGCGGTAATGCCATTAGCTTGGTTCATGCGGTCGAACAAATGAATGGTTTTACTCGCTCAATGCAAGCCGATGTTCAGCAAGGTTCATCAGAAGCGGAGCAAGTCGCATCAGCTATGACTGAAATGAGCGCAACGGTTCACGAAATTGCCGCCAATGCAGTGCAAGTTTCAGAGGCGTCAGCCAATGCCAATATCGAAGTGCAAAGTGGTAACCACGACGTTAGTAAAACCAGTGATGCAATTCAATTGTTGGCTAGAGAAATAGCCGATGCCGCGCAAAGTATTGAACGTCTAGATAAAGATGTACAAGACATTGTGACCATTTTAGCGGTCATCAGCTCCATTGCTGACCAAACTAATTTACTCGCATTAAATGCGGCAATCGAAGCCGCTAGAGCAGGCGAACAAGGTCGTGGCTTTGCTGTTGTTGCAGATGAAGTTCGTAGCTTAGCGCAGCGCTCACAACGTTCTACTGAAGATATTAAAACGATGACCGATAGGCTTAAAGCCGGTGCAGCCATTGCGGTTAGCGCAATGACACGAGGCCAAGAACAAGCGCAACAAAGTGTTACAGAATCTCAACATGCAGGCAATGAGCTTAAATTGATTGCTCAACACGTTGGTGTGATTGACAGCATGAACCAGCAAATTGCCGCTTCAACACATGAACAATCAGCGGTGGCCGAAGAAGTTAACCGTAATGCGATGAAAATTACTGAAATCTATCACCATACGCAGGAGATATCACAACAGATTGCTTTGCTAAATGACAATCTACTAAGTGATGCTAGCAACATGTCCCAACAAGTCAGCAAGTTTACCCTCTCTAAAAGCTAAAATGACAAGGAAAGAGCCTAGATGCGAGAACGCTTTGCGGCTAGAGGCTATAAAAGCATGAGCAACCAAGTCGGAAGGTTTTTTGCTACACTACGGATGCAGCTGTTATCTGCCTTTATAGCCGCTCAGCGTCTAGCAGGACGAAGTCCGCCCTAGTTTCTAGGCTTGATATCGCTGATTATTTCTCAACTCATTTAGTGCAATGCTGCAGTAATTGGATAAAAAAATCGCTACCTTTACGCTCTGCAAAAGCAATATTACGCTCAGGAATCGATTCAGGATCGCTATAGTTGGCTAACGCGAATTCCATGCTAGCTTCACGGATAATATGCAGACAAGGGTAAGGCGCACGATTAGTAAAATTAGCCGCACTGTCTTGTGGTTCACCTTCAAAGCAATAGTCTGGATGAAATGTGGCTAATTGATAAACGCCTTCATAGCCTTGCTCAATTAACTCATCGGTAGCGTAATCGACTAAATCTAAATAAGGGTAAAAACCTTCAAAACCTCGTGGCAAAATAAACAGTGTAGTTTCAGTATCAGGATGACTATCTAAGTATTTGCACTCTTCAATTAGCGCCTTTAACACGGCTTTTGTTTTCGTTTCTTCAATGGCAACATAACGAATGCTGGCTCGTTCAACTTCTCGACGTGCAAATGGGCAAATGTTGTATTTCATAATGACATCTTTTACCCAGTTTTCGGTGTGAGTAAGACATTCATGTTGTTCCATTACTTAACCTTTTAACGCTAAAAAATTGATTAGTGGGTTGCTGGCGGTAACATCATTGGAATAATCGATGCTACTAATAATAAAGCCATAGTGATATTAAAAATACGTTGTTGACGCTCATTTTTAAGCAAACGTTTTAGTGCTACTCCAAATCCAAGCCACACAATTGCACATGGAAATGCCACGCATAAAAATACGCTGGCAATAGTCACTACTTGGCTATTGATCTCTTGCTGCACGGAGGTAAATGTTGCAATGGCACCTACTGCCATAATCCACCCCTTTGGATTTACCCATTGAAATGCTGCAGCTTGTAAAAAGCTAAACGGTTTGCTTACTTTTTTACCTTCCATTTTGCTGCTGCTATTGGCAATCAGCCATGACAGATAAAGTAGGTAACTAATACCAATCACTTTAATCACAATATGAATGAAAGGATATGCTTGAAATATTGCGCTTAATCCAAGCCCAACCGCTAATATCATGGTAGGAAAACCGAGGCTAATGCCCATTAAGTGCGGAATGCTGCGCTTAATACCAAAATTAACCCCAGAGGTCATTAGCATAATGTTGTTAGGGCCAGGAGTAATTCCGGCAGAAAAAGCAAATAAAGCAATGGCGAATACTAACTCCATGAAAAGGTCTCTATAGTGAATTAATAAGGTGTTTTTATGAATCGAATTTTAGGGGAAATGAGTGATTCACCATAATGATTTTTTTAACGCTTGGTTAAATTTGTCATGTTAAGACTAAAAAAATGCTCATTTTATTGTTAACGCTTTGATATTTTGAAAATAAATTATTAGTTACTAAGTGTAATTCTTGTTGATTACTTTCACTTAACGAGTTCAAATTTTACCTTTGAACTCGTTATTTTGGCATGTAGAAGGTTTTAGCGATTAAATTGCAAATCATTAGTAAGTTAATCGCTAAATAGTTTAATAGCTAACGTCTACTTCATAAGATGAAAACTTACGAATATTAATGACCCCAGTATCAAAAATAAGGTATTGGCCTTTAATGCCTTGCAAAATACCGCTGACTTCTGCAACTTTATCAAAATTATGCGATTTAACTTTTACCGGGAACTGCGTAATTGGGTAGCTAATCGCTTGAATATTGGCATCAAGGCGTTCAATGACAATGTCTTGATATTCCGCAGCTAAGGCTTGCAGTTTATCTTCAATTAATGGGATAAGTTGAGCCGCTTGTTCTACCAAGTCCACATCATCATTATGGCCTTTGAGCATCGCTTGCCAATGGGTTTTATCGTTAATGAATTTTGCTAATTCAATTTCGATTAATCCCGACATTTTGCGCGTCGATACTTTAAAAATAGGTAATCCCTGAGTCGCGCCTTGATCGATCCAACGGGTTGGGATTTGAGTATGGCGAGTAATACCGACTTTAATACCTGAGGTATTAGACAAATAGACATAGTGGGGTACAAAGCAATTTGACATGGCCCATTCTGGTTCACGGCAAGTGCCTTTATCAAAATGGCATGTTTCTGGTTTCATAATACACAGATCGCAACTGGCCAGTTTAGACATGCAAACGTAGCAATGACCTTGAGAATAACTCTTCTTAGTCTTTTTACCACAGTTGCTGCAAAAAATATTACCTGTGTGAGTCATGGTTAATGACTTACCAATAAGCGGGTTAAGCGCTAAACGCGCTTCACCAACAGGCAGATGATATTCCACCTCATGATTATCATTAAGGTGGGTTTTCAGTTTTGATAGCGTTCCAAACATGGTTAATCCATTTTTATCATCATTATTTTGTGGCAGTTTAACAGATGATGAAACTGGATTTTAGGCTTAATTGAGTTCCTTGTGCATGTTAACGGTTCGTTTAAGCTGATTTAATGAGTTTATCTAATACTACGTCATCACCCATTTCATAAAGCGATGCTTTAATTTGCTCCTCTTGACTTGGGTCGGTTAGGCCTAATGCCATGGTGGCTCTAAATAATGCAATGCCGGTGTGGCTAGCCGTTTCGTATTGGCTACTAAACTGTTCAATATTTACACCTAGTGCATTCATTTTATTAGAGATGTGTAACACAATCCCTGGGCGGTCATATGCCACTAAATTGTAATGTAGATGCTTAATCGGCTTAGCACTTAAGGTCGTTTTAGCAAAGGTTAAGGTTAAACCGTCAATGCATTCTAAGGCATCAATTAGCTCATCCCATTTTAGTGCTGGAACTTCTAATTGTAATATAGCGGCAAAAACACCGTCTATATGACGCATTTCTGAGTCTAGCCAGTTGCCACCATGTCGACTTACAACATTGGCAATTTGTTCTACTAGGCCTTTTCTATCAGGTGCTTGAAGAGTAATGAGATAACGCATCATTCGATATTTCTCCTATAAACAATGTCTGTAACACAAATGTCATATTTACGTCATATAATCGCAGCCACTTAAGATTGTGTTATGGTTTTATTGCTGTCTTACAACAGTTTTGCTGTTGTTTTACGATAATTTATCTACAAGCTAACCTGGGTGGTTTATAGGCTAATATGAGTAATTTAAAACTTAAATTAGCGGCATAAATTAGTTAGCTTAGTCATAAATATTTATTGTTAGCATAGTAAACTGCACATTCAAAGCGCTAATTATGGCATCGATTAATTATTAGAGGTTCTTAATGGAAAGTCAGGTCAATAAACCTGGTTCTGCGGAAAAAAGTCTACTCGTTGATAGGCATGCAACCCGCAGAGCATTTAAGGATAAAGCAGCAGAAATTGGGGTAACCGTTGGCGGCACATTAGTGTTTGTCACCTTGTTACTAATATTTTTCTATTTGCTGTATGTCATCAAACCTATTTTTGATGGGGCACACATAGAACCGGTTACCAGTGTCAGTTATCAACATACTGATGCTAAAACCTTAATGGTTGGCAGTGATGAACAAAACGAAGTGCTCTATCGGGTGACCGAGTTGGGTACGGTAGATTTTTATTCAGCCATTAACGGTGAATTAATTTCGTCATTTAAGCCTAAGATTCCTCAAGGAACAACAGTAACTAGCAGTGCCAAATCAAGCCCAAGCGAGCAACGTTTCGCATTAGGGCTGAGCAATGGTCAAGTGATTGTTGTGGGTATTGAGTTTGGTTTAACGTATCCAGACAATAAACGCTTAATTACCCCAGCCTTACGCTATCCGATGGGTGAAACACCATTGACGATTAATAGTGATGGTGCAGTTTATAATTTGGTGTTTGATTTTAGCGATAGTCGCATGAGCTTTGCTTACCAAGATGTAAATGGTGCTTGGAAGCTTAATCGCCAAGAAGGCGAAGAAAACATGATGACTGAAGAGATTGAGTGGTCATCAGTTGAGGTGTTTATTGAAGATGCACCTGGTCATGTTACTTCGGCAATTATGACTCCAGATCATCGTCAACTTATATTGAGCGCCAATAATAAACTGTTTATCTATAACACTCGCGACGCCGACTCAGTTGAATTACTTCAAGTTGTTGACGTTAAAAAAGCTAATGCCGAAGTAAAGCAAGTTAACTTACTTGCGGGTGCCAGCTCAATTATAGTCAGTTATGACAGCGGCATTGTCAGTCAATACTTTCAAGTGAACAGTGAAAAAGGCCGTTTATATCAGCAAATTCGAGAGTTTGATGATATTGCTCCAGTCAGTGTTATGGCAACTGAGTTTTATCGTAAAAGCTTTGCCGTGTTAAGTGAAGAAGGTGAGTTAACTCTGCTTTACACATCAAGCGAGCGTGAGTTATTCGATGAGAAATTTCAGTTAACTAACCCTGGTAAAATGGCATTTAGCCCGCGTTCAAATGCCTTAGTCATTGAAGCCGATAACAAGCTTAACCTTTTCTCTGTTGAAAACAGTCATCCAGAAATATCGTGGAGCGCACTGTGGGAGAAAGTCTGGTACGAAGGTTATCCAGAGCCACAATATGTGTGGCAATCAACCTCAGGTTCTGACGATTTTGAAGCTAAGTTGAGCTTAATGCCACTGGCCTTTGGTACCATGAAAGCGGCATTTTACGCCATGCTATTTGCGGCGCCATTAGCGATTGCAGGGGCGATTTATACCGCTTACTTCATGACGCCAAAAGTCCGCAACGTGGTTAAGCCTACCATTGAAATTATGGAAGCATTACCGACGGTTATTTTGGGTTTCTTGGCTGGTTTATGGTTAGCGCCACTGATTGAAGATCACTTACCCGGCATTGTGGTGTTGTTGATGTTATTGCCCACATCAATACTGACTACCGCATTTGCTTGGAGTAAATTACCAGAAAAATGGAAGCAGCGCTTACCAGAAACTTACCAAGAGCTGATGTTATTGCCAGTGATTATATTTGTTGGTTGGTTGTCGTTTGCGATTAGCCCAATGATTGAAGTGGCATTATTTGACGGCAATACGCGTCAGTTTATTACCAACGATTTAGGCATCACATTCGATCAACGTAACGCGTTGGTGGTGGGTATTGCCATGGGTTTTGCGGTTATTCCAACTATATTTTCTATTGCTGAAGATGCGATTTTCTCTGTGCCACGTCATCTATCAAACGGCAGTTTGGCATTAGGTGCAACCAATTGGCAAACCCTCACTAGAGTGGTATTACTTACCGCCAGTCCGGGTATTTTCTCGGCCATCATGATGGGACTAGGCCGCGCAGTAGGTGAAACCATGATTGTATTAATGGCAACCGGCAATACTGCAATCCTTGAGTGGAGCGTGTTTGAAGGTATGCGTACCTTGGCGGCAAACATTGCCGTAGAAATGCCTGAGTCGGCCATTGGCAGCACGCATTATCGCGTATTGTTCTTAGCCGCCTTTGTATTGTTCGTGTTCACCTTCTTCTTTAATACGATTGCTGAAGTGGTTCGCCAACGTTTACGCGAACGTTATAGCTCACTGTAAGGAAAGATGATGACTCAATTAATGATTAATTCGCCAATCGCCTTGAGAGGTTTGTGCAATGGGTAAGTGGTTTAAATCAGGTTCACCGTGGATTTGGATGACTGGTGGTGCCGTTAGTATCAGTTTGATTGCCGTATTAGGCTTATTACTGTTAATCGCGTGGCGTGGCTTAAGTTACTTTTGGCCAGCTGATGTTTATGAATGGCAACTTGAAGACAATAACGGGATTAAAAGTACCCTTATTGGTGAAATATACGACCGTGAAGAAGTGCCGACAGAGCGTTTAATTTCAGCCGGACATAAGTTTACCAAGCACCCGGGTGAGTTTGTAACCCGTTACTTGGTCAAAACCGGTAACCGTGAGTTTGTTGGCCTCGATTTTCGTTGGATTCTAGCCACAGACATCGTTAGTCGTTCAGTCCCGGCTGATGTCGCTAAGCTTGAACGTACTAAAAATGGTAACTTTTACGGTTACCCTATAGCGGTGATTGAAGACGGTAAACGCTTAGAGTTAACAAGCGAAGCAGATATAGAAGCGTCTTTGTTCGACCATATAGACCGTGCAGTAGCCATTTCTGACGAAGCCTTAGCGTTGCAAAAAAGCGATATTGGCTCGATAAATTATCAAATGGAGCGTCTACGTTTAAAAGAACGTGGTTATGAGCTAGATGGCGAGTTAACCGCTGAACGTAAAGCCGACATTAAGGCGCAAATTGAGCAGCTTAATCAAGACTACTTAGTGCTTGAAAAAGACTTGTTTGCTCTACGTGATAAAGCGGCGCGTGATTCAGTTGTGGTTAAAGACATGCGTGGCGTTGAAGTGACCTTGCAACTGGACTCTATTTTAGACGTAAGTTATGTCAACCACATGAGCTTACTCGGTAAAGTCGGACACTGGTTTGTTGGTATTGGGCGCTTTGTGAGTGATGACCCGCGTGAAGCCAATACCGAAGGTGGGGTGTTCCCAGCCATATTCGGTACTGTATTTATGGTGATGCTCATGGCCGTTATTGTGACCCCATTTGGGGTTATCGCAGCCATTTACTTACATGAATACGCTAAAAAAGGCCCTATTACTAAGATGATCCGCATCGCGGTAATCAACTTAGCCGGTGTGCCGTCAATTGTTTATGGTGTGTTTGGTTTAGGTTTCTTTGTGTACATGATGGGTGGATCAATTGACCAATTGTTCTTTCCTGAAGCGCTACCAGCGCCGACATTTGGCTCTCCAGGGGTGATTTGGTCGGCATTAACCTTAGCCATTTTAACCTTGCCAGTGGTCATTGTATCGACCGAAGAAGGCTTAAGCCGTATTCCAAGTGCAGTACGTCAAGGCAGTTTGGCATTAGGTGCAACCAAAGCCGAGACCTTATGGCGCATTGTCATTCCAATGGCGAGTCCAGCTATTATGACCGGTTTGATTTTGGCCGTGGCCCGTGCTGCTGGTGAAGTCGCGCCGTTGATGCTGGTGGGTGTGGTAAAGTTAGCCCCAACATTACCGATTGATATGAACTTCCCGTTTGTGCATTTAGAGCGAAAGTTCATGCACTTAGGTTTCCATATTTACGATGTAGGCTTCCAAAGCCCTAACGTAGAAGCTGCTCGTCCATTAGTGTATGCAACTTCGTTTTTATTAGTATCTGTAATTGTTGCTCTTAATTTAACCGCTATCAGCGTGCGCAACCATTTACGTGAAAAATTCCGTTCGCTAGAACATTAATTAGCGATATCCCGAGGAAAGACAAAAATGATTTCTATTGATAGTTCAGCAATGAAAACAGAAGCGGTTGATTTAGTTAACTTGCCGGCACAGGATACCGCTCTTGAGATCCGTAACCTCAATTTACGTTACGGAGACAAACAAGCGTTATTTGATGTGTCGATGAAGATCCCTAAGAAACAAGTTACTGCCTTTATTGGCCCAAGTGGTTGTGGTAAATCAACGCTTTTACGTTGTATTAACCGCATGAATGACTTGGTTGATATTTGTAAAATTGACGGTGAAATCTTGCTTCATGGGCAAAATATTTATGACAAAAAAGTCGATGTCGCCGCATTACGCCGTAATGTCGGCATGGTGTTCCAGCGTCCTAATCCGTTTCCTAAGTCAATTTACGAAAACGTAGTGTATGGTTTACGTTTACAAGGATTGAGCAACCGTCGTGATTTAGATGAAGCTGCTGAGCGCTCTTTACGCGGCGCGGCTATTTGGGACGAAGTGAAAGACCGTCTTCACGACAATGCTTTTGGATTGTCAGGTGGTCAGCAACAACGTTTAGTGATTGCTCGTGCCATTGCCATCGAGCCAGAAGTATTACTACTCGATGAGCCAACATCGGCACTAGATCCAATATCAACCTTAACTATTGAAGAGTTGATCACCGAGTTAAAGCAACAATATACCGTGGTAATTGTGACGCATAACATGCAACAAGCGGCACGTGTGTCTGATCAAACTGCCTTTATGTACATGGGTGAATTGGTTGAATATGCTGATACCAACACTATTTTCACGACCCCTAAAAAGCGTAAAACCGAAGATTATATTACCGGTCGTTACGGTTAATCTTGCTCAAAACGCTTTTAATTAACAGACAGAATTTAGGTGGGTATCATGGAAAAAATGAATTTAAGTAAACATATCTCAGGTCAGTTTAATGCCGAGCTTGACGATATTCGTAATCGCGTACTAGCCATGGGCGGTTTAGTTGAACGTCAACTTGAGCAGGCGCTTGATGCTCTGGCAACCCTTGACTCAGAACTTGCCCAGCAAGTGATTGAAGGCGATCACAAAGTCAATGGCATGGAAGTGGCTATTGATGAAGAGTGCACCCGTATTATTGCTAAGCGCCAACCTGCTGCCAGCGATTTACGCTTGATTTTGGCCATTTCTAAAACCATTACCGATCTTGAGCGTATTGGTGATGCCTGTGTTCGTATTGCTAAAGCCGCGGTAGAAAAGCGCGCTAATAGCCAGCAGCCGTTATTGGTGAGCATTGAAAACATGGGCCGTCATGCCACACGTATGCTGCACTCAACCTTAGATGCATTAGCCCGTATGGATGCCGACCAAGCATTTGAGTTACACAAAGAAGATGCGAAATTAGACAAAGAGTATGAAGGTATTATCCGTCAATTAATGACCCATATGATGGAAGACCCTCGCTCAATTCCTGGTGTGTTAGACGTATTATGGGCTGCACGTGCGGTTGAACGTGTCGGCGACCGTTGCAAAAACATCTGCGAATACGTGATTTATTATGTAAAGGGTAAAGACGTTCGTCATATTTCTTATGAAGAAATGGAAAAAGAGCTGTAACTTCGCCTCTTTTTGCTTGCGTCCTCTCGTTTAGCTAAAGAGGGCTGTAGGTTAGTCTATCTCCTCTCATTAAGAGTTGAGCTTACTGTTTTAAATGCGCCTTACGTTTATTGTTTATCTATTAAACAGCTAAACGTAGGGCGTTTTTTATTTAGCGGTTTAGCAGGATATTTGTTATCTTTGCCGGCTAGCTAATCTGCTCTATTGTTGAAGACTATTTCTATGAAAAATACCCTTGCTCGTGGTTTAACTAATTTATTACCTATGGTGCTATCCATTTGGCTTTTTTGGTCATTGTTTATCTCACTTGATGGCTTAGGTAAATTATTACTCGATATTGTCGGCATCAAACCTGTTTTTGTGGGCGCAGGTTTTTGTTTGGTAGCAAGTGTTGTGTTTGTTGCTGGATTATTATTTTCAGTTAGCCCTATTGCGTGGGTTTATGGTTGGATTGAAAGCCAGCTAATGAAGTTTCCATTGTTTAAGTCGGTTTATGGCAGCATTCGAGATATTGCCAGTTTAATGAATCGCGATGGCCAACCCAAAACTCAAAAAACGGTATTAGTTAAACAAGCCAACGGTAGTTATGTGGTTGGTTTTATTATGAGTGAGTTTGCACCACAGCCGCTTGCAGATGCATTGCCTGAAGGTGAATGGGTGCCAGTATTATTCCAATTAAGTTATCAAATCGCCGGAGTGACCAGCTTAGTAAAGCGTGAAGACTTAATTAGTGTTGATTGGTCGTTCGAAGATGCGATGCGCTTTAATTTAACCGCCGGAATATCGAATACTAAAGAAGGGTAACCGTAGGTGGAGCGATAACGATCGATAACAGCGAACGCTGTGCTGATGGTAAAAGTGCTTAAATACTAAATACTAAATACTAAATACTAAATACTAGGCACTAGAGCGGACTGTCTTGCTAGTTCGATAGTCATCTCTTGTCATCGCTCTTCATCGTTTTTTTGACTTTGCACGTATAGTCGTAGCAGTATCATCGCTAAATAAGATACTACAAACAATTGCCCCCAACGGAAACAGTGATTATCCTTGGGGTAATTTTATTGATGAGTGATAAATTAATGTCAGCCAACGAAAGTAAATTAGACAAAGTATTAGCTGAAGCCAGAGACTACAAAGCCTCCCGAGAAAAGGGCTACCGTGAACAAGCACTCAAACTCTATCCTTGGGTTTGCGGCCGCTGCACTCGCGAGTTCACCAATAAAAACTTATCTGAATTGACCGTGCATCATCGCGACCATAATCACGATAATAACCCGTCAGACGGCACCAATTGGGAATTATTATGTTTGTACTGTCACGACAACGAACATTCTCGTTTTGAAGAATTGATCCGTTATGGCAGCACCACAGAAACCAAACAAGCAGCCGCTACTTTCAACCCCTTTGCAGACTTAAAAGCAATGATGAAGAAGTAGAGCTAGAGGGTCGAAGCGGTTAAGAACGATAAAAGTCGATGACAAGCGATAAAAGCCGAGGCGCTAGGTCGCTTCGCGGCGAGATGCTATAAAATCAAATTCAAAAGATACAATCTTAAGGGCTAGCTTACATCATGGTAATACTTCTGAGCGGGGATCTGCTTGATGTTTTACCGTGGTTATAGAAGCGAAGCGCACTAGCTGGACGCAGTCCGCCCTAGCATCTAGGCTTGTTACCGCTTGTTACCGCTTGTAATCGCTCGTTATCACCTGTTATCGCACTTTTTCTCAACGTTACCGCTTGATTCGCTTTTCAGCTTCCAACCATTTTGCTCTCGACAATGTTTGACTGTTACCGTCACCTGAAAATTGTTGTTTTCTATCGGCTAATTTATCGCAAATCTGTTTTTTTTGCTCATCACTTGCCTGTGACCAAATCACAATTTCATCAATGTGGCGAAAACAGCCCATGCAATAATCGTCAGCATTTAAGCCACAACGGGCGACACAAGGTGAGTGCATAGTTTACAATTCCGATTTAGGTATTCAATGGACTGCATCCTATCATTTCAATCAGCTAAGGTTAACCATAAGCAGTCATATGCCAGCAATCGATTATCATCACACCTTCAAGGCACTCGACTCACTTCTTGATGCTCTAAGACCCTTGTGGCAGCTAGTTGCGTTTGAGTGTGACCACTTACCTTGGCAGCAGAGCTTTCCGCAATTAGCTCAAAAAGTGTGGCAGCTTGATGATGCTGAAATAGATAATCTTGATGCAAGCCAGCAACAGTTAGTTGATACATTACTGCCCAGCTTGATAAGCGATCTAAAACACAGTCAAAGGCCAGTTGCTGATGAACTCATTAGCTGGTTAAGCTTGTTAGTCATCACTTCGGCTACAAGAGCCATTAACAATGACAATGTTCAATGGTTAACTGCCGATAAATCGCAACATAACGATCCTAAAAACGATGATCTGATAAAAAGTCCTCAACCAAAAAATCACAGTGGGAATGACGATTTAAGCCATTTTAATGTCCATATTAAAGGGCGAAAATGGCAACAAATCACCGCATTTGCGGAGCAAGTGGATCCACAACATCATCCCCAATTACCTCGATTACCCATTTTAGAATGGTGTGCAGGTAAAGGACACCTAGGCCGTCTGGTGGCTAAGCAGCAAGCCGTTGTAGTGACCAGTCTCGAGTGGCAAACGAGTTTATGCGCACAAGGCCAAATATTTGCTGAACAATGGCAAATACCACAAACCTTTATTTGTGCAGATGCTTTTGCGCCAATAGATGCAAGTAAACCACTATTGTTAATCGACCAACATGCCATTGCATTACATGCCTGTGGCGATTTACATACACGTTTACTTAAACTTGCGGCCTCAGCAGGCACTCGAGTCATTTCTATTTCGCCGTGCTGTTATCATTTGATAGAGCATGAACATTATCAACCGCTATCGGCTTTAGCCAAAGCCAGTGCGCTCAAGCTTTCTAAACATGATTTACAGCTGCCATTGCAACAAAGTGTCATTGCTGGCACTAAAAAACGACTACTGCGTAATCAAGAGGTATCATGGCGCTTAGGATTTGATAGTTTGCAGCGAGATATTCGAGGTGTAGAGGCTTATTTACCGGTGCCGACCATTAAAAAAAGTCAGCTTAGCGGCAGTTTTAGTGATTTTTGCCTATGGGCTGCAAATCAAAAGCATTTATTTATATCCAGTGAGATTAATTTAAGCCATTATTTGCACCGCGGTATTGAGCGCCAACGGCTGACTAAGCGAATCGATTTAGTGGCACATTTATTTCGCCGAGCGTTAGAGCATTGGTTGTTGCTCGATCGGGTGTGTTTTTTACAAGAGCAGGGCTATGCCGTTACGTTGACTGAATTTTGTGCAAACAGTGTTACGCCACGAAATGCCTTGATCCAAGCAATTAAAACAAACTAATAGCAGCTTTTGTCACAAAACTGTAAATTAAACCTTTGTTTATACTAGTCTATTTAGCTTAAAACTGTAAAAATCAACAAACTAGTTAATCAAACAATAAAATCTAACCACAAAGTATTCTCCCAACTTACTGCATTGGCTTGCTGTTTTTGATTGAATAATTAAGCCATTCTTGTTCAAATGGCGGGTTAATAACGAATAACAACTATTCTAGTGGCTTTTGTGCTTGCTAGAGCGAAGCGAATTATACGGTTTAATGAAATATTCACGCGTCTTTATCAATAGTCTGGCTTATGAGCTAGCACCACAAGTAGTGTCGAGTAGCGATTTAGAATCTCGCTTGGCCCCGCTTTATCAAAAGTTTCGTATTCCTATGGGGCAACTTGCTGCATTAACCGGAATTACTGAGCGTCGCTGGTGGCCTAAAGGTTACCGCTTATCTGACGGCGCTATTGCCGCTGCACGCAAAGCTATGAATGAAACCGGTATTAATGTCAGCGATTTAGGTGCGGTAGTTTACACTGGAGTATGCCGTGATCAACACGAACCTGCTACAGCTTGTCGCATTGCTGCAGAGTTAGGCGTGTCTAAAGACACAGCAATTTACGATATCAGTAATGCCTGTTTGGGTGTGTTGTCGGGTATTTTAGATATTGCTAATAGAATAGAGCTTGGCCAAATCAAAGCCGGTATGGTGGTGTCGTGCGAATCAGCGCGAGACATCGTCGATGCAACTATCGACCACATGCTTGCTGAGCCAACGATGCAAAATTTTGCTCAGTCACTGGCCACATTAACCGGTGGTTCAGGCGCAGTGGCGGTGATTTTAACGGACGGCACTTTGCCGCTTAAAACGACTCGTCAACATCAGCTATTGGGCGCAAGCCATTTGTCTGCACCTGAACATCACCAATTGTGTCAATGGGGCCTGCAAGAAGCTGGGCACTTATTGTATCGCGAGTTTATGCGCACAGATGCCGTCACTTTGCTTAAAGAAGGTGTCGAGCTTGCTAAGCACACTTGGGAACACTTTTTAGAGCAACGTGACTGGGTCGTCGAACAAGTCGACAAAGTGATTTGCCATCAAGTGGGTGCATCAAACCGTCGCCAAGTGCTTAATGCATTAAACATCCCCCACGAAAAAGAATATCCAACCTATCAAACATTGGGCAACATGGGCACTGTGTCACTACCTGTAACCGCCGCTATTGCTCACGATGAAGGCTTTTTACGTGTTGGCGACCAAGTCAGCTTTTTAGGCATAGGCAGTGGTTTAAACTGCATGATGTTAGGAATTAAGTGGTAGGCCATGGGCTGCACTGAGTTTTTGCATTTCATTATAAAAATAGTTAACAGGATGCATCATGCTAGACAACTTACTGCCCTTTAAAAGTCATTATTTAGACCGTAACGGCAATAAACTCCATTACATCAACGAAGGCCAAGGCGAGCCAGTAGTGATGGTGCACGGTAACCCGAGTTGGAGTTACTACTACCGTAACCTAGTGAGCGCGTTGAGCGATCAACACCAGTGTATTGTGCCAGACCATATTGGTTGCGGCTTATCAGACAAGCCCGATGATCCACAATACGATTACACCTTAAAAAACCGTATTGATGATTTAGAAGCCTTGCTTGACAGCCTTGATGTAAAACAAAACATCACCCTCGTGGTTCACGATTGGGGCGGAATGATTGGTATGGGCTTTGCTGCTCGTTATCCTGAGCGCATCAAACGCATTGTGTGTTTAAACACTGCCGCGTTTCATCTTCCTAAAACTAAGCCATTTCCCTGGGCATTGTGGATTTGCCGCGAAACCCTACTAGGCACCTTGTTGGTTCGTGGTTGTAATGCATTTTCGTCAGCCGCATCCTATGTAGGTGTTAAACGCAAACCCATGTCTAAAGAAGTGCGTGAAGCTTACGTAGCGCCGTTTAACTCGTGGAAAAACCGTATTTCGACCTTACGCTTTGTACAAGACATTCCACTCAAACCTGGCGACAGAAACTACGACCTAGTGACTAGTATTGGCGATAGCTTAAGCGAGTTTGCTGAAGTACCGACATTGATTTGTTTTGGTTTACAAGATTTTGTATTCGATAAGTATTTTTTAGAAGAATGGCGACAGCGAATGCCTCACGCCACGGTGCATGAGTTTGCTGACTGCGGTCATTACATTCTTGAAGATGCCAGCGACGAAGTGATTGGCTTAATTAAAGACTTTATCGCAAAAAATTAATTACACCCTAAAAGGCTCATTTGAGCCTTTTAGCTATTTAATCGTCTAAAATTATCTATATATTGGCTCGTTATTGTCGTTAGCCAGCATATGCGTTATTCACATTAGCCCAAAATGAAGCCACATGACTCAAACCTCTGCACTTGCTAATGCCAATATCTGTCAGCACCTTAAAACGGCTGCGCAAACTATGCCTGCCGGACTTGCTGTTGCAGTGCAACACGTTAAGCAAGGCCAGTTTAATTATCAAGAAATCAACTTTGCGACCTTACACCAACAATCAAACATGATTGCCAAAGGGCTTATTCAATACGGCATCAAGCGTGGCATGAAAGCGGTGTTAATGGTCACCCCAAGCATTGAGTTTTTCTCGTTAACCTTTGGCTTATTTAAAGCGGGTATTATTCCGATTTTAGTCGACCCTGGTATGGGCATCAAAAATCTTAAGCAGTGTTTTGAAGAGTCTCAGCCCGATGTATTTATTGGCATCCCTAAAGCACATATTGCCAGGCGCGTACTGGGTTGGGGCAAAGGCAGTGTTAAACAGGTTATTAATGTCGGTGGTTCAGGTTTACAGCGTTGGCTAGCCAATGCCACCAGTCTTGAAACTATTATAGAAATAGGCCGAAATGAGGCTTATCCCTTTGAAATGGCCTTGTTAAAACCAGATGATATGGCGGCCATTTTATTTACCAGTGGCAGCACAGGTACCCCAAAAGGCGTGGTGTACAGCCACGCCATGTTTGAAGCACAAATCAGTGCTCTAAAACATGATTATGGCATTAGCCCAGGTGAGCGCGACTTAGCAACGTTTCCGCTGTTTTCATTATTTGGCCCTGCGCTTGGCATGGCATCGATTGTGCCAGACATGGACGCCAGTAAACCGATAACGGCAAATCCTGCTCATTTGTTTGCCGCAATAGAACAATATCAATGCAGCAACATGTTTGTTAACCCAGCCTTGTTAGAGCGCTTAGGTCAAGCAGGCGAGCAAACTCAGCATAAACTAAACAGCGTTAAGCGAGTCATATCAGCTGGCGCACCGGCAACCATTAGCTCGATTAAACGCTTTAGCCAAATGCTCAATCCACAGGTTGAAGTGCTTAATTCTTACGGTGCGACAGAATCTTTGCCCATCAGCATGATCGGCAGCCACGCATTGTTTGCGACCAGCGAATTAACCGACCAAGGCAAAGGCATTTGTGTCGGCAAACCAATATCGTCGGTAAGTGTGGATATTATTGCCATCACAGATAAGGCCCAACCTCATTGGGCTGAAGTCAAAAAACTTGCCACCAATGAAATTGGCGAGATTGTCGTGAGCGGCCCAATGGTCAGCCAAGCCTATTATCAACGTCAACATGCCACTGAGTTAGCGAAAATTAATGACGGTGAACACGTTAAGCACCGCTTGGGTGACGTGGGGTATGTAGACGATAACGGCTTACTGTGGATGTGTGGTCGTAAAGGCCATATTGTTGATGCTACGCGTGGTCAACAAAGAATCAAACGCTTTTACACCTTACCGTGTGAGCGCGTATTTAACACCCATCCACAAGTAAAACGTTCAGCCATTGTGGGTGTTAAGGTGGGCAATAATACCGTGCCGGTATTGTGCGTTGAACTACAAAAAGACATCGTATGCTCAACCTCTAAAGCTCTGTATCAAGAGTTATTAACGTTGGCAGAGCAATATCCGCATACCGACGGAATAGGACGCTTTTTAATTCATCCTCAATTCCCGGTCGACGTGCGTCATAACGCAAAAATATTCAGAGAAAAACTGGCGGTTTGGGCACAAAAGCAGTGGAAAGAATAAGCCTCGTCTTAAAGTCGTCTTAAAGTATCAATAAGGTCATCAGCATGAATCTGACAGAGTTACATCCTCTAGAGCAAACCGCGCTTAAGCAATTAGCATTGTCGGTGAGCAAAGTGTTGGTTACCGGGGCGGGTGGTTTTCTCGGTTTGGCTCTTTGTCAGCGTTTATTAGCCGCCGGAATTGAGGTAGTTGGGTTTGCCAGAGGCCACTATCCTAAACTAGTCGAACTGGGCGTCGATATGCGTCAAGGCGATATTAGTGACTACAAAAGCGTTAAACAAGCCATGCAAGGTTGCGACATGGTATTTCATGTAGCATCAAAGGCAGGTGTTTGGGGCAGTAAACAAAGCTATTACTCGCCCAATGTCGATGGTGCAAACAACATTATCAATGCTTGTAAAACGCTTAATATTAAACGTTTAGTCTATACCAGCACCCCAAGCGTGACGTTTGCCGGACGTGATGAAAACGGCATCAATGAGTCTGCACCTTACGCAGACTCATACCTCAATTACTATGGTGAATCTAAAGCCATAGCAGAGCAACATGTGCTTGCGGCTAATTCCGCTCAACTTTACACTACCGCTTTGCGGCCACACTTAATTTGGGGACCAAACGATCCTCATCTTGTGCCTAGAGTAATTGAGCGTGCACGGGCAGGGCGATTAAAGCTCGTGGGCCATGAAGATAAACGGGTCGATACCATTTATGTCGACAATGCTGCTTATGCCCATGTTTTAGCAGCGTTAGATTTAGTCACTAATGCTAAGTGCGCAGGTAAAGCATATTTTCTCAGTAATGATCAACCTATTACCATGGCAGATATGCTTAATCGTATTCTCGCGTGTGTTGATTTACCACCCGTAACCAAACGTGTACCTGCAAGTGTTGCTTATGTCGCAGGTGTGGTGCTCGAAACAGCATATGGTTTACTCAATAAATCTCAAGAACCTATCATGACGCGTTTTGTCGCAAGACAACTATCAACCAGCCATTACTTTGATATCAGCGCTGCCAAACAAGATTTAGGTTACCAACCGCTAGTGAGTATTGACCAAGGAATGGACAAGCTTAAGCAATCGCTCTCGCACTAACGGTTATCGTTGCTATTTAAGCTAGTTGTTTATGTTAGCGGCTTAAGATAGCAACTGGCTTTATCCGCCTGTTAACGATAATTCTAATGGTAAATCATCATTACTCAGATAACTTAACTGACCTTAAGCACGCCTGTGGGTAGCTCAAATATATTTACGATTGCCCCAAAGTAAATGATGCAAACAATTGTTTGTAAAATTGTTTTTACATCAGTTGCTGTAGTTATTTTTTAATAATCACTTGGTTATATTTTATTCCGCTGTATCTTAAATTCCGACCACCACAACAATAACCCCAAAGAGGGTAACAACTCATAACAAGGTGGCGCAGGGAGAAGCAATGCAAAATAACAATCAAGGTAAATGGAACTTAGCCACATTAGCCATTCATGGCGGACATCAACGCGAAGCTTTTGGCTCGCTCACCACTCCTTTATATCAAACCGCGACCTTTGTTTTTGACAGCGCCGAGCAAGGAGGAGCCCGTTTTGCAGGCGAAGAACCGGGTTACATTTATACTCGCCTCGGTAACCCAACCACAGCGGAACTTGAACGTAAAATGGCGCTACTAGAAGGCGCAGAAGACGCAGCTGCAACCGCATCGGGTATGGCAGCAGTATCAAGCGCATTATTGACGCATTTACATGCAGGCGATCATCTCGTAGCGTCTAAAGCTGTTTATGGCTGTACCTTCGCGCTAATGACCACCCAGCTAACGCGCTTAGGCATTACGAGTACATTAGTCGACTTCACCGACATGAACGCAGTTGAGGCCGCTATTAAGCCAAACACCAAAGTCTTGTTCTGCGAAACCCCAGTCAATCCGCATCTGCAAGTGTTTGACCTTACCGCGATGGCGAATGTCGCTAAAGCGCATAATCTGGTGTCAATCGTCGATAACACCTTTATGACGCCCTTATTACAACAGCCTTTAGCCATGGGGATTGACATGGTCATCCACAGCGCCACCAAGTATTTAAATGGCCACGGTGACGTCATAGCAGGCATTGTGTGCGGCAACGCAGAACACATGCACAGATTAAAGTATGAAATCTTAAAAGACTTTGGCGGAGTTATTTCCCCACACGATGCTTGGCTGATTTTACGCGGCTTAAAAACCTTAGACGTGCGCTTAACTCGTCATTGTGACAATGCAGAAGTACTAGCTGAATATTTAGATAAACACCCTAAATTCAGCCAGGTCTTTTACCCAGGTCTAAGCCATCATCAAGGCCATCGATTCATCGGCAATCAAATGAAACGCGCCGGTGGAGTGATTGCATTTGAGCTAAAAGGCAATAAGCAAGACGCAATCAATTTTGTTAATCGCTTAGGGCTATTCACTATTGCTGTAAGCTTAGGTGATGCTGAATCGCTGATCCAACATCCCGCATCAATGACCCATTCACCCTACACTCCAGAAGCTCGACTCGCCGCAGGCATCACTGACAACCTACTGCGTATCTCAGTCGGCTTAGAGAATGTACAAGACTTAATAGCAGACATAGAACAAGCATTGCTGTAGTTAAATTATACAAGCGGTAAGTCAAATGAAACACCTGGATCCCTGATACAAGCACTCAGGGATGACGGGCGGGTGGGGCAACACTTGCATGCCCAGTACAACACTAGTAGGTAATGCTTACCACTACTTCATACAAACAACGCCCACTACCACGTCGTCCTGCAATGCTGTTGAGCCGGAATCCAGGTGTTTGTTTTTTGCTTTTAATGCCCAAGCAAGGTCAAAATAAACACCTGGATCCCTGATACAAGCACTCAGGGATGACAGCAAGAAGATTACGACAACGCCCACTACTACGTCGTTCCGGCAATGCTTTTGAGCCGGAATCCAGGTGTTGTGTCTAGTTCTTGCATTCAGTAACAGGATTCTGAATTTTGTTAAGGAACAACGAAGCTCGCATTTAACTGCTATATTTTGAGATTACGTTAATTGAGTTAAGTGTTTATGGATAAGCAATCATATATTTACATCATGGCTAATCGGCCCAATGGCACACTCTATACTGGAGTGACGTCTGATTTAATCAGACGAAATTGGGAGCATAAAAATGGCTTGTCTGATGGCTTTACCAAAGAACATTCAATTAAAATGTTAGTTTACTACGAAGTATTTGATGACATCTATAATGCCATTACCAGAGAGAAACAGCTTAAAAACTGGAAGCGAGAATGGAAAATTCAATTAATTGAAAAGTTCAATCCTCGTTGGGAAGACCTCGAAATTTAAATATTTAATCAAGGTCAACAGAAACACCTGGATCCCTGATAAAAGCACTCAGGGATGACGTGCGGGTGGTGCAACAACTACATGCCCAGTACAACGCTAGTAGGTAATGCTTACCACTACTTTATACAAACAAACCCCCACTACTCCGTCTTTTGCTATTCGTATTAAAACACAGCCCACTACCACGTCGTTCCGGCAATGCTTTTGAGCCGGAATCCAGGTGTTAGCTTTTTGCTTTTTTACAAGGTCAAAAGAAACACCTGGATCCCTGATACGAGCACTCAGGGATGACGGGCGGGTGGGGCAACCGCTATATACTCAAGCAAGGTCAACAGCAACACCTGGATCCCCAATTAAAGCATTTGAGGATGACGGCATAGGGCAGTATTCAAACAATGCCCACTACCACGTCTTTTGCTAATTCGTATTCAGATGGTGCCCACTACTACGTCGTTCCGGCAATGCTTTTGAGCCGGAATCCAGGTGTTGGCTTTTTGCTTTTAATGCTCAAGCAAGGTCAACAGAAACACCTGGATCCCTGATAACAGATCTCCGGGATGACAGATTAAAGAAACACCTGGATCCCCAATTAAAGCATTTGAGGATGACGGCATAGGGCAGTATTCAAACAATGCCCACTACCACGTCTTTTGCTAATTCGTATTCAGATGGTGCCCACTACAACGTCGTTCCGGCAACGCTTTTGAGCCGGAATCCAGGTGTTGGCTTTTTGCTTTTTTACAAGGTCAAAAGAAACACCTGGATCCCTGATACGAGCACTCAGGGATGACAGATTAGAGAAACACCTGGATCCCCAACTAAAGCATTTGAAGATGACGGCATAGGGCAATATTCAAACAACGCCCACTACAACGTCGTTCCGGCAACGCTTTTGAGCCGGAATCCAGGTGTTAGCTTTTTGCTTTTAATGCTCAAGCAAGGTCAAAAGAAACACCTGGATACCTGATACGAGCACTCAGGGATGACAGATTAGAGAAACACCTGGATCCCCAACTAAAGCATTTGAAGATGACGGCATAGGGCAGTATTCAAACAATGCCCACTACCACGTCTTTTGCTAATTCGTATTCAGATGGTGCCCACTACTACGTCGTTCCGGCAATGCTTTTGAGCCGGAATCCAGGTGTTGGCTTTTTGCTTTTAATGCTCAAGCAAGGTCAACAGAAACACCTGGATCCCTGATAACAGATCTCAGGGATGACAGATTAGAGAAACACCTGGATCCCTGATAACAGATCTCAGAGATGACAGATTAGAGAAACACCTGGATCCCCAACTAAAGCATTTGAAGATGACGGCATAGGGCAATATTCAAACAACGCCCACTACAACGTCGTTCCGGCAACGCTTTTGAGCCGGAATCCAGGTGTTGGCTTTTGCACAAGGTCAACAGCAACACCTGGATCCCTGATACAAGCACTCAGGGATGACGCGCGGGTGGGGCGACAGCTTTACCTAGAACCTATGATCTCGTACCCAGAACCCAGGATCTCGTACCTAGAACCTTCCCTTACAAACACCCACAAAAAAGCCCAAATTAATGGGCTTCTGTTTAGCTAAGCTAATTAATGAAAGCTAGCTTTTAGATTAGTTACTAGAGATTGTTCCAGCGCCACCGCCTGAACCGCCGCCAAAACCTGGGCCGCCTGGAGCAGGAGCTGCACCAAATGCGCCGCCACCTGCGGTTTGTGCATCTTCAAGATTTGCCGCAACAATAGCTGGGTCAACGCCATTAGCAATTGCAATGGCTAAAATCTCATCAGAACTTAAACCTGCAGCAACGGCCGCTTTTAATGCTTCAATAATCAAAGCTTCATCGCCATTAGCCGCAACAAGTGAATTAGCTAATTGGGTAGCAGCCTCTGAAACAGGAACCGTTTGAGTGCTAGCAGTTAGAGTATCTTCAGCAGCCATTACACCAGCAGACATGCCGGCAGTCATTAATGCTGAAACTAATAACAAGGTTAATTTATTTTTGCGCATTATTCTGCCTCGTGGTTTGGTGAATGACTAAAGTAGTTCAACTGCAATGCACTGATCCATGTACTAGTTGCATTTGCAGGGATTATTGTACTGAAATTTCGTACAGCATACAATCCATTGCCTTGTAAACCATCGATGTTCATGAGTGAAAAGTACTCACCTATAACAGCCGACTCAACCTGTGGTGCAATGATTTTAATGCCAATACCGTGACAAATTTGAATCACTGTTTGCACAAAAAAGCGCGTATCAGATTGAGCTATATCACGCACATAGCTAGGATCAATCTTAATGTAATCAATGTTTAAGTTTCTAATGTAGCAAAATGAACTTAAACTAGAACCAAAACGTTCAATGGCAATATCAATATCTAACTGTTTCGCTCGGGTAATAAACTTCTCTGTTGATTCCAGCGAAAGCATCGCACCAGACTCGTTAAATTCATACAAAAGTGGTGGAAGTGTTTTATGCAGTTTTTGGTATAAATCAAATAACCAATCGGTAAACACCGGATTATGCAGTGCACGATTACTAATATTAATCGCCACTCGGGTATGTTCAATGTGCTGAAGTTTATAAAAAATAAAGCACACAACAGCTTGTTCGAGATCTTGTAATACACCTAATCTTTCAGCCATGGCAAACACATCTAATGTAGATAGGTTTTCACCCTCTACTTTAAAGCGTACAAAAGACTCTACATACAAAATGGATTGATTATCGTCCACAACTGGTTGCAACATTAAATCGAATAATTTATCTAACGGAATACACTTAATAGCAAAGTCTTTACTATTAGAATGATTAATTTCATTTTTGAAATACTGAGTGAATTGGGTCAAAATACCCACCCATTCTTCTCGAGAATGATTCTTCTGCATTCCCTTGGCCGAAACTAATCCCTTGGTATTATCAGCATATTGATTGTGCACCAGCTGATTGTCTAAACGCATCACCACATCGGCAAAGTCTTCTTGGTGGTTTACACGAGTGATACTATGCTTTGCAAAGCCATTACTAAAGCGCGACGAGCTTTCAATTAAAATGCTAGAAGCAATTTGCTGGTCAACTTCTTTGGCCGCATCTTCAGTCAGCAAACTTAAAAACGCAAATTCAGACCCAGAGATACGGTATAGGGTCGCCTCTTGTAAACTCTTCATCTGTGTACTAAAAAGCGCTGCACCAGATAAAATATAGTCATCGCCACTGCCATAACCTTCATCGTCATTTACCTGCTTTAAAGAGGTCATCGACAATAAGCCTAAATAGAAACGGTTACCATGTTGTTCATACTCAGCTTGAATCGACTCAAACTTTTTTAACAATGCACGGCGATTAGGTAAGCCAGTGTGCGGGTCAATATAAACCTCATGCGACAAGGCTTCGGCTAATTTAGTTTGTTCGTTAAACGAGCGTTGAATATTCTCAATCATACGATTAATCGCATTAACTAAAGTGCGTAATTCAGAAGTAAAAGGCTTAATAGGATTAAGCTCAAAGCGCTTTTGAATTACCGACTCAGCTTGCTTTTCAATGCTACTCAGTGGGGTTAATACTGCCTTTAAAATAAAATAGACACATACTAATGCAAATGCTAGCAACAGCAAGGTCGAAGTAAAAGAGGTAACAGCATGATCCCATAAACTTTTGTAAGAGGTACCCGCGTGCGATTGCACTTCAAGTGTCCCCGCAATACGCCAGCCGTCACTTACCTCACTGGTCATTACCGGCGGGTGCAGCGTAAACCAATTGATAAACCATTGTGGCACTGCAAAATTGCCTTGAGGGTTGGTACGTTCAAACAACACTTTGCCGTCAAGGTCGGTAAATATAATGTGTTGATAATAACCCGAATCAAAAATGGCATTGGTCATGGTCTCGGCAATCACCAAACCTTCTTCATCCATATAAGGCGATATAGATAATCCTAAACTGTGCGCGGCCCCTTGTGCATGAGATGCCAGCTGCTCGTTTAAATAACCACGCATGTTCGACACATTGTTATATAACGCTGCACCAAAGCTAAAAATAGATAAACAACCTATCAGCAGATACAGCTGTAGCCGCAAAGACATTCCTTTTGTAAACATTTTCCATGTAAACATTGTTTGCTCCAGATCCTTTTGTAACGATTATTCGCCGTTTTCAATTCTATTGACTAAATCAGTCCAAGTTTTTGTGCCACCACTAGTGGGCTTGTTACTGCCTAAACCTTGTGCTTTTGCTAACCATAACCCCTGGCCATTAAACGAATAAACAGGCTTTAAATCTCGGCGCTGGTTAGCGGGTAAAATCCTAGTTTTTAAGTTATCTAACACCAAAGGCATTGCTTTTGGGTCTTCAAAATAAATTAACACCATGTGTGGCTCGTTAATCAATAACGCACGCACATACATCAGGCGCATTTTACTTTCATCAACGCCCATGGCCTTTAAGGTAAAATACTTAAATATGGCAAAGTCTTCACAATCGCCACCTTTAGTGCCTAACGACTCAAGCGGCGTGGCCCAGTAATCGCTTTTGTGCCAATGGTCGCTATCACTCACAAAACGTATGCGCCGATTAGCAAACTGATTGGCTAAATTCAGTTTGTCGTAATCTGTTAACGTAATGCCTTCATTTATGGTGTCGCGCCAGTCACTAAAATCTTCAACTCGGTCTGAGCCATAGCGCTGCTCTACTAGGTTAAAAAAGTCAGTGGTAAATAAACTCTCAGTAATGTTGGCAATACACACAGCCGAAAACACCACAGACATAGCTAGCCAGTGGCGGTATTTATCTATGCTAAACAAAGCCAACTTAATACACTTTTCCTGCTGATAACGAGAGTTAATAAACATTCTGTAATAAATCTACAGAAACTGATTCAAAAACGATTAACATCATAATCTAGTTAACGATTAAACGACAATAAAATGACTATTTGCTGACATTAATTTTTTTGTTTGAATCCAATATCATCATTCTAATGTAAATCAAAAGTACGGTTGTTTTTATCGCTAAACATTCACGTAAAAGTAAAACACCATTGAATGTTGACTATGTCAATTTGTTGGCACACAACGTGTTTAATATCCGATATACAGTCGTTATTCCTAGGTGATTGTTATATGGCCAATAGTTAATTTACTAAAAGCGTAATAAAAAAAGAATGTTATTTACCGGGTTTTAATTAAGTTAGTTAGTGTTTTTCAGGATAAATACATTTTAAAACAGCTTGTTAGTGTTTTTTTTGATGCGTTATAACTTGCTGGGCGTCTTAGGTTATTGGCATCGTGTAGATTCAAATCATGAATATTGTAGTGCACTAAAGCAGAGCATGTATATGTGTAAAGCGACATGGTAGAGCATCGTAAAGTGCTAATCAGGCTTGGTATACCTTTGATCCATTGTATAACTGTAACAATAGTCAAATACGCTATGCCGTACTCGATGAGCACTATGCACTTATTAGCTAGTGCAAAAGTGGTAGGCAATGTGTCTTTAAGTGGCTTAAATTAGCAAAAGTGACATAAAAATAACTATTAACAAAAATAGTCAAAAAACTGTCATTAATTTACCGTATACCTTATAATCTCAGAATTATTAGAGGGCTGACGTAGAATTAGTAGTAGAAATGGAAACTTCACACAAGGCATGACGCCACCGATAGCTATTTCTGAGCCAAAATCATACGATTTTGCTTCGTTAGTTTACCGATGTAATCTCATCTCCTTGTTGTTTCCTTGTAGTATCCCAAAACCATCACTTCAGGTGTGATAACAATTGTTAACTTACCTGTAAACGATAGTCAAAATCTGACGTATGTAGATATCGATAAATCCGATGTCCAAACTGGCAGAGTGTGCAATCAGCACCAAAAGGGATTCTTTCTACTGCTTCGTTCTGAAGCGTCAAAACCACAAAAACAAACAATTTGAAATGCGTCACAGCAATCTGGAAGCTGCAATCTAGTGGCGGTAGCGTGGGAGAAAACCGTAAAGTGATAGATAAAGTAGATTATAGCGGGCGAGTGGATACATTAAGAGGAATTGCTTGTTTGTTTTTAGTTTTTTTTCATTTAGTAGGAAATACAGCTGCTACAGGATTAAAGTTGCAGACTGATTCTTATTATCTAATTGTTAATCAAGTACTTGAAAATATTAGAATGCCATTATTTTCATTTCTTGGTGGTATTGTTTTTGCTATGAGACCACAAACATATAATGCGACAGAGTTACTATATGGAAAAATAAAAAGATTAATCATTCCTTTATTTTTTGTAGGTATACCTTTCTTATATATTAAGAGTCAAAGTGGGTTAGCTCATGTCGAGAGTAAAATAGAAAATTTTACAGATTATTTTAATGTTTTATGGATGTCTGTAGGACACTTTTGGTTTTTACAGTCAATGTTTTTAGTTTTTATTGTTTTTTGTATATTTAACTTAATTAGATTTGATTATAAAAAAAATATATTATTTATATTTTTATTCTCTATATTATTAAGTTTTATCATCCCAGACGATGTCTCTTTTTTTTCTATTTCAGGTTTTTCTTTTTTATTTCCTTACTTTTTATTTGGTATGATTTGTCATTTTTATAAAGATAGAATAAATGGAGCATCTGAGGGTAAAGGTTTATTTTCTTATTTTTGTTATTCAGTTTTTTTTATTCTAATGCTGTTAAAGTTTAACTTTGTTGTTAATGGAATTGAGGTTGATAGAATTAGTTTTTTTTGTATGTCTTTATCCATGTTTTCACTTATTGTTTTGTTAATGAGCATAAAGAAATCAACTCCACTTATTTTTATAGGTAAATTATCATTTACTATTTATTTGTACCACATATTTTTCATTGCTTTTTCTCGAAAAATACTATCCATAATTAATTATGATAATGTTGAGTTAAATATATTCTTCGGTTTATGTGTAACTGTCTTTTTCAGCTGGCTATTAGATGCTATCTGTAAACGATATAATTTATTATGGGTCTTCATTGGTACGTATCCTAAGGCATATAACAAGGCTAAATTTTGATACTCTATAAAAGTTATTTTCAAATAAACTTGTTAGTTGGATTTTGTTTTTTAGGGTTAATATTAAACTCAACTTTTGGTACTTATTCGATACTAATTTTTTTGATATCTGGTTTTTTATTATTAATTTCGAATGCCGAAGCATCATTTTCCTCTTTGAAAAAAAATTATTTCCTTTTTTTTATTCCACTGCTTGGGATATTATCAACTATTTGGTCCGATACTCCATTTTCAACTTTAAGATCTAGTATCCAGCTTTTACTTGCGACTTCTTATGCTATTTTAATAGCTGATAGGTTTGAGTTTAAAAAAATATTAAATGCGATTGTTGTATGTTTTATTATAGCTATGAGCATGAGTTTGTTTAGTGATAACTATGCCTTAAATGGATTGACTGGTGAGTATAGTTTAATAGGAATATTTGCAAGTAAAAATTATCTCTCGATAAATACTGCTATTGCTATATTTATTGCTTTTTCAAGCTTTGCTTATAATAGAAAAAATATTCCAGCTATAATTTTACTTATTATATCAGTAATGGTTTTACTAAAAGCAAAATCGTTAGGTTCTATATTTTTTGTTTTTTTTACTTTGCTTTCATTTTTTTTAGTCTATAAATGTAGGAAACTTGCATTCCTAAAGTATAAAATCAATGTTTTTTTTATTTTCTTTACTTTCTTCTTATTTACCTTTGTTTTTTTTAGCAACATATATAAAGGTACATTTGATGAGTTATTCTACATGCTAGATAAAGACCCTTCTCTTACTGGTAGAACTTATATTTGGGATCAGGGAATTAAAATTTTTCAGGATAATTGGTTTCTAGGCCATGGATTTAGATCTATTTTTCATATTGGTAATAGTGTAGCAGAAGATATATGGGAATATGTAAAGGTTGAATCGGGTGCAGGTTTTAATTTTCACAACATGTTTATCGAAATTCTAGTTGATTTTGGTGTATGTGGCCTTTTATATTTTTTAATACTGATTTTAATGTTTTTTAAACAAGTATTTAGTATCGATGAGCATAGTGAAAGCACAATGTTCGCAAGCCTATTGTTTATGTATATGCTTTTTCAGTCTTTTATTGAGGTGAGTTGGTTTCGACAGTTTTCGATCACTCATTTTATGATATGTATGAGTTGGGTTTACTTAAGTAAACCCAATAAGTTTTTTAATAAAGCGGTGGTTTAATTGAATATTTTGATTTTTGGTGGTTCAGGTTTTATTGGTAGTCATTTAATTGATTCGTTAGATAACACGGTAGACAGGATTATATCCATTGATATAAAACCTCCCAAAAATATGATTAAAAATGTCGAATATATTCAAGCTGATGTAAGAGACTTATCAACTTTAGAGGTTTTTGAAGGAATTGATATAATTTACAATTTAGCTGCAATACATACGACTCCTGGCCATGAGCATCATGAATACTACGAGACAAATATCGTGGGAGCCATTGAAATATGTAAATTTGCGACAAAATGCAATGTCAAAGAAATTGTATTTACAAGTTCAATTTCAGTATATGGCCCAGGTGAAGACCAAAAAATAGAAACGACAGAGTTAAAGCCCTCGTCTTCATATGGTTACTCTAAAATGATAGCTGAAAGAGTGCATCGCGACTGGCAGCGCTCAGACAGTAACAATAAAATTACTATCGTAAGACCTGCTGTTGTTTTTGGTTATGGAGAAGGTGGGAATTTTACTCGTCTAGCAACACTGTTATCAAAAGGCATATTTATTTACCCAGGTCGTAAAGATACCATTAAAGCCTGTATTTATGTAAAAGACCTTCTTGAAGTAATCTCTTACGCTAAAGAAATTAATCGTGGTGAAGTCACATTTAATGGCGCCTATAATCATGGTTACACTCTTGAAGATATTATCGAAACATTTAAAAAAGAATATTTCCCGAACGTGAAAACGGTTCTGGTACCAAAATTTATTGTTCTACTAGCGGCTAAAACCTTTAGATTGTTCAACGCATTTAATATAGGTATACATCCTGATAGGGTGATGAAACTTGTTCAGTCGACAAATATATATCCAGACTGGTTAGTGCAACATGGTAAGACATTTGATGATGGTTTGGTAAAAGCATTAGCAGATTGGCATAAGGACTCATCAGGAACGTTTAAGTGATGACAAAAAAAACAATACTCGTTGCTATTCCCTGTTTAAATGAAGCGGCTCATATAGGTCGACTATTACAGCAGTTTTGTCAAATTGAGAGTGTTCTCATTGTTGTTGCCGATGGCGGAAGCACTGATGGAACCCAAAAAATCGTTAAAGATTTCATAAGTAACAATATCAATATCAGACTGATTCATAACGATAAAAAAATTCAAAGCGCTGGAATCAATCTGGCGGTAAAGCTCTTCGGAAATGATAGTGAGTATTTTATACGTATTGATGCTCATGCAGATTACCCCGATAATTTTATTACTTCACTTATTAAATCGGCAGAAATAACTAATGCTGATTCCGTCGTAATTGCAATGGATACCGTTGGAAAAACGGAATTACAAAAAGTGTTTGCAGTTACTCAAAACTCAAAGTTAGGTAATGGTGGTTCGGCACATCGAAATATTAAAAATGAAGGGCTTTGGGTCGATCATGGACACCATGCATTAATGAGGGTTTCTGCATTTAATCAAGTCGAAGGTTATGACGAATCCTTTGTTGCTAATGAAGATGCTGAGCTTGATTTTAGATTAGGTCAATCAGGGTTTAGAATATGGTTAACATCGGCTACTCTAATGACATATTATCCTCGAGGTACTTTTACAGGGCTATTTAAACAATATTATAAATATGGTATTGGGCGTGCTTCTAATGTCATTAAACATAAAACTATCCCTAAAGTTAGGCAGCTTATTCCTTTATCAGTCTTTCCGGCATTATTACTTTTTTTCTTATATTCTGTTAGCCTAATATTTACGTTGCCATTTATCAGCTGGTTAACTATATGTTTAGTTTATGGTATTTTTTTATCAATAAAGAATAGGAAATTAATTATTATTTTGTCAGGACCCAGTGCAGCGGTTATGCATCTTGGATGGTCAGCTGGATTTTGTCGTAAATTGTTTTCCAATATGTTATTTAGATAGGATTTATATATGGAAGTATGTATTGGGATCTGTACTTATAAAAGGCCGGAAATTAGACTTACTTTAGAGTCTATAGTTGCTCAAGTTTTACCTGAAAATATCACCGTTACAGTTGTTGTTGCCGATAATGATGAAACTACTGCAGCGAAAGAATATATTGAAAATTTAGCAATTGAATTAAGTTTAAAATTAAAGTACGTTCATGCGCCTAAAAGAAATATTTCAATTGCAAGGAACGCGTGCCTAGATAATACTACCAGCCCAATTTTTTTTACGATTGATGATGATCAAGTTGCTTCAAAAAACTGGATTTCACTAATGCTAAAAAGATTAGATAAAGATAATGCTGACGTAGTATTTGGTCCTGTTAAAGCTATTTATCCAGACAATACGCCTAAATGGATTATTGCTAATGATTTCCACTCACACCAACCTGTATTCGTCGATAATGAGATTAAAACTGGTTATACAGGAAATACTCTCATTAATTTAGCTAAAGCGGATGGGCTTCATTTTAATTTAATCTATGGTCGAACTGGTGGCGAAGATACCGACTATTTTTATCAAATGTACGAGAAGGGCGCCAAGCTGGTTTATGAACCTATGGCAATAGTTGAAGAACCTGTGCCAGAGAATCGACTAACCAAAACATGGATGTTAAAAAGGAAGCTTAGAATGGGCCAATCATTTGGACAATTACAGTTAAGTACAAGCAGCCTGCTAGATAGAATTAAATTATTCTTTATATCACTCTCTAAATTATTATTTTGTTTTTTACTCTGTCTATTATTCTGTGTTAATAATAAAAAATTTCATTTTTGGCTTATGCGTGGAATTTTTCACCTCGGCGTTAATCTAAAGTCCTTGGGTCTAAATCATATTGAGAATTATTAATGGGAAATAGTATTTCAGTTATCATTGCCGCTTATAATTGTGAAAAAACGATTATAAAATGTATTAACTCGACTATAAACCAACCTTTAGTTGATACAATTTATGTTGTTAATGATTTCTCGACAGATAGAACACTTGAAGTCATTAATAAAGAATTTGGTGTTGAAAAAAAAGTTGTTGTCCTTTCTAATAAAAAAAATATGGGACCCTCTTATTCAAGAAATCGAGCGCTCGAAATGTGTAATACAGAATGGGTTACTATTCTCGATTCCGATGATTTTTTAATTGAAAATCGTTTCGAGACATTATTATCTTATGCTGCTGACTACGATATTATTGCTGATGATCAGTTTAGAATTACAGATAGCAACTCAACTTATTTAACTAAAATGTTAAATGTTGTAGAGTCTCAGGTTGTTGACCTTAATTATTTTCTTTATTCTAATATTACTAAGAAAAATGAATCTAGAAAAGAACTGGGTTTTGTTAAACCGCTTTTGAAACTCAGTTTTATTAACCAACATAACTTAGCCTATAAAGAAAAGATGAGACTGGGTGAGGATTTTGAATTTTATGCTAGGTTGCTCTCGTATGGTGCTCGATTTATTCTCGTTCAAGCATGTGGTTATGTTGCTGTGGTAAGAGATGACTCTCTTTCGGCAAAGCACTCGGTTGAAGACTTAAGATTATTAAGAGATTGTAACTTAAATTTAATTAAAGACTTTAACTATGACACAAATGCAGAAAAGTTATTTTATAAATTATATTATTCAATTAACAAGAAAGTAAAATGGATTGAGTTTTATACATTCGTTAAAAAAAAGCACTTTATCAATTCAGTAATTGTATTGTTTTCAAGAGTAGATGTTTTTATCTTTATTGTTAAAAACCTATCTGAACAATTAAAATTTAGGTTTTTTGATGAAAAGTAAAGCATCAATAGTTGCACTTTTTTTTAGTAAATTTTTCCCTACGATACTTAATTTCATTGTTTTTGTTTATAGTGCTAGAATTTTAGAGCCAGAATCATTTGGTGAAGTAGCATTAGCATTGACATTAATATTTTTAGCTTCTTCATTATTGCCTACCGGATGGCGAGATAATTTATTTAAAATAGATGTTTTAACCAAAGAGATAGTTTCAACTGTTATTTGGTTTCATGTACTGGTTTCATTGATTGTGATTTTTTTAATGTTATTGTTTTTTAATGTTTTTAAATTTTATTTTTATTCTGAAAATATTAACAACATGGTTGTTTTATTGTTTGTGAAAGTTTTTTTTGACTGCTTCGTTAATGTTTATAATACACTTTGTGTTAAATATGAGTTATATTTTCAGCTAGCTTTAAGAACCATGATTTGTACGTGTTCATCTGCAATTACTGTATATGTGTTACTACAGTTAAATTTTGGGGTTTGGGCATTAGTATATAGTCAAATCGCAATATCATTTTTTGGGTTTATTTTTTTATACTCAAAATTTAAGTCGCAAACGATAGTACATTTTGATTTAGATATTATTCAAGATATGTATCAATTCGCTATGCCAGTTACATTTGTTAATGGGTTTACTAATTTCTTTATTCAGGCAGAATCTTTTGTTGTGGGAAGCTTTTTAGGGGTTAAAGAGTTAGGTTTTTTCAATTTATCTAAACGTCTGTATGATATCATAGTTGATATTTTTATAAGTACAATCAATGAGATATCTCTAAGTAAAATATCTAAAAACATTAACGATGTAGATGCAGATAAAGGGCTTTCATTCATAAAGTTAACTGCAATAACTTGGTGGTTAATGCTGCCACTAATTTTTTTAGCTTTTTATTTTAGTGATATATTTTTTGATGTTTTGTTTACGAATAAATGGATTGAGTCAATTGTTATATTTAAATTTTTTTGTGCTGTAGCATTGATTGTTTCTTTAGGTGTCCCACAAAGAAATTTTATTATTCTATCTGGTGGAGCTAATTCTTTATCAAAGATTCAGGTTTTTGTTGCAGTTGTATCAATTCCTACTTACATGATTCTAGCATCTTATAGTATGGATTACTTTTTATGCTCGTTATTATTTTTTAAGTTTGTCAGTTATATATCATCGTTTATATTAGTGCGGACATATATTGATTTTTCACTTTTTTCATATTTTAAAGTTTTGTGTAACTCACTGTTATCGTTGTTTTTAGCTAATTGCATTAGCTATTTTTTAATTGTTGAACGTATTGATAATGTTTATTTTCATACCATTGTTTATTCTTGTTCAATGCTGCTATTTTATTTTGTTTGTTTAGAATTATTTTCCCGACGGTTTAAAATAACACCTTCTCAGGGTGATTTTACTTTTCTAACAATAATTAGGTAAGGATATTTTTTGAAATTAACTTTTTTTGAATCAAACCCGCCAAATTTTGGCGATGAATTGAATAAATACTTATGGGAAAATTTAATTGAGCCAGGTTTTTTAGATGAAGATGAAAGTACACTATTTATAGGTGTCGGTTCAATTTTATGGGATGATTATCCGCTTGATGCAAAAAAGATTGTTATGGGGTCTGGATATGGTGGTTACACTAAAATACCTAATGTTAATGATGGTAGCTGGGATATTGCGTTTGTTAGGGGTCCCAGAACGGCGCAGTTACTCAATATAGATAAATCTAAAGTCATTACTGATGCCGCGATTTTGACCCGCTATCTTCAATTACCGAAAGTAGATTTAGCAGATAAGCCCATTAGCCGTATTGGTTTTATGCCACATTATCAAAGTATTCAACGTGCATGTTGGAAAGACGTTTGCGATCTTGCCGGTATTCAGTACTTAGATCCTACAGAACCAGATGTTATGAGTACACTCGCAAAAATCAAAAACTGTGATTTTATCATATCAGAAGCAATGCACGGAGTAATTCTTGCCGATACTTTAAGGGTCCCATGGGTCCCAATTCAGCCAAAAGTCGAAATACATCGTAATAAGTGGTTTGATTGGGCTGAGTCAATGGATTTATCATTATCTTTCAATACCTGCCCAAACTCTTCTATACTGGATTTATGGTCTTCGGTGTCGGGATTAAGAGCTACTGGTAGTCGTAGTATCTTCGTTCGAGATAAATTGAAAGTTGTTAATTCTGTTCTTATAAAAAATGCAGCAAATGTTTTATCAAGATTCACGATTAATGATGCTTTTTTAAGTTCGGATAATATTTTTGAAGTTAACTCTGCAAAGGCTCTAGAGGTGTTAAGTTCAAAATGTAAACTTATTAGGGGGATAGGATGAAGCACTTAGCGGTAATTATTCCTTTTTATCAAAAAAAATCAGGATTATTGCTGAATGCAGTCAATTCTATTTTTTTTCAAGAAAATATTGATGACCTAAAAATAACGATTATCATTATTAATGATGAGTCGCCAATTCAACCTGATAAAGAGTTGTTAAATCGTGAACCTGTTAGTCATATTGACATTAAAATTATCCATCAAAAAAATGCAGGTCCTGCAAAAGCAAGAAATGTTGGTTTAGATTTAGCTGATTCATTAAATGTCGACTATATCGCTTTTCTCGATTCAGATGATATTTGGCATAGTGATCATATACATAGAGCTTTACTATGTCTTGAAGAGGTCAGTGAGTTTTATTTTTGTGATCATCAGCGGTTTTACGAAGGTAAAAGTTATTTTTTTGAAAATCCATATATAAATAATTTTTTATTAGCTCAGAAAAAAGATCAATCAAATTTTTTTACACTTGGTTCTGATCTGTTTTTTTTACATTTAATAGAGACCTATTTTTGTCAAACCTCTACAATTGTTTTCTGCCATAAAATACTTAATGGTCTTAGGTTCGATGAAACTTTAACTGTTGCTGGTGAAGATCATCTCATGTGGCTTCATCTTGTATCTCAATGTAAAAAAATTACTTTAGATGTAAAAGTTGGAGTTGATTATGGTGAAGGGGTCAATATTTTTACTTCTAGTAATCATTGGGGAACACCTTCATCAATAAGAAATAATTTTGATCAATATCGTTTATATCACAAGATAAAAAATGAATTCCCTCTCAGTGAATCAGTTAATAGAGTCGTCACCTCTAAAATGGAAGAAAAATTTTCATTTTACTCTTATCTTTCTGTAAAGTTTGCTTTGAAGTTTAATTTTTTAGGGTTTAAGTTATTATTTAATAGTGATTTACCAAAGGTTTCAGTTTTTTTTGACATAATATTAACCTTTTTTAGTTATCTAATAACCAGAGCTGTTAAATGAAAAAGGTACTTGTAACTTGCTTATCTGTTGGCACTAGAATGAAAAGTCTAGAAGAATGTATTTTAAAGTTAAAGTCTCTTAATGTAGATGATTTTTATTTTGAACTATTGATTTTAGAGAATACATTAGTGCATTCAGAAGACATAAATAACTTGGTTGAAAAGTATCAGTCATCATCTTTTATTATTAATCGTTCGTTAGAGACAAGAGCTGGTATTCCCTTTGCTCGAAATTCTGCATTAAAATTCGCAATTAAACATGATTTTAGTTTTTTAGCTTTTATTGATGATGATGCGTACCCTGATAGTAATTGGCTTAATAGTCTATTAACTACGCAAGTAAAATGTAAGGCTAATGTTGTAACTGGACCTCAAATTCCAATTTTTCCATCTGCTGCTAGTAATTACTTTAGATTTGCCAGTATTTATTCTGAACGAAAGTTTACCCAAGAGCAGACGGTTTCATGGGCTGCAACGAATAATGTTCTTATGGAATTAAGTTTTTTTAAAGAAAAAAATATTTTCTTTAACGAAAATCTAACTCAAGGTGGTGAAGATAAAGAACTATTTCTTCGTTCAACCAAGGCTGGAGCAGTTATTTACTGGGATAGTAAAGCTATAGTATCTGAAATTGTTGTCGATTCTAGAATGACTGTATCTTGGGCTATTGATCGTAGTTTTAGACACGGTACAACAGGTTATGCTATTGAGTCAGCCACTAAATATAAAGTTAACACTATAGGCGTTTGTTTGTTTAAAGGCTCAGCTTATCTCGCAAAATCTTTTTTGTTTTTTCCGATAAATATTATTAGTTCAAAAAGATCTACACTTGACAGCATTTGTGATTTATTTCATGGGTTAGGTTTTTTTTATGGTATTTGGTCTAAAGGGAAGTTTAAAAAGTATCTATGACTAGAGTAATTGAGAATATAGACGTTTCTGTTGTTATTGCAGCTTGGAACTCTGCGGAATTTATTAATACAGCAATTTTTTCTGCTCTTAATCAAGTAGATATCAATGTCGAAGTAATTGTTGTTGATGATTTATCAACAGATAATACTATTTCTGTCGTCCAAGCAATTAATGATCCTCGAATCACTTTGATTAAGAATAAAAGTAATACTGGGCCAGGAGGTGCTAGGAATCTAGGATTTGATGCAGCTAATGGAACGTGGATCGCTGTACTTGATTCCGATGATGAAATGTTACCAGACCGTCTATCTAAGTTATTGTCTTTAAAAGGTGAAGAAACAGATATCATCTTAGATAATTTTTATGTTAGAAATAATAAAGGAGATATATTAACTCCTTATTATAGTAATAAGGAATTACCTTTAGGTCCATTTTCTCTTCAGTATTTAATTGGTACCAACCTTATTTTCTCTAAGGTAAAATCAACAGGCTATTTAAAACCTTTATTTAAAAGGAGCTTTGTTGAAAAACACTCTATTAGATACTGGCCAGAGGTTAGGGTTGGCGAAGATTATTATTTTTTGGCGAGTTGTTTAGTTAAATCCACTAAAGCTGAAGTTGTTCCATATATTGGTTATATATATAATGTTCGCGGTGGTTCAATATCCAGCGTGTTAAGGTTGCAACATATACAAACCTTACTTAGTTCTGATGGTAAGTTTAATGAAATGTATAATCTAGATACACCCTCTGTTGATGCTCAAGTTACACGTAATAAAAACCTTTTACGAGCGTATAAGTATCTGGAAATAGTAAAATTATTAAAAGAGCGTAAATTGTTGAAAGCTTTAATTTATTCTATTTTCTTTCCTAAAAGCTCATTCTTATTGTATCTTCCTATTTTAAAAAGATTAAACTTATTCAGAAGAGGTTATAATGGATAGTCCATCTAAACTTCAATTTGTCGGTGCTCGCTCTAACGTTTTATTACGAGTTATTGATATAATTATTATTACTGTTTCATTACTGATTATCATGCACGGTTATAATTTAGCATTTGATAAAGATTATTTATTAATGCTTGTCGGCGTATTGTTTTTTTATAGTTATATCGGTGAGTCATTTGGGTTATATCGGTCATGGCGTTTAGGTCGTTTCTCGACCATTTGTAGATTGGTTGTTTTTAACGTTACATTGGCTTTTCTATTAATGACTTTAGTACTTTTTTTATTTAAGTACAGTGAACTTTATTCGCGAGTCACCATAGCTGGTTGGTATTTGTTATCCGTTATTATATTAATAAGTTGGCGCTTTTGTGTTAGAGAGGTTAAACGTGTACGTCGTGCTAAAGGTTTTAATGTACAAAAAATTGCAATCGTGGGATTAACTGAAATCGGAAAAAATTTATATGATGAAATTATTAAACACGATGAATTAGGTTTCGAATGTGTGGGTTTTTATGATGATCGTGAACCGAGCCGATTGGATGAATTTGATCCATCGCTAATTGTTGGCTCAATCAACGATGCTGTTGAATTGGCACGTAGTGGTCAAGTCATAAAATTGTATGTGTGCTTACCTATGATCGCTGAAAAGCGTATCGCTTCTATAATCGAAGCTCTTGGTGATAGTACAGCTGATGTATTGATTACTCCTGACTTTCTTTTAAAAAACTTAATGAATGGGCGCATTGGCAGTGTAGGTGAAGTCGATACCATTAGTGTATTTGAATCACCAGTAAATGGTATGAGGCGTTTTTATAAACGTAGTTTTGACATAGTATTTAGTTTATGTGCCATTGTGGGGATATCACCGGTACTTATTGGGGTAGCAATTGCTGTGTATATGTCATCTCCAGGAGCCATTCTTTTTAAACAAGACCGTTATGGTTTGGATGGGCGCAAAATTAAAGTGTGGAAATTTCGTTCGATGAGCGTGACAGAAAATGCAGACAAAGTTGTTCAAGCCAGCAAAGGTGATGCGCGTATTACTAATGTAGGTGCATTTATTCGCCGTACTTCACTGGATGAATTGCCGCAGTTTTTTAATGTATTGATGGGCGATATGTCGGTTGTTGGCCCCCGTCCACATGCGGTTGCTCACAACGAGGAATACCGCAAATTAGTCACTTATTACATGTTACGTCATAAGGTATTACCTGGCATTACTGGCTGGGCACAAGTTAACGGCTGGCGCGGCGAAACTGATACTTTGGATAAGATGGAAAAACGCATTGAGTTTGACCTAGCTTACATTCGTAACTGGACCTTGTGGTGGGATATTAAAATAGTATTCTTAACTCTTTTTAAAGGCTTTGTCGGCAAAAACGTATATTGATTGGTTTGTTACTAAAACAATATCAAAATAAACACCTGGATCCCTGATACAAGCACTCAGGGATGACGGGCGAAAAGATAACGGCAATGCCCACTACTACGTCATTCCGGCAATGTTGTTGAGCCGGAATCCAGTTGTTTCATTACGTCATTCCGGTAACGATTTTGAGCCGGAATCCAGGTGTTGGCTTTTGCCCTTAATAAAGTCTACAGAAACAGCTGGATCCTCGATAACAGATTTCGAGGATGACCAGCAAAGAGAAATACAAATTTTATCGTTTTAAGTTTATTCATTGGCGCGATAGCGTTGGTGTTAATTATTCCCATGTATATATATTTTATAAGGATATAAGTCATGAATGTACCATTTAAATTGAGTTGCATGTCTATTGCTGTGGCTTCGATGCTAATTGCTAATCCTGCATTGGCGGCAGATGAAAAAGCGGGTGTTATCCGTACTGAGTCTGGTATCGATTTCACTCCAGGTGTTAACTCTGGTTTGAAGTATGATGACAACATTACCAGTGCCAATGCGGCGTCTGAAAAATTCGATAGCTGGGTATTAACGGTAACACCAGCAGTGCAAGCTCAATTGATTGATGGTGATACTACCTTCACTCTGGATGCTGGTATTGAGTATGGCGATTACTTTTCAAGCAGTGATGATAATTATTTAGATGCCTTAATTAAAGGTAAGGCTGATGTGGATGTTAATCAGTCTAGACGCTTTGGTATTGAGGCATCATATCTTTCTGGTCATGAAGACCGCGGTAGTGGTATTTTTGAAGGCAACAGTGGCGCTGATCAAAATGAACCCAACACTTATGACGTGACGAGCGTTGGCGGCTTTTATGAATATGGTGCTAAAACAACGCCTGCTCGTGTGCGGGCCAATGCTAAATACTTAAGTAAAGAGTACGGTAATTTTGAGTCTATTACCCAGTTCCGTAATTTTGATGACACCACTTTGGGTGCTACCTTTTACTATGATACCCAGTCAGCGAGCAGTGTTTTTCTCGACTTTCAACATGTCGATACTGTGTACGATATTGTAGACCCAACAGGTGACCGCGATAGTAAAACCAATACGACACAAGTAGGTGTTGAATGGCAAGCTAGCGCTGCAACGGAAGGTAGTATTAAAGTAGGTTATCAAAATAAAACTTTTGATAATGATGCTCGAGAAGACTTTAGTGGTTTATCGTGGGATGCAAAAGTTACCTGGAAACCGTTAACATATTCTGCTTTTGACTTTTCTACTGGTAGAGCAAGTCGCGATCCTAATGGCGCTGGTGACTTTATTAGAGGCACTAGTTATGGAGTCCAGTGGCACCATGAATGGAGCGAACTGTTTACGTCTTCTATTGGATTTAAGCAGGTCAATGATGATTACACTGGTATAGACCGAGAAGACAAAAGTAAAATATACCAATTTGGAATTAATTATTATGTCACTCGTTGGTTAACCTTAAACACGGGTGTCGATATATTTGAGATTGACTCAACTGATAGTCAATTTGCTTACGATAGGAATATTTACTTTATTAAAGCAGAAATGACCTTATAGGAAAACCATGAAGTATTTAGTGATATTTTTTACTGCTATTTTGATGCTGTCATTAGCGGTGTTTTCTATGACAGCCAATGCTGAACCGCAGAGTTACCGTTTAGGTGCGGGCGATACCATAGTGATTAAAGTGTATGGTGAAGAGGCATTAACTTTAGAGACCCAAATAACCAACAGCGGTACCATTAATTATCCCTTTTTAGGTTCATTAACATTAATTGGCCTTACGATAAAAGAAGTAGAGCAAATTGTGTATAAAGGCTTAAAGGGGGATTATTTTGTTGAGCCTAATGTTTATGTGGGGATGGTCGAATACCGACCTTTTTATATCCATGGTGAAGTTAAACAACCTGGTGGTTATCCTTATCAGCCAGGGATGACGGTGAATCAAGCCATTGCCTTGGCGGGTGGCTTAACTGAGCGGGCTTCACAAGAAAAAATCGCTATTTCTCGTGAGGGCAGCAAAGTTGAGTCTGAACGCGGTACAATTAACAGCGCTATTCAAGCTGGCGATACTATTACCATTGAACAGAGATTTTTTTAATGAGCTTTCAAGAAAGACGACAAAGTGCATCCCCTGGCAATATACACAGCCCCGCAGTAATGCCAATGGATCAGCTTATTGATGTAAAAAAACTGTTGTTGCCAATATTACGTTTCAAGTGGCGCATTTTATCGTTCGCGATATTAGTGACCGCGTTAACGGTATTTGTGGTGTTGAGCATGACACCGATTTTTAATGCTTCATCGACCTTACTGATTGAGTCGGAGCAAGCTAAGGCGATTAAAATTGATGAAGTGTATGGCATTAATTCTGGTCAGCAAGAGTATTACTTAACCCAGTTTGAGATCATTAAGTCGCGTAGTATCGCCGAGCGGGTATTTAACGAGCTGGATTTAATCAATCATCCAGCGTTTAACCAACCGCCAAGTTGGTTTGCTGAGCTTAAGTCGCAACTGAATTTTATCCCTGAAGAAGTCGCTTCGGTTAATAGTCAAATTAGCCAAGACATCGCTAAGCATAAATTAATTGATAGTTTTGCCAAAAATATCAATGTCTCACCTGTTCGCAAAACCCAATTAGTGAATATCAGTTATGAAAGTTCAGACTCACAGCTTGCCGCACAGGTAGCCAATGCTGTAGGTGATACCTATATTATCAGCCAGCTAGAAGCTAAACTAGGTATGACCCAAAAAGTTAACACTTGGTTAGGCGGCCGCTTAGAAGATTTACGTTTAAAGTTGGATCAGTCTGAATTTAAATTAGAGCAGTTTAAAGTTGAAAATGGCTTAATTGACGTTGAAGGTGTGACAGCATTAGATGCTAAAGAGCTAGAGCGTTTAAGTGATGAAATTACCGTTGCTCGCTCGCGTAAAGCGCAAGCAGATAGTTTTATGGCGGTAGTTAAACGCTATGGTGCTACAGATATTAGCCGTTTGGAGAGTTTACCTGAGGTAACTTCGCATTTATCGATACAAAACGTGAAGCGTGAAGTGGTATTAGTGGAGCGTAAAGTATCTGAGCTGGAACAAGTTTATGGCCCTAAGCATCCAAAAATGATTGCTGCGCAAGCTGAGCTTAATACGGTGCAACAAAACTTACGCAAGCAAATCAGTCGCCTAGTGCAAGGTATTGAGGATGAGGCACAAACTGCTGCACAAACACTGCAAGCGCTAGAGTCTCAATTTAGTAACGCTAAAGGTGCGTTTCAAAACTTAAGCACTAAAGACACTGATTATCAACGTTTACTGCGTGAAGTGGATACTAACAGACAGCTATTTGATACCTTTTTGGCTCGCCAAAAAGAAACGGCTGTCACCGGTGATTTTGACTCTCCTGTTGCACGTTTTACTGACCGTGCGGTAGTGCCGTTATTGCCTGAAAAGCCTAAAAAGAAAGTCATTGTTATATTGGCTTTTATTGCCAGCTTAGGCTTTGCCATGGTGTTAGTATTGGTGCTCGATGCTCTAAATGACACCATTAAAACCAGTGATGATGTTGAGAAATTATTATCGCAACGAGCGCTAGGTTATGTGCCTAAAGCCAAAAAAGGTACAAGTTATGAAGATATTAACTTTGCTTTTTACGATAGTAAGTTACCCCTGCACGCAGAGGCTGTTAGGACTATTCGAACATCGATGTCGTTAATGGCCATGGGCACCACGCTTTCGACTATTGAAGTGACCTCATCTAACCCTAATGAGGGCAAAACCACCACTTCAATGAATATTGCATTCGCTTATGCCACCATGGAAAAAGTATTGATTATCGATGCTGATTTACGAAAATCTAGCCTAGGTATGCGCTTTGGTTTACCAACTTACCAGCCAGGACTTGCTAATGTGTTGTCGGGTACTGACAGTGTGCATAATAGTATTGTAAAAGATGTGAAACCTAATGTGGATGTTATGCCTGCTGGCGCGGTGCCGTTAAATCCACAAGAGTTATTAGCCTCAGCTCAGTTTGCTGAATTACTCACCGAGCTTAAAACCCAATACAGTAAAATTATTATTGATACCCCGCCGGTACATGCCGTGAGTGATGCGTTAATTATTACCTCGTTATGCGATGCCACGGTATTAGTAGTGAAAGCAGGCCACACTCGCAGTGAAGCAATTAAACTGACATTAGCTAAGCTTAATCAAGCGCGAGCCAAAGTATTTGGGGTAGTGTTAAACCAATTTAACACTAAAGATGCTGCACGTTATCAAGGTGATTATGGTTATTATCAAGCCTATGGTGCAGAGTATGCAATTAAACAGCCTGCTGATAACCGCAAGGAAAATACTGAGGCATGATTGATTTGCATTGCCATATATTACCCAATATTGACGATGGGGCTAAATCAATTGATGAAGCCCTTGGTTTGGTGGCATTAGCCGCCGAACAAGGGGTGTCGCGTATGGTCGCGACACCCCATATTCATTTAGGTATTTATGACAATAACTTAACATCAATTAAGGCGGCCTACCGTTTGTTGTGTAATGAGTTGGCGTTAACAGATTTAAACGTGCAAGTACGCGCAGCGGCAGAAGTAAGGATTTCACCTGAAATTATGCTGTTTATTGAACAACAGCAATTGCCTTTTTTAGGCCGTTATCAGCAACAAGATGTGTTGCTGCTAGAGCTGCCTAGTAGCCATATTCCGCCCGGTACCGACAAACTGATTAGCTGGCTGTTAGCTAAAAATGTATTACCCATGATTGCTCACCCCGAGCGTAATCGCGAGTTACAATCCCATCCAGAGCGGATAACGCCCTTTGTACGAGCGGGGTGTTTATTTCAGTTAACTGCAGCATCATTAATTGGCGACATGGGGCATGCCCCAAAGCAATTAAGTGAATATTTTATTAAGCAAAAGCTATATTCGATTGTAGCGTCAGATTGTCATTCGTTAAATAGGCGACCACCTAAGCTATTGCAGGCCCAGCATGCTGTGGCCGCACTGACCGACCAAGAATATGCTTATGCGTTAACCACCTCGGTACCTGATAGTATTTCGAATGTGCTATTTGCCAAGAGCAGTGATGAATGAAAAATATAAATTGGTCTGCCCGCAATGTGGTTTATGCATTTATGATATTGGCATTGTTAACCTTGCTGCCAATATTGTTGCAAAAAGGCTTAGCGAATGCTTATCATTTTAAGTCGCGTTTTTATATCGATCAATGGCAACAAGGTGCTAAACCTAACTCGTTACAATATGCTAATGCATTACTGGCGGCTGATTATGCCTTTAGTATTGACGGCCAAAATCCACACTATTTATTAACTTTGGCTAAGGTAATGGAGTGGGGCGTGTTTTCGAAGCTAGCACAAGCGAATAACACGGTATTTAATCAGCTGTATTTAGATGCCATTACTCAGCGCCCTAATTGGCCAAATGCTTACAGTGACTACGCATATAACTTGGCTTTTATCCAACAGGACATTAATCAAGCCTGGCCGTATTTAGAGCAAGCTCTGGTTTATGGACCTTATACCCCCGAAGTACTTCACCAAACTTTAGCCATTGGCTTCGCTTATTGGCCAGGTTTGACCATGGTTCAAAAGCAAACCGTATTCAGTACTGCCCACATTGCTGCGAGTGCTAATTGGAAAATGCGAAACGACTTAAAACAACTGGCTTCGCAGTATCAATTAACCCAAGTAATGTGTACTTATTTTACCTATGCGACGCCTACTAATAACAATGTTGATAAATGGATTAAACAGGATATGTGTCGCTAATGGATAAGATGATTGCCCACACAAGGATGCCTTTTGGGCTATTTAATCGTTTTATGTTGTTGGCACTCTGTGCGCTAATTATTTGGATGCCTATTCCGTTAGGTAGTAACCGCATTTGGGCGTTGGCTATTTTAGAGTTTTGCATCGTATTACTTGGCGTAATGCATATTGGCTACTGCATTAAGCATAATGCGTTATTACTGCGTTATCGTTGGCAAAAATATGCCTTAATACCTATAGGGTTAATGCTTGTTTATTTGTGCTTACAATTACTCAACTGGATCCCTGCCATTGGTACCGTTGATAGCTATCAAACCGCACAACAACTGTTGAAAACCTTTTGCTATTGCGTATTTATTTTACTGTTAAGCCAATATTGCCAGAACTCACAGGCCATGCGCTGGCTATTAGTTGCGATTATTGTATCGGGTTGCTTGCAGGCTTTTTATGGCACCTTGCTTAATTTATTACAGTTGGATATATCACCCATTTTTGGTTATCACGACGGTGATAGAGCCCGTGGATCGTTTGTTTACCAAAATCATTTTGCTAATTATTTAGCCTTATGCCTTTGTATTGCATTCGGTTGGCTATTATCAGAACTTAAAACCAGCAAAAAAGAATTCGATTTGCGGACCATGTTAATTGATTTGCTATCGACATTATTCAGCCGGAAACTGATTCTTCGTTTAGCCATTGTGATTATGGTTATAGGTTTAATATTAAGCCGTTCGCGAATGGGCAATGCCGGCTTCTTTACTGCACTAGGTGTAGTGTCGTTATTGTCGATGTTTATTTATCGTCGTCCACCTACTTTGTTTAAGCCTTTAGTCGTGAGTATTTTTATTTTAGACTTATTGATTGTTGGTTCAATTTTTGGCGTCGATAAGTTAAAACAACGTTTAGACGATACCTCATTTGCATCCGAAACCCGTGATGAAGTGGTGATTGATAGCATTCCTATTATCCAGGATCATTTGTTTACAGGTACCGGTGGTGGCAGTTTCTACACCGTATTCCCACAGTATCAGCCTCAGTTTTATTCTGGTTTTTATGACCATGCCCATAATGATTATATTCAGTTTGCTGTTGAGTATGGGTTGGTAGTGACTGGATTATTAGGTTTGTGGGTATTGTACTGTTTATGGTTAGCGTGCCGGACCATGTTTTTACGTAATAATAAGCTTTATAAAGGTGTCGCTTTTGGCTGCGCAATGGCCATAGTGCACATGCTGATCCACTGTACGGTTGACTTTAATTTGCAATCGCCTGCCAATACCTTGTTATTTTTAACTATTTTAACGTTATGCTGGTTAGTGCGTTATTTACCTGCTGATACTCACAAAATAGCAAGATAATCGGCAATAGGTATTTCTCTATGCCGTCATCCTCGAGATCTGTTCTCAGGGATCTAGGTGTTGCTTGTCATTTCGTCATCCTCGAATGCTTTAATCGGGGATCTAGGTGTTGTTTGTCATTTCGTCTTGAATATGTAAAGCCAACACCTGGATTCCGGCTCAAAAGCATTGCCGGAACGACGTAGTAGGAAGCATTACCCGAACGACGAGATAGTGGGCATTACTGGACGACGTATTGGCTATTTTTTGGATGCGCCACTCGCTCGTCATCCCTGAGATCTGTTATCAGGGATCCAGGTGTTTCTTTTGACCTTGTGTAAAAACGTAAAAGCCAACACCTGGATTCCGGCTCAAAAGCATTGCCGGAACGACGTAGTAGTGGGCGTCATCTGAATACGAATGTGAAAACGACGCTGTAGTGAGTATTTCTGTACGACGTCGTGGTTGTTTTTTGGATGCGCCACTCGCTCGTCATCCCTGAGATCTGTTATCAGGGATCCAGGTGTTTCTTTATCTCCTTTGCGCGTCATCCTCGAATGCTTTAATCGGGGATCCAGGTGTTTCTTTTGACCTTGTTTAAAAACGTAAAAGCCAACACCTGGATTCCGGCTCAAAAGCATTGCGGGAACGACGTAGTACAGGGCGTCATCTGAATACGAATGTGAAAACGACGCTGTAGTGAGTATTTCTGTACGACGTCGTGGTTGTTTTTTGGATGCGCCACTCGCTCGTCATCCCTGAGATCTGTTATCAGGGATCCAGGTGTTTCTTTATCTCCTTTGCGCGTCATCCTCGAATGCTTTAATCGGGGATCCAGGTGTTTCTTTTGACCTTGTTTAAAAACGTAAAAGCTAACACCTGGATTCCGGCTCAAAAGCATTGCCGGAACGACGTAGTAGTGGGCGTCATCTGAATACGAATGTGAAAACGACGCTGTAGTGAGTATTTCTGTACGACGTCGTGGTTGTTTTTTGGATGCGCCACTCGCTCGTCATCCCTGAGATCTGTTATCAGGGATCCAGGTGTTTCTTTATCTCCTTTGCGCGTCATCCTCGAATGCTTTAATCGGGGATCCAGGTGTTTCTTTTGACCTTGTGTAAAAACGTAAAAGCCAACACCTGGATTCCGGCTCAAAAGCATTGCGGGAACGACGTAGTACAGGGCGGTTCTTGTCATTTATTCTTTTTATCTTTTACCTTTTACCTTTTTATTTTTTGATATTAGCTCACGCTAAATAAGGATGTTTATGAAAGTTGTTATACCCGTTGCTGGTTTGGGCACTCGTATGTTGCCTGCAACTAAGGCTATTCCAAAAGAGATGTTACCTTTAGTAGATAAGCCACTCATTCAGTATATTGTCGACGAATGTGTAAGTGCCGGTATTAAAGAAATCGTTTTGGTAACTCATGCCAGTAAGAATGCCATTGAAAACCACTTTGATAAGTCTTATGAGCTTGAATCGACCTTAGAGAAACGTGTTAAGCGCCAGTTATTGCATGAAGTACAGGCTATTTGCCCTAAAAACGTCACCATTATGCATGTGCGTCAAGGTGAAGCCAAAGGGCTAGGGCATGCTATTTTATGTGCCAAACCGTGTATAGGTGATAACCCGTTTGCGGTTGTATTACCTGACGTAATTTTAGATTCGTATTCTGCTGATCAACGCACCGAAAATTTAGCTTCTATGTTAATTCGTTACCGCGAATCTAATGTCAGCCAAATTATGGTAGCACCAGTACCAGATGATCAAGTCAATAAATACGGCATTGCAGATTGTGGTGGCGAAACCATAAATCCTGGTGACTCGACTAAAATATTCAAGATGGTCGAAAAACCTGAAGTGGGTCAAGCGCCGTCTAACTTAGCTGTTGTTGGCCGTTATGTGTTGTCTGAAAAGATTTGGGACTTGCTCGCGAAAACCTTACCCGGCGCAGGCGATGAAATTCAGTTAACTGATGCCATTGATATGTTGATTGAGTCTGACTCAGTCGAAGCCTTCAACATGACCGGTAAGTCACACGATTGTGGTGATAAGCTCGGCTACATGAAAGCGTTTGTTGAATATGGTTTACGTGATCCCAAACTTGGTGGCGACTTTAAGAAAGAGCTTGCTGGTTTATTAGAAGAATACAGATAACCAAGTCTGTAATTTATTTAAAGATAAGCTTTGCTTCACACGCTCGTCATCCCTGAGATCCTTTATCAGGAATCCCGGTGTTGCTTGTCATTTCGTCATCCTCGAGTGCTTGTATCGGGGATCCAGGTGTTTCTTTTGATTTTTATCTCGAATATGAAAAGCCAACACCTGGATTCCGGCTCAAAAGCGTTGCCGGAACGACGTAGTAGTGGACGTCATCTGAATACGAATGGGTAAAAGATGGAGCTAACACCTGGATTCCGGCTCAAAAGCGTTGCCGGAACGACGTAGTAGTGGACGTCATCTGAATACGAATGGGTAAAAGATGGAGCTAACACCTGGATTCCGGCTCAAAAGCGTTGCCGGAACGACGTAGTAGTGGACGTCATCTGAATACGAATGGGTAAAAGATGGAGCTAACACCTGGATTCCGGCTCAAAAGCGTTGCCGGAACGACGTAGTAGTGGACGTCATCTGAATACGAATGGGTAAAATATGGAGCTAACACCTGGATTTCGGCTCAAAAGCGTTGCCGGAACGACGTAGTAGTGGACGTCATCTGAATACGAATGGGTAAATGATGTCGTTTCGCTTCACCCGCCCGTCATCCCTGAGTGCTTGTATCAGGGATCCAGGTGTTTCTTTTGACTTTTTTTTGAATATTAAAAATCAACACCTGGATTCCGGCTCAATAGCATTGCCGGAACGACGGAGTAGTGGGTGTTGCTTTTCTTTTGTGTGCTACTGAATTTTCCTTTTTTTAAAAGCTACATCAATGCTTTTCCCTTTAACAGTTTGCGCAGCCACATTCTATTGGGGCTGAGCAGAGCTTGTAACTCTAGGCTAAGTGGTGACAGCTCGCCGCAGAGATTTGCTGCTAAGCATTCGGCTACCAGTGGGCCTGAGCTTAATCCACGTGAACCTAGTCCACCTAACACATATAAGCCGTCATAAATCGGTGCTGGTGTTGTTTGCCAGTATCGTTGCCATAGACTGGGTTTGTCTTTAGATTGTTGTTGCACGGCATAGCGACTAAATAATGCTTCAATATCAGGTACGCAGCCCATTACTGGGAAATGATCGCGACTGACCATCCTTACGCCAACTCTGGCATCGTTGTTTGAAACATCAATGTTGTGAGGCCAGTTTGAATTGGGAAAGCTTTGTTGCATTTTAAGGCTGTTTTCATGCTGCTCTAACGGGCAAAAATCTAAGTGCTTAGGATCTTTTACATAACTGGCGCCGATACAATGTAGTTGATTATGTTGTGGCGTGAGATAACCATTTGCGCAGATGACTGTGCTCAGTTGTGCCAGCTCACCTTGTGGTGGTACATGGCTAACTTGACCTCTAAAACCGGTGATTTGCAGGTCTTTTGTTTGTTTATAACGAGTAAGCTGCGATCCAGAGGCGATGACAACTTGATCGTGTGTTGCTATAAGAGTGTTATTTTCGCCACTAAACAGTTGCCAGCCAGATGAGTGTGGTTCAAGTGAGCTAATGTCGCTATTATAGATAACGCGAACGTTAGCTAATGTTTGTGCTTTGGTAATACTGGCTTGTGCGAATTCAAACGGGCAAGCCCAGCCTCCGAGTGGATAATAAAAGCCCGATTTATCGATATCGACGCTAGCCAGTTGTGTGGCTTGAGTTGAATTTACCCTAACAGCAATTTCAGTTGGCCATGCTTGACCATCAATGATTTTATCTAGTCTTGTTTGGCTACGTTGATCGAAACCTGTATGTAATACACCACACCAGTCATGTCCTATGGCATATCCATTATCAACCAATGCCTGAATTCTGCGTCGACTGTATAGAAATGCTTGCTGAAAAAATTGACTTAGCGAGTTATTCTCGGGCGTAAGCAAAGGGTAAATAGCGCCTTGTTTATTGCCTGAGGCCCCTTGGCCTAATGTGTCATCTTTGCAATAAATAATCACATCTTTTCCGCGCTCAGCCAAAGATAATGCAAGACTTGCAGAAGCAATGCCGCCACCTATAATAGCGATAGGGCTGCGGTTATTAGTCTGTAAAGAGGGTAATGGATTATAAGCGAACTGTTGGCGTGTTTGTTGTCTTAGTGCATGTCGTTCTGCGATAGCTATGTCATCATTTGTAGGGGATTGTGTGGTGGACAAAAACCCGCAAAGTGTTAATGACTTCTTGATGGTTGCAGCAATATCATTATCATTTATGTTAGCCGCTAAAAATGTTGCATTATCAACACTTATTCGCCCATATTGCCAAATTAAATGCTGATTAAAATAATGATCCGAATGAATCATTTGGTTCGTATGGGGTAGGGCAAACCAATGTGTTATTCTTTGTTTATCTGGCGTGGCAATGGTTTTGGCTTGCGCTAGTGGCAAACCTTGATATAGATCAATAATAACTTGATTTTCAAGTAGACCTAGCCGTTGGCAACCTTCGATGGCCGCTATTTCACCATTGAGTAATGCTTGAGCCACACCGAATAAATGATGCTCTGAATCAAGTAGACCTTGTTGTTGCCATTTTTGTTCAAGTCGCTTACGGTTTACTGGAGTGTGCTCAAATACACTGATATGAATTTGAGTTTGCTGATGTTTTAAAAGGTGTTGCTGGTTAGCCAGTTGTAAGGCTGCCAATAGCAACATTATTTCGTGGCCATCGCCAAAACCTAATTGACCTAGGGTGAGTAAACGCGGTCGAGTATTTTTGACTACTGTTTTATCGTCACCGCTTTGCAATACTGTGGCGATATACTGCTTAACAATGTGGATATATCGGCTATTTTGATTGACGTTGTTACCCAATAATTCACAAATATGCAACTCATGTAAATTCGGGGATGCAGATAATAAAGTTGTTTTATTCAAAATATTTTACTCAGGGCCGATAACTTGGCATTATTTTACCTGTGTTTATGGAAAGCTGACCACTTAATTGCTTCAAAGCAGCTATGATTGCCGCAATTAAGTACCGACATGTACCAAATGGATAGCATAAAAATGAAAAGAGTCGTGATCACCGGAATGGGTGTTGTTTCAAGTATCGGTAATAACAAGCAAGAAGTGACCGAGTCGCTGAAAGCAGGTCGTAGCGGTATTACTCACTCGGCGCAATTTGAAGAAATGCAATTACGCAGTAGAGTTTGGGGGGATATTAAAATGAACCCTGCTGAACATATCGATCGTAAGGCATTGCGCTTTATGGGCGATGCTGCTGCATATGCTTATATTGCGATGCAAGAAGCGATTACTGACGCCAATTTAACAGAAGAGCAATATTCTAACTTCCGTGTCGGTTTGATTGCCGGTACGGGGGGCGCATCATCGAAAAACCAAGTTCAGGCTGCTGATACGCTGCGTGAAAAAGGTGTTAAACGTGTTGGACCTTATATAGTGCCACGTATTATGGCCAGCACAGCAAGTGCTTGCTTGGCGACACCATTTAAAATTAAAGGTACTAGCTATTCAATTAGTTCAGCTTGTGCCACTTCGGCCCATTGTATTGGCCATGCCGTTGAACTTATCCAGATGGGTAAGCAAGATATGGTTTTTGCTGGCGGTGCTGAAGAAGTTGATTGGACTTTAACCATGGGCTTCGATGCTATGGGTGCCTTATCAACTAAATACAATGATACCCCTGAAAAAGCGTCTCGAACTTACGATGCTGACCGCGATGGCTTTGTTATTTCTGGCGGTGGCGGGATTGTTGTTGTTGAAGAATTAGAGCATGCGTTAGCGCGTGGTGCGAAGATTTATGCCGAAATTATTGGCTATGGTGCAACATCTGATGGTTATGACATGGTTGCTCCGTCTGGTGAAGGTGCAGTGCGTTGTATGCAGATGGCTTTGGCCGATGTAGATACGCCAGTTGATTATATCAACACTCATGGTACTTCTACACCAGTAGGTGACATGCGTGAACTTGAAGCATTACGTGAAGTGTTTGGTGAAAATATGCCTGCCATCGCGTCTACTAAATCACTAACAGGCCATGCTTTAGGTGCTGCCGGTGTTCATGAAGCGATTTACAGCATGATTATGATGGAAGACAGCTTTATTGCACCAAGCATTAACATTGATAACCTCGATGAAAAAGCCACTGGCATGCCAGTGGTTCGTGAAATGCGCAAAGCTGAATTAAACACCATCATGAGCAATAGCTTTGGTTTTGGTGGCACTAATGCAACATTAGTGATGCGTAAGTACAAAGCATAATATGCACTAGCAGCCTCGTCTGCTAAGCATTTAAGAAAGCCAGCATTGGAAACAACGCTGGCTTTTTTGTTTTTTGTTTTTCGTTTACGTCATTCCTTTAATGTGATTACTCCGATATTTCTGCAATACCCATAACTCCGTCATTCTTTTAATATTCACTACTCCGTCATTTGTTCATTCGTCTCCAGTTGACGCCCACTACTACGTCGTTCCGGCAATGCTGTTTAGCCGGAATCCAGGTGTTGGTTTTCCGCTTTTACACAAGGTCAACAGCAACACCTGGATCCCTGATACAAGCACTCAGGGATGACGTGCGATGGGGCATTCAAATAGCGCCCACTACTACGTCGTGTGCTCATTCGTATTCAGTTTACGCCCACTACTACGTCGTGTGCTCATTCGTATTCAGATGATGCCCACTACTCTGTCATTTGCTCATTCGTATTCAGATGATGCCCACTACTACGTCGTGTGCTCATTCGTATTCAGATGATGCCCACTACTACGTCGTTCCGGCAATGCTGTTTAGCCGGAATCCAGGTGTTGGTTTTACGTTTTTACACAAGGTCAACAGCAACACCTGGATCCCTGATACAAGCACTCAGGGATGACGTGCGATGGGGCATTCAAATAGCGCCCACTACTACGTCATTTGCTCATTCGTATTCAGTTTACGCCTACTCCTACGTCGTTCCGGCAATGATTTTAAGCCGGAATCCAGGTGTTGGCTTTCCGCTTTTACACAAGGTCAACAGCAACACCTGGATCCCTGATACAAGCACTCAGGGATGACGAGCGGGTGGGGCATTCAAATAGCGCCCACTACTACGTCGTGTGCTCATTCGTATTCAGATGATGCCCACTACTACGTCGTTCCGGCAATGCTGTTTAGCCGGAATCCAGGTGTTGGGTTTCCGCTTTTACACAAGGTCAACAGCAACACCTGGATCCCTGATACAAGCACTCAGGGATGACGTGCGATGGGGAAACACCTGGATCCCTGATACAAGCACTCAGGGGTGACGAACTGTGGGGCAACACCTAGTACCTAGCATCTAGTACCTCAAGTCTGTAAGCGAAGCGTTCAAGCCTGACGGTTTTTCTCGTCCAATTTATGGCTTTGGTATAAGATACTGGCCATAAAAATGCGATGTGAAGTCGTTAAATTCGCTGACAATAAGATACCCGATGAAAATAATTGCTGATGAAAACATGCCTTATGTTGATGCCCTGTTTGGTGACTTAGGCGAAATTGAATATGTAAATGGTCGAACATTGAGCCCTGAACAGGTCAATGATGCTGATGTATTGCTGGTACGTTCGGTGACTAAAGTCAATGCTGGGCTAATTGCCCATGCGCACAAGCTTAAATTTGTCGGTAGTGCGACGATTGGTACCGATCATGTCGATGTTGATTACCTTGCTTCGCGCAATATTTATTTTACCAATGCGCCAGGGTGTAATGCGACTGCGGTTGGCGAGTATGCGTTTATAGCGATGTTGGAGTTAGCTCAGCGTTTTGGTGAGTCATTAGCAGGTAAAGTGGTGGGTATTGTTGGTGCGGGTAATACCGGCACTGCTGCGGCTAAGTGTTTGCAAGCCTATGGACTTAACGTGTTGTTGTGCGACCCAATTAAAGCGCAGCAAGGCGATAAACGTGAGTTTGTGTCACTCGATACCATTATTGAGCAGGCCGATATCATTAGTTTGCATGTGCCTATTACCAAAGATGGTGAGCATAAAACCTGGTATTTGTTTGATGAAGCGCGACTAAACCAGTTAAAACCCAATACCTGGCTATTAAATTGTTGTCGAGGCGAGGTGATTGATAACCGTGCTTTGATTCGATTTAAGCAGCAACGTGATGATGTAAAATTGGTACTTGATGTGTGGGAAGGAGAACCTAAGCCAATGGCAGAGTTAGTCGCCTTGACAGAGTTTGCTACACCGCATATTGCTGGTTACAGCCTGGAAGGCAAGGCTCGTGGTACGTTTATACTGTATCAAAAGTGGTGTGAATTAGTTGGTTTAGCGGTTGATAAATCATTAACCAGTTTGTTACCAGCATTTCAGTTTAACCAAATTGTTAGCCAAAGTGATTTAACTGAAAGCCAATTGCTGAAATTGTCACGCTTAGTTTATGATCTACGCGATGATGATGTTACCTTTAGAGGCTGTTGTTCAACCGCAGCAGGGTTTGATTTGATGCGTAAAAATCATACTTACCGCAGGGAATATAGCGCTATCTCGTTAGCTCCATCGGTAGACTATTTGTCTGATGATGTGATTAACCCATCGATGCTTCATGCTTTAGGCTTTAATTAATCACGTTAAGTGAATATGGCCGATAGATTGCCATATAGCGGCTAAAAAACAGTATTTTTAACCAGTTGAGAAAAAATCACTTCAAAGTCGGCTTTTTTAGTACATTAACCCTAGTAAAGCACAAGTAAATTAGGGTAGATTGAATATTCAAACTGGAAAATATGGAGTCGGGCGTTAATTATGTCTCAGGAATTTAATGTAGTCGTTTTAGGTGCATCGGGCGCAGTGGGTCAAACTATGATTGAGATCCTCGAGCAGCGTAATTTCCCGGTTGCTAAGTTGTTTCCATTAGCGAGCAGTCGCAGTGCTGGCGAAACGGTCAGTTTTCACGGTAAACAAGTTGAAATTCTTGACGTAGAAACGTTTGATTGGACCCAAGCACAAATTGGCTTCTTTTCTGCTGGTGGCGATGTGTCTGCTAAATGGGCGCCGATTGCGGGTGAAGCCGGTTGTGTGGTTATCGATAACACCTCACATTTTCGTTATGATGTAGACGTGCCATTGGTAATACCTGAAGTTAACCCAGAAGCCATTGCTGATTTTCGTAATCGCAACATTATCGCTAACCCTAATTGTTCAACCATCCAAATGTTAGTGGCACTTAAGCCTATTTATGATGCATTTGGTATTTCACGTATTAACGTGGCAACCTATCAGTCAGTGTCGGGAACCGGTAAAAAGGCGATTGATGAATTAGCGGGTCAAAGTGCTAAGTTATTGCAAGGGTTACCGTCTGAACCGACTGTTTACCCAAAGCAAATTGCCTTTAACGTATTGCCTCAAATCGATGTGTTTATGGAAAATGGCTACACCAAAGAAGAAATGAAAATGGTGTGGGAAACGCAGAAAATATTTGGTGATGACGAAATTGTTGTTAATCCAACAGCTGTGCGTGTGCCTGTTTTTTATGGTCATTCTGAAGCTATCCATATTGAAACTCGTCAACCTGTTGATGCAGAAGATGTTAAAGCTGTTTTACGTAATGCACCAGGCGTAGAATTGTTTGACGATGATAGTGAATATCCAACCGCGGTAACTGAAGCCGCAGGTAATGATCCTGTTTATGTTGGTCGCGTTCGTAAAGATATTTCACACTCTCACGGTATAAATTTATGGGTTACAGCCGATAATATTCGTAAGGGTGCAGCTTTAAACAGCGTACAAATTGCCGAGATTTTGATTAGAGATTACTATTAATTACGCTTTAACAATGTGTAATGACTTAATCAACACCTCGATTTAGTTTAAAAAGCCTGCAATGCGCAGGCTTTTTCCGTTTTACTGAGCCCAATAGTAGCAGGTGCGGTGAATCTAGTTTATAGTCGTAAACATATCATTTTTAACATCAATAGCATTGAAAATGCCTGCAAAATTGGCTCTCGATTGATGTGACTAGATACAGTTAACGACCATAATACTAACGATAAAAATTGCCTAAAGCCTGTTGCCAAGCCGGTAACTCAATAGCGCTAAAAGGGAAGGATGGGATGACTTTGCGTACTTCATATATTGTGGGTTTGATTGCCTGCACAGCCGTTGGCTTAACCAGTGTACAAATTATTGAGTCTGCTCATGCAGAAACGCTCAAAATTACTGGACCCAATGGCGAGGTTAAACAACAAGCGAAACGCCAATATGGTCCGACGACATCAAGAGATACGTTTTGGAGTATTGCGCAAAAAGTCAGACCCAGTGATAAGGTCAGTGTTTATCAAGTGATGGCCGCCTTGTATGACGCTAATCCACATGCTTTTAGCGGTAATAATTACAATACTTTAGAGCGAGGGATGATATTACTGGTTCCTTCCGCTGATGTGATGGCCGCCATTCCTAATAGTGTTGCTAAACGCCGAGCCGAGCAAGATGATCGCCGTGTGAATAGACAAACTCAACCTCGTCCAGTTGTTAAGCCGATTCAACCTCCTATAGTCGATACCCCAAAAAAGCCTACTGCAGCAAAACCACTGCAAATAGCTCCACAAACTCCTGCTATAGCGGTACAAACCAAAGCTATTAAAGAGGCCAATGCGGTTGTAGTGAGTGATCTTAACAACACGTTAGATGAAGCTAATGCAAAAACATTAATGCTTACCGATGAGTTGGCCCGCTCACAAGATGAATTAATGATCAGCAATAATGACAATCAAACGTTGAAAAACAAGATTGAACAAATGTCATTAAACATCTCATCGCTTGAAGAAGATTTACAGCTATTGCAAGAAAAGTACGATGCCCTAAGTTTAGAAAATAAAAAACTGCTAGATCAAACTGAAAATATTGAACCCGTTGTAGAAGAGCCTGCAGACTTTTGGCGCAGTTTAATGGATAACACCATTTTATTGATCCTAGCAGCATCGATTCCTCTTTTAGCCATATTTGGACTTATTTTCTGGTTGTTAAGTCGCCGTAGTAAAAAAGCTCAACAGTCTGAAGCAGAAACAGAAACTAAAGCTGAAAAAGCGCTCGATCCTGCAACAGACAGCGATGACTCTGACGATATGGTGATCCATTTAGATTCGGATAATGAAGAGTCAATTGATGATTTATTAGATTTAGATAGCGTTGATTTACAGCCTGAAATCCAGATGAGTGGTGATGCCGAGATGGACATGGCATCAGATATGTTTATTGGCGAACAAGAAGCAGAAGACGAAGAAGGCACCTCATTAGATGATTTATGGGCAGAGGCCATGGACGAGCAAGACTCTGATCTTGAACCTCTTGAGGATGACGATGATCTCGATAGTCTCCTTGCTGGATTAGATGATGAACCTGCAGCAACCCTGCGTTCTGTTGCCCCAGAGGATGATTTAGATAGCTTGTTGGCGGGGTTAGATTCTGACGACGTTAAAGATGACATTGATGCCCTAGATACCGCAGCAGAAGATGATATTGATTCATTATTGGCTGAATTTGATATGCCGGCAGAGTCAAGTGTTGTGGCTGCTGCAGCGGTTAAATCGAGTAAAACCAGTGCGGATGATGATATTGACTCGCTATTAGCCGAATTTGATATGCCCGCAGAGTCGGACGATGCTGATGTCGCTGTTGCGGCCAAAACGAATAGCCCAGGCTCAGCAGACTCTAGCGCGGAAGACGATATTGACTCGCTATTAGCCGAATTTGATATGCCCGCAGAGTCGGACGATGCTGATGTCGCTGTTGCGGCCAAAACGAATAGCCCAGGCTCAGCAGACTCTAGCGCGGAAGACGATATTGACTCGCTATTAGCCGAATTTGATATGCCCGCAGAGTCGGACGATGCTGATGTCGCGGTTGCGGCTAAAACGAATAGTCCAGGCTCAGCAGACTCTAGCGCGGATGATGATATTGACTCGCTATTAGCCGAGTTTGATATGCCTGCAGAGCCTGAGCCGGATGTTACAGAAGCGGTTAAAGCCGATGACTCAGATGCTGATGACTTAAGCGCTGCAGACTCAAATGTTGCAGACTCAAATGCTACAGATAGTGCGGATGATGATATTGACTCGCTATTAGCCGAGTTTGATATGCCTGCAGAGTCGGACGATGCTGATGTCGCTGTTGCGGCCAAAACGAATAGCCCAGGCTCAGCAGACTCTAGCGCGGAAGACGATATTGACTCGCTATTAGCCGAATTTGATATGCCCGCAGAGTCGGACGATGCTGATGTCGCTGTTGCGGCTAAAACGAATAGCCCAGGCTCAGCAGACTCTAGCGCGGAAGATGATATTGATTCATTATTAGCCGAGTTCGATATGCCTGCAGAGTCGGACGATGCTGATGTCGTAGAACCGGTCAAAGTAGAAGGCTTAAATGCTACAGATAGTGCGGAAGATGATATTGACTCGCTATTAGCCGAGTTTGATATGCCCGCTGAGCCTGAGCCGGATGTTACAGAAGCGGTTAAAGCCGATGACTTAGATGCTGATAACTTAAGTGCTGCAGACTCAAATGCTACAGATAGTGCGGAAGATGATATTGACTCGCTATTAGCCGAGTTTGATATGCCTGCAGAGCCTGAGCCGGATGTTACAGAAGCGGTTAAAGCCGATGACTCAGATGCTGATGACTTAAGTGCTGCAGACTCAAATGCTACAGATAATGCGGAAGATGATATTGACTCGCTATTAGCCGAGTTTGATATGCCTGCAGAGCCTGAGCCGGATGATGTCGCTGAGCCTGTTAAAGCAGATAGCGCACAAGATGAGTTAGTCGAATCTGAACACTCAAATGCAGAATTTGATATTGATACTTTATTATCAGAATCACCGGCCGAATCAGATCCTGTAGATCGTGATGTTGATCAACGCTCTGCAAGTGATGAAGATTTAGATGAACTTCTAGCAGGCTTATCTGCGAGCAAAGATGATAGTTCACTAGAGAGTGTAGAAGACAGTGCAGAAGAAACCGAACTAGAGCCACCAAGCGGCAACGTTGTTGATAATGATGACGATATCACTGCGTTAATTGCTGCTGAGTTACAAGATGATATCAATGAAAATAGTCAGGATGAAGAGTCTAGTAACGATGATATTGATGCTTTATTAGCTAGCTTAAATGAGCCTGTTATTGATTCAGCTTTAGCTGATAATGATGAATTAACAAAAGATGATCAGCAACGCTCTGAAAGTGATGATTTGGCTGCGCAAATTGCTGCCGAATTAAGTGATGAAGATGTCGCAGACTCTATTGATGATGAAACAAGTGATGATGACATTGATGCATTGTTAGCTAGTTTTAACGAACCTGTGGTTGAGCATGATACAAACGCTGCAGATAAAGCTGCAGTGCAAGCACAAATAGCCGCTGAGTTAGATGACGATTCGTCTACTGAAGAGTCAATATCTGAAGATGATGAGTCACTTGATGATGACATTAATGCTTTATTAGCAAGCTTTAAAGACGATGAAACCGCATCGACAACTGATGCTCAACAGACTCAGTCTGACGATTTTAAACTTGATGGTTCTGAGATTGATGATAACGAATTATTCGATGAGTTTGACGAATATCTTACTGATATCGATTTAGGCAAAGTTGATGATGACGATGTTGAAGCAGGCAGTGAAGATGAAGATAACAGTTGGTTTGATGCTGAATTAGAGGCTGCGTTAGCGTCAACGAGTGCTACTGATATCGATACATCTGTTACATCAACAGCCAGCTCAAAAACCGCAATTGAGAGTGATGATGGTCTTGACGCCTTGTTGGCGCAAATGGATGATGAAGAGACGGCTTCGTCTACAGTACAACAGAAAGCCAATAAAGATTCAGGCTTCTTTAATGACTTAAAATCCAGCAAACCTAAGCCTGAACTTTTAGATTGGGAAAGCGATTTACTTAAAGCTGCCGAGTCTGCCGCTGACGAGAAAGAAGTCGATGAACCAGAGATAAGTGATGATGACTTATTAGCCGCCTTTTCGCAGTCATTAAAAGATGATGACAACGATGATGATTACACTTCTGAAGACGATTATATTCTTAGCGATGACAATTTAACGGTCGATGAAGCGTTGGCGGCACTTGATCAAAAAGAACGTAGTCAATCGAAAGAGTATAAAGCGAGTGATGATGATTTAATCCGTTTTGAACGTGAAAACGGTTATATCGATATCGATAAATTGCTAAACGATGCTGATGAAGATGACAATAAAACTGATCAGTATAAAGACGTTAATGTAGATATGAGCGCTGCAAACTCGTTAATGGGCAATCCGGACATGATTGATGTTGATGACGAGGAAAACTCGGTTAACGCCAAACTCGATTTAGCCAGGGCGTATATTGAAATTGAAGATCAAGACAGTGCGCGTGCATTGTTAAAAGAAGTGCAAATGGACGGCAATGAACGCCAACAATCAGAAGCCAAAAATTTACTTAAAAGTATCAATTAACCAGGTCAATTAGTGTAGTTAATTAGTTCTGGCGATGGATGTTCATAAGCAGGGTATATAGGCTTATGTTAACCATATAAAAGCAAACGGCGCAGATACATGCGCCGTTTTTTTGTGGTAAACTGCGCGCCATTATTGAGTAGAGGATATAGGCATGCGGGTCGCGTTAGGTGTTGAATATGATGGTAGTGGTTTTTGTGGATGGCAGCGCCAACTCGATGTCGATTCAGTGCAAGCCCAGGTTGAAAAAGCCTTAAGTTATGTGGCTAACGAGCCTATAAAAGTATTATGTGCTGGACGAACCGATACAGGTGTTCACGGTACAGGGCAAGTAGTGCATTTTGACACCAATGTTCAACGGCCAGTGTCGGCATGGACTCAAGGTGTTAATGCTAACTTGCCTGACAGCATAGCTATTCGATGGGCAAAAGAGGTCGATGACACTTTTCACGCTCGTTATAGTGCCATGGCCAGACGCTATCGCTATGTGATTTATAATTATAAATTGCGCCCGGGTATTTTAGGTGCAGGCGTGAGCCATTATCACGGTGATATTGATGAAACCTTAATGCATCAAGCCGCGCAGCTTTTCGTCGGCGAACACGATTTTACCACATTTAGAGCGTTGCATTGCCAAGCTAAAACACCGTTTCGAACTGTGCATCAAGTGAATGTTACACGCCAAGGTATGTATGTGATGGTGGACATTCAAGCTAATGCTTTTTTACATCATATGGTGCGTAATATTGTCGGTTCTTTGCTGCAAATCGGTTTAGGTAATCAGCCTATCGAGTGGATAACAGAGCTTTTAGCATTGAAAAATCGCAAGTTAGCGGCTGCAACGGCTAAACCGAACGGATTGTATTTGGTTGATGTGACTTACCCTGAGCAATATCAATTGCCTAAGTTATCCCTTGGGCCTTTGTTTATGCTTGATTAAGGTATATTTAGACACATTTATGAAGATGTGGCTAAATATTATGTTATCGCAGTGCCAGCTAAGGTCTGCATAAGTAAATGGTATTGAATTATGTCAATCGCGTCTGAAATTACTGTACCCAATAACCAATCGAGCTTGAATCAATGGCTCGATTATTTGTTGGCAATTCATCCTAGCGAAATTGATATGGGCTTAACTCGAGTCAGCGCTGTTGCCCAGAGCCTAAACGTGATTGATTTGGCTCCCGCTAAAGTGATTACCGTTGCCGGTACTAATGGCAAAGGCACAACTTGTGCGATGCTTGCCGCTATTTTACGTCAGGCGGATTTTTCAGTTGGTGTGTATAGCTCACCCCATTTGCTGCATTACAATGAACGGGTGCAGATTAATCAACAAGATGCCAGTGATGCTTCACTTATTGAGGCATTTTGTGCCATTGAAGCGGCGCGAGGTGACATTTCGTTAACCTTTTTTGAATATGCGACCTTAGCGGGTTTATATTTATTTAAAGCGGCTAAAGTCGATGTGGTTATACTGGAAGTTGGCTTAGGTGGACGGTTAGATGCCACTAATATTATTGATTCTACTGCTACGGTGTTGACCTCTATCGATCTTGATCATCAAGAATATTTAGGCGACACTCGCGAGCTGGTTGGCCGAGAAAAAGCTGGCGTATTTCGCTCAAATTGTCTTGCCATTATTGGTGAACCAGACTTACCGTTGAGTGTTACTGACTATGCTAACCAGATCAGTACATCGCTTTACCGTGTTGGTTATGAATTTAATTATCATAAAGATCACAACCAACCACAGCGATGGCACTTTACATCGGCGCAGCAATCTTATAAGGGGTTAGTTGTACCAAGGTTACCACTAGCTAATGCTGCCAGTGTTGTCGCGCTACTAAGTCATATTTGGTCGCACATTAGCCAGCAGCAGATTAACCAAGGCTTACAACAAGTTCAGCTTGCCGGACGACTAGAGCAAGTGAGTGAGCAACCACTGGTTCTATTAGATGTTGCACATAATCCGCATGCCGCCCGCTATTTAGCTCAGCAATTGCAGGCGTATCAAGGTCGTCGTATTGTAGCCTTGTGTGGCATGCTTAAAGACAAAGACATTAAGTCGGTATTAGCCACATTAGCCGAGCAAATTAGTCATTGGAATTTTGTGAGTTTAGATAATCCACGCGGTGCATCAGCACAAGCACTGTGTCAAGCGCTGCCTAACGATAGTTGTCGTGAGCATGTCAGTGAATTTACTAATATCGCTAGCGCATGGCAAGCTATACAAGCAACAGTAAATGCTGATGATGTGCTCATTGTCTTTGGCTCTTTTTATACTGTCGCAGGGTTTAAATCTTTATAAAACTATTTAAGACGTCGGTTTTATTAACCATCATTAACGTCGTTTTATTAACAAAGGGAATTAGCTTTGAATCGTCAATTTCAAAATCGCTTGGTGGGTACAATAGTACTAGTGGCCTTAGGCGTCATTTTTTTACCTGATTTATTAGATGGAAAACAGCCGCAGGTGGTCGAGGAATTTACTGAAATTCCTTTACGTCCTGCTTCGTTAAGTGCTTCTAATAGAGCTAGTGCTGCCAATAACGCTGAGACAGTGGAAGAGTTTCAAGTGTTAACGATTGCAGAGCCTAAAGATCTTAGTAACGATATTGTGGCATTAGGTGAAGCAGAACCGACTAAAGAGCCAGTAAAAGAAGTTAGCCAAATAGCTAAACAGCCTGTGCCCGTGGCTCCGATAGCTAAACAGCCTGAAGTACAGGTAGCAAATAAAATCAAATCACCCGTTACTGCAGGATTTACATTGCAGTTAGGCGGTTTTAATAATATTACCAACGTAAAAGCCTTAATCATTCAACTTCGAAAGGCTGGATTTAACGCATATACACTGCCTAAAACGCCTGTTGAAGGTAAGTTAACTCGAGTGTTTGTTGGCCCTGAAGTATCAGAAGAAAAACTTAAAGCTCGTCAACAACCTATATTCAAATTAACCGGATTAAAAGGTAAGATCGTAACCTATAATCCACAGGAACAATAACCTGTTCAGACGGTGTTTTACTTGAGTGATTAATATTTACAATTTGATTGTTCTTAATCACGCAAGAATAATTTGTGCAATCAGAGGTGAGAAACATCTCTGTCTCTGTTAGAATCCCGCCGTCTTGAACCCTATACCGGATCCCCATCTTCATGGTTTGGATTGATTACGCAATAATTATTGTCATCGGGTTATCAACTATTATTAGTTTGATCCGTGGATTTGCCAAAGAAGCCATGTCTCTTGTGGTTTGGTTTGCCGCTTTCTTCGTCGCTAGCCAGTTTTATCTTGATCTCGCTGCTCATTTAACTCAAATGCAGGACGAGTTAGTCAGAAACGGTGTGGCGATTGCCATTCTTTTTATCATTACCCTGATCCTAGGGGCATTAGTTAATTATTTGTTAGGCCAGTTAGTGGCCAAAACCGGCTTATCGGGCACAGACCGAGTTTTAGGCCTGTGTTTTGGTGCCATTCGTGGCGCGTTAATCGTTAGTGCATTACTGTTTTTTATGGATGCTTTTACGGCGTTCCCTGACACTAAATGGTGGCAGGATTCTGTTCTTGTACCTGAATTTGGCGTGGTTATTCAGTGGTTTTTTAACTATCTGGAAAATACCTCAAGCTTTGTACCCAAAATATAAACATAAAACACCTTACAGTGAGGAACCTTACCCATGTGTGGTATCGTCGGAATAGTAGGAAAATCAACAGTTAATCAGACCATTTATGATGCGCTGACTGTGCTTCAACATCGTGGTCAAGACGCAGCAGGTATTGTTACGGTTGACATGAATGCGTTTCGTTTACGCAAAGCAAACGGCTTAGTTAAAGATGTGTTTGAACCTAAACATATGCAGCGTTTACAAGGCAATGCCGGTATTGGACATGTTCGTTATCCTACCGCGGGCAGCTCGAGTGCATCAGAGGCACAACCGTTTTATGTTAACTCGCCATTTGGTATTTCGTTAGCGCATAACGGTAACTTAACTAACACGATTGAACTGGCCGAAAGCCTAGTCACCAAGCGTCGTCATGTTAATACAACCTCTGACTCGGAAATCTTGTTAAATCTGTTAGCTGATGAATTACAAGAAACGCGCAGCTTAACCTTAAGTGCCGATGAAGTGTTTGATGCGGTAGCCAAAGTACATGCGCAAACGCGCGGAGCTTATGCGGTAGTCGCCATGATCATCGGCCAAGGTTTAGTGGCTTTTCGTGATCCCTTTGGTATTCGTCCATTGGTACTCGGTAAGCATGAGACACCCACAGGCACTGAATATATGGTTGCTTCAGAAAGTGTGGCATTAGATGCCGTAGGTTTTGAAGTGATGCGCGATGTGGCTCCAGGTGAGGCAGTTTATATTTCTCTTGATGGGCAATTGTTTACCCGTCAATGTGCAGCAGACCCAAGCTATGCTCCGTGTATTTTCGAATTCGTGTATTTTGCACGTCCAGATTCGAGCATCGACAAAATATCTGTGTATGCCAGCCGCGTAAACATGGGCGCTAAGTTAGGCGAAAAAATTAAAAAGGAATGGGAAGATCATGACATTGATGTTGTTATCCCTATTCCAGAGACATCGTGTGATATCGCATTAGAAATTGCCCGTTGTATGGATTTACCGTATCGCCAAGGGTTTGTTAAGAACCGCTACATTGGCCGTACGTTTATTATGCCAGGTCAGCTAGAACGTAAAAAATCAGTACGTCGTAAATTGAATGCGATTAATACCGAGTTTAAAGGTAAAAACGTATTATTAGTTGATGACTCGATTGTTCGTGGCACTACATCTGAGCAGATTATTGAAATGGCACGTGAAGCTGGCGCGAAGAAAGTCTACTTTGCATCAGCAGCTCCTGAAATCCGTTTCCCTAATGTGTATGGTATCGACATGCCGACCTCTAATGAGCTTATTGCTCATGGTCGTGATGCTGACGAAATTGCCAAAATCATTGGTGCCGACGGGATTATTTTCCAAGATTTAAGCGACTTAATTGAAGCAGTAAGAATGGAAAATCCAGAGATTAAGCGTTTCGAAACATCAGTATTTGACGGTCATTATATTACTAATGATGTTGACCAAGCTTACTTGGATCATTTAACGCAATTACGTAACGATGATGCCAAAGCTAATCGCTCAAAAGACATTGGTACTAACTTAGAGATGCACAACGTGTGTCATCCATAAGTTAACCACTGTGTGTGAGTGATAAAAAACCAGCATGAAAATGCTGGTTTTTTTATGTCTGCTTTAAAAACTCGATGACAAGCGATAGAGATTGATATCAAGCGAATACTGCGCAAATGCCTAGGTGTTAGGTCGCTTCGCGGCTAGAGGCTATAAGAGCGATAAAGATTGATATCAGGGGTAACAAGCGATAAATATAAAGATCAAGCGATCACAAACGATAAACATCGATCACAAGTGCATCAGGCTTAAGGGGGCGCTTTCAAATACGGTCATCCAGTAATATGGTCTACATCGTCATCCCGGTAATGCTTTTGAGCCGGTATCTCGCTTTAAAGTAGTGCAGCGAACAAGTAGGATAATGTCCGTTGTAGATGCTATATCAGTGCTTTAATCGCTAGATAATCTTGTAACGTTTGAGAAGCTTTTTGTGGATTTGACAGGCTTATTTTTTGATAGTGAGTCAGCACTTTGTTTAAATACCGCTTAGCCATATCGCGCTCTTGATCATTGCTACATTGCCAAAACTTATTGCCTATAACGCTAATTTTAGTCGTAGGACGATCACTTTTTTTTCTCGATGATTGCTTACCAAAACGAACGTAGATAATCTCATAAAACCGGCTATTTTCTTCAATCAGTTTTTCGTCAATTAATTTACAATCAAGTTTGATAAGTTGTTGGCGCAACTCATATTGATGGTGAACTGGACACAAGATAAAATCGATTTTTCGGTTCGAATATTGTTGGCAAAGTGAGTTAACAAACTCGATCATCAAATCTCCACCCACTCCGGCAATAATCACCAAGGGCGTATGCTCATCTTGAACCAAAGGTATCGCTGACACATCACTACAGTGTACTTGCCATTTTGGTGGATTTTGCTGTGGGTAAAAACGTTCGAGCTTGGCGGTTAACTGCTGCATCAATGCTGGCACAATGTCGACAAAATGGATCATGGCCGCATGCCTGTCTAGTAACGCGGCGCCGAGTAATCCATGGTCGCAACAGCAATCCCAAATATGAGTATAACCATTGGGGATCATCATGTTGATATATGCTAAGCGGTGGCCGAGTTTCATCTATTTATCAAGTTTGGAAGTGAACCTGCGCATTGTAATGATTTAAGTGACAAAGTGGTTAATTATTTCATATTTGCAGCTTGGCGTATTTAACGCTAATCTATACTGTAAATTTATACAGTTAAGTGGCGCGGTTTATCTTTTGAACGCTAGCGCCCCAACAGTGGATTATGATTCTATATATTGCTGAAAAACCCAGTTTAGGTCGTGCAATCGCCGATGTTCTGCCAAAACCACATAAAAAAGGTGATGGCTTTATCACTGCTGCTAATGGTGATTGCGTGTCATGGTGTATTGGCCATTTGCTCGAACAAGCCGAGCCAGATGCTTACGATGATGCATTTAAATCGTGGAAACTCGAACATCTTCCTATCGTACCGCAAACTTGGAAGTTACAGCCCAAACCCAAAACTCGTAGCCAACTTACTGTGCTGCGAAAACTGGTAAAACAAGCATCATCGATTATTAATGCTGGCGATCCGGATCGCGAGGGTCAACTTCTAGTCGATGAAGTCATTTCTTATTTGGGCGTAAAGGGCGATAAGCTTAATCAAGTCCAGCGACTATTAATCAGTGATTTAAATCCACAAGCGGTGAAACGTGCGCTAGGGCAGTTACGCAGTAACCGAGAGTTTATCCCATTATCAACCTCGGCATTAGCTCGCAGCCGTGCTGATTGGTTATATGGCATGAACATGACCCGTGCTTATACCATCCAAGGTCGTAAAGTGGGTTACCAAGGCGTGTTGTCTGTTGGCCGTGTTCAAACACCTTTGCTGGGGCTCGTCGTTCGTCGCGATGATGAGATTGCCGATTTCAAACCTAAAGCTTTTTATGAAGTCTTAGCGCATTTACTCACCGACCAACAACAAGCATTTACCGCTAAATGGCAACCTAGCGAAGCATGTCAACCCTATATGGATGAAGACGGCCGAGTATTAGCTAAAGGTTTAGCCGAAAATGTGGTTGCTCGTATTAATGGTAAACCGGCTGAAGTAACTAAACTTGACGCTAAAGATAAGCGCCAAAACCCACCATTACCTTACAGCTTATCCGCCTTACAAATCGATGCAGCTAAACGCTTTGGCTTATCGGCAAAAGAGGTGCTTGATACTTGCCAAAGCTTGTACGAGCGCCACAAATTAATTACTTACCCACGCTCCGACAGTCGCTATTTACCTAAAGATCAGCATTCTTTAGCCCCCAAAGTATTAGATGCCGTACTCAAAGGTGCTGCTGGGTTAGTGGAGGCTTGCGACGCGCCCAACGCCAAGCTTAAATCTAAAGCGTGGGACGACACTAAAGTAGATGCTCACCATGCGATAGTGCCAACTGAAAAGGTGGCTAACTTATCGTCATTATCAAGCAATGAAGCCAAGTTATATCAACATGTGGCAAGGCAATATTTAGCCCAGTTTTATCCCGCTTATATCTATGCTGAAACATCCGTCGAAGTGACCATTGCTGGTGGTTTATTCACTACAAAAGCACGTCAAGACAAAACTTTGGGCTGGAAACAGCTGTTTAAACGGGCAGCTACAACAAATCAGGGCAATAGTCATTCAAGTAGTGGTGAAGATGATAACGACGAAGCTGTGCAGTCGCTACCGCCGCTAGTTAAAGGGCAAATACTGCAATGTGAACGTGGTGAGTTATTAGAAAAAATGACTCAAGCGCCAAAGCATTTTACCGACGCGACATTATTAGGCGCAATGACGGGCATTAGTCGTTATGTCACCGATAGCGATATTAAGAAAATCCTTAAAGAAACCGATGGTTTGGGCACTGAGGCCACACGGGCTGGGATTATTGAATTGCTGTTTAAGCGCGGTTATTTAATTCGCCAAGGAAAATCAATATTGGCAACGCCCGTCGGTGTTGGCTTAATCCGCAGTTTACCCGAATCAGCAACCACACCGGACATGACGGCACTATGGGAAAACAGCCTCGATGCTATCAGCCAAAAACGTTTAAAGTACGATGCGTTTATGCAGCCATTGCTGAGCCAGTTAGATGGTTTAATAATCCAGGCATCGAGCCAGTTACCTTCGGCATTACAAGGTGTCGCCAATAGTGCACCGAAACGCAGTTTTAAAAAATCGTATAAAAAGAAGACCAAAGCGAAAAGCTAAATTAGTGACGGGCTAAATCGACAGCGAAACGATATGGTATTTCAATCCAAGGCGTTTTTGGGTTGGCTCTGTCTGCAGTCGTCAATTTAGAATTAGGCTCTTAGCAAATGTAATAGTGAACTTTTACACTATTAAGTTCATATAGTAGGAATGTGAGAATCAAACATACTAATCACCTAGAAAAAGAAAGGGGAGTGTTATGAAAAGTACACTAGCGTTAACAATATTAGCGGCAAGTATATTGTCTTATGCATCGAATGCCACCGCAGATAAAACCATTTTAGCCGGTGGATGCTTTTGGTGTATGGAGTCCGATTTTGAAAAACTCGATGGCGTAACCGATGTGATCTCTGGGTTTACTGGCGGAAACATTAAAGACCCTATTTATAACGGTAACCATCAAGGTCATTTTGAAGCCGTTGAAATCACCTATGATCCTAGCAAAGTGAGCTACGAACAGTTGTTAGCACATTACTGGGTTAACATTGACCCTTTTGATGCTAAAGGGCAATTTTGCGATAAAGGCTCGAGCTACTTAAGTGCCATTTTCGTGGCAAATGACACAGAAAGAGAAATTGCACAACAGTCTAAAAGCAAAGTCGAAAAGCAATTTCCTAATAATAAAGTGGTCACGCCTATTTTAAATGCATCGATATTTTATCCGATAAAAGGCGATGAAAGTTACCATCAGGATTACTATAAAAACAATCCTATTCGCTATAATGCTTATCGCTGGAATTGCGGCAGAGACCAAAGATTAAAAGAGATTTGGGGAGACAAAGCGACACATTAATCTATTGGTTATCAATCGAACTCCCGTGAGTTCGATTGATATTGGCTATGTTTAGCTTATGTTTGACTCCTATTTACAATATAGCCAGCGACTAAAAGCTAGTAGCAATAAATATGGCTATTCAAGATCGTAGGCTAGTATTTAAATATTTTTTGGTGTTAATTGCTTTTTCTTACAGGCATTAATGATGTCCAAACCAATACAAACGATAGCTATCTAGGTAGCAAGTGGACTTGAAGGATTAATAGAATAAGTATTTTTTATCTGGGCGAAGATGCTTATAAATAGAGTCTGTAAATAATTTGGGGTTGTTATAAAAAAGTAAAAATTAAAGCAAAGTTAATACAACAGCCCCTAGTAAAGTTAATATATTAGCTTATTAATTAATATATCCGCGCTGTGCTCACCAGGTATATTGTCGAATTGTTTAATATTTCGCTATTCTTTAGAAAGTGCAATTGCAATCAAGTTTATTTAGCGCTAATTTATCCACCGCTAATTGTGATGCAGATCACTTATCAATAATGTATTGATTCTATTCAGTCCGGATTATCATCATGAGATTCTATTTTACCCGTATGCGTTCGAAAGATATTTGTCCTCCAAGACAACCGCTTAAGAAAATTATTTGGTCTTGGGTTGGAGCATTTTGTGGTATCTACTTAGTTGCCAGTCTTGCTTTTTATATCAGCGTAAACCCAATGGGTAGCATGTTTGTTATCGGTTCTTTTGGCGCTTCAGCTGTGCTGGTTTATGGTGCGCCATTGGCGGAGTTTTCTCAACCGCGTAATTTAATTGGTGGCAGTGTATTGTCAGCATTAATTGGTGTTGCAGTTTATCAAGTCTTTGCTGATTATATCGTACTTGCTAGTGCTTTATCTGTATCACTATCAATTGCGTTAATGTACTTGACTCGGACCTTACATCCTCCTGGAGGTGCTACTGCTTTGATAGCTGTAATTGGTGGTGAAAACGTACACAATCTCGGCTTTCTCTACGCGTTAATGCCAGTATTTTTAGGCTCAGTATTGCTCTTACTCGTGGCATTAGTTGTTAATAACCTCTCTACTGATCCTAAGCGTCATTATCCAGTGTATTGGATGTAAGTGTTCGGGATATTATTTTCTCTGCTGTACAGGCTAATCCTTTATGTTAATGATTAGCCATGCTTTTTCTATAGCTATGATGCAACTCTTTAATGTCTAACAATACCCGCTAGAGTAGAAACCACTAACGTCAAGATTATGCCTTTTGTTAAAGTAACGGTTATGATCGATATTGGATGTTGTAGTTCAAGCCTGTTAAGTGCTTGTTCTGCATATTTCAAGGCTTAATGTGGACATTACTTTTTAAAATGGCCTATTTAATCCAACATGCTTTTATCAAGTATGCCTCTGTCAATTAATTGCTGCAAAATATCACGAGTTTTCTGCTTAAGCATATCGCGCAGTAATCGCGCTGCGGGGGTAATAGATTGTCTGCTAGGAAACACTAACCACAATTCAGTAGATTTAAGTGGATAGTCCGCCATGATCCTTACCAAATTACTAGCAAGTAAATCATGTGACATGTCTAAGCAAGACTTGGCAGCAATGCCTTTACCACTGACGCACCAACGTCTAACTAAGTCGGCATCATTGGCTATTCGGTTGCCCGATACTTTTACTTTAAGACTGTCATTACCTTGGGTGAATTCCCAGATGTCGTGGGTTAAGTTTTGTAATTGATATAGCAGGGCGTTATGTTGTGCCAAATCTTGTGGATGGGTCGGTGTACCAAATTTATCAAGGTAAGCTTGTGATGCACAAATTAGCCTTGGCACATTACAAATTTTAAAACCGTATAAGTTAGCATCATTAGGTGAACCATAACGTAAAGCTAAATCGACAGCGTCGCGATAAAAGTCAACGTTGGTATCACTAATGCTGACTCTTAAACTCACTTTTGAATGAGTATCCATAAATTCATCTAGCCAAGGCATAACGATATTACGCCCCAGATCCGATGATATGGCTAAGCGTAAGTCACCATCAATAATGTCCAGTTCACCTTTCATGTTCTGCTTTGCTTGCTCCAGCATTAACATGGCTTGCTCACACTGTGGAATGTATTTTTCGCCAGCGCTCGATAAACGTAATTGTCTAGTGGTGCGAATAAATAACTCTGCACCTAAATTAGCTTCTACTCGTTTTAGTGCCGCACTGGCGGTTGCAGTGCGCATGTCTAAGTTAGTTGCTGCGGCAGTAATACTGCGAAACTCAGCTACTTTTAGTACCACTTGTAAGTCTTCTAGAAGCATGATTATCCAATTTAATTTGATAATTTTTCAATCATTATGCTGTTTATGGGTGATAAAACAAGGGCTATTATTACTTCATCAAGTTTGAACATCATTTGCAGATTGACATAACAGGAACCACATTATGAAAGCTATTGGATACACACAGTCTCTTGAAATTTCGAACCCAGAATCATTAATCGATGTCACTTTAGCGCAGCCTATTGCCACTGGCCGTGATTTACTTATCAAGGTGAATGCAATTTCGGTTAACCCTGCCGATTATAAAGTGCGTTTAACTATGCCGCCAACAGACGGTGCAGTGAAAGTGATTGGTTGGGATGCTGTGGGTGAGGTGATTGCAACAGGCGATAAAACCAGCCAATTTAAGCCAGGTGATGTGGTTTATTATGCCGGTGATATTACTCGCCAAGGTTGTAATGCTGAATTTCAATTGGTCGATGAGCGTTTAGTCGGTTTTAAGCCAAAAAGTTTGTCAAATGCTGAAGCGGCTGCACTGCCGTTAACGGCAATTACAGCATGGGAGCTGTTGTTTGAACATTTATCAATTAAACAGCAAAGCCCTAGCGCGATAGATAAATCAAACGAAGTGATTTTGGTTGTTGGCGCTGCCGGTGGAGTGGGTTCTATATTTGTACAATTGGCTAAAGCTATTACGGGTGCAACCATTATTGGTACGGCATCACGTGCAAGCTCAAGTGAGTGGGTTAAGAAATTGGGTGCGGACTATGTTGTCGACCACAGCAAGCCACTTGCAGCACAAATTGAAGCGCTAAACATTGGCCCAGTGACTCACGTTGCGAGCCTAAACAGCACGGATAGTTATTTTGAGAGTTACACAGAGTTATTAGCGCCATTTGGTAAGATTGCCATGATTGACGACCCTGAAGCGCTTGATGTGACTAAATTGAAGCTAAAAAGCTTGTCATTACATTGGGAGTTTATGTTTGCTCGTTCGATGTTTAATGCGGCAGATATGGATGAACAAGGTCGGTTATTGAATCGGGTTGCTGATCTCGTTGACCAAGGTTATATTCAAACCACGTTAGGTCAGCACATGGGCGCTATTAACGCGACAAATTTGCGTGCTGCCCACCAAGCATTAGAATCTGGCCGTTCAATTGGTAAAATTGTATTAGAAGGTTTTTAGTTATTTATAAAGTCTATTCTTCTCCCATATTTATAAAGTTTTATTGATTTTATTGATTTTATTGATTTTATTGATTGTATGATTAAAAGGAAGTAAAAATGTCACAGTTAACTATCGTTGCCAACATTATCGCTAAAGCAGACAAAGTCGATTTAGTCAAAGCTGAATTATTAAAACTGATTGCGGTTACGCGTGCTGAAGAAGGTTGCATTAACTACGATTTACACCAAGATAATGCTAATCCAGCGCATTTTATGTTTTATGAAAACTGGCAGAGCCGTGAATTGTGGCAAGCTCATATGGGTAATCAACATTTAGCTGATTACGTCGCCGCGACAGAAGGGGCGGTAGTCGAGTTTATTGTTAATGAAATGAGCGTTATAGGCTAACGAGGTGCAATAGCTGAGTTTAGATGATTTATTGCATGATTCATTAGTGAGAAATGACAAGATTTATTACACGTTAACCTTAAGGCAGATCATAAACATGATCTGTCTTTTTTGTCGATTTCACAAACCGTCTTGTGAGACACTCTGACTATAAACGCTGTTAAATAATTAGTATTAATAGACGAGGATAAGCGCCAAAATGGAAATCAGATTTACACAGCTGCAATGCCGTTCGTCTAGTGTGACGATGGACATTGATAATTGGCTTATTGAACCGCAACAATCTTGGGGGGTGTTTAGTACCGAAGGTGATTTAGGTGCATTATTGGGGCTGCTATTCACTCAGCAAGCGCACGATAAAACCTTGGCTTATTCTGGCCAGCTATTGGGTGTAGACCGCACGAAAGTCGCCCTGGTGTCGTTGCATGAACAGCAGCAGTTACTTGACGATATTCTTGATCAAGATGACAGCGAATCTTTAGGCTATATCGATCCTAAAACTACGGTTTATGGGGTTATCTTTGCCCAATGTAATGATGAAGCGCTGACTCATCGATTATTGCAGCAATTAAATCTAATTCAGTTAAGCGCTAGCCCGTTTACTCAGCTTTCTACCGGCGAAAGCCGCCGGGTGATGCTTGCCCGCGCAGTGGCAACCAAAGTGCCTTTTTTAGTGCTCGATGAACCTTATGCTGGGCTTGATGTTGGCCATCGACAAGCGTTAAGTCACTATTTACAGCAGTTATCGCAAACAGTACAAATGCTGGTTGTTGTGTCGCGTGAAGAAGATATGCCAGACTGGATTGAACATATTGCGATGTTTAATCATGGCACGCTAGACAGTGTAATGACTAAGTCTGAGTGGGATAACCATCCGCTTATAAGCCAACTTACAGCGCAGTCTGGGCAACAAAGTGAAGAGTTGTTGGCGCTTATTCGTCGGCATCGTCACAGTCCAAGCTTTGCAAATCCAGTTTTTCAATTGAACAATGGCCGAGTAGCTTACAGTGATAAAGTGATTTTTTCTGGGGTGAATTGGCGCATCGATAATGGCGTGCATTGGCAAGTTAAAGGACCTAATGGTTGCGGTAAAAGTACTTTGCTTGGGCTTATTTTTGGCGATCATCCGCAGTGTTATAGCAATGACATTGATATTTTTGGTAAAAAAAGAGGTTCAGGCGAAAGTATTTGGGAGATTAAAAAGCATATAGGCATGGTGTCATCGGCGTTGCATTTACAGTATCGGGTTAATTGCAGTGCCTTAGATGTGATTGTATCAGGCTTTTATGACTCGATAGGTTTGTATCAACAAGCGTCGAAACAACAAGTGGCTATCGCAACTGAGTGGTTAGCCATTTTACACATGGGTCATTTGAGCAAATCGTCATTTAGGCAATTAGAATATGGCCAGCAACGGTTATTATTAATCGCCAGAGCCATTGTTAAACAGCCAACGTTATTGATCCTCGATGAGCCCTATCAAGGTTTAGATTACTTAGGTCGAAGATTGATTAAAAACGCCCTTGAACTCATCGCCAAAGAGCACTTAAGTCAATTGTTGTATGTGTCACATTATCAGGAAGATAGTCTCGATAGTATTAAGCACTTTATTGAGTTTGTGGCCGATGAGCACCACGGTGGTTACCGGGCTGTGATCACAAAAAGCTAATATTCTAATGATTAGGGCCTGTTGATCTTTCAAGGTTGTTTTTGCAGCGAATTGTTGACCATTACTCACATATACAACTGCGCGGCAGAGACTTTGAGGTGTAGTTATTCTACATAAAAAGTCGATAACGCAGTAAAAATGGCCAACAAACGCTGCCCGAAGGGTTCGGCTAAAAACGTTTTACTCTTTGTTGAATGCATTTTGCTTAGATGACTAGGCATCAATCCATTCTCCTCGATTAAAACGTTTTTAACTCGAACAACATTCAACCAGCAAAGAGCAACAGGCCCTAGTGGTTAATGTTTAAGGCTATCAAGCTTATGTAAAACAGCTAACATTTGTTGGCTGTTTTTGTTTCAGTAGATTATCAAATAATAATTGATAATATTTCAATTATTATGCTGTATATAGCGTTTGGCGTTGCGAGTATAATGGCAACATTAACGAGGTTAGGCACTGAGCTACTAATCAATATCACTGTACTTCAGCCTAACCGTAAAGGATATAAACTATGTTACTTGATACGCCTATTTGTGATTTCGGCTGGAAAGCACCAGATTTTACACTTAAAACCCCTAATGGTGACGCTTTTACTATGAGTGAACACTTGGGTGAAAAGGGCTTGTTGATTATGTTTATTTGTAATCACTGCCCTTATGTTAAAGCCATTGCGACTCGCTTAGCCGAGGACACAAAGCAACTGATGGCCGAAGGCATTAATGTCCTTGCCGTGATGTCAAATGACTATCATCAGGTTGACTCCGACTCGCCAGAAAACATGCTTCGTTTTGCTGAGCAGCACGGGTTTACTTTCCCCTACTTAGTGGATGAAGGCCAGCATGTTGGTCAACAATATGGCGCAGTGTGTACCCCAGACTTTTTTGGCTTTAATCACCTTGGTGAATTGCAATATCGTGGCCGTTTAGATAATGCCAGTTTGCAGAATGATCCTAATCGAGAACCAGAGCTTTTGAATGCCATGCACTTGATTGCTGCTATTGGTAAAGGGCCTAAGCAACAAACCGCCAGTATGGGTTGCTCGATTAAATGGCGATAGTGATTTTATTTACTCGATGTCCTTGAAAAGCTATTTAATAGCACAATTATAGAATAATGAGATTTACATGTGAACATCATTGTTAACCAATTGTATTTATTGCTTGTTTTCTGTTTATTTTATCGTTTAGTTGTAAGTTTATTTAATGTTAATTCGTTAATCATGCCGTGTTGGTGTGATCAACATGGTAGGTCAATCGATCTCATTATGACATGCCGTTTAACTACCAATCCTTTTACTGATTGTCTAAAATTTATATGGAGTCTGAAATGACCAACGCTATTATTACTGATTTAGAAAAACGCTACACCGCCAAACGCTATGATCCAAGCAAACGTATTTCAGCCGACGATATGGCAATTATTTATGATGCCATGAGACTATCGCCTTCATCTATCAACTCTCAACCATGGAAATTTATCGTGATTGAAAGTGATGAAGCCAAACAGCGTATGCATGACACTTTTGCTAACAAGTTTCAGTTTAATCAACCGCATATTAAGGCGGCATCTCACATCGTATTGTTTGCTCATAATCCAAAATATACCCGTGAAGATTATGCCAAAGTGGTCGATCAAGGTATTGCCGATGGCCGTACTAAGGCTGAAGATCGTGAAGGTGCATTTGGCGCATACGCATTTGTGGACTTAAATACTGACGAAGCAGGTAACAATGCTGAGTGGACTAAAGCACAAACCTATTTAGCGTTAGGTAACACTATGCATGCCGTTGCCCGTTTAGGTATTGATTCAACCCCGATGGAAGGGATTGATATTGAGATGGTGGGTCAAATTTTTGCAAAAGAATTAGACGGTTATATTTGCGACGTAGCACTTGTATTGGGTTACCACAGCCCTGAAGAAGATTATAACGCTGCATTGCCTAAGTCTCGTTTTACTAAAGAACAAGTTATCCAAGTAGTATAATGTGTGTGCTTTACTACAGATATGTATCTGCAGTAAAGCAATAGAAAACGGCTTAAGCATTAATGCTTAAGCCGTTTTTTTAACCTAGTATTTAGCAAAGTAGCTTTCGCATCTGCCTTGTTAACACATGCACTCTTAGTTTATGTACTCTTAACTTATGCTCTTCAACAATAAGCAATTTTAACAAAAATGCTTCTAGCGTAAGCACAGTTAACGAAGGCATTTACCGCGATTAAGGCTGATCAATTTATCTAAAATGTGTTCGCCGTCCATACGAATACCATTGTGCTCGTATTCTGAGGTGAGCCAGTATTTAAGGTTATTGACTTGCTTAGCTGTTTCTAAGCTGTATTGCATTTCAACAAACATATCTTCGCTGTATATCGCTGCCGCAACAGGAACCTTATTGTTAGACAGTTTTTCTAAGTCGTACAATGCGGGCCAGTCTTTTTTAGCCGCAATTAAGTTGGCAGCTTGTTGTAGTGGTTCAAGTTGCTCAAACTGGGCAAACATCCATGGGTAAACCATTTCTCCAGTAAACAATAATGGCTTACCTGGACGGTAGTTGAATTGTTCAAACTGCGATCTCACTCTATGAGCCGCCCAGGATGAAGCATTATGTTGGCAGTAGATAGACTCGTGCAATAACGCAAAAAGAGGATTAGTGCTGTAGTCGAGAAAATGGCTAAATTGATGTAAAAATAACGGATTAATATCAACACCGTGGTTGGTTTCAACTAAGGCATGCTCAAGCAAATAGTAAACCGATTCTGGTCCTTGTTCCATGCCGAGGTTAATGCCTAATAGCTGCAGCATCTCAACACTAAGTAGCTCGCCAGTCGCTAAATAAACCTTGTTGTCGTACAGATACTTGGCCAGGTTATCCACGAGTAAACGGGCGTCAGTAAAACGTTTGAAAAAGTCATTGTTTTTGGCGATGACTCGCTGATAGGTTGCTTGATAAACTTCATCTACAGGGCGGGTTAATGAAGGAATACCGCCAGTGATATAGGCTTCTTTTAAGCCTTCTGGCGCCGCAGATAAATAATGTAATACACAAAATCCGCCAAAACTTTGACCTAAAATACTCCACGGTTGATCGGGTGATAATTTAGCGCGAATGTATTCAGCGTCGCGAATAATATTGTCGGCGCGAAAAAAGCTTAAGTAGTCGGCCTGATCTGTAGCACTCATGTAGCTTAAGCTGCTGGCATTAACAGGAGTCGATAACCCAGTGCCACGCTGATCAAGTAATAGGACTCTATATTCTGTTAAGGCGCGTTTTATCCAGCCATTGTTACTTATGGGTCTTACAGCACCAAACCCCGGTCCGCCTTGAAAAAAGACTAAGTAAGGTAGTTCTTTATGTTGGTTTTCAATGCTGACTATTTCGCGGGCAAAAACAGTGATCTGTTTGCTGGGACTTTGTTGGTAGTCTAAAGGTACTGAGAAAAAGTGCTTACGGGCAACAATGTCTGATAATGTATGGTCAATGTGCATAAAATGCCTATTTAGTCATGATTAATAGTGATATTAAGCTTATTAAATTGCTGCTTAACGATATCATTTGATTGATATGATATCTGGATGCCAGCGCAAATAATGTTATTTTATGAGTCATGTTAGCTATTAACAATCGGTAACTCGACGTAAATCATCTTAAATAGCTATCTAGATCAAACCTGACTGAGTTGGAATAACCGATAATTAACTTAATGATAATTAAACAGTGAGGTTGTCGATGAAGTATCAAATCATCCCTGTAACGCCTTTTCAGCAAAATTGCAGTGTTATTTGGTGTGAAAAGACCTTAAAGGCCGCGGTTGTTGATCCAGGTGGCAACATTGATCGGATTTTAGCCGAGGTGGTTAAGTTAGGCTTGAGTGTTGAAAAAATATTATTAACTCATGGTCATATTGATCATGTTGGTGGCGCTGTGGCATTGGCTACAAAATTAGCCATTCCGATCGTAGGTCCGCACATTGCGGATAAATTTTGGTTAGAAAACTTAGTTAAACAAAGTCAAAACTTTGGTTTTCCACGTGTTGAAGCCTTTGAGCCAACTCAATACCTCAATGAAGGCGATAATGTGAATGTCGGTGAGCAACATTTGCAAGTGTTGCATTGTCCAGGACACACGCCAGGACACATCGTTTTTTATAATACCCAAGCTAACTTAGCGTGGGTCGGTGATGTACTTTTTCGTGGTTCAATTGGTCGTACTGACTTTCCGCAATCTAATCATCAAGATTTACTCCATTCCATCACCACCAAATTATGGCCATTAGGTCACAATGTGAGTTTTATTCCTGGCCATGGTCCCATGTCGACGTTTGCGGATGAACGACAACATAATCCTTTTGTTGCTGATCAGTTATTTGATTAACAATTTGTTATGCAATCAGATCATTGAGGTTATTTTTTAATAAGTTGAAACTATTGATTCTTTGCATTGTAAACGCAGTCTGTTAGCTTAAGAGCATGCGTTTACATATGATGGACAGTTCAAATGGTTCAACACCTCGTTGATTTACTCGATACCTGGTTACCTTCTTACCAAGAAGACTGGGTACTCGCCGTTCTTACTCAAGTGCAAGGCTCTTCTTACCGCAAACCTGGCGCCATAATGCTATTTCATCCCATGGGTAAAAGCTTAGGGATGTTAAGTGGTGGTTGCCTTGAAGCAGATTTACGTCGTCACGCGCAACGTGCGATTCAAACTCAGCAAGTTATTCAATTAACCTATGACGCAACCGATGAGTCTGATACTAGTTATCAGCTTGGGTGTGGTGGCATTGTCAATATTATGATGGTATCGCTAAATAAATCGAATAATTATCTTGGTTTAGTTAGTGTTCATGATGCTTTAATGCGTGGCCATGCTGGCGTGTATCAAATTGATATTGTTGCAGACGGCACACCGGTCAATCAATTAAGTGGTCACTTTGTTGAGCAAGATGCCACACAAGCAGCATCGATAACACTTAACAGTAAAACTCGCACTGTGGTCGAACAATATAACTCAGTGCTGCATATTCCACTTAGGCCTCCAGTGCATATTGGTATTTTTGGTGGTGGTTTAGATGCCCAACCTATAGCGCAAATGGCGCAAACGCTAGGCTGGAAAGTTAGTGTGTTTGATGAGCGCACAGCTTATGCGCGTACCTATGATTTTCCTGGATGCCAAATCATTAAAAAACCGACAGCTGAAGTATCAAAAACACTGTTGGATGGTTTAGATGCCGCCTTTGTAATGAGCCATAATTTACAAATCGATGCTAAAACATTACTTGCACTGCAAGCCGTATCATTGGCTTATATTTCATTATTAGGGCCCACTCACCGTCGTGATAAAGTGTTGAGCCTGGCTGAGTTAACGGTAGACGACTTTAGTGGCTATTTTTCGGCGCCAGCAGGGTTGGCCCTTGGTGGCGAGCTGCCGGGTTCGGTTGCACTAAGCATATTATCCCAGTGTCATGGCGTGCTGTATCAAAGTCAGATAACCAGCCTTGATACTGTAATGCTGACATAACGAGTAGATGTGTTAATGATGCCAAAAATTGTTACGGTGATCTTAGCTGCAGGAGCTAGCAGTCGTTTTAACGGTGCTAAAATTGTTGCTAAAGTGCAAGGCGAACAAAGCTTACTGGCACATTGTCTGCAAACTCTGGAACAGGTTACTCAAACGGCGAGTATGGCCCCAGCGGTGGTGATGTTAGGTGCACATCAAACCGATGAAGTGTTGGCTATTACAGCCAATCACCATCGAATTATCAATCATGATTGGCACTTAGGCTTGTCGAGTTCAGTGAAACTTGCTGGCCAATATGCCCAAAGCCAACAGGCCGATGCGTTACTGGTAGTGTTAGCCGACCAAGTCGCACTGCAAAGCAGTGATTATTTGCAATTGATCCAGGCATATATTCATAATAACTTAACTAGCTGTGCGTTTTACCTGCATAGCGTAGGCGTTCCTGCTATCTTTTTAGCTGAGGATATTAACATTCTGATGTCGATTGATGGCGACAAAGGTGCTAAAAGCATTTTAAAACAACATGACAAAAATAATAGCTTGAACATTATTGCTATGGAACAAGCGCAATTTGATATTGATACACCAGCTGACTTAGTACGTTGGTTGGCTAACAAGGAGTGATTATGACAACCCCAACACAAAAATTGATGGTCAATGGAAAGGACTTTTCCCTTGATGCGGATCCTAATATGCCAGTGCTATGGGCATTGCGTGACATTTTAGGCCTAACCGGTACGAAATTTGGTTGTGGAGCAGGGCTCTGTGGCGCATGTACTATTCATGTAGACGGCAGCCCTATGCGCGGTTGTTTAACCAGTTTAAAGCAAGTGCAAGGTAAGCAAGTTACTACGATTGAAGGTCTTGAGGCTGAAAAGTTAAAGCAAGCTTGGTTGGAGCATAATGTACCGCAATGTGGTTATTGTCAGGCTGGGCAGTTAATGTCTGCCGCTGCGTTACTCACCACTACACCTAAACCTACTGAAACCCAAATAGTTGATGCGATGTCGGGCAATATTTGTCGTTGCGGCACTTATCCACGCATAAAAGCGGCTATTCAATCGGCATCGGAGGCGTGATCATGACAACATTCACTGCTGTTGAAAATATTAGTCGCCGTAATGTATTAAAGTTATTTGGCGCCGTTGGTGGCGGACTCGCATTAGGGACAACGGGTTTAGGCTGGAGCCCGATGGCTTTAGCTCAAGACAAGCAAGCGTTGATGAATTTGTTTGTGGCTATTGGCGAAGATAATAAAGTGTATCTAACGTGCCATCGTTCTGAAATGGGGCAGGGTATTCGTACTGGTATTCCCCAAGTTTTGGCAGATGAATTAGAAGCCGATTGGGACAAAATTGTTGTTGTTCAAGGCTTAGGTGATAAAGCTTACGGCGATCAAAACACTGATGGTAGCCGAAGCATTCGTAAGCAATATAAAAAAATGCGTCAAATGGGTGCTATGGCCAGAACTATGCTTGAGCAAGCGGCAGCCGATAAATGGAACGTGCCATTAGCTGAGGTTTATGCCAAGCAAAGTCGTGTACATCACAAAGGTTCAAGTAAAAGCTTAAGTTTTGGTGAGTTAGCGGTAGCAGCATCGGCCATTAAAGTGCCCGATGTTGATACGCTGACTTTTAAGCCTGACAGTGAATTCAACTTTATTGGTAAGCGAAAAACTATCGTTGATATGGATGACATATTAGCGGGTACAGCCATGTTTGGTTATGACATTAACGTCGATGGAATGGTGTATGCCAGCATTACTCGCCCACCTGTGCTGGGCAGTGATGTGGCCACTTTAGATGACAGCGCGGCGCGTAAAGTATCGGGAGTATTGGATATTATTCAGTTACCTGTACCTAAAGGTGCACCATTATTTCAGGCTTTGGGCGGCGTAGCCGTTATTGCCAGCAATACCTGGAGTGCGATGGAAGGGCGTAAAGCGCTAAAAATCACCTGGACTAAATCTGTCAATGATAGCCACGATACCACCCAGTATTTGGCCGATTTAGTCGAACGAGTTAAACAGCCTGGTAAAGTCATGCGCCAACTCGGTGCCAGTGTTGATTCATGGCCCGCTGAATCGACAATCAATGCGGTTTACACCGTACCGTATTTAACTCATGCCATGATGGAGCCACCCGTTGCTACTGCGAGTGTGACCGCGGATGGATGCGAAATTTGGGCATCAACTCAAACCCCACAAAGTACTCAGCAAAATGTGGCGGGGGTACTTGGGCTTGCAGAAGAGAAAGTGAAAATCAATGTGACGTTATTGGGCGGTGGATTTGGACGTAAATCCAAACCCGATTTTAGCGTAGAAGCGGCCATCTTATCCCAAAAGCTCAAGAAGCCAGTTAAAGTGTCGTGGACCCGAGAAGATGAAATTCAACACGGTTATTACCATGCTATTAGTGCGCAATTTTATCAAGCTAAGCTAGATAAAAACAATCAACCTCAAGCCATGTTAGCCCGGAGTGGTTTTCCGTCCATTAGCTCTACCTTTGCTGAAGGGGTCGACTTACCCTCCGCTGGTGAGCTTGATTTAGGCTTTGTTGACGTGCCATTAGCATTACCACAAATTCAACTAGAAGCAGTAAAAGCCACCGCGCATACTCGTATTGGTTGGATGCGTTCGGTGTGTAATATTCAACATGCATTTGGCATCGGCAGTTTTGTGGACGAGTTGGCCGTTAAAGCCAATAAACCTTGTTTACAAATGTGGCGAGAAATGCTCGGTGAAGCCAGAAAAGAAACCTTAGCTAATCAAGGGTTCGAGTATGGCAATTACGGTGAAACACTTGAAGACCATCCTATCGATGTCAGCCGTTATCATAATGTGCTCGATATTATGGAGGCCAAACTGACGCAGCAAGCACCTACGCTTAAAAATCAAGGTTGGGGTTTTGCGATTCATCGCAGTTTTACGACTTATGTTGCCGTCGCCACCTTAGTTGAAGTGAAAGATGACAATCTTAAAGTCCTTAAAAGTATCGCCGCGATTGATGCTGGTTTGGTGGTGAATCCAGACCGATTAACGTCGCAAACAGAAGGGGCGATTATTTTTGGGTTAAGTTTAGCGATGATGGGAGAGATTAGCTTTAAAGATGGTCAAGTACAGCAATCGAACTTTCATGATTATCCGTTACTGCGTTTACCACAAAGCCCTGAAATTGAAGTGATTCATATCCAGTCGACTGCTAATCCTGCCGGTGTTGGTGAACCGGGTGTACCGCCAGTGGCACCAAGTTTAACCAATGCGATTTTTGCTGCTACTGGGATCCGATATCGTGATTTGCCACTGAATAAATTTTTATCGGTATAGTCATTAACGTGAGCTATCACGCTTAAGTTTAACCATCTTAAGCCGATAATAAATAAGCCAAATGCCTAAGTGTGTTCGCACTTAGGCATTCTTATTATATTAAGGGCAAAAAAATTTAAAAATCATGCTTAATTGAATAGTAAGTTAGTCTGAATAACCAGACACTTCTATAATAGTGATTAATGTTTGTTTGGGCGCTTTACGTTTACTTAGTTTTGTTCTCACTTTTGAGATAATGGCAAATTGCCTTAGGAAGCTTATATGAAGCAAATTCAGTTTAGAAAGATTGATGCAATGTTGATTAAATTGAGCCTTAATGGCAAATTTATTGTGGTTTGCTCACTTGTTGCATTGATCACTAGTGTTGTTGCACTGATGAATTACCAACAAACTCACGACTTAATTGAGCAAACATCGTTGCAGCGCGTCCAAGCAAGCGTTGAAAGTTATGCCTTGGTTGCCAATAACCAAGGTTTAACCAATGATGCTCTTGAACAATTTGCACAAGATAACCAATTGCAGCTTTCGGGCCGCGACAACACCTTACGCAGTGGTGATGTGATAACGGTATCCGCTAGCGTGGGTAATCAGTTTTTAAGCGTGAGTCAAAATGTACAACAGTGGGAACAAGAGCCGTTAAGCCAAACTAATTTTATGTTGCTAATAGCACTGATTGGTTTATTGCCATTATTTCAATTGAGTTATTGGATTTCAACCTCATTAGGTGGCGGCTTATGGGATATGTACATTGCTATAAAACGTCTGGCTGATGGCGATTTAACCTTGCGATTAAACTTCTTTGGCACTGATGATTTTAGCTTAATCGCCAACGAAATTGACCGCTGCGCTAACAATATGAGTGAAATGGTGACGGCTATCCGCAGTAATGCAGACACCTTAGCTGTTGCCGCCAACGAGTTTACTCATCAAGCTAATACCAATGATAACTTAATTGATAAGCAGCATCAGTACTTAGACTCAGTAGCACATGCTATGGATCAAATGACCGCAGCTATTGCCGATGTGGCGCATCATGCAAGCGATACCTCATTAAATACCAAGCAAAACGCTAAACAAATGGATCAAAGCCAAAGTAAAATTAATGATGCCGTTAAACGTATTAGCTATTTGTCTGAGCGTATTGCTGAAGCGTTTTCATCGGTTGAACAATTATCCCGTGACGCAACACAAATTAATGCAGCGGTGACCACTATTGAAAGTATTTCTGAGCAAACTAATTTACTTGCGTTAAATGCTGCCATTGAGGCTGCGCGAGCAGGTGAGCAAGGGCGAGGCTTTGCTGTGGTAGCAGATGAAGTGCGAACTCTTGCTGGACGAACTCAAAAAGCGACTGTTGAAATTCAAAGCATGATAGAAGGCTTGCAACAAGGCTCTAAAAAACTGACCGGTATTACTAACGTGATTGTTGAAGAAGCTGATCAAGGTAGTGCGAGTATTAAAGCTGTTGGTGATGATATTACTCATATGGCTGAGTCTATTAATGCTGTGTTTGATATGAGCAGTCAGATAGCCGCTTCAGCTGAGCAACAAAGTGTGTCTGCTGGAGATATTGCCTCACAGCTAAATCAAATTCGCCAGCAATCGGATACGATTCGCAGTACCGCCAAACATGCTGGTGTATTAGCTAAAGATTTGAATCAATCGTCTAAAAGTTTAGCGGCGATTTTGAGTCAATATAGAATTTAGTATTTGCCCTCTTAGTCAGAGAACAAGTGATTGTGGATATATTTTTGATTAGCTTGAAATAAAGTACTAAAATATCGGGTCTGTTATCGAGTTGTTAAATGCTGGTTTTATACATTTGTTGGCTTAATGTCATCGAATAATGCTGATTATGTAAGCGATTAAAACTAGATGAACACTACAAGACTCGATATCTTCGAGTAATCATAGGTAGATTTAGACATACCAAGATTATTTGAAAGCTTTATTGCGCAATAGGCAAAATTATCAGGAGTATTAATGATCATCACCTCTACCCGCGTTATCGCGCTGATATTAACCAGTGTACTGTTTAGTAGCAGCACCGCGAGAGCGGCATCTCAGAATATTGTGGTGTTGAATGCCGAAGGGCAACCAGCACAAAATATGGTGGTGTATTTATTACCCACTAATCCTGCCAATATTGTTACCAGTATCGCCCCACAAAAAGCAGAAGTTCATCAAAAAGATAAACAATTCTCTCCTTACATTACCGTAGTACAGAAAGATAATGATGTGGCTTTTGTTAATGAAGACGATATTACACATCATATTTTTTCAGCATTAGGGCCCAAGCGTTTTTCATTTAAACTACGTCATGAGCAAGAACAACACGTGTTGAGGTTTGAGAAAATCGGCCATGTATCAATGGGCTGTAATGTTCATGACTGGATGTCTGGTCATTTGTTGGTGGTTGATACTCCTTTTTACGCTGTGACCAATGTACAGGGCGAAGTAACATTTGAACATTTACCTGCCGATGACTTCAAGCTCGTTGTGTGGCATCCACAGTTAACATTGCCTGATAATCAGCAAGTAAAATCACTCCATTTACCCAGTGATAATGCGATAACTATCACTTTGCAGGCTGAATTTGATAGTATCCCTGTCCAGCAAAGTTTAGATGAATTTGAATTTTTAGAAGGATACTAGTATTGCTATTTTTTAATCGTCTACAAACTCGGATTTTTGCTTTTTTTGTACTGTTAATTATTGCCGTATTGAGTTTGTCTTTTTGGTTGACGTATCAAGCTAACCAGAGATTAGAGCAGCAATATGTGGCTAATCAACTTGAAGTAGCAAGTTTAGTGTTTGAGTCGCAATATGATAATCGAAATTATTATTTGGCGGCATTTGCGGCGACGGCTGCTAAAGATTTTGGTTTAAAAGATATTTTTATTGATGGCGACAACCGAAGTTTTTTAGTGGCGTTAAATAATCATCGCAGCCGGATTAATGCCTCTTTAGCGATGGCCGTGTCGGCTGATGGTAAGGTTATTGGTCAACTCGTTGCCTCCCAAAGCGAGCAAGGTCGAGAAGTTGTTGCCTTAGGAACTGAACAAGACGACATATTTCGGTATCAATTAGGCTCTGAATTTGAAGCATTGAGTCCATTTTATTTATTAGATAATAAACTGTATCAAATTAAATTTTCCCCGCTTACCAGTGGTGGTAATAGTGTCATTGGCTGGGTTGGATTTGGTTTTCTTATTGATGATGCATTAGCTAATTCTTTGCATAAACTGACCGGTTTAAACAGCGGTTTTATGTTAACTGCCACAGATAAGATAACTGAGATTGGTCATTCTGGTGAGTCGTTTGCAGATGCTGAGGCCTCGCTGATATCAAGTTATATTATCACAGAGAAAACCAATCATGATTATATTTTATGGAAGCAGTTTTTAGGCGAGGTCGATGGACAATCTTTGCATGCCTATATGTATAAATCGCGATCTGATTTACTGGCTTCAATAGAGTCACAATGGTTACAACAAGTCGCGGTACTCGTCATGATGTTACCAGTATCATTACTGTTGGCATTTTGGATATCCAGCAGTATCACTCGGCCAATTAAACAATTAATTGCCCAAGCAAGGTTTATTGCTAAAGGTAATTATGACTCCCACGTGAGTGTTGATTCCAGTATTGAGCTACAACAATTAGCCAGCGAATTTACTTCGATGCAACAAGCTATTTTGGAGCGAGAAAAAGCCATTGCTCATCAAGCGTATCACGATCCGTTAACTAATTTAGGCAATCGTAACGAGTTACAGCGCATGATTGAACCCTGGTTGTTACCGGGTTCAACGATGGGCCTTTGTTTAATCAATATTCGCCGTATGACGGAAATCAATGTCACCCTAGGCCATGCCGTGGGTGATGAGGTGATAAAAGAAGTGGCTAAGCGTCTGTGTGAGGTTAATCCTGACGCCTTGGCTTACCGATTGTCTGGTGATGAATTTGTTTTAGCATTTAAGGATTGTGAGACTCACTCATTTGATGTGTTTTTAACAATGCTACAGCAGCAGATTGGCCAAGATTATTATTATCAAGATGTGATGTTACATTTACAATTTACCGCCGGGGTGAGCTTTTATAAACCAGATATTGATATTGTGACCTTATTAAGACAAGCCGATACCGCTCTACAACATGCTAAAATAAATAAACGTGATTACCAAATTTACGATGCTAATATTGATAAAAATAGCATTGAACGTTTTCAATTAATTAATGAACTTAAAGTAGCTATTGAGCAAAATCAGTTGGTGCTTTACTACCAGCCCAAATTAAACCTAGCCAAACAAAAAATTACCCATGTAGAAGCATTGGTGCGTTGGATGCATCCTGTAAGAGGGATTATTCCGCCAGATACGTTTATCCCCATTGCAGAAAAAACCATGCAAATGGACGCGTTAACGCGTTGGGTTATTACCGAAGCCATGGCTCAATATCATCGTTGGCAATTACGGGGTATTGATATGTGCATTGCGGTTAATATTTCAGCTGAAAACTTAAAAGATGAGCAATTTTGTCATTGGGTTATTAATGCGCTTGCTGAGCATAATGTTCCTGTTGCGGCGATGACATTGGAGATAACCGAAGATGCGGTGGTGTCTGATCCTGAGTTGGCGGTAAAGCAGCTTACCTTGTTACGTAAAAATGGCCTCACATTATCAATAGATGACTATGGAACGGGTTATTCTTCACTGGCACAATTAAAACAATTACCAGTTGATGAACTTAAAATCGATAGGTCATTTGTACAAAAATTACTTGAAAATGAAGCGGACCAAATCATTGTACAGTCAACGTTGCAACTTGCCCATAACTTGGGCCTTAAAGTGGTTGCCGAAGGCATAGAAGATAAACAAACCTTAGAATGGTTAACTGACCTTAAATGCGAAATGGGTCAAGGATTTTACTTATCTCGGCCGCTCCCAGAGCAACAGTTTAATGACTGGCTAAAGCAATCTGATTATCAGTAGGAGATTTATCATTATTTGCCACTTATATACCACAATAGTATGTTGCTTACTGTTAATGAGTAGCTGTGTTTATGCCGATACAATTGATCCGCAAAATGTTGAGCATAATGTCAGTGGCGTGATTGATGTTCGTGCGGGTTATGCTAGTGGCATCGGCTCTTATTTAGATGGTGGGTTAGGTAAATTTGGCACTGACAATGGTGCGCAATTGGCGTTGTCGCAGCTGGGGTTAAGTTATCATACTCAATGGGGTGATGCTTGGTCGAGTCGCATTGTGGCTAATGGCTATGTTGATGGTATCAATAATGGATTAGGTATCACCGAAGCCATAGTGCGTTATCGCGATATTCCCAATGGTTCTGGAGTTCGGTTCGATGTTCAGTTTGGCTTGATGTATCCGCAAATATCGTTAGAAAACGTTGCTACAGCTTGGGCATCGCCATATTCATTAAGCTATTCGACTCTTAATAGTTGGCTCGCAGAAGAAGTCAGACATATAGGGTTATCGACAACCATAGAATCATTAGGGAAGTATCGACAGTCTGAGCATGACTTTTCGTTAACGGCTGAAGCATTTATGTTTAACGATACCACTGGTGCGATGTTAGCTTGGCATGGTTGGACTCAAACCTCAAGGCAAACACTCGTGCAAGAAACGCTTCCCATAGCTATCATTCCTGCCATGGAAGACGGCGGTAAATTAGATGCACAAGCTGCCAATTCAGATCCTTTTACCGAACTTGACGACAGAATAGGTGGCCATGTGTTAGCCAAATGGACCTGGCGTAATAAAGGTAGTGTTCAAGCAGGTTATTATGATAATAACGCCAATACGCATATCGTGAAGCAAGGCCAATATGTGTGGTTGACGCAGTTTGGTCATATTGGAGCAAAATGGCGTTTACCTTATGGCGTCAGTTTAACCAGTCAATTTATGCAAGGAACGACCTTAATGACCTCCACTGATGGTTATCCAGTAGTTGATAACGATTTTCAGTCGGGCTATATTTTACTCAGTAAACGTTGGTCACAGCACCGTATTAATTTACGGGTGGAGGACTTTTCGGTTACCGATAATGATAAAACACTCGGTGATGATAATAACGAAGACGGCCAATCATTCACGCTTGCCTATCAATATCAACTTAATCGCCCCTGGTTTATACAACTTGAATACAATCTTATTGACTCAACGCGGCCCGCTAGAGCCTACCTTAATCAATCTATTGATTTAGTGGAACAACAATGGCAAGTCTCTAGTCGCTACTTTTTTTAAGTATGTGAAACATGTTGCTCTAAGCTGCTAGACTCGAGAAAGTTACTCTGCGTTTTCAAGTGAAGCCTTTTCAAGTGAAGCATTATCAATAGAAACGTTATCGATACAAGCGTTATTAATATTAGCTTGTTGAGCCTAGTTGGTACTATTTTAAGTCGATAATGTGCTACAAAAAAAGCTATTAGCAAAATTCGCTAATAGCTTTTTTGTTTCTAGTCGCGAAGCGATTTCGTTGCTGGCTTATCTAGCTTTATCCCGCTAACTATTAGCTAAACGTAGTCCAGATTGGCGCATGATCAGATGGTTTCTCAATAGCACGTAACTCATAATCAACATCTGATTCAATTAAGCGAGGCAACATTGATTCTGTCACCAGAATAACGTCTATTCGTAGGCCACGGTTATCATCAAAGCCCTTGCTACGGTAATCAAACCATGAGTAACGTTCAGTTCTATTTGGGTGTAATTGACGGAAACTGTCAATAAAGCCCCATTGTTGTAAACGTGCTAACCACTCACGTTCTTCTGGCTGAAAGCTACATTTACCGCTTTTTAACCAACGTTTGGCGTTTACCTCACCAATACCGATGTCTAAGTCGGTTGGTGAAATATTAATATCGCCAATAATTGCAATGTCATCACTTGGATTATGATGCTTGTCTAAATGTAGCATTAAGTCTTGATAATACTTACGCTTAGCCGGATATTTAGTTTCGTGATGAATACTTTCACCCTGTGGAAAGTAGCCATTAAATACGGTCAATATGCGACCATTAGGCTGGGTGAACTTACCAATAATCAAACGACGTTGGGCATCTGCACCATCAGTTTCAAAACCTTTAATGACTTCGACAGGGTCAGCCTTAGATAGCATCGCCACACCGTAATGTGCTTTGCCGCCATGGTAATGAACTTTGTAACCCATAGCTTCTACATCAGCAACTGGAAACGCTTCGTCATGCACTTTGGTTTCTTGCAAGCCAATAATGTCTGGTGAATGGCTGTCAATGAGCGCTTGCAGTTGATGCAAGCGAGCTCGTATGCCATTTATATTAAAAGAAACAATCTTCATTACGGCAGCACTCGCTTAAATGGCTTAACAATAACGCTTTTATAAACACCTGCAGCGATGTAAGGATCCACATCGGCCCAAGCTTGGGCATCTTCTAATGAAGCAAAATCAGCAATAACTAATGAACCAGTAAAGCCAGCTTCGCCAGGGTTTTCGTTATCAATTGCAGGATGTGGCCCAGCCGTTAGCAAACGGCCTTCATCGGCTAAAGCTTGTAAACGAGCTAAATGGTCAGCGCGAACAGATAAGCGTTTTTCTAAACTGTTTTCAATGTCTTGAGATGAGATCATGTACCACATATCGCTGCTTCCTTGAGTTGTTTGTATATGAATAGTTATTGGCCGTTAGTTGTTTGCGAATCATCATCTTGCATATTTTTATACAGATAAACTACCGTAATCACAGTGTTGATTAAGGTGAGGGCAGTTAAGCCAAATACTTTGAAGTTAACCCAAGTTTCTAGCGGTAAATTAAACGCAATATAGATATTGGCGAATCCGCACAATACAAAAAAACCAACCCAATACCATGTTACTTGGGCCCATATTTTATCGTCAACTTTCATTTCTTTACCCAACATGCTCTTAAGAGCAGGTTTCCCCATCATTTGTGAGGCAATTAACCCTATAGCAAATAAGGCATAAACAATGCTAACTTTCCATTTGATAAAGGCATCGTCATGGAAGAATAATGTCAGAGAACCAAATACCGTTACCATGGCGAATGTGGCTAAATGTACTTTTTCAATGTGTTTATAAATGAGATAAGTAATGACGAGTTGAATAGCTGTAGCAGCCATCAATACCGCTGTAGCGGCGTAGATGTCATAGAACTTGTAGACTGCAAAAAAAATGACCAGTGGTAAAAAATCTAACAGTTGTTTCATAAAAATCTCAGGCTAGGGGAAATACGATTGTGTAATTTAGGTGTTATGTTGCCACCTTAATGATGGCCGATTGTAGCATGATGTTATCGCTATTCGCATTAATAAGGGCGGTAATAGAGTGGATTATAAGCTATTCCCTGGAGGCTATTTTGCAAGCGCATGTAAATGTCGCTAATCCGTTTTGCGTGTAAAGCCGATATTAGTGTTAAGCACTGGTTTATATCACCGAGTTAGCAGGAACGAATTGTTTGATAACCGTTTATTGTTCCGAGTTGAGGCTAATTATATGGTTTGGTCTCAACAGATGTTGTTGGTTAACCATCATTGAGTCTAGTGCAATAGCGTGGCACTTTTTGTTGATAACAAAGGGTTATTCAGCACAAACTTTTCACGCTTATCGAGATATCATCAGAGTGGTTGTTAGATGACTAGCCAAACATAGCTGGCTATAGAAAAGGAGCCATATCAAGGCTCCTTTTTATGAGTATTGTAATAAAACTATACTGTAGTTGCTGCTTTCATCGCTGCGGTAAATTCTGCGAGTTTGGCTAATAATGTCGCTTCATCATGTTGGTGAGCTGCAATGATTTTAACCACGGCAGAACCTGAAATAGCCCCTGCAGCCCCGGCTTTTATCGCGGCACGTACTTGCTCTGGTTCGGCAATACCAAAACCTAATAGTGGCGGCGGGGCGTTAAATTCGACCAGTTGCGCCAAAATATTCTCAATTGGTTCACCCGCTTTGGATTCAGTGCCCGTTACGCCAGCGCGAGATAATAGGTAGGTATAACCTTCACCTTGCTCACTAACCAGTTTTAAAGTGTCAGCATCTGCATTAGGCGGTGCAATAAAGATAGGCGCGATACCATGTGCTTTTGCAGCCAAACTAAAGGGTTTTGATTCTTCTACAGGCACATCAGCAATCAATACAGAATCAACACCAGCAGCTTGAGCTTTAGCGTAAAACTCATCAATACCATTGGCGAAGACTAAGTTGGCATAGAGCAATAATCCGATAGGTAGCTGAGGATGTTGCGCACGTATTTTAGTGATAATGTCAAAGCAATCACTTTGCTTAGTACCTGCCGCTAATGAGCGCAGATTAGCACCTTGTATTACCGGACCATCGGCTAATGGATCTGAAAAAGGAAAACCTAATTCAAGCGCATCGGCACCATTGTCAACTAAGGTCTGAATGATTTTCATCGATAATTCAAGACTTGGATCGCCAATGGTCACAAAGGGAACAAATGCACCTTGATGTTGTGCTTTAAGTGCAGCAAATTTTGCTTGATAACGGTTACTCATTGCCGCTCTCCTGTTGTTTTTGTTTGGCCTCTAAAATATCTGCCACAGTGAAAATGTCTTTATCACCACGACCTGATAAATTAACCACTAAAATGGTTTCTTTAGTCGCTTCCTTTGCCATACGAACAGCGTAAGCAAGTGCGTGGGCTGATTCTAATGCAGGAATAATCCCTTCACAACGAGCGAGCGTTTGGAACATTTCAAGTGCTTCATCATCGGTTGCAGACTCATAACGAGCACGACCAATAGCGTTTAAATGTGCATGTTGCGGGCCTACTGATGGAAAATCAAGTCCGGCAGAAACTGAATATGATTCTTCAATTTGTCCGTCACTATTTTGCATTAACGGTGATTTCATGCCAAAGAAAATGCCCGTTTTACCGTGCTTAAGCGGTGCGCCGTGCATTGCTGTATCAAGGCCTTTACCTGCAGGTTCAACGCCAATCAACTCAACCGATGCTTCGTCAATAAAGTCAGCAAACATACCAATAGCATTTGAGCCTCCGCCAACACAGGCAATAACGGCGTCGGGTAAACGGCCTTCTTTTTCAAGAATTTGTTTTTTAGTTTCTTCACCAATAATGCGCTGAAACTCACGCACAATTGTCGGGAATGGGTGCGGGCCAGCAGCGGTTCCTAATAAGTAATGCGCTTTATCATAGCTACCCGACCAGTCGCGCATGGCTTCATTACAGGCATCTTTTAGAGTTGATGAACCTGAAGTAACCGGAATAACTTCAGCGCCCATTAATTTCATGCGGAACACATTTGGCGATTGACGTTCAATGTCTTTGGCGCCCATGTAGACTCTACATTTTAAGCCTAAAAGTGCACAGGCTAGGGCAGTAGCTACGCCGTGTTGCCCCGCACCAGTTTCAGCGATAATTTCTTTTTTGCCCATACGTCTGGCTAATAACGCTTGTCCCAATACCTGGTTGGTTTTGTGGGCGCCGCCGTGAAGTAAATCTTCACGTTTTAGGTAAATTTTTACCAGCGGATTTGGACTTAGGTTACGGGTCAGTGTTAGCGCCGTTGGGCGTCCTGCGTAGTTTTTTAGCAGGTCAGTAAATTCAGCGATAAAGCTTTCATCTTGTTGTGCTTCAACAAAGGCCGTTTCGAGTTGTTTTAATGCAGGCACTAAAATCTGCGGTACGTACATCCCACCGTATTCGCCGAAATAAGGGTTAAGCTTGAGCTCGGTCATAAATGTTCCCTTCGAGTAATCATGTTTTTAACTAAAAATAGTGTCGTAAATAGAAAATTAATTACGGCGTAATTGAGTAAATGCAGCAATCAGTTTTTGGTGGTCTTTATGGCCAGGGCTAGATTCTACTCCTGAATTTAAGTCGACCCCATAAAATCCTTGTTGGCTCGCGAGATAAACATTGTCAGGGGTTAATCCCCCCGCCAACATCGCATCTTGTTTATCATCAATATCTGCTTGCCAATTAAACGTTTGCCCGGTGCCGCCAAATTGTTGTGCTGACTTGCTGTCGTATAAATAACGATCGGCGCCAACCGATTTTTGGCTCACTTCGCCGTTGTTACTGTCAATTGCAACGGCTTTCCAAATTTCGGTATTGAGCTGTTGTTGCTTAAGTAACGCTTTTAATTCTGTGATTTCAAGTTCAGTTTCATTGCCGTGTAATTGCACTGCAAAAAGATTCAGCGTTTGGGCTAGCACGGCGATATCTGCAACGGGGTGATTAACAAATACCCCTACCATGTTTAAGCCAATATGACGTTGCTGCATTTGGGCGATTAATTCACTTGCTTGTGCAGGTGTTACGGCTCTAGGTGATTTTGGATGAAAAATTAGCCCTCCAAATACCGCCCCAGCTTTAGCTACTGCCTCAATATCGTCAATTCTAGTCAAACCGCAGACTTTATTGTTTCCAAAAATAAGTTGTCTGCACGCTAAATCTATATCGTCTTGCGCCATAATTGAACTGCCAACAAGATAACCGTCAACCAATGGATTTAACCGGCGAACCTGTTGATGATCATAAATGCCAGATTCACTGATCACTACTCTGTCGGCGGGGATCTGTGGCGCTAATAATTCTGTGGTAGCCAGATCGGTGCTTAAGTCGCGCAAATTACGGTTATTAATACCTATAATCGGTGCATTTAGATCAATCGCCCTAACTAATTCAGCTTCGTTACTGACTTCGGTTAAGCTATCTAATTGATACTTTGCTGCTTCGTCGGCCAATAAACGATATTGCTCATCATCAAGCACTGACAGCATCAGTAAAATGGCATCTGCACCTTGATGAGCGGCTAGTTTCACTTGATAAGGATCGACAAAGAAGTCTTTACAAATAATTGGTTGAGTCACTCTGGCACGTACTTTTGGAATGTAGTCCATGTCACCTTGGAAAAACTCTTCATCAGTAAGCACTGAAATACCTGCTGCGTAGCGAGTGTAAATATCGGCGATGGCTTCAACATCAAAATCTGGGCGAATAAGGCCTTTTGAGGGACTGGCCTTTTTGCACTCAAAAATGAACTGAGCATCAGGGGCTTTTAGAGCATCAAATAAGCTACGATCCGATATTTTTGGTTGCAAGCTGGCTTCAGGGAAACGCAATTTTAGCGCGGCAATATGGGCCACTTTAGTTTCGACGATACGGGTTAGTACATTACTTTCTGGCTTACTCATTGTTTTCTCCAGCTTGGCTCGCGGCAGCTAAATCGGTTAATAAAGTGAAGGCTGCACCACTGGCAAGTGTTGCTAATGCTAGCTGAGTACCTGCTTGAACAGAGTCACAAATACCACTGATATACAAAGCACAGCCGGCGTTAATGGCCACCGCATCTCGGTGAGCAGGCTGGCCATTACCTTGTAAAATAGCTTGAGTTATTAGGGCATTGTCCGCCGGTTCACCACCCGTTAACTGCGATATGTCTGCGCGAGTCACACCGAGTTCTTCAGGGCTAAGCTGGTAAGTACGCACCACACCGTCATTTAGTTCTGCCACATGCGTATTGTCATGCAATGCCACTTCATCTAAACCACTACCATGTACTACCATGGCGCGTTTCACGCCTAAGGCATGGAGTACATGTGCGATAGGTTCGATGAGCTCAAGTTTGTAAACGCCTAGCAACATAAACTCAGGGCTTGCAGGATTAATTAATGGTCCTAGCACATTAAAAATGGTCCGAGTTTTTAAGGCTTGTCTTACGGGCACTGCATGTTTTACTCCACCGTGGTAATGGGGCGCAAATAAAAAACATAAGCCCAGTTTATCTAAACACTGGCTTGCTGCATCTGGCGCCATGGTGAGCGTAATACCGCAATGGGACAATAAGTCAGATGATCCAGACTTACTCGATACACTGCGATTACCGTGCTTTGCAACTTTGGCGCCCGCGGCGGCGGCAACAAAAGCTGCAGTGGTTGATATATTAATGGTGTTATGGCCATCGCCGCCGGTACCAACGATATCAACAATGCCGGTTCTTATTGAGGCATCACTGCGTGGAAAAGGTTTAGCGGCTTGGCGTAATGCATCCGCTGCACCGGCTATTTCGTCAATGGTTTCGCCGCGCATTTTCAGCGCGACTAACATGCCTGCCATAGTTGCAGGTTGCATATCACCTTGAATAATAGCGCTAAAAACTTGTGCCATTTGCTCACGAGTTATCGAGCTACCTTGATAAAGGCGATCGAATAAAGCTTGCAGGTTATCCATTATGCGCCTCCTGCAAAGGTATGTTCTTGGGTTAAATACGCTAATGTTTGCGTCAGTAATTGACTACCTAAGGTGGTTAAAATCGATTCTGGATGAAACTGAAAGCCAATTGCTTGATGTTCTGGATGCAATATTGCCATTGGCATATCATCGGTGGTAGCAATAACGTCTAAACAGTCAGGTACCTTAGTCGCAACTAAGCTGTGATAGCGTGCCACCGGTAATGGTGAAGGTAAATTGGCAAAGACACCCTGACCATTATGGAAGGTCGGACTGGCTTTACCGTGAACCACAAATGGTGCCCGCTCTACTTTGCCGCCATAATATTCAACCATGGCTTGATGACCTAAACAAATGCCCAGCATCGGGACTTTACCGGCGACTTTACCAATCAGTTCCATCATGCAACCCGCTTCATGAGGCGCACCAGGTCCGGGGGATAACACCAATGCCGTTTTACCGGTTTCATTGATGAGCTTTTGTGCAACATAATCGGCACTGACATCATTACGGTAAATAACAACTTCACAACCTAAGCTGCGAAATTGATCGACTAAGTTGTAGGTGAATGAGTCAAAGTTATCGAGTAAATAGAGTTTCATTCCATTAGTGGTTTGTGTATTACTTTGTGTTGTTACAGTGCTCATAGGCCACCTCCCATTTTTATTGCCGAGATAACCGCTTGGGCTTTTTGACGAGTTTCATCTGCTTCGGCCTGTGGGTCTGAATCAAACACCACACCCGCTCCCGCTTGAATATGGGCAATATCATCTTTAACAAAGGCTGAGCGAATTACAATGCAGGTATCCATATCGCCGAGACCATTGAGGTAACCCACAGCGCCGCCATAACTGCCACGACGAGCTTGTTCTGCTTGGCGAACGAGTTGTGATGCACGCACTTTTGGTGCGCCAACTAAGGTGCCCATATTCATACAGGCTTGATAGGCATGCAGTGCGTCTAAATCTAAACGTAATTGGCCAGTAACGCGACTGACTAAATGCATCACGTGGGAATAACGATCGACTTTTAATAATTCGGTGACTTTACGGCTGCCGCTCTGGCTAATGCGCGCGATGTCATTACGGGCTAAATCGACCAACATTAAATGTTCAGATAATTCTTTCTTATCTAAACGCAGTTCCAGTTCGATGCGGCTGTCTAAGTCAACATCAATCTCACCTTGGGCATTTTTACCGCGCTGACGTGTGCCTGCGATGGGATACACTTCAACTTGATTACTGGCAGCATCGTATTTGAGGGCACTTTCTGGCGATGCGCCAAATAAGGTAAAGTCAGGGCCTCTAAAATAGAACATATACGGACTAGGATTGGTTAATCTCAGTGCGCGGTAGGCTCCTAGGGTATTAGGGCAAGGCAGGCTGAAACAACGAGAGGGTACCACCTGAAAAATATCCCCAGCGACTATGTGTTCTTTTAAATCAACAACGGTTTGCTTAAATTGCTCGTCAGTGATATTGACGACTGCGTCGGCAGCAACGGGCACTAACGGAGTAATATCGCCTAATTGAGTACATTGCTGTATGACACGTTGCAATTGCTGAGCTAGTTGCTCTGCTATGGTTTTATCTTGATTAAATTGGTGGCTAACAATCTCAGCGTGCTGAGTTTGGTGATCAATTAAAATGAGTGTTTCAGCAAGATAAAATAAGTAGTCGGGGCAATCATTGTGGGCGTTAGGCGCCGGTGGTAGTGGCTCAACGGTATCGATCAAGTCGTATGCCAACACACCACCTAAAAATAAATCTTCAAATTTAAGCGCATTGTTAGTTTGAATGTGTTTAATAAACATTCTTAAGCCATCAAGCGGCGATGTCGATTTTAAGCGTGCATCTTCGTCTTGTAATTCGGTGGCTTTTTTCAATGTTACGACTAGGCTGTCATGGTTTCGTTGCTGCTGAGCATCACTGAAAAAGTTAGCAATTGGCGTTAGTAGCGCCGCGCCATTTTGAGTCAACGCATTGAAGGTGAGTTGGTAACCGTCGCAACGGATCATCATTGCAGCATGAGTTAACACGATGCTTTTCAAATGGTCTTTGCTTTCTACCTCTGCAGACTCTAACAGCATGGTATGCGGCGCGTTATTCGTCACTTGCTGATATAGTTTTAACGGATCAGTGTGATAGGTTAATAGCCGTTTTTGCGTGGTAATCTGAGCGAGTTGGTTTGGTGTCATCATTGTTGTCACTATGTCATCGCTCCCAGTGTAAGGTGTTTTTATCATTGATTGGCCTCTAATATTGTGTAACCCGAGTGACTAAACTGAATGGGCCAAATAACAAGAAAGCCCACATCTCTGCGGGCTTTCTGGTAAAATCTTGTCTCTTAAAAATGAGCACAACGCTTCACACCACCCGTTAGTTTGGGAAGTGCCACCACCAAGTAATGTGTAATGAAGCTAAAGAGAGTGTCATTGTTAATCGCTATATTATGTCGGTGTTTAATGCCTATAGGAAAACCCAGCTAGCGGTTAATGTCAATTGAATATTTCTCAAATAGCATCAAAAAATGACAATCAGGAGAAATTCGGTTTATTTATTGAGCGGTCTAACTAACTTATGCCTAAATAATTTATTAATTGCCATGATTTATTGATAAATCCAAGCAGTATTTTTATTGGTATTCTTGTATAATAAACACATGATTACAGAGACTCTCTTGGCCGATCTTCACAGCCACACGACCGCATCAGACGGTCAATTAACACCAACCGAATTATTAACTCGCGCTATTGAAAAAGGCGTCGAGATGTTTGCTATTACTGACCATGACACCGTTGGAGGGTTAGCTGAAGCGCATCTTGCTAATAAAAATCACGTCACGCCATTACTATTAATTAATGGTTGTGAAATTTCGACGCGTTGGAACAGTTTTGATATTCATATCGTCGGATTAAACTTGGATATCGATCACTCAGGATTATTGGATTTTTTAACTCATCAACGTGAGTTGCGTGAAGTCCGAGCCCAGGAGATTGGCGAACGTTTAGCTAAAGCTGGGATAGAGGGTGCCTATGATGGCGCAAAAGCTATTGCTGGCGATGCTGCACTTAGCCGTGGCCATTATGCTAGATGGTTAGCTAATAATGGTCATGCGGCAGATATGCCTAGCGTGTTTAAACGTTACTTAGCTCGTGGCAAAACAGGTTATGTACCCAATAATTGGGGTGATATGGCCAATGCAATAGAGCATATTCATCAAGCTGGTGGCGTTGCAGTATTAGCTCACCCTAGCGGTTACAAATTATCGGCCAAATGGCTTAAGCGCTTAGTGCGTGAATTTGCAGAGGCTGGTGGCGATGCTATTGAAGTTATTCTTGGTCAGCAAACTTTGGATGACCGTAATAATCTCATCGCATTAAGTAAACAGAATAACCTTCTTGCTTCAGTGGGGAGCGACTTTCACTTTCCCAGCAATTGGATCGAGCTAGGTAAAAACTTATTCCAACCTCAAGGTGTGGAATGGGTTTGGCAATCACAACATTGGACGGAAAGAGCATGAGTCAATTTTGGTATATTCATGATGAAAACCCACAAGCTCGGTTAATTAACCAAGCGGTGGCAATTCTGAAACAAGGTGGAGTCATTGTTTATCCCACTGACTCAGGTTATGCATTAGGTTGCATGATTGGCGAAAAAAATGCTATGACGCGTATGGCGCGTATTCGCCAGATTGAAAACGACACTAACTTTTCATTAATGTGCCGTGATTTATCTGAACTGGCTAACTTTGCTAGGGTTGATAATCAGGCATATCGTTTATTGAAGAGCTGTACGCCTGGGCCTTATACGTTTATCTTCAAAGCCACTAAAGAAGTGCCGCGCCGTTTACAATGCGACAAAAAACGCACCATAGGTATTCGCGTACCCAACAATGTTATTGCGCTGGCATTACTTGAAGCTTTAGATGAACCTATGATGACCACAAGCTTAGTGATGCCTAATGAGCAAATTGCCGAGTCAGATCCTGAGCATATTCGCGATATTCTAGAAAATGTAGTCGACGGCATTATTCATGGTGGTTATTTACCTGAGAATCAAACAACAGTCATTGATATGTCTGAAGATGAGATGGTGATATTACGTCATGGTGCTGGTGATACCAGTGCATTTGAATAACCACAAGTGACAACCGTTGACGAGTCATCAAGGATAAACATGCAGGGCAGTCAGCAAAGCCTGCCTTTGGCCGTAGTTCGTGGCCAAGTGCTTGACAGCATGCCACTAGACTTGTTTATTCCACCAGAGGCTTTAGAGGTGTTTCTTGAAACCTTTGAAGGCCCGCTGGATTTATTGTTATATCTTATCCGCAAACAAAAATTAGATGTGGTTGATTTGCCTATTCAACAAATCACCCAACAATATTTACTCTATATTGAGATCCTTACTGAAGCGCGGATTGAGTTGGCTGCCGATTATTTGGTGATGGCCGCAACATTAGCTGAGATTAAATCTCGATTATTGCTACCTAAAATGGCCAGTGAAAACGACGAGGAAGAAGATCCTCGAGTGGTACTGATTCGGCAATTAAAAGCTTATGAAGTGATCAAACAAGCGGCTGCCGATATTGATGCGTTACCGCGAGTTGATCGTGATGTGTTGCAAGCATCAGTGAGCGCAGCCCCAGACATTAAATCTGTCACGGTGCCGCCTGAAGTGTCGCTGGTGGATATTGCACGTGCGTTTGGCGAAGTACTAAAACGCATTGATGCTAACGAAGATCATCACGTAAAGCGTGAACATTTATCTACCCGTGAACGCATGAGCCAAATTTTAGCTAAATTATCCAGTACAGAATACATTGGTTTTGAGTGTTTGTTTGATGTCAGTGAAGGCCGAGCCGGTGTCGTGGTGAGTTTTTTAGCACTCATGGAGCTGGTTAAAGAGTTACTCGTTGAGTTAGTGCAAAATGAACCGTTTTCACCCATCTATGTAAAAGCGTATTAATCAACGATATTCGAAGAGATCCATGAAGCCAATTAATCCTATCCAGCTAAAACAGCTTATTGAAGCCAGTTTATTTGTCTTAGCTAAACCATTGTCTGTTAAAGCCATCAAAGAAACGGTGTTAGCTGATTTTAGTGTGTCGCGCACGCGCATTCAGGAAACGCTTGATGAATTACAACAAGATTATCAAGAGCGTGGCGTGCAACTGGTTAAAGTGGCTAGTGGTTATCGCTTCCAAACTCAGGAAATACTCAGTGCTTACCTGCAACCTCTGTGGCAAGATAAATCCCCTAAGTATTCACGAGCGACCCTTGAAACCTTGGCTGTTATTGCTTATCGGCAACCCGTTACCCGTGGTGATATTGAATATATTAGAGGCGTAGCAATTAGCAGCAATATTATAAAAAGCTTAGCGGATCGGCAGTGGATTAAAGTGGTTGGCCATAAGGAAGTACCTGGTAAACCAGCATTATATGCGACCACCCCTGCATTTCTGGATTATTTTAATTTAACAAAACTTGCCGATTTACCGGCATTAACTGATGCTGATTCTTTACATGCATTATTTGAAAAAGCTCAGTTAAGTATGGACAGTCCGCTTAAGCTTGATGAGATAGTCAAGCCAGCTAATACCATCGAGCTCGATCAGCAAGACGCTGCAGTTAACAATTAACAATTAGCAATGACATCGATAGCGACAGTACCAAGATGGACAATACTACTGTTTACTCATATCACTAATTATCAATACCATACTGATAAGGTTAGGTTATTTTTTTATCTTTTATACCTACCATATACTATGACTGATATTAACTTTTTAGACAAGATTCTATCATCCCGATAGGCTGTTTATCAGATCCACACTTTTACTTGTGTCGACGGTGATTGATAACTGCCGCTCTCGGGAAGATTAGCTAGCATATAGTCGATAAAACGTTGACTAGCGAGACTTAAAAAACGTCTTGAAGGGTAGACTAAAAATACCACGGCTATATAAGGTGGTAATTCATTAAATAAACGCACCAGTTTGGCCTGCTTAAAATCCTCCTGACAAATCCGCAAAGGCAAATAACCGATACCTCGACCAGAAAGCGTAGCTTCATAAGCTAATTGAATACTATTGGTGCATAAATTGCCCTTAACCGCTTGCATAGCATCATTCGCCAAAGGTACTTCGCTAAAGGTTTTACCATTAGGGAAACGAAATAAAATCGAATTATGCTGTTCTATTTCCTCTGGCGAATGGGGCGTGCCCGCTTTAGCGAGATATTGCGGACTGGCAACAAAATACAACTCCTCGCGAATAATAGGCTTGGCCACCATATCTATTTCACTAAAGGTTTCTTGCACCATAAATGCAATATCGATGTTGTGCCTGACCATATCGAGTGGCTCAGTACTGCTAATAATTTCAATCGATAACTTTGGGTTGGCGTCCATAAAATTAAAAATCTTACTAACAATATCCATCATTTCTGGGATTGGAAAAATTAAGATCCGCAGATGACCATTGAGTTCTGCTTTATTATCAGTGATTTGATCTAATGTTTGCGCCAAATCTGCTAGCATCGTCAAGGTTTTTTCGTAAAAATGACTACCCGCTGACGTAAGCGTGATTGCGCGACTTTGACGATGAAACAACTTCAAATTTAATGACTCTTCTAACGATTGCAAGCGTCTGCTGACCGTCGATTTAGGCAAATTCAACAAGTTAGCGGCTTCAAGTATGCTGCCGGTTTCGACAATACGGTGGAATAATGCAATGTCTTCGGTTTTCATATTTTTTGCTCTGATTATAGTTGATAAGTCAAACTCAAATAATGGGATTGATGTTCCCAAATAAACCCATTTATTGCAACTATAATTCAGCGTATTGTTCGGCATAATTGTGAATTAACTGTTATTCCTGAAAAGGATAATATTGATGTCACCACACCTGTTTAAATCTCTGTTACCAAGGAACGTAATTGATGAAATATTATTCAACATTGCCATTGGCATTGCTTATTTCTACTCTTTTAGCTGGTTGTACGCCCGTGGAAAGCGCCGTGCAAGATGTGCTTGTGCGACCGGTAAAATTGTTTGAAGTGACACAGTCATCAGGTAATACCGTTCGCCAATTTCCTGCGCGAGTGGAAGCCAATAGTCGTGCCGAATTATCATTTCGGATTTCAGGTCAGCTTGTCAGACTTGATCTTGTTGAAGGCCAGCAGGTTAAACAGGGTTTTTTATTGGCTCAATTAGACGATCGCGATGCGCATAATAATTTAATGACCCGTGAAGCTGAGTATGATTTGTTGTTAGCCGATTTTAGCCGTAACCAAACGCTACTTGACCGTAAATTGATTTCACAAGCGTTATTTGACAGCAGTAAAGCTCAACTTAAATCAGCTAAAGCAGCATTAGCCGCCGCGAATGATCAAGTAAGTTATACCCGTTTAGAAGCACCTTTTAGTGGCACCATTGCAAAGCGTTTAGTGGATAACCATCAAATTGTTCAGGCAAACCAAGGCGTCATGACTCTGCAAAATAATCAACTGCTTGATGTCATCATTCAAGTGCCTGAAGCCATGGCAGCTATATTAACTCAAGATATTGCCAACGGTTTAGCCGCAAAGGTACGTTTTAGCGCAGTAGAGGGGATGTCGTTCGATGCTAAATTTAAAGAATACTCAACCCAAGTAACCCCGGGCACACAAGCTTATGAAGTCGTGTTTTCATTACCACAACCAGATAAGGTGCAGCTATTGCCAGGCATGAGTGCCGAGTTAACTTTAGCAACACTTAATGACTCGCAACAGAGTTTTAGGACTATTGTTCCTATTTCTGCCGTAGACAAGCAAGACCAAAATGGTGATGTAACCGTATGGCGTTATCAGCCAGATAGCGGAGATGTTAGCCCGGTAACAGTGATCCTTGGACGGGTGAGCACTGATGGTGTTGAAGTGTTGAGCGGTTTGCAAAAAGGCGATGTTATTGTTGCCGCAGGATTGTCGCAATTATCTGCAGGCATGAAAGTGAAGCCTTTACGCTGGCAACGGGGAGTGTAGTTGATGAATGTTGCTGAATATTCCATTAATCACAAAGTCATTAGCTGGATGTTTGTCTTTTTACTGCTTATTGGCGGCAGTGTGGCTTTTACAGGCTTAGGGCAATTAGAATTCCCCGAATTTACCATTAAACAAGCGTTGGTGATAACTGCTTATCCTGGTGCGTCGCCTGAACAAGTGGAAGAAGAAGTGACTTTGCCGCTTGAAGACGCTTTACAGCAGCTTGATGGTATTAAACATATTACCTCGATTAACAGCGCTGGATTATCGCAAATCCAGGTAGAGATTAAAGACAGTTATGACAAGCATCGTCTGCCGCAAGTGTGGGATGAGGTTCGTCGTAAGGTCAACGATACGACTGGGCGTTTACCTCCTGGCACCGCAACGCCACAAGTGATTGATGACTTTGGTGATGTGTACGGTATTTTATTGAACTTGTCAGGTAACGATTTTAGTAATCGAGAACTGAGCAACTATTCAGATTATTTACGCCGCGAGCTGGTGCTTGTTCCTGGGGTAAAAAAAGTCTCTGTGGTGGGCGATGTGACAGAGCAGGTTGTGATTGAAATTTCACAACAAAAATTGTCAGCGTTAGGCTTAGATCAAAATTATATCTATGGACTCGTCAATAATCAAAACGTAGTGTCCAATGCTGGCAGTATTGTCATTGGTGACAATCGTATCCGTTTGCATCCTACTGGTGAGTTTAGTTCGGTAGAGGAGTTGTCTCGTTTAGTGGTGAGCTCTCCCGGTAGCACTGAGCTTATTTACCTTGGCGATATTGCCAATATTGAAAAAGACTATGACGATACTCCAAATGTGCTTTATCACAACAGAGGTGAGGCGGCATTATCATTAGGTATTGCGTTTTCTGGCGGCGTAAACGTAGTCGATGTAGGTCAACGCGTTAGTGAACGCTTAGTTGAGCTTGAATCACAACGACCGTTAGGGATGAGCCTTGATACGGTTTATAACCAAAGCTCTGCTGTCGATGCTACCGTACAAGGTTTTTTGATTAACCTTTTAGAGTCGATTGCGATTGTTATTGCAGTATTATTATTGTTTATGGGCCTTCGTTCTGGATTATTGATGGGCCTAATTCTGCTGCTAACCATTCTGGGTACTTTCATTGTGATGAAAGTATTAGACATTGAATTACAGCTTATTTCTTTGGGTGCGCTGATCATTGCCTTAGGCATGTTAGTCGATAACGCCATTGTGGTGACCGAAGGCATTTTAATTGGTTTGCAACGGGGTAAAACCCGTGTTGAAGCTGCCAAGCAAGTGGTATCGCAAACTCAGTGGCCATTGTTAGGCGCCACTGTGATTGCCATTATTGCTTTTGCTCCGATTGGCTTGTCTCAAAATGCGGCGGGGGAATTTTGTCGTTCATTATTTCAAGTATTGATGATCTCTTTATTTATTAGTTGGATAACAGCAATCACCTTAACGCCTTTTTTCTGTAATTTGTTATTCAAAGAGTCCTCGCCGAACGCTGAACAGGTTGATCCTTATAAAGGCTGGTTATTTACCACTTACCGCAGTTTTCTGTATTTTGTACTGCGCTTTCGTTTAGTGACATTGTCAGTAGTGTTGGCGATGCTAGTCACTGCAGTGATAGGCTTTGGTCACATTAAGAACGTGTTTTTCCCTGCATCAAATACGCCAATATTTTTTGTTGATGTGTGGATGCCAGAAGGGACAGACATTAAAGCTACTGAACGTTTTACTGGCGAAATAGAAAGGAAACTTCTACAAGAAAGTGAGCTCAATGACACTGGCTTAGTGCACTTAAGCTCTGTTATCGGCCAGGGTGCACAACGTTTTGTGTTACCTTATCAGCCTGAAAAAGGCTACCCAGCTTTTGCCCAGCTTATAATAGAAATGCGCGATCTCGCAGCCGTTAAAGCCTATATGCCGCAAGTTGAGCTGTTGTTAAATAGTCACTTCCCACAAGCACAATATCGCTTAAAAAATATGGAAAATGGTCCGTCTCCAGCAGCCAAAATTGAAGCGCGTTTTTATGGCGAAGACCCGCAAGTCTTACGTGGTTTAGCAATACAAGCAGAAACAATTTTTAGAAACGAGCCGACAATGGACGGTGTTCGTCACGATTGGCGTAATCAAGTCCCGGTGATCCGTCCGCAACTACAAAATGCGCAAGCGCGTGAAACTGGCATCAGTAAGCAAGATTTAGATAACGCTTTACTGGTTAACTTTAGTGGTAAACAAATTGGCTTATATCGTGAAACTAGCCATCTTTTACCGATTGTCGCTCGAGCTCCCGCAACTGAACGTTTGCAAGCAGATAGTTTGTGGAAAATGCAAATATGGAGCACAGAGAACAATATCTTTGTTCCGGCATCGCAAGTGGTTAGCGAATTCAGTACCGAATGGGAAAACCCTTTAATTATGCGTCGTGACCGTATTCGTATGTTGGCGGTTTTGGCAGATCCTAAATTGGGATCTGACGAGACAGCTGATTCGGTGCATAAAAAAGTGAAAAGCAAGGTCGAGGATATTAAATTGCCTGCAGGTTATCGCCTAGAGTGGGGCGGCGAGTTTGAATCAGCAGGTGAAGCGCAAACCGCGGTATTTAGCTCAATTCCGATGGGCTACTTAGCGATGTTCTTAATTACTGTGTTTTTATTTAACTCAGTGCGACAACCATTGGTTATTTGGTTCACTGTTCCATTGGCGGTTATTGGCGTATCAGCAGGTTTGTTGATATTCGATGCTCCGTTTAGCTTTATGGCATTGCTTGGCTTGTTGAGCCTCTCTGGGATGGTGATTAAAAATGGTATCGTGTTGGTCGATCAAATCAATCTTGAACTTGAAGAAGGTAAAGAACCTGGATTTGCTCTGGTTGATTCGTGTGTGAGTCGTGTTCGCCCGGTGATGATGGCGGCCATTACTACTATGTTAGGCATGATCCCATTAATCAATGATGCTTTCTTTGGTTCTATGGCCATCACCATCATTTTTGGTTTGGGCTTTGCTTCTCTACTCACCTTAGTTGTGTTGCCAGTAATGTATAGCCTGGTGTTTAATCTTAAAGTGACACGTTAACCTCTATATTATCATATTGAGTTGTTTGCTAAGGCAGCTGACGGTTTCGCGTCAGCTGCCTTTTTTGTGTGATTTAATGACTTGGTCTGTAAACGCTATGATGGTTTTGGTGATTAACAATGGTATTTTTTGCTCACAAGCCCCATTCAGCGTATAATCGCCGCACTTTTCTAATTGTATGCGCCATTGGCGGGTACAATCCTAAAAAGACAATAAAATAAAAGTGATTAACCTTTTGTTTTTTATTAAATTTCTTTAAAGAGTCCCCGCTAATGAGTGAAAAATTGCAGAAAGTCTTGGCCCGTGCAGGCCATGGCTCCCGTCGTGAGATGGAGGCATGGATTGCTGCAGGCCGAGTTAGTGTTGACGGTGAAATTTCTGGCTTAGGTGATCGTGTTGAGGCTGATGCCAAGATACGTATTGATGGCCGTGCTGTTTCATTAAAATCAGCTGACGATATTATTTGTCGTGTACTGGCATACCATAAACCTGAAGGTGAAATTTGCTCGCGCAAAGATCCAGAAGGCCGTACTACCGTGTTTGAACGTTTACCTAAAGTGCGTGATGCGCGCTGGGTTGCGGTAGGGCGCTTAGATATTAATACTTCAGGGTTACTGTTATTTACCTGTGATGGTGAATTAGCTAACCGTTTAATGCATCCGTCAAATGAGGTAGAGCGTGAATATGCTGTGCGTACCTTTGGCGAAGTGCCAGAAGCTGCAGTACAACGTTTACGTACTGGCGTGACTTTGGAAGATGGTCCTGCAAAGTTTGATACTATTAAAGCTGCGGGTGGCGAAGGCATAAACCAGTGGTGGCATGTCACTCTTCGTGAAGGACGTAATCGTGAAGTACGTCGTTTGTGGGAATCGCAAGAAGTACAAGTTAGTCGCTTGATCCGTGTGCGTTATGGCAAGGTTGAATTACCTAAAACATTACCTCGTGGTGGCTGGATTGAATTGCCAATTGACCAAGTTAATTACTTACGTCAACTTGCTGGTTTAGAAGCTGAAACCCGCTCAATTTTAGGTACGGATAAACACAGTGTTGCCCGTTCTAAGGTTAAAAGTGCTAAAATTCGCCGTGCAGTTCACAAGCATAAAGTGGTTGGTAATCACGGTAAACCAACCCGTCAGCGTAGCTAATATTTCGTGTTTGGTTAATTTATAGAAGGTCGCGAATGCGGCCTTTTTTGTTATTTTTTTTCGATAAAAATTAATTATGGCCCGCCTACTTGTCAAAAGTTTTTTCTCAGATATGATTCTCAAAATTTATAGATTATTGTGCTGTTATTCGACGATTTATGCGCCGCGGCATTTATATTAATGATTAGGAAAGTATGAAAAAATTATTAGTCGGTTTATTGGTCTCGTTATTAGTCGCTTGTGCATCGGCACCGAGTTGGCAAGGTATGTCTGAGCGTGAGATTAGTCAATGGAAAGCCATTGGCTTTGATTCAACTCAAGCGCAAAATTGGCGTGTAAGAGGCTTTGGACCTGCGGAGTCAGATGGTTGGATAAAAGCAAACTTTACTTTAGACACTGCGACCATTTGGGCCAAAGAAGCGTTTAATGTTGAAGAAGCACAAGTGTGGAGTGAAGCAGGTTTTGAGATTGACGATGCAGTTACTAACCGCAGTAAAGGGTTAACTCCTGTGAGAGCAAACTAATTAACCTTTTTTGCTAAGCAGCTTTTTTTGTTGAATATTACATCGGATTGACGTTTTTTGAAGCGTTCAGTTCGGTGTGATGAATGTTTTTGTTGCTTGGTGTAAAAAAATCAGTAAAGTGTGCACCAAGTTAAGCGGGACGCGAAAGCATCTGCGTTTATCTTACGTGAAATGAATTAAGTGAATTGATATTTTATATCAAAACACACTCAGTTTGCCCGAGTGGTGGAATCGGTAGACACAAGGGATTTAAAATCCCTCGCTGAATAAGCGTGCCAGTTCAAGTCTGGCCTCGGGTACCATTATAATCTCTAGCAATAGAGAGTGGTGTAAAAAAGCCTCAACATTAGTTGGGGCTTTTTTACGTCTGAAATTTAATCAATAACATCGAAAAATAAAATCCCTCGTGCTTGTTGAATATTAGCGCGTCAGTAGTTGTTATCAAGAGCAGTCTGACCTCGGGTACCATTATTTATATGCGAGACGCTAGGGCCTGTTGATCTTTTAAGGTTATTTTTGCAGCGAATTGTTGGGCATTTGTACAAGGCAGAGACTTTGAGGTGTAGTTATTCTACATAAAAAGTCGATAACACAGTAAAAATGGCCAACAAACGCTGCCCGAAGGGTTCGGCTAAAAACGTTTTACTCTTTGTTGAATGCATTTTGCTTAGATGACTAGGCATCAATCCATTCGCCTCGATTAAAACGTTTTTAACTCGAACAAAATTCAACCAGCAAAGATCAACAGGCCCTAGCAATAGAGAATGGTGTAAAGAAGCCTCAACATTAGTTGGGGCTTTTTTACGTCTGAAATTTGGTTTTTAAGGGTAACAAACGCTAAAAAGGGTGAGTGCGATAAGAGCCTAGATGCTAGGGCGGACTTCGTTCTACTAGTTCGCTACGCGGCTATAAGAGCGGGTTATTAGGAAAGTCGTTGGCTAGTTTCAGTTAGGTAGAGTTAAACTGGATAACTGCTGGTATAGCCTCTAGCCGCGAAGCGTTCTAGTACCTAGGCTTTTAATCTCCAAACGTTGAGCACTCTACTCGCAGCATGCAACAATCATCCGCAAACCGTTTTCTCGTGATGCAGTTATAGCCTCTAGCCCCGAAGCGTTCTAGTACCTAGGCTCTTAATCTCCAGACGTTGAGCACTCTACTCGCAGCATGCAACAATCATCCGCAAACCGTTTTCTCGTGATGCAGTTATAGCCTCTAGCCGCAAAGCGTTCTAGTTCTTAGGTTTTTAAGGTTTCTACCACTTTGGCTTAAGTGTTAATCAATGCTTTTAATGCGGGTGATGCTTTAAAGCTGGGTTGATTAAATCCGTCAATTTCTATTGTTGCGCCAGTTTGTGGATTACGGCCTAATTTAGGTAAGTAAAAACGCAACTCAAATGTGCCAAATTGTGGAATATAAATTTTCTCGCCTTCTGCTAAACCTTGATGAATAACCGCTAGAATTTGTTCAAGTTGTTGCTTAGCTTGAGCTTGAGGAATGTCCATTTTATTAGCCATGGATTGAGTGAGTTGCTTTTTATTCATGAGAATCTCTACTGCATTAATATTTTAGATGCCCGTTATAGCAATTCAACATCGTCCTTCCTAGCTGTGTATTTATAAATTAATGTTAAGTGGTTAATTTTCATATTCATGATTGATTTTTATACGAAAAGGTAGCACTTTGGTATTCAATTTTGTTGCTTAATTGTTTCAGCCATTCAAACACATTTATTATTTGTCATAATAGCTATATCCATTTCACTTGGGTGAAAAACATGACAATATCAATGTGTGGGGCCAATGGAGAGTAGTATGTTCAATAAACAAAAGCGGTCTGTAATAGCCAGCATAATGAGCATAGTGCTTTTGTGTCTGTCGCCATTGTCATTGGCCAGCACTCAAGATAAATTCGATAATTTGATTCAACATCTGCAATTACAATATTTGGCAGAACCTACGGCGCAGCGTGCACAATATTTAGCAATACTACAAACTAAGTCAGTTGCAGAGCAATTAGAATACATTGATTATATTCAGTATAGTGTTGCCGATTTTTGGCATACCAGACAGGTGCTGCTGGCATTTGATACCATTGATCATATGGCTTCATTACAAGAAAAAAATATTGCATTGGAACCTAGTGTGGATGATTACCTAGGCGTAATAAACTATCTACGTAAGTTAATGTGGTTATCGCAAACCCAAGATTGGCAAGCCATTACTCCAGAGGGGCTGTTGCGCCCAGGAGATAGCCATCCAAGTATTAAGCAAATTAATCAACGTTTGTGGCTATTGGGTGATGCGAACGAGTACCTTGCTGATGAAATCATTTATCTGCCGGAATTAGAACAAAGCGTTAAACGCTTTCAGTCTCGACATGGATTAAAGGCTGATGCTGTTATTGGCCCTAAAACTTTATTTTGGTTAAATCAAACGCCGCAACAACGCGCCGTGCTATTAGCAAAAAGCTTTGTTGAAAAAACCACTTATTTAAGTCAATTACCTCAACCTTACTTGTTGATTAATATTCCGGCCTTTCAAATGGTATTAGTGGATGATAATCAAGTGGTGTTGTCATCTAAAGTGATTGTGGGTAAATCGTATCGGCAGACTCCGGTGATGACGGGACAAATTTCGAATATAATCATCAACCCGACTTGGACGGTCCCTCGACAGTTATTACGCCAAGATATTTTGCCGCAAATTAAACACAATGGTCATTACTTTGCAGATAGACATTTTGATGTGTTTGATTACGAAGGTCATCGTATTGATAAAACCCCCGAACAATGGCAACAAGCCGCATTAGGGCGCTTTCCTTATCGAGTGGTACAGCGCCCCGGAAGTGATAATGCTTTAGGCCGATATAAATTTCATTTTAATAATGATCAAAGCATCTATTTACATGATACCCCCAGTAGATCGTTATTTTTGAAATCAGCAAGAGATTTATCATCTGGTTGTGTTCGAATTGAAAAAGTACAACAGTTGGCAGATTGGTTCGCAAAAAACTTAGTAATTGATAAGCGTTCTTGGAGTCGTTTGCAGTCTAATTACACTCAAACTCAATGGTTCTCATTATCGTCATCTTTACCTGTGCATATGGTTTATTGGCGAGCTTGGGTTGATGAGCAACATGTAGCTCAGTATCGAGATGATATTTATCAGTTAGCCCCCCTAGAGCCGGTGGGTTTATTAAGCCATAAAGTCAGTAATATAGGCACTGTACAATAACTATTAATTAATGAAGCAAAGTTAATGACAGTTTATTTCGCCTCTAAGCGCTTGAGCTATATCACTCTCTCATACAGCTGAGCATGTTTATTCGCTAACTCAAGATTACCAGGCTTGCATTTATGAGAATTAATGGTTAATTTATTTGCTTGCTGGGCAAAAAAGCAACAATGCGAGAAAAAGCGTTGTGAAGATGAAATCGTGCTTTTAGAGCCGATAAGTATCGAAAATCAGATAATTAAAGTGGTATATAAATGACAATAGAGTGCCTAACTCGTCGGCAGTTATTATTAGGCTTAAGCGGTGCCGCAGTGGTAACTCTGTTACCCAATACCGCGCAAGCAAGTCGTTCAACTTTTGGTGTTAAAGATTTACGTTTTTATAACCTTCATACTGGTGAAAGAAGCCAGGGAAGTTTTTGGGTTGATGGCCAATATCAACCGAGTATATTAACTGAATTTAATCAAGTATTACGTGATCATCGGCAGAACTTAGCTGCGCCGATTGATAAAAGATTATTTGAATATTTGTATAAACTCCAGGTTACATTAGATAATCAAGATGAAATCCATGTTATCTCTGCTTATCGTTCACCCAAAACAAATCAAATGCTCGCTTCTCGCAGTAATGGTGTTGCTAAGAAAAGTTATCATATGAAAGGGATGGCAATGGATATTGCTTTACCAGGCGTGAAAACTAAACACTTACGTGATGCTGCTGAGTCGCTTAAATTGGGCGGTGTAGGATTTTATCCTCGAGATGGTTTTGTACATATCGATTGTGGCCCTGTAAGGCGTTGGGGTTAATAATATCAATCTCATTAAGTATCTAGGGCCTGTTGATCTTTGCTGGTTGAATTTTGTTCGAGTTAAAAACGTTTTAATCAAGGCGAATGGATTGATGCCTAGTCATCTAAGCAAAATGCATTCAACAAAGAGTAAAACGTTTTTAGCCGAACCCTTCGGGCAGCGTTTGTTGGCCATTTTTACTGTGTTATCGACTTTTTATGTAGAATAACTACACCTCAAAGTCTCTGCCTTGTACAAATGGCCAACAATTCGCTGCAAAAATAACCTTGAAAGATCAACAGGCCCTAGTCAGTTCAGCGTTTCTTAGATTTTTTAATTCAAGGCGCATTGGTGTAGCAATAGCTGTGCCCTTTTAAATCGATGCAACACAAAAGTGGAATACCTGAGAGATTCCACTTTAGCGGATTTCAATGTCCTTTATTCTTCGTTAGATGCTGGAGGTAGATGTAACGCAGGAGCTGGTTACCGAGTATGACCATTCGTTTCAATTATCTGCCTTGGCTACAGCACTTTGAACTCCCGCTGAAGATCACATATTGAATAGGGTTTGTATATCTGCTTGTGGGCTGGCAATAGCTGTGGTAACATCCGCGCGCTTTATTTGAGTCATCGTTGGTCGAAAATGATGGCGCCTTCATACTTTATTAATTATTAAGTGAGTGACTTATGTCTTACACAATCAACGCAGAAACCCGCACAGAAATCGGGAAAGGTTCGAGCCGCCGCCTACGCCATGCCGGTAAAGTTCCTGCAGTAATTTATGGTCCAGGTAAAGAGCCTGTATCAATCAAGTTTGAACACAAAGACATCATTAACATCCAGTTAAATGATAACTTTTATACAACCGATTTAACTATCGCTGTTGAAGGTAAAGAGATTAAAGTTCGTGTGAAAGCTATCCAACGTCACGCATTCAAGCAGTTAGTTGAACACATTGACTTCATGTTTGTTTAATTGCTGATTTGAAAAAAGCGCCTAAGGGCGCTTTTTTTATAACTAAATTTCATAACTAAATTTCATAACTAAATTTTATAATAACGCTAAACGCTAAACGCTAATCGATTTCGAAGCTATAATAGATATCCAATGATTGGCTTAAGGTGCTAGATACACTTTCTAAGTATAATTGTGAAAATAAATAATATCTCACAGTCATTTCATAACCGGGATTAAATACACCCACGCCATATTTAACCATTAGGTCATCACCAATATAACCACTCACGGCCACTTTACCGTCATCGTTGGTATCAAGTTGTACGTTGGAAAAGCCAAATTTTTCAATAAGTCCTGTTGCCGTACTGCCAATGCTATTCATTGCGCCGCCATCAAATTGTGAACCTAAGCTGAGTGCGGCTCCCATCATTAGTGAGTTACTTTGTTGGTTAGTTGTACTGGTAAAGCCTTTTCCCGTTAAAATATAAGAGAGCACCTCAGCCTGCTCTTTCGCTGGGTTAGAGAATAAGGTCACAACAGGGCGCATTGGTGTACCAGTGACACGAACACCGGCGGTTATATTGTTCTCTTTAATCTCTCTAGTTGCTTCTATATTCAGGTTTGGCAACTCAGTGGGACCAATAAATTGTACTTCACCGGTATTAATACTCAAGGTTTGCCCCATAAACTTATAGGTTCCTTTGTTGACTTTAATATCGCCAAATAACATTGGTGGCTTAAAAGCTTGCTGCTGTAATACAAGATCACCTTCGAGCTTACCTTTAAGGCCCATACCATCAATGGTAAGATTTTTACCCACACTAATATTCAGATCGGCGGTCACCGCATAAGGGCTGGTTTTAACTGTTTGTTCAGACACTGAATCGTTAAAGACCACATCGTTTGATACCGCAACGCCTCCTTCAGCTAATTGAGTGATTTTTATTTGTCCTGATGGCACATTGACTTTGCCCTTTATGGCAAACAATTGCTCATCAAAGATCATATTAATATCTGGTGAAACATTCAAAATGGCCATAGGTGGTTGAATAACTGCTAAGTTACTGCCTTTAATATCAATGTCACCACTAAACTTGCCTTGTGGCCAAGCGAGAGTACCTTCAGTGGTGACTTGACCATCACCCATATGCCATTGACCATTGAGCAGCCCTTGTTGGCCTTCTAGAGCTAATGATAAGTAGAGCTTATCGATTAATGTTGGGTTAGTTGATAAGGCAAATGCAGCGTCACTGAGCTTAATATTACCCGACACGCTAGGGTCCATAAGGGTACCTGATAAGCTTAATCGACTAGAGAGCATACCCTCTAAGGTCTCTAACCTTGGAAAAAATTCTCCAAAAGGAGCGAGGTTGAGTTCATTAACATTGATAGTACCTTGCAAGGTGCGATCGGGAGTGATGTTCACACTCACTTGACTCTGCCAACTGGCGATACCGGACGAATCAAAACTTAATGAACTATTAATTTGTTTTTCATCAAGCGATGCTTGTAATAACAACTGTTGGTAGTCAATGCTAACGGTGTTGTTTTTAGCTCGGGTTAACTTAATATTTCCTGGTAAAAGCGTGAACTGAACATTGGCTGTAGGCTTTTTACCTTTAGCCCAATTAACTTGACTGGTTAACGCCGCTTCGCCGCTCCAAATAATTTTGTTAGATAAAATAGGTGCTAAAGATTTACCCGGGTTACCCGTAAACGTCATATTGATTTGGCCGGTATGTCCCAAATTAACATCATTGATCAAACATAATTTATTGTGTGGGTGAACTAAGCAGAAGCGGCTGATGCTACCTCTATGTTTAAGTTGGTCCCAACTAACCGTAATGTGCTTATCTTGTTGCCATTGTCCAAGAGCATTACTGATATTGAACTCGGTTAATATGGCATTAAACTGTTGTTTATCAAGATTACTGCTACTGCTAATTTGAGTATTGATGACCACATCACCTTGGGTATTGAGTTTACTTTGCTGTTGGCTTTGATTGCCTTCACTCATAAATGCGATATCTGTCAGCTTATAGCTGTCCCATACGAGATTGTTATTATGTAGCTCTATCCGATATTCGTGTTGCGCATAAGGACGATAAGTGGCGCGTAAATCGAGGCTGTCAAGTTTACTACCTTGGTAACTAAATTTATTGATTTGTGCATTAACATCCACAATTGGGTTAGCACTATTGCCAGTGACATCAACCTTAGCAAAAATATTTCCACGGCCGCCTTTTAGCCACTGACTAACATCAGGCACACTCAATTCGGCATCGATATCCCATACTTTATCTGCCTGGCCATTGACAATTAACTGCGCTCCAAGAGCACTTGCTTGAAGGTTTGTCGCGTTAATAGCAAAATCTTGGTTTAATGAAATATCACCTTGTAAATTCAATGGGTAACCATTTAAACGGCCACTTAAGTTTGCCTGTTGAATAGCCACTTGCCACTGCTTATCATTGAAGGTGCCACTGCTAATAAAATCGCCACTAAATTTACTTTTAATAGGATTTTGCTGATTAATATAATCAATGTACTGCAATTGGATATTGTCGGTTAGCACATTGGCTTGCCATGTTAATTTGTCCTGGTATGACAGCTGCCCTGTTAAGTCGACATTGCCTGCTATTGACTGAACATTGAGTTTATTAATAGTCAGTTTTTGCTTACGATTAACAACATCGGCAATTACAGCTAAAGTAGGATGGTAAGGCGTGGTGAGTTGCCCTTCAAACTGGGCTACCTGGTCTTTAATATTTCCTTTGCTGATAAAACGGCTAATGTTGCTAGTATAAAGTGGATTATTTAGCGGCCACTGTAAATCGGCATCGACTAGTGTTACTTGGTAGTCAAGCATTGGTGTGGTTAGATTGACCTCAGCGCTAAGCTTAAAATGACTATCACCCTCAGCAATGGCATTGACCTTCAACTGGCTTAGATCTTGAGTAAGATCAAGTTGAAGTTGTTGCTGCTTAAGTCCCGGTAACTCAGGCAGGTTATCAACATTTGCAACCAGTTTAAGTGTGAGTGGATAATGGTCGTGTAAAGTAATATCACCGATAATGCTTACGTTACCATCATCATGTTGAATGTCTAATTGGGTTATCCCAAGTTGGAATTGACGAAAACTGGCAGATAATGCGATATGACTAAAATGGTCGCTACGTTCACCGATAGTTAACTGACTTTCTGTGGCATTAAATTGCCTTACATTGATAGGGAAGGGCATGAACACTTGTGGCAAGTTTGCCAGTGGCCATGGCTCAATTTTAGTGTCAACAGTTTGCTTAATTGCCTTACTATCTGCTTGAGCATTGATTGGCTTGGTTGCTGGTGCATCAGGAATATTAACGATGAGTCCCTGACTTGTTAGAGATTCAACTACAAGACCGGTGCTATTCCAGATGGCTTGCGTGGTCAAATTGTCAGCATGAAATATCATGTTATTGACGGCAACATTAACCTGCGCCAATGTTGCATGGCCGAGATTAATATCGATAGGTAATTCTAGTTCGGCAAAAGGGTCTTGAATATCGGTATCATTGGGTTTTTCGGTGGCTGGAATATTATTACTAATAATATTCACATTGATGCTAGAGGCAACTAAATTTGTCACACAAAGTTGTCGGTTAACCAGACAGGTTGGTACCCACTCCACGGTTAAATCATCAGCATTAACACTGATCCCTGGCATTGACCATGATAAATGGTGCAAGGTGAGGTCGCCATTTAAGGTACCAGAAGCATATTCAACCTCGACATCACTGACAAATTGATTGACTAGTATTATCCCCATTTTACTGCCAAATGGAGTACCTATAATAATGGCAAATAACATTAATATTGCCAAAGGCACATAGATGAGTATTCGGGTATAAAGTTTGATATTTCGCCAAATCTTTGCAGGCAGACTACTCGATGAATTAGCTTTTTTATCACTTGGCTCGACTAACGGCTCTGGCTGAGTGTTTAGGTCATTGTTTTGGTCAGTACTTTTGTCAGTATGTTTATCTATCATAAATCTGTCCCCATAGTTAAATGGAAACGGTATGAGCGAGCCACAGTCTCGGTTTCTTTTAAGCCAAAACCTAAGTCCATGCGAATAGGGCCAATGGGTGATATCCAGTGTAAACCACCGCCAACAGATACTACGGGTTCAAACTGTTGTGTATCAAATGCATTACCCGCATCGACAAAGGTAGCCACTCGCCAAGTAGGAGTAAGATAATATTGATATTCTACGCTGCCAATCGCTAAAAAACGTCCGCCGACAACTTGTCGAGATAAGCCGCCTTCGCTATTGGTATAGTCAATATAGGGTCCTAATTCTTGGTAACTGTAACCGCGTATACTTTGGTCTCCACCGGCAAAATAACGTAACGAGGGTGGAATATTAGCAATATCGTTTCCGTCTGCAATATTGGCACCTAGATCAACGCGGGCAACAAATCGATGTTTATCGAATAAGGTATCAACCCATTTAAATCGGGCTTGTAAACGGGCAAGCCGAATGGTGGATCCTGCGGATGGATCAGCATATTCAATACTGTAAGTTTGACGATAGCCAGATTTAGGATCTAAGGTATTGTCACCGCGAACTGTTTTGGTGAGGTTGTAACCCAATAAATAAAACCGTGGGTCGTAATCTGTATCGAGTTGAGTATAAAACTCTCTAACTGATTCAAGAGAATAGCCATGTAACCAATTACTTTTAGAGCGACGTTGCCGCGTTAAGCCGACTACGTACTTTTTAGATTCTAGTTGCCCAGTATTATTAAATTGACGTTTATCGGCATCATAATCTTGGGTGACGCCATAGGTGTCACGTAATAATCCTAATTTTATTTTCAGTTGATCATCCAAAGGATGGGTTAACGGAATAGTGTAAGTGGTTAAAATTTTAGGCCGTTCAGGTGACCACTCGACACTGGTTTCTTGATAATGACCATAGCGGTTTATTTGCGGTGTACGCCAAGTGACTCGCACACGAGGATCGACACTATTTTCTGTACTATTGCCGATATCAGCACCTAAACCTACTTCAATTAGATGACTAGGACGTGGACTTAACTCAACTTTAATCGGCACCAAGCCAGTATCAATCTTGTCTAATTGTGGTAATACTTTGATGTTACTAAAATAACCCGTGTCTAATAAGTTGCGATTAAACGCTGTTAATAACTGTGTCGAGTAAGGGGCATCGGTATCAAATGGGATTAAGGCTTCAACAATATCATCATTAAGCGTTGTGCCTTCAAAGTTAACATCGCCAAATAAATAGCGCTTACCTGAATCAAACTTTAGGTTAATCTGCGCGGTATTTAAGTCGCGGTTAATGTTGATTTCTGACGTAGTATACTGGCCATCAAAATATCCTCTAGCCAGTGCTAACGTAACTAATTGCGATTTAATCGAATCATATACCCCGTGGTTTAAGGTATCACCAGGTTTGATTTTTAGGCTATTGAGCCATAGCGAAAAAGTATCATCTTTAAGCATTTCCCCTTGAAAATTAATATCGACCCATTGAATAATGACAGGTTCACCTGGGGTGATATCGAGTGTTAACTCCCAAGGACCATTCTCTTTCTCTTTAACATCAATATCTAAAATAGCGTGATAGTAGCCCATGGATTCAAGTGCATCATGGGTATTATCGTCGACGGTGAATAAAAATGCTCGGCGCTGAACATCGTTATCTGGCAATGTGCCTAAATGAGCATAAATGTTCTTTTCAATTTTTTTACTAACGCCGGAGACCTTAATCGTTAACCAATTATTGTCGGCCAGCACGAAGCCTGACATCAGTAAGGTCAACGAAAATAAGATGAATTGACTAAGTTTAAGGCGTTTTGTCGACAAGTTAAGCTAACTTTCCCGTAATTGATTATGATGACTATTGTCGCTACAAAGCATAAAAGTCGCAAGGATATGATTGAAATTACAAGCAGAAATGGTTACAAATATAAACCACTTTCAAGGACTTTCACAATATGAATAAATTATATTTCACCATTGCGCTATGTTTAAGCCTAACGTTAAATACCTCTTTTGCTAAAGATGATAAGCCTTTTGCAATTGCGATCCATGGCGGCGCGGGCACTATTTCTGCAGCTAGCTTAAGCCCCGAACAAGAAAAAGTTATTCGCGATAAACTCAAGCAAGCAATTGATGCCGGCTATAAGGTGTTGAATAAAGGCGGAGACAGCCTTGATGCAGTGCAAGCAGCGATAAATATATTAGAAAACAGTCCGTTGTTTAATGCTGGCGTTGGCGCGGTTTATACTTTTGACGGTGGCCACGAGCTTGATGCTTCGGTAATGGACGGCAGCACAATGAATGCAGGTGCCGTTGCCGGGGTTAAACACATTAAAAACCCAATTGATCTAGCGCGAAAGGTGATGGAAAAATCTCCTCATGTGATGCTTTATGGTCAAGGCGCTGAGGAATTTGCATTAACACAACAATTTAGCTTGGTTGCTAACAGCCACTTTGACACGCCACTTCGTTACGCACAGTTGCTTGATGCCAAAGCCAGTATCATTGAGGCTGAGCGAGCGAATGGTGGTGATTATCAGGCGTCAGTAGAGCTGTTACCTGATAATTATAAATATGGCACAGTAGGTGCTGTGGCGCTTGATAAACAAGGTAACCTTGCCGCTGGAACATCAACTGGAGGTATGACAGCAAAACGTTTTGGTCGTATTGGTGATGCTCCTGTTATTGGCGCCGGGACCTATGCTGAAAATGGTGTTTGCGCTATATCAGCGACAGGTCATGGAGAGTATTTTATTCGCTATCAAGTGGCGGGTGACATATGCGCTAAAGTGAAATACCAACAGTTATCGATTATTCAAGCCGCCGATGAAGTCATTAATCAACGCTTAGTCTCGGCAGGCGGTACGGGGGGAGTGATTGCGATTGATCAACGTGGCAATATTGCTACGCCATTTAATACTGAAGGAATGTATCGCGCCACACGCAGTAAAGGCCAGGCTGCAACTATCATGATCTGGCATGACAAGTAAGTATTGTTGCGCTGAAATGGCTTAAGTCATTAAAGCTGGTTAATACAATCGATCAATGCAAATGACTTAAAACAACCGATTAATACAATCGGTTTTATTTTCTATCCACTGAGCCATTATTGACTAAACTTAACTTAACTTAACTTAACTAAGTCAGTACTCGAATATTAATTTATGCTGAATTGATTCTCGAGGTTTATTAAGCACGCAGTCGATTAGCGTGCCATTAGGGGGCAATATGGATTCAATAAAAATAAAAGATCATATGGATAGGCGTCCAATACTATTAACTGCCGATATGTCACTGGCTATAGCGGTTGAAAAACTACTTGATAGTAACAAAAGTGGTGCACCTGTTGTGGACCGTATCGGTCAATTAGTGGGTTTCTTATCACAACAAGATTGCTTGTCAGTGATGTTAAAGAGTAGCTACCATTGTGATATGACCAGTACAGTACAAGATTGTATGAAAAGTCCGGTGTTATCTGTTACGCCCGATGAAAGTATATTGACGTTAGCCGAACAGATGTTAGGTTCTAAACCAAAGATTTACCCAGTATTGAGCGCAGGAAAAGTCATTGGTACCATTAATCGGACCAACGTACTCAAGGCGATGAATACTTATATGCAGCAGTGTTACTTATCACCAGCTTAACAATCGTTAAAATCAATACCATTCTGCTGTTTTCCTTGCTAGGATCGCTTTTTTTGATGTAAGCAAGGGAATCAGATTTGAATTCGGACCTTCACCCGCTATCTAAGGCGTATCTCAATCTTTGTTATCAAACCGATGCGGCTAAAATTCGTCGGCGATTATACCGTGTTAATAAAGAAGCCGAGTCTGAAAAAAAATCCCAAACGTTAGCCCAGTTAACTGAAGCTGCGCAACTAGCCTATGCAAAAGCGCAACAGCGCTTACAGTCTAGACCGGTTATTCATTACCCAGATGAGCTACCTGTTTCTCAAAAACGTAACGATATTGCGTCGGCCATTGCCAATAACCAAGTAGTGATTGTGGCAGGGGAGACTGGGTCGGGTAAAACCACTCAGTTACCTAAAATATGTCTGGAGCTAGGCTTAGGCACTCGTGGCCTCATTGGCCATACGCAACCCCGTCGTTTGGCAGCGCGCAGCGTGGCAAACCGTATTGCAGAAGAACTCAATAGTCCATTAGGTGACGTAGTTGGCTTTAAAGTTCGATTTGCTGATGCCATGAGTGACAACAGTTACATTAAGCTGATGACCGATGGTATTTTACTCGCAGAACTTACCTCGGACAGATATTTAAACCAGTACGATGCCATTATTATTGATGAGGCGCATGAGCGTAGTTTAAACATTGATTTTATTTTAGGCTATTTGAAACAAGTATTAAAAAAACGTCCTGATTTAAAAGTCATTATTACTTCTGCAACCATCGATGTAGACCGTTTTTCAAAACATTTCGATAATGCTCCGGTTATTGAAGTATCTGGGCGTACTTTTGAGGTTGAAACGCGTTATCGCCCTTTAGTGAGAGATACCGATGAAGATTTAGATATCAGCGATGGTATTTTTGCTGCGGTTGAAGAGTTGATGGCCGCAGGCCCTGGCGACATATTAATTTTTATGAACGGTGAGCGTGAAATTCGTGATACCGCGGATTTACTTAATAAACAACAATATCGCGATACTGAAGTATTACCGCTATACGCGCGTCTTTCGTATGGTGAACAATCTAAAGTATTTAAAAGCCACATCGGTAGACGTATTGTACTGGCGACTAACGTGGCAGAAACCTCATTAACTGTGCCTGGGATCCGTTATGTTATCGATCCCGGAACCGCACGTATAAGCCGTTACAGTTACCGTACTAAAGTGCAGCGTTTACCGATAGAGCCTATTTCCCAAGCCAGTGCCAATCAACGTCAAGGACGTTGTGGTCGTGTAGGCCCTGGTATTTGTATTCGACTTTACGATGAAATGGACTTTATTCAGCGCCCCGAATTCACCGATCCTGAAATTTTACGTACTAACCTTGCCTCGGTTATTTTACATATGCTGGCGATTGGTTTAGGCGACATTGGCGGTTTTCCGTTTATTCAACCTCCGGATCAAAAACACATTCGTGATGGTTTTTTATTGCTTGAGGAGTTGCAAGCGGTTAAAAAATCCGGTGATGACTTAGTGCTAACCCCATTAGGTAAAGATTTAGCTAAAATCCCACTTGATCCACGTTTAGCTAGAATGGTTATTGAAGCCAATAAATTGGGTTGTTTACACGAAGCATTAGTCATTACCGCTGGCTTGTCTATCCAAGACCCGCGTGAACGCCCTGCAGATAAGAAACAAGCTGCAGACGAGTGTCATCGTCGCTATGCTGATAAAGATTCTGATTTTGCCAGCTGGGTTAAGTTATGGGATCACGTTAAAGATCAAAAGCATGAGCTGTCGGCTAGTCAATTTAGAAAACAATGCCGTGATGAATATCTCGCGTATTTACGCGTGCGTGAATGGCAAGATTTGTATACTCAAGTAAAGCAAGCTGTACATGAATTGAAATGGCGCATTAATGATAGTGCAGCCAGTTATGAACAGTTACATAGAGCATTATTATCAGGCTTGTTAAGTCATGTTGGTTTTAAAGGTGAAAATAACGAGTATCTTGGTGCACGTAACCGTAAATTCTTTGTATTTCCAGGGTCGCCATTAGCCAAAAAAGGCCCCAAATGGATTATGGCCGCAGAGTTAACTGAAACCTCACGGTTGTTTGCCCGTTGTTGCGCCAAAATTGATCCTGAATGGTTAGAATCGCTTGCCTCGCATTTAGTGAAAAAGAATTATCTTGAACCTCATTTTGAGGCAAAAGCGGCAAGTGTTATCGCCCTTGAAAACCAGGTTCTGTATGGGTTAACGATTGTCACTCGCCGTCGAGTGCAATATGGCCCTATTGACCCAGTCGAAGCTCGAGATATATTCATTCGCAGCGCGTTAGCGGAAGGGCAGTTGCAAACTAAAGAAGCCTTTTTTGTCAATAATCAACAGTTACTTAATGATATTGAAACGCTAGAGCATAAGTCTCGTCGTCGAGATATTTTAGTCGATGAACAAGTGCTAGTGGATTTTTATGAGCCATTGATTCCCGCCGGTATTTATAACGGTCCGCTATTTTTTGCTTGGTGGAAAAAGACGCGTCAACAAACACCTGACTTACTCGATTATAGCCAAGCCTTATTAATGCAACGCAGCGCTGACCATATCTCGGCACTCGATTTTCCTGAAATATGGCATAAAGGTAATTTAGCCTTAACCGTGAGTTATCATTTTGAACCTGCTAGTGCTGATGATGGCGTGTCAGTGCATATTCCAGTGGCACTGATTAACCAAATTGACGACAGCGATTTTGATTGGCTAGTGCCTGGCTTACGAGAAGATAAGCTTATTGCACTGATCAAATCATTGCCAAAAAACTTACGACGTAATTTTGTTCCTGCACCAGACTATGCTCGAGCATGTTATCAAGCAATGAAACCGTTTGAGTTATCAATGCTTGAGTCGATGTGTAAGCAATTACTGCGCATGAGTGGAGTGCGAATTACTGCCGATGATTTTGATTTAACACAGATAACAGAGCATCTTAAGATGAACTTTAAGATAGAAGATGATCAAGGTCGTTTAGTCGCTCAAGGCCGTGATTTAGAAGTGTTAAAAGGTCAGCTACAAGGTGTTGTCGCCAAAGCAATTCGTAAAGTCGCCGATAAAGGTATTGAACAACAAGCGTTAACCACGTGGTCATTTGGTGATTTACCGGCCCAATATCAACAGCGTAAAGGCAACTACGAAGTTAAAGCGTATCCTGCTTTGATTGATAATAAAACCGATGTGGCAATTAAGTTATTTGATGATGAGCATGAAGCCAAGCGTTATCATCGAGTCGGCTTACGACGGTTGTTATTGATTAATATCCCTTCGCCAGTGAAGCATCTACAACAAGCATTGCCTAATAAAGCTAAGCTTGCGATGTATTTTAATCCATTTGGCCAAGTGCAGATATTAATTGAAGATATTATTAATGCAGCGGTACAGCAGTTATTAGACCAAAAGCAACTCGACATCCGAAACGCACAGCAGTTTGAGGAAGCAAAAGATTGGGTTCGCCAAGAACTTAATCCAACTGCAGAGCTTATTGCATTAAATGTAGAGCAAATTTTGACGATTTATCAACGTATTAAAAAACGTTTAAAAGGCAAAATTAGCTTAGATATAGCCTTTGCAATGAGTGATATTCAAACGCAACTTGATAGTTTGGTTTATAAAGGTTTTGTTGAAGACTGTGGCTGGCAACGCTTAACGGATGTGGCCCGTTATTTAAAAGCCATTGAAAATAGGCTAGAGAAGCTGCCTGTTGACCCAACACGCGATCGATTGCATATGCACAGCATTGCTAAAGTTCAACAGACGCTATCGGCTCAATTAGCCAAAGTTCCTCGTTCACAAGCAATACCAGAAGTGTTGATTGAAGCACGCTGGATGATAGAAGAGTATCGGGTATCATGTTTTGCCCAAGTGTTAGGTACCGCTTATCCTATTTCAGAAAAACGTGTATTGAATCATATCAGCCAAGTATAACTGCTGAAGATAATAAAAAAGCCGATGCTATGCATCGGCTTTTTTATGCAGAAATGAAAGACTTTCATTTTTTCCTGCTGAAAACTCTGTTTTTCGTGTTATTTAGAATAAAAAAGCCTACAAAACTGAAAGTTTTTCGTAATTGAGGTTTGATTGTGATCTGACTATTGATATAATACCAACAAGAAGAATGTGATTGCTACTCTTCTCTCTGTAAGGCAAATGTCATCCCCCCAGCATCGATGCGATGTCGTCAGTATTAAGTATTCAACATCGGGTTGTTGTATATAAAAAGACAGGCCTACACCTACAAATGACCTAAAAGATTGGAGTTATTATGGAAGTTCATGAATACGAAAACGCTTACTATCAAGTTAAAGATGACGTGTTAGAGTCTTTACCTTCTGACGAAGAATAAGACGATTGAACGAGCATATTGATGTAATGGCCATAGAGTCGACGCATTAAATACTCCAACACCGAAAATAAAAATAGCAGCTTAGGCTGCTATTTTTATGGGCTCTGATTAATCAATTTTTTATTAATATGACTCAATCTACATGAAATAGTGTTTTATGGTATAAAAATAATAAGTGTTGTGGTTAATATTTCACACGAGAATCAAGTCGTGGTGACTGGCTGCTTGGTCTTATCCTGCACTAACCTTCAATACGACCTTTTTCTTGTAATATTTCAACAATAATCCAGGTATTACCTATTTTATGCAGACGGATAGTACGATCATCAATCCATTCTCTGCCGCCTTTTAATCCCTGCATTTTTACGATGACGGTAACGTCGTCGGTAAATTTACGGAAAAAGTCGATATCAATTTCATCGATAGACATAGTCACTTGCTTCATGGATAAGCCTAATACGTGTCGTTGTACCGCTGATGCAATATGGTAATGATCCATGACATCTTGAATATCAGCTGCGACAAATTTTTTGGCTTTCTCAACATCACGGTCGACATAAATCGCTTCGAAGAAGCCCAAGGAAACTTGTTCAGGAGTGAGTTGCGGCTGCCCCAGATTATCTGATTGACCACATGCACTAAGAATAAGTAATAGGAATAAAGATATGGTTTTAATAAAAGTCATTTTTAACATAAGATTTTTCTACAGCTGATATTATTATTTTTAACTAGTATCTAGATTTATGCCGTGGCTTACAAGGAATGGTGCATTTTAAATAATGCAGTCATCAATAACGGGTTATCAATAACGGTAATCTAGGTTTTCTGTGGCTATTTTTTGTAAAATATTGATGGTTATGATAAATGTTTTGATAAGTTATTATTTGTTTGGTTTAACGCCTAAAAGGATGTTACTAATCGTTATTGCTTGACGATATCAAAAAGGCATGTCATAAATTAACTTATATAGTTAGTGGCACAAGGCAGTATTCAAGTAGCGATACCGTGAATATAGCAAATTATCATTGCTTAATAATAGAGTCATGACTCATTGCTAAAATGTTATCCACAAAATCTGTGGACAACATTGTTGACGACTGTGAATTGTAATCATAACTCACTGTATTACAGTGCTTTTTGTGTGTGGTTAAAAAATAGCGCAGACTTCATTTCAAACTCTTTTTACACAAAAAAAGCCTCATTATGAGGCTTTTTATAGTAACAGCAGAAAGATGGTTACCATTTCTTTTTCGGCTGAAACAGCATATCAAGATCATCACCTTCACTTTTTGCTTTTGGAACACTAGGCTCGCTACCCTTTTGAGCGCCCATTATTTCATCGAGTAGCAGTTTGGCTTCATCGACTTTACGGGCAATAAAAGGATCATTCGGTGTTTGTGCTTTAATCGTGTGTAATGTGTTTAAGGCTTTAGTGACCATTTGTTTACTGGAACCATACTGTTTCATAAAACAAGCAGCACGAGCTCTGCTGATCATAGAGTCAACATTGATCCTTAATTGCAGATTGTCGATACGCATTTCTTCTTCTGCAAAAATAGACGGATCCACTTTTCCCTTATTATGTTCGGCGCGTAAAATCGCTTTAAGTTTTTTAAGGGTTTTTACTAATTCTAAAATCTGTCTATCATTATCAGGTAAACGAAAATTCTCAATTGCTGGGATCTGGCTTGGCGAATTAGACACTGAGGCTATTTGCATTTTAATGTCCGCTAGGCGGCGTTCGTAATCAGATTTTAATTGACCAGATGCATTGACAATAGATTGCTCTAAAGCATCTTGAATGCGGCGATAAAGGATTAACATAATGTGGCTAGATGATGGCGTCATACCGGTATTCGACAAGACGGCATCAGTTTCATCTATAATGGCGCGTTGGCGAGACACTTCAACTCGACGCTCAGCTTCTGCGCGCTCTTTTTGTTGTTGGATAATACTAAAGCCGATAATCAGCAGTAATAGTGCGCCAATAAGAATTAATACCAAAATTAAGGACATAAAGGTTCCATTTTATCTTTCATATCACATGGTAAATATAGCCAAACAGCGGTGGCTAAAAGTAAGTTTGAAGCTGGAATAAATAGTGCTAATAAAATTTCATCAAAATGATTCTACATCTTAGCGTATGTTATCGCGGCTGTCGTTGAATAATAAGTCGTTTTGTTGATAAATCATTAATCAGATGAGTCTCGATGTTTACTAAAAGCTAAGTCAATTAAATAGAAGGTGTTTTTTACTTGCTCGTTATTCCTATTTATATTACATTTCAATTGTCATATAACGTTTTATTATAGTTGAACGATTGTTCTTGTTATATAAAACAACGACCGATTTGTTCTTATTTGCATATTTTGCAGATGGATGCCGGTTAAATCAAGGATAAAACCATGAAACTGCAACAACTTAGATATATTGCAGAGGTTGTTAAACACAACCTAAATGTGTCATCAACGGCTGAGAACCTCTATACCTCACAACCTGGCATTAGTAAGCAAGTTAGAATGCTAGAAGATGAATTAGGTATTCAAATATTTGGTCGAAGTGGTAAACACTTGACCCATGTGACCCCTGCAGGGCAACAAGTTATTGATATTGCAAATGATATACTTGGTAAGGTCGATAGTATCAAAAAGGTGTCTGAAGAATATACTCAGCCTAATCAGGGGGATTTAAATATTACCACCACTGATACTCAGGCTCGATATGCCCTGCCACAAATTATTAAAGAGTTCATTAAGCGATATCCGAAAGTTAATCTGCATATGCATCAAGGTACGCCGTCACAAATTAGTGAACAAGCGGCTAGAGGTGATGCAGACTTTGCTATTGCTACAGAAGCGATGCACTTATATACCGATTTAATTATGCTGCCTTGTTATCATTGGAATCGATCAATTGTTGTTACTCGTGACCATCCACTTGCAACTCAATCGACAATAATTAGCATTGAAGATTTAGCCACATTTCCGCTAGTGACTTATGTGTTTGGTTTTGATAAAGCCTCTGAAATTGAAAAGTCATTTAAGCGTGCAGATCTTGATCCTCGAGTGGTGTTTAGTGCAACCAGTGCTGATGTACTGAAAACATATGTACGTTTAGGGTTAGGGGTAGGGGTTATTGCATCTATGGCAATCGATCCGGCTGTTGATAACGATTTAGTGGCGATTGATGCAAGCCATCTTTTTGCTCATAGTACAACCAAAATCGGCTTTAGACGTGGCAGTTTTTTACGCAGTTACATGTATGACTTTATGCGACATTTTGCACCGCACTTAACTCGTGACGTAGTTGAAAAAGCCGTCGCACTTCGTGATCAACAACTGATTGACGAAATGTTTGCCGACATGACATTACCGTTACGTTAGTTTGTATATCGATAGTACTTATTACATAAAAAACCTCGCTGATCAGCGAGGTTTTTTGTGTTTAACGTAGAGGCTTAGCAACTGAGTTATCGATGTTAGTCTGGTGCGTAACCAGATGGACCGATTAGCTCTCCATCTAAATAAGCTTTACCGTCAATCATGGCCAAACGATCTAAGCTGAACCATTTTACCACTAGAGGATAAATCGCATGTTCTTGTTCGTGAACACGTTCAGCTAATATTTCAGCATCATCTTCAGAGTAAATAGGTACTTTAGCTTGTAATATTACAGGCCCAGCATCAAGCTCTGGAATGACAAAATGCACACTAGCACCATGCTTAGTATCACCAGCATCAATAGCACGTTGATGTGTATGTAATCCTGGGTATTTAGGCAATAGTGATGGATGGACATTAATCATTTTACCAATAAAATGACTCACAAAATCGTCTGTTAAAATACGCATAAATCCGGCAAGAACGATCAGATCTGGCTGATACTTTTCAATTGCCTTTAATAAACGCGCATCATAATCACTGCGGATTTCATTGGTGTAAGGAATCACGCAACTGGTATCAATTTCGCTTTGATGGGCGCGTATTAATCCATAAGCATCCGGCTTGTTACTGATAACACCCACAATGTTAGCTTTTAAGTTATCGTCACAACCATCAATGATAGCTTGAAGATTACTGCCATTACCGGAAATCAGCACCACAACACGACAGCTTTGGTTCATTAGATGATCTCCACTTGCTCTTCGTCGCCTTGACGCGTTGCAATCTCACCTATTAACCACGCATTTTCGCCTTCAGCGGTTAAGAAAGCTAATGCGGCGTCAACCTTGTCTGACGGCAGAGCAATCACCATACCGACACCACAGTTAAATGTTAGAAACATTTCATGTTGGCTAATATTACCATTTGTCATTAACCAATCGAATACCACTGGCCATTTCCAAGAGTCACCCTTTACGACCGCTTTACAATTATCAGGAAGGACTCGTGGGATATTTTCCCAGAATCCACCACCAGTAATATGTGCCATTGCATGAATGTCTGATTGTTCAATCAATTTCAATAATGGCTTAACATAGATTTTTGTCGGCTCGAGTAAATGATCAATTAACGGCTTACCAGCAAGATCTTGCTGAGGGTCCGCTTTGCTGACTTCTAATACCTTACGGATTAACGAGTAACCATTTGAATGAGGACCACTTGAACCCAGAGCAATAAGCGAGTCACCTGCTTTTACTTTTGTACCATCTATGATGTCTGCTTTTTCAACAACACCGACACAAAATCCGGCTAGATCGTAATCTTCACCTTCGTACATGCCTGGCATCTCAGCCGTTTCGCCACCGATTAAAGCACAACCAGATTGAACACAACCTTCAGCGATACCACTAACAACCGAGGTTGCCGTTTCAACGTCAAGCTTACCTGTAGCATAATAATCGAGGAAGAAAAGCGGTTCTGCACCTGAAACAATCAGATCATTGACACACATGGCAACTAAATCAATACCGACGGTGTCATGCTTTTTGTAATCAATGGCTAATCTTAATTTGGTACCAACACCATCAGTGCCAGAAACGAGTACTGGGTGTTTGTATTTAGTCGGTAATTCGCATAGTGCGCCAAAACCACCTAAATTGCCCATAACCTCTGGACGGCGAGTGCGTTTTACCGCAGATTTTATGTTGTTTACTAACGCATTACCTGCGTCGATATCAACACCAGCGTCTTTGTAACTTAGGGGGGTAGGAGTGCTCACGGAGGATCCTCTAGGGTACATCGTTTTATGGGATTTTATGCGGCCATATATTACCAGTTTGTGAGTCTAGTCGAAAGCCATGTTTTTACTTTATCCTATAAAGAAAACGATGAATTGCCTATTTTTTATTGGTTTAGGTCACGATTTGCTGCAATTTTGAAACTTTATGTTTTATACAGAGGATAAATCGACTAACATTTATCAAATTTGCCTAAAATAGTCAGAAATCTAGGAGAAATAAATGAAAGTCGTTGAAGTAAAGCATCCTCTGGTACGTCATAAAGTGGGTTTGATGCGTGAAGCGGATATCAGCACCAAACGATTTCGTGAACTTGCCACAGAAGTTGGCAGTTTATTAACCTACGAAGCTACTGCTGATTTTGAAACGGAAACAGTGACCATTGAAGGTTGGAATGGTCCAGTTACTATTGAGCAACTTAAAGGTAAAAAAGTCACTGTAGTGCCTATTTTACGTGCTGGTTTAGGCATGATGGATGGTGTTCTTGAGCATCTGCCTAGTGCGCGTATTTCTGTCGTCGGTATTTATCGTGATGAAGAAACATTACAGCCTGTGCCTTATTTTGAAAAAATCGTCAGTAATGTTGAAGAACGCATCGCATTAGTTGTTGACCCTATGTTAGCCACTGGTGGTTCAATGATCGCGACTATCGACTTGCTGAAGAAACGTGGTTGTACTTCAATTAAAGCCTTGGTGTTGGTTGCAGCACCTGAAGGCATTAAAGCCCTTGAACTCGCGCATCCTGATATTGAACTTTATACCGCATCAATTGATGATTGTTTAAACGAACAAGGTTATATTTTACCTGGTTTAGGTGATGCTGGTGATAAGATATTCGGTACTAAGTAATTCATTTCCCGAATAAAAAGACATAAAAAAGGGAGCCTTTAGGCTCCCTTTTTTATTGTGTTGTACTACAACACCATTGCCGCAATCCAACCAAAAATAAGTAATGGGATGTTGTAGTGAACAAATGTTGGGATCACACTGTCACGAATATGGTCATGCTGCCCATCTGCGTTTAGGCCTGCTGTGGGACCCAACGTAGAGTCTGATGCTGGTGACCCCGCATCACCAAGCGCAGCTGCTGTGCCGACGAGAGCAATAGTAGCCGCAACTGAAAAACCAAAGCTGAGTGCTAACGGTACATAAATGGTCGCGATAATTGGAATAGTTGAAAAAGAAGATCCTATGCCCATGGTGATCAATAACCCGACAATCAACATCAATAGTGCCGCTAAGGCTTTGTTGTCACCAATAATATCGCCTAAAGAGGTTACCAGTGTGCCAACTTCGCCAGTTGACTTCACTACTGCTGCAAAGCCTGCTGCTGCAATCATAATAAAGCCAATATTGGCCATCATGTGTACGCCTTGATTAAACAAGTCTTTGCTGACTTCGTGTTTAATAATCCCAGAAAAACGGAAAATAATAAATCCACTCAATGCGCCAAAAATCATCGAGTCAGTTTGTAATTGAACAATTAAGGTCGCCACGATGGCTGATAGCGACACGAACAAACTTTTCCGGCTGATGGTAGTAGAAATACTATCACTGACCACAGGCTGTTCAATCATGTATTCTCTGGGTTTTCGGTAACTGATAAATATTGCAGTGAGTAAACCAACAACCATGCCCATAGCTGGGAGTAACATCGCTTTAGGAATTTGTTCGGCTATCGCATTTAAGCCATTGGTGTTTAAATTTGCCAATAGAATATCATTAAGAAAAATTCCGCCAAAACCGATAGGTAGGATCATGTAAGTGGTGACCAGGCCGAATGTTAAAATACAGGCGATAAGGCGACGGTCGATATGTAGCTTAGAAATAACATGTAATAATGGTGGAATAAGAATAGGGATAAAGGCGATGTGAATAGGCAAAATGTTTTGTGATGAAACGGCCATCAATAATATCGTGACCAATAACAACCAGCGTACCACTTGAGTATTACCACTATTAGGCTCTTTACCGAGCTTTTTAATAATGGAGTGAGAAATTAACGTCGTTAGACCAGAATGTGACAAGGCTGCTGCAAATGCACCTAACAATGCATAACTTAATGCGATTTGAGCACCGCCGCCTAGGCCGTCATTAAAAGCGGCTATTGTTTGATGAATATCTAATCCACCGACTAAACCTGCCACAACAGCACTAATGGTTAACGATACCACTACGTTAATTCGAATAAAGCTTAAAAACAACATTAAGCAAACCGCGATGACAACCGCATTCATAATCATTTTTCTTAAAAATAAGTGAGGCGGCTATTCTTGACTGCCTATGGTCTATTTGTCCAGCTCATATCGGTTTTTTTAGCTGTTTATGTAGGTTTTTATATCAATATTGCTTATCGTTTAGCATGTCATGTTGAATAACGTTTAGCTAAATCATCTCATCAAATCATTTTGTAATATTGGAAACTTATTATTAAGTAGGTCATCATGTTTTATTTTTCAGCAGGTAAACCAATTTTCGTTTGAAATGACTTATAAGTCAGTTAAATTAGATGTATGGTATACAGCTGATATAAGTCCCAACGGTTGAGTATTTGCTTGATGGGTCACCATTTTGTGATAAGCGTATACCGTTGTTGAGTGTTTTAGCCATTAAATGGAGATAGATAATGAGCGTATTAGTAGGCCGTCCAGCCCCAGATTTTACAGCAGCAGCCGTTCTTGGTTCTGGTGAAATTGTTGACACATTTAACCTTGCTACCGCAATTAAAGGTAAGCCTGCAGTTATTTTCTTCTATCCACTAGATTTCACTTTTGTATGCCCATCAGAGCTAATTGCTTTTGATCACCGTATGGAAGAGTTCACTAAACGTGGTGTTGAAGTGATTGGTGTTTCTATTGATTCACAGTTTACTCATAACGCATGGCGTAACACTCCAGTAGACAAAGGTGGTATTGGCCAAGTTAAGTACACTTTAGTTGCTGATGTTAAACACGAGATTTGTAAAGCATATGACGTAGAGCATCCAGAAGCGGGTGTGGCTTTCCGTGGTTCTTTCTTAGTAGACAAAGAAGGTCAAGTTCGTCACCAGGTGGTTAACGATTTACCACTAGGGCGTAACGTTGACGAAATGATCCGTATGATTGACGCACTTCAGTTCCATGAAGAGCACGGTGAAGTTTGTCCAGCTGGCTGGTCAAAAGGTGAGAAAGGCATGACGGCTAGCACTGAAGGTGTTGCTGCATACTTAAAAGATAACTCTGACAAGCTATAATCTAGCGAATTTGAGCCCATAAAAAAGCTGCTTCGGCAGCTTTTTTTATGGGGAAAAATTAATGATTTGTTTATCAAAGTTTATAGATAACTCGTTTGGGGTACAAAGTGACGAGTAAAAAGTGGCTTAATATCACTATTCGCTGGCTGGATCAGTCTTATCTTCAACCGCTGCTAGAGGCCAACCGCCCAGTGCTTTCCAGCGGTTTACAATGTAGCAAAATAATTCGGCGGTTCGTTCTGTATCATATAATGCTGAATGTGCTTCTTTATTATCAAAATCGATCCCTGCCATTTTGCAGGCTTTAGCTAGGACTGTGTGACCAATAGCTAGACCGGCGAGAGTCGCAGTATCAAAGCTTGCAAAAGGATGAAAAGGAGAACGTTTTAAACTATTTCGTTCAATAGCCTTGTTAATAAATCCTAAGTCAAAAGCAGCGTTATGCGCGACAATAATACAACGATGACAATCAGCTGCCTTTTGAGCTTTTTTAACTTCTTTAAAAATTTCTAAAAAAGCGACTTTTTCATCTACAGCACCACGAAGCGGGTTGGTTGGATCTATACCATTAAATGCTAAGGATTCAGGTTCTAAGTTAGCGCCTTCAAAAGGTTCAATATTAAAATGAAGAGTTCTATCAAGTTCAATGACACCATCACTATTCATTTTTAATAAGCTGACGGCAATTTCAAGCAACGCATCTGTATTGGCATTAAAACCCGCAGTTTCGACATCGATAACCACAGGAAAATAACCACGAAAGCGGTGTTTAAACTTGTTAGCGTCGCAAATATCAGTCATTACAGTCTTTATCCTCAATAGCTATCATTCATCGGTGCAAATGATATAGGCCGAGTATTATGCGCAAACTCAAGCGCAGTGTCATGTTTGATTGTAGTTTTTATCATCGTTTAAACTCGATTGTTTGCTAAAGGAACTGACTTTATGGCCGATACAAACAATGTAATCAAGTATAAAGGGTGTTTTTATGTGGCGAAAACTAATCGTACTCACAAGTTTGTGTATTTGCTCAACGGCTAACGCTGATTTGAGGCATTATGTTGCGTCACTTGAAAACTCGGCATGGCGTCTTGGGGAGAACAATCCTATCGAATGTCGCCTTGAACATGATATTCCTGACTATGGCCGTGCGGTGTTTACCAGTAAAGCGGGTAAAAATTTAAATTTAAATTTCACTTTAGATATGTGGCTTAAACCTGATGCCGTCACTAAAGCAACATTAATTAGCCGAGCTCCTAGCTGGCGTCCTGGTCATAACTCTAAAGAAATTACAACATTGACTTATAATAAGCAGTTTAATGGTGAAGTACCCAAAAAAGCAGCTTGGTCTATGTTGAATGAACTGAGTCAAGGAATGGAGCCGACGTTTTATTACGCTGATTGGTATAATCACGATGCCAAGATTGCAGTTGGATTATCGTCAGCTAATTTTGGTGGTAAATATCGTGAGTTTCGTTCTTGTTTAGCTAATTTGTTGCCATACAGTTTTGATGATATTGCGTTTACGGTATTAAATTATCAAGAGGGCGGAGTAGAGTTGACTCGCTTCTCCACTCAACAGTTACAAAAAATACAGCGTTATTTATCATATGATCCTGAAGTTGAACTCGTTCTTATTGATGCTTACACCGACAGTTACGGTGGACGTTCAGTTAATCAAAAGATGTCTGATAAACGGGCCGACTCAGTGAAAGATATTTTAATTGCTAGTGGTATCCCTAAAGATCGCATTCACACATCTGGTCATGGTGAAAAACGCCATGTTACTGGTAATGATCTTGCCGAAGAACGCAAAATGAACCGCCGAGTTGTGATTAAAATAACTAAGCCTATATAAACATCAATTAGAGTGTTGTCGTAAAGTTCACTCATACTAGAGTACTTGCTTCATAAGACACCAGGTCGCCACTGACATAATCTTGTGACAGAAAGTCCATCTATTAACCGTTTGTTTCTTGTTACTGTCAGGGCAAATAAGTTATTGGATTTGGATGAACGAGTGATTAAATTAATCAACGGTAAACCATTCATTTAAGTTGAGACATTATTCCCATCAATATTATCTAACCTGGACGTTATCAACTTGGGTCAGATAACATCAACACTCATTAGCAAACTAATCAGGGCCCTAAGACTCCAGCATATAAAGTACAATAAGTGTTTCTATTGTTTGGTAATTGTTTTAAACGTCTCTATTAGCGTTTATCTAAATCCTTAAATTTGAAAACTTAAGGCTCTTGGGTGCGTTTGTGAGACCACATGGTATTAATCTGCTGAAAAAAAGACAAAAAAAACCCACTTAATCCAAGTGGGCTAAACAATTTGCAATCAACAAATTTAAGGAAGGAAGTCAAGCATAAGAACTAGGGATAACTGAGGTATTGGGTTACATCAGTTTGGAGTTCTTGGTTTTCAGCATCAGAATCAGATGTGTCCTGAAAACAAGTGCATAATAGAATGAATACACTAATGTGACAAACTAGAAAAATTACCACTTATCATTAGTAAAACTAATGCTGAGTAGTGATAATGATCTGCTTTTTAGGCTCTAATAGGCTTATACAGCTCTTTTTAGGTTATTATTTATAATTTGTGCATAAATATTCGGATTAGTTAATTGTGTAACGATAATGTTTAACAGATAAAATAATTTCGCCATGTTGTAAAGCCTATTTGAGCATTTAAAAATTAACGAAATTATGCTTTGACAGTGGTTATACTATAAGTCTACTTAGCGTAGCGGATTTGTTTAGCAAGTGTTTTTATTAAACAACATCAGTTCTCACCACGTGTTTCTTACCACGTACTAAGCCGTTAAGCAGCCACTTTATTCACTGATATCTTGATTGTAGAAAACCTAATCGCAAAATATTATTAGCTTAACTCTTAACTCTTAACTCTTATTCATGTTCACGTTTTATGGAGTGAATAATGATAACGTATGGCACACCATTTATTTAGTGACTTTTTTACATTTTTTTAAGTTTGTAAACGGTTAAAAGTGGGCTGTTATGCTCAATCAATGCTTTATTGGAATGATGTGATTTTTTTAACAAATTGTTAATTTTTTGGGAAAGTACATTAATAAAGCTTCATCTATTACAGTTCCTGAGGTTTTTCGTGTGTTTTAGCTCATTTTGAGCAAAATAAAGTCTGCTTTTCCCTCAGTACATTATTCACAAGCGTGTTGGTACTCGGTATAGTAAGCCAACTTTTACAACCTAAAAATTGATGTTCAGATTATGTTTGTTTGGCCTATTTCTGTCTATTACGAAGATACCGATGCCGGTGGTGTTGTGTACCATTCTAATTACTTAAAATTTTTTGAACGGGCTCGAACACAATGGTTAAAAGCACTGGGTGTTAGCCAAGCACAACTGTTGGCAGAAGACATTGCTTTTGTCGTTAAACATGCAGAATTAGATTTCCGTAAAGCTGCAAAGTTTGAACAGGATTTTGTGGTTGAATCCAAGGTTATTGAATTAAAAAAAGTGTCGTTGGTATTTCACCAGCGCCTAGTCGATGATCAAGGTGATTGCTATTGTGAGGCGACAGTGGTTGTCGCGTGTATATCTTTATCACGAATGCGTCCCCGCGCTATTCCCCTAAATATTGTTCAGGAGTTTGACAGTGCACGCTGAAATTTCATTTATTGGTTTGTTTTTAGAAGCCAGTGTGTTGGTAAAGTTAGTTATGCTGACCTTGTTAGCATTATCGATTGCCTCATGGGCAGTGATCATTCAACGCAACAAATTATTAAGCTCAGCAAGAGCAAAGTCATTACGTTTTGAAGAAACGTTCTGGTCGGGTGTTGATTTAAACCGTCTTTATAAAGAATTGATTGCCCGTGGTAGTGCTATTTCTGGTCTAGAGTCGATGTTTGTTGCTGGTTTTAAAGAATATACTCGCCTGAGTAAAGTCAACAGTAAAGCACCTGAAGCGGTTATGGATGGAACATCTAGAGCCATGCGAGTGAGTTTGTCGCGAGAAATGGAAAAGCTTGAAAACCATTTGCCTCTATTGGCAACTATTGGCTCAACCAGCCCGTATATTGGTCTATTTGGAACTGTTTGGGGGATTATGAATTCCTTTATTGCATTGGGCTCGGTAGAAAACGCAACGTTAGCGATGGTGGCACCGGGTATTGCTGAAGCATTAATTGCAACAGCAATGGGTTTGTTTGCTGCTATTCCAGCTGTTATTGGTTATAACCGTTTTACAACGCAAGTTGATAAAATTGAAATGACTTATGCTAACTTTATGGAAGAATTCTCCAACATATTGCAACGTCAAGCATATAGCGAGAAGGAAGCTGTTTAATGTATCAGCGTAAACGTCGTCGTCCAGTTGCAGAAATCAACGTTGTACCTTACATCGACGTAATGTTGGTGTTGTTGATTATTTTTATGGTGACAGCGCCTATTGTATCGCAAGGGGTTAAAGTAGAGTTACCTCAAGGTAGTGCTGAATCGTTACCACCAGATAGTAAGCCTCCTATCGTTGCCTCAATTGATGCTGCTGGGCAGTACTTCTTGAACACTGGTAGTAGTTCAAATTCTGAAACGATGGATTTAGAGCAAGTCTCAACAGAAGTTGGAGCGTTAATACAACTTGAACCGTTAAGGCCTGTGGTAGTGAAAGCTGATCGTACAATACCTTATGAAAGTGTCATTCAATTAATGATTAGTTTACAAGGTGCTGGTGTGCCAGCTGTAGGGCTAATGACCGATTCACCAAAGGAGAAATAGGTGGCTGGTAAATCAGATTTAACCGTACCAGTTTCTATTTCTGCTGGTATTCATATAGGGTTTATTGTCATTCTTGCTTTAGGCATTAGTTTTGAAGATAAACCCAAACAAGTGCAAACTACAGCGGCAAGTGCTCCAGCCGTTCGAGCAATTGTGATTGATCAACAGAAAGTGAATGATAGAGTTGAACAATTAAAAAAACAAAAGCAGGATGTGGCTCAGCAAGAAAAAGTTCGACAAGCAGAGTTAGAGCGTAAAGCTTCTGAAGCACGCCGTGAGCGAGAACGCGAGCAAGAAAAAATTAAAACGTTAGAGATTCAGCGTAAACAAAAAGAACAGGAAACTCAAAAAGCTAATGATGCAGCTAAAGCATCTCAAGCAAAACAGGTTTTAGAAAAAGAGCGTGCCGATAAAGCTGAAGTTGTTCGTAAGCAGAAAGAGCAGGAACAAAAAGTTGCCGAAGATGCAGCTAAGCTAGCATCTGAAAAACGAAAGCAAGAAGAGGCCGCGGCGAAAAAAGCTCAAGAAGAACGTCAACGAGCTGATGATGAGCGTAAACGCAAAGAAGATGCTGAGCGTAAACGTAAAGCGGAAGCTGATACTAAAGCGCGTCAAGAACGTGAAATGGCTGAGGCTATGTCTGCTGAGCAAGATTCGCTGTCTAAAACGCGTAATAAACAAGTGTTGTCAGAAGTTGATAAGTATAAAGCCATGATTATTGCTACCATTCAACGAAACTTAGTTATTGATGAGTCAATGCGTGGTAAAAGCTGTCGGGTATTTATTCGTTTAGCGTCAGATGGTTTTGTTACAACGAGTCAAACGTTGGATGGTGATCAGGTAGTTTGTCGAGCGGCTAAAGCGTCAATCAATAAAGCCGGACGATTACCAGTATCGCCAGAACCTGCTGTATATCAGCAATTAAAAGAAATTAATTTAACCGTTTCACCGGAATTTAATTAATATTAATCGTATTTAATGATGGAATTGAGTTAAAAGGAGTCGCATGAATAATTTGGCTAAATGGCTAACCCTGGTATTAATAGTATTAACTACACCTGCTCGCGCAGCGTTAGATATTGTGATCACTGAAGGGGTTGATGCAGCAAGACCTATTGCTGTTGTTCCTTTCGTATGGCAGGGGCAAGGTCCAGCACCAGCATCTATTTCTGATGTAGTAGCATCTGATTTGTCTCGCAGTGGTACATTTAAAACGCTTGATGTGCGTGCATTGCCACAATCTACTATCTCATCAGTGAATGGTTTTACTGCACAAAATTGGATTAATGTAGAAGCTGAAGCGGTTGTTGTTGGTACGGTTAAGCCATACGGTGCCGATAAATATCTAGTGAGTTTTGAATTGATTGATTTAGTCAAAGCACAACTGCAAGCGGGAAAAGGGCCTCAAAATAACAGTGAGTTATTACTTGAAAGTCGTGAAACCGTGATCAGTGCAAATCAATTTAGACAATACAGTCACAGGATCAGTGATATTGTTTATGAAAAACTCACTGGTATTCGTGGTGCGTTCTTAACTCGTATTGCATATGTTGTTGTTAAACAGGGTCAAAAAGCACCTTACCATCTAATGATTGCTGATTATGATGGATACAATGAACAAATGTTATTACGCTCTCCAGAGCCTTTGATGTCACCAACTTGGTCTCCAGATGGACGTCGTTTAGCCTATGTAAGTTTTGAAAATAGAAAAGCTGAAATTTTTGTTCAAGACATCTATAGTCAAACCCGTACTCTAGTGAGTAGTTTTGATGGTATTAATGGTGCACCAGCTTTTTCTCCTGATGGCAAAAAATTAGCGGTTACGTTATCCAAAGATGGCCAGCCAGAAATTTATGTCGTCGATATTGCCACTAAAGCAAATCGACGTATTACAGAACATTACGCAATTGATACTGAACCTTCTTGGTTCCCAGACGGTAAATCAATATTATTTACGTCTGAACGTGGTGGGAAACCACAGTTATATCGCGTAAGTTTAGATACAAATAAAGTCTCGCGCATGACTTTTGAAGGAGAATGGAACCTAGGTGGTTCAATTACTCCTGACGGTCGTAGTATGATTTTTGTAAACCGTACTAATGGTAAGTATCATATTGCTAGAATGGACCTTGCAACACGCTTTATGCAGGTGCTTTCATCAACTCAACTTGATGAATCACCAAGTGTTGCTCCAAATGGCACTATGGTTATCTATGGTACAACCCATGAAGGTAAACAAGTATTAGCTGCTGTCTCTATGGACGGTAGATTTAAAGCAAGATTGCCTGTCGGCCAGGGCGAGGTGAAGTCACCTGCATGGTCTCCGTTTCTCTAAATAGATATTGATAAGGATTTAAAATGGATCTGAATAAGTTGTTTAAAGCTATGTTGGTTGCAGTTCCGCTTATGGCACTGGGTGCCTGTAGCTCAACTTCAGACTCTGAAACTGATGCTAACGGTTCTATGAGTGGTACTGGTAGTGAATATGGTGCTGGTGGTATTGAAACTGGTGGTGCTGGTGCGGTGTTAAGCCCGGCAGAACAGCAGCGTTTAAAAGAACAAGAGCTACGTCGTGAAAATATCATTTATTTTGATTTTGACCGCAGTGAAGTTCAGAGTGAAAACGCTGAAATCATTCAAGCTCATGGTAACTATTTAGTTGAACATCCAAATGTTCGAGTGTTGATTGAAGGTCATGCTGACGAACGTGGTACTCCTGAATACAACATCGCCCTAGGCGAACGTCGTGCGAAAGCGATTGCTAAGTATTTACAAGGTATGGGCGTGCAGTCTAGCCAAATGAGTATCGTGAGTTATGGCGAGGAAAAACCATTAGACTATTCTCGTAACGATACTGGTTTTGCTAAAAACCGTCGTGGCGTGTTAGTTTACTAAGCTTAAGAAGTGTAAGGCCAACCGTGTTCGGTTGGCCTTTTTTAGGAGAAAAAAATGAGAAAAGCCATATTAGTTGCGGCAATGTTTTTTACTACAGCAACTGTTTTTGCAGCTCCAGCTCCTGTTGAAGATGCTGCAGGTGGTTCAAATGATGACAGAATCTCAAGGTTAGAGCGCATCATTAAAGCAAAACAGCAAGGCGAGTTTGACATGCAACGTCGTATGGATGCTCTGCAAAATGAAGTATTGGATTTAAGAGGCATTACTGAGCAACAAAATTATCAAATGAATCAAATGCTACAGCGCCAACGACAGCTGTACGAGGAAATTGCTAATTTTACTGCTAAGTCATCTACTCCAGCTGCGCCAGTTCAAACAGATGCCACCTCAGTCGCTGCTGCAAGTTCAACGTTGGGAGAAACAGGAAGTTACGAGGCAGCAGTAAACTTGGTTCTTAAAGACCGTAAATATGATGATGCCATTCCTGCATTTCGTAGTTTCATATCAACATACCCAGAATCTAACTATGCGGCTAATGCAAACTATTGGTTAGGTCAGTTATTGTATAATAAAAATGAATACAACGACGCAAAACAAGCTTTTAGTACCGTGGTCAGTAAATTTACCGATTCAAATAAGCGTGGCGATAGTTTAGTTAAACTTGGCATGATTGCAGAAAAAGAAAATGATTCTGCTGGTGCGAGAGCACTCTATAATAAAGTCTTAAAAGAATATGCTGATAGTGCATCAGCACGCCTTGCGCAACAGCAACTATCAGCACTAAAAGGCTAATTAAGTCAAAAAACAGCCTCTTAGTCTGTTTTTCATGCAAACAACAAGAATTTATACATTTGCACTTGCATGAGAAATTGAAAAAGGTATTATAGGCGCCCTCAGAACGGCATAGCCTTTTGGGGGTATTAAGAGGTTAATCACTTACTCTGCAGTTTCTGTGTTTTAAGTTATTATCTGTTAGTTACCAAGATGGGTCGTTAGCTCAGTTGGTAGAGCAGTTGGCTTTTAACCAATTGGTCGAAGGTTCGAATCCTTCACGACCCACCACTTTTTAAATCGTGGCTAAAGAATTTAAATGTTACACCAGGATGGGTCGTTAGTTCAGTTAGTCTTGAAACATAGACAGTTGGCTTTTGTTCCAGTAAGAATATCAGTTCTTGCAAAACTTGGATGGGTCGTTAGTTCAGTTGGTCTTGAAACATAGACAGTTGGCTTTTGTTCCAGTAAGAATATTAGTTCTTGCAAAACCAAGATGGGTCGTTAGCTCAGTTGGTAGAGCAGTTGGCTTTTAACCAATTGGTCGAAGGTTCGAATCCTTCACGACCCACCACTTTTTAAATCGTGGCTAAAGAATTTAAATGTTACACCAGGATGGGTCTTTAGTTCAGTTGGTCTTGAAACATAGACAGTTGGCTTTTGTTCCAGTAAGAATATTAGTTCTTGCAAAACCAGGATGGGTCGTTAGTTCAGTTAGTCTTGAAACATAGACAGTTGGCTTCTGTTCCAGTAAGAATATCAGTTCTTGCAAAACCAAGATGGGTCGTTAGCTCAGTTGGTAGAGCAGTTGGCTTTTAACCAATTGGTCGAAGGTTCGAATCCTTCACGACCCACCACTTTTTAAATCGTGGCTAAAGAATTTAAATGTTACACCAGGATGGGTCGTTAGTTCAGTTAGTCTTGAAACATAGACAGTTGGCTTTTGTTCCAGTAAGAATATTAGTTCTTGCAAAACCAAGATGGGTCGTTAGCTCAGTTGGTAGAGCAGTTGGCTTTTAACCAATTGGTCGAAGGTTCGAATCCTTCACGACCCACCACTTTTTAAATCGTGGCTAAAGAATTTAAATGTTACACCAGGATGGGTCGTTAGTTCAGTTAGTCTTGAAACATAGACAGTTGGCTTTTGTTCCAGTAAGAATATTAGTTCTTGCAAAACCAGGATGGGTCGTTAGTTCAGTTAGTCTTGAAACATAGACAGTTGGCTTCTGTTCCAGTAAGAATATCAGTTCTTGCAAAACCAAGATGGGTCGTTAGCTCAGTTGGTAGAGCAGTTGGCTTTTAACCAATTGGTCGAAGGTTCGAATCCTTCACGACCCACCACTTTTTAAATCGTGGCTAAAGAATTTAAATGTTACACCAGGATGGGTCGTTAGTTCAGTTGGTCTTGAAACATAGACAGTTGGCTTTTGTTCCAGTAAGAATATCAGTTCTTGCAAAACCAAGATGGGTCGTTAGCTCAGTTGGTAGAGCAGTTGGCTTTTAACCAATTGGTCGAAGGTTCGAATCCTTCACGACCCACCACTTTTTATTTTCTCTCTCAGTGACACTTAATCTTCCAGACTATAAAAAATCACACTTTTCAGGTGTTTTCAATATTTCTAGTTGGCCGTCAATCCAATAATAATAATGTATTTGCAATACCAAGATGGATTGTTAGCTCTGTTACTCTGTGGTTCACTATTCACTACTTTTTCTGGTTCCCCCTTCAGTATTCTTAAGCTCTCAGATCATAAAAGTATGCCTGGTTTCTTATAGGCTAAAATGCATCGTCAGATCTTTAAGTGTTTAAACATCGGCAGTTGGCTTTTAACGAATGGCTCCAATGTTTGATCTCTTCATAGCCCACCATTTTGCTCCTTTACTCATGTCTTCTAAAATTCCTTTTATCCCTTTTATCCCTTTTATCCCTTTTATCCCTTTTATCAACGTTATCAGATTTGAGTAGCATTCGATGTTGATATCTCAGCAAACCTAAGATGTTTTACAAAGCAGATCCACTGTAACTGGTTTGATGCAGTTTGTTTGTCATCAGCTTATTTAGCGTTTAATTTCTTATAACATTTCTAGTGACTCAAACTTATCAAGATCTACATGGTATTAAACAACATCTTGTTTTCGAATTAGTCGATTGATTAGTTTTTGCTTGTCTACTTTTGTCTCATAGACCTATTGCTAATGTTATATGATTGTTAATTAGCTCATATTGCTCAAGATTAGAACAATATCAATAGGGAGATCATAATGAAAAAGAAAAAACTCAGTCTTTATGTTGCAGGTGCTTTATTGGCAATGAGCGGGGGAGCTCAGGCTGCTACAGATATGACTTTTGGTGGCTACATTAAAGCCGATGTGATGTTTAGTGATTATGGCAATGGGGCGCCAGATTCAGGTTCGTTATCTCGTCAGTTTTATGTGCCAGGAACTATTTATGGTACGACGGGTAATGGTAAGCAAGTTGTCGACTTTCAAGCTCGTGAATCACGGTTTAATTTTAAAACAGTTACCGATGTCGAAGGGCATACGCTAACAGGTTTTATTGAGCTTGATTTCATGACCCACACCGATGGCAATGAGCGAGTGTCTAATAGCTACTCTCCACGTATTCGTCATGCATTTGTAACTTATGACAATTGGACTGTAGGGCAAACGTGGACAACTTTTCAAAACCCAGGCGCCTTACCGGAGAATTTAGACTTTGTCGGAGCAGCTGAAGGAACACCATTTGTTAGGCAATCACAACTGCGTTATACCAATGGTAATTGGCAGTTCTCAATTGAAAATCCTGAAACGACTGTGACGCCTTTAGGTGGCGGTGGTCGAATTACCAGTGGTAGTGGTGTTGTTCCAGATTTTGTTGGACGTTATAACTTTAGTGCTGGCAATGGTTCTGCATATTCAGTTGCCGCGATTATAAGACAACTAGATTTAGAGCAAGTGGTCGGTACGACTCAGTACGATACCTCTGAACTTGGTTATGGCGTCAGTTTTGCTGGTGTTATTCCTGTCGGTAAAGACGATCTTAAATTCACAGCGACTTACGGTGAAGGATTAGGCCGTTATATGGCATTAAACTATGCTAATGCCGGGGTACTTGATTCCAATGGCGATATCCAAGCGATTAAATCTTTTGGTGGATTTGTGGCCTACCGTCATTGGTGGTCAGAGCAATGGCGTTCTAGCTTAACGGTATCAGCTTTTACTGCTGATAACGATGTGGCGCTCACTGGTGGTACCGTTAACAAAGAAGCGTATTCTGGCTATGTTAATCTATTGTATTCACCTTCAAAGCCTTTGACATTTGGGGTTGAGTATATGCATGCTTTGAATGAGCGTGAAGATGGTTTCGACGGTGATTTAAATCGTATTATATTTTCGGCGAAATATGCCCTTTAGCATATAAACGGATAGTAAAAAGGCAACCATATAGGTTGCCTTTTATTTTTAAGCTTAAAAGCTTAATTAAGTAAATTGTTTTGACGAACATAAGCTTCAAATTCAGTGCAACCACCAATAGGTTGCTCATCGATGAAAATCTGTGGGACGGTTTCAACCGTTTTACCAACACTTTTCGATAAGTCTGCTTTTGAGATACCTTCAGCATGAATATCAATATATTTAAATTTGAAATTTTCATCTTGTGCTGCTAACTTTTCTGATAATTCAACAGCTCGAACACAATATGGACAGCCTGGGCGGCCAAAAATAACTACAAACATGGTGACTCCTGTTTAATGATATGGCCAATTTATACCATAAGTATTTTTTAAATGGTAATTGATCGCAATTAATTTTGTTTTAACTCATATCGATTTTATATTTGCCTTGATAGTTAAAAAATGAATCAACTAAATCCCAGCGATGCTTGTTTTTCTTCAGTAATAATAAATCGGGTTTTCTGAATCGGCTTTGATCCGCTAATACATCTGCTATCTTGTTATATTGAGGATGACGTAGGCCTGGCGTGCGGGTGTGACTTAGTACAAATACCGCATAAAATGCTTTACGCTGTGCAGGTGTCGAAAAATTAAAAGTTTGTTTAAAATCATTACCTTCAATATCAAGATATTGAACAAGTAACTTGTCGTCTTGATTGAGTAATAACATTTGCGCACATTTAAACAAATGATGATGCTGAGCGTTAAGCACTTGCTTTAGGCGTTTATCAGGATCAATTAAGGTTGATTGGCAGGTATTACAGATTCGTGCAGCAATATCATTTTCAGCACCGCAGTCGGGACATGATTTTGATCTAAATCTAAAGTCACACTGTTGGTTGTTATTGATTAATCCTTGGCAACGTCTACCATAATGTTCGACAATATCGCCATCATCATCGACAATTCCCCAAAAGATATTAGCAAATTGGCACACTGGACAATGTACTTGAACGGGTACTGATTTGCTATTGGGTTTGGCTTGGCCAACTTCAGGATAAAATAGATCATAACCATTAGCAGCGTAATCAATAATTAGACAATCTGTTTTATCTTGTGCTAAGCGCAACCCTCGACCAATCATTTGTTGGAACAAACTTATAGATGCTGTAGGCCTCAATATTGCGATAAGGTCAACATGAGGTGCATCGAAGCCTGTGGTTAATACGGCTACGTTTACAATGAACTTGAGTTGCTGGGATTTAAAACGTTTGATTATGTCATCACGCTCGTTATGGGGCGTTTGAGCGGTAATTAATGCAGCATCGTTGTCTAAGAGTGTCATTATTTCATTGGCATGTCTGACTGTGGCTGCAAAAATCAATACTCCTTTGCGGACTTCGGCCAGTTGCTTTATTTGTTTGATAATCGCAGTAGTTGCTCGTCCTTGGTGATTCAGCAATGAGTCTATTTCCATTTGTGGGTACTCACCGCTGTCATAGGCGTTTAGTTCACTAAAATCATATTGGGCACTCAGTCCGTCAAAAATAATTGGTTTAGTGAGATAACCTTTACTAATTAATGGCCGCATTGGTAATTCAAAGATGCACTTGTCAAACACAGGCGTGTCGGTATTACCTACTTTTCCATGGTAGTGCAGGCGGTATATCCAGCCTAAACCTAATCGATAGGGCGTCGCAGTTAATCCAAGCAGTTTAAGGTTAGGGTTACGCGTTTTAAGGTGGATAAGTAATTGCTGATATTGGCTAGTCGACTCATTACTAACACGATGACATTCATCGATGATCACTAATGAAAAAGGCTGGGTAAATTTTGTGAGTGCACGAGCCGCTGACTGGATACTGGCTACCACCGTTTTACCATTGGCTTTTTTTTGATTTAATCCCGCTGAATAGATATTTGCCTCTTGTGTCAGTAAGCCTACCTTTTCAGCATTTTGGGCGACTAACTCCTTTACGTGAGTTAACACCAGTACATTTCCATTAGCAATCCGTGCAAGTTCTGCAATGACAATACTTTTGCCTGCGCCAGTTGGAAGGACCAATACGGCCGATTGTTGGCTTTGCTTAAAATGCGCAATAGCAGCATCTACCGATTGTTGTTGGTAATCCCGTAGAGTGATCTTTGTGGCTTTAACAGGTGAGTCTTTCAATTTATTGCTAGCATTATTCTGATTTGGATAAAGCTTAACATAGGCGATGATTGATAAACCATATAGTGATGAATGAGCAGAGATAAATTAATTAACCACGGTTGACGTTAATAAATAAACGGCGTTGATATTTTTTGCGAGTTAAGCGCTGTTTTTTTATATCAGTTGGTGTAGATTTGTTTATCGAGTTAGTTGATATTAATAAATATAAAAACAATAATATATCCCAGCAGGAAAACACATTATGAAATTTTTATCGTTAGCCGCACTATTAATGGTTAGCCACATCGCTGTTGCCGAAGAAGGTCTGATTATTGGCTTATCTATTGAAGAAACCGTTAAGCATTCTGAAGATATATCAACATCGGCCTCAAAAATTGTGATGGGGCTAAATGATTCTGTGTCCCTCAATGTCGAGGGTGACTATGGCGTGACAATCGTGTCGACAGAAGATAAAGATAACAAGGTCAATTTATTGATCAGTTTGCGAGATGAATCTAATGACGCTGCCGACTTGTTAGGTGATAAAAAAATAATGATTATAGTCGGTAAATCAATTAGCTATCAAACGGCACTAAATGACCATTTATATAAAGTTACCATTGATACATCTTATGCTCTACCGTCTGAAGCATCAGACAAGCAGTAACTTACAAGACTGTGACCTAGGCGAAATATCATCGTAATTAAAAAAAGCCCCTCAATCGAGGGGCGAAAAGAGAAATTGGTCAGGATTTCTCTGGGTGGATAGAACATCACAAGTTGATTTTCATTACTCAGTTTTGTTTAAGCGAGACTCAATCAATGTATCAATCACTGCAGGATCTGCCAGTGTAGAAGAATCACCTAAGTTGGTTACTTCATTAGCCGCAATTTTACGTAAGAATCGACGCATAATTTTGCCAGAACGCGTTTTAGGTAAACCGCTTGCCCATTGGATTAGATCCGGTGTAGCAAGCGCACCAATTTCTTTACGAACCCATTGACGAAGTTCTTGGCGCAACTCTTCAGTTGGCTCGATGCCACGAGTTAGAGTGACGTATGCATAAATGCCTTGGCCTTTAATGTCATGTGGGTAACCCACAACGGCCGCTTCAGCAACGAGTTCATGCGACACTAGCGCGCTTTCTACTTCAGCTGTACCTAAGCGATGCCCTGAAACGTTGATAACATCATCTACACGACCAGTGATCCAATAATAGCCATCTTCATCACGACGCGCGCCATCACCGGTAAAATACATACCGCGGAATGTTTTAAAATAAGTCAGCGCAAATCTATCATGGTCACCGTACACTGTTCGCATTTGGCCTGGCCACGAGTCAAGGATAACTAAGTTACCTTCACCAGTACCTTCAACAATATCACCCATGTTATCAACCAGTGCTGGTTGCACACCAAAAAATGGTCGAGTTGCAGAGCCTGGTTTGGTATCCGTAGCTCCGGGTAAAGGGCTTATCAGAATGCCGCCAGTTTCCGTTTGCCACCAAGTATCGACGATAGGGCAGTTTTCATGACCGATCACCTCATGGTACCAGCGCCATGCTTCAGGATTTATGGGTTCACCTACTGAGCCCATAATGCGTAATGAGTCACCTTTATAATGGCTAAATTGTTCTTTACCTTCAGCCATTAATGCACGAATTAATGTAGGAGCGGTATACAGGATATTGACCTTATGTCGGTCAATCATTTCACCTAATCGAGCTGGAGTAGGGTGATTAGGCACGCCTTCATGAATAAGTACCGTGGCGGCATTAGCAAAAGGTCCATATACCATATAGGAATGACCGGTAATCCAGCCTACATCGGCGGTACACCAATATACTTCGTCAGCTTTATAATCAAACACGTATTCGTGTGTCATCGAGGCATATACCATATAACCACCGGTGGTATGCAGCACACCTTTAGGATTACCTGTAGAGCCAGAGGTATAAAGCAAAAATAGTGGATCTTCGGCGTTCATTTCAGCAGGTGGGCAAAATTCTGAAGCCACTTCCATCAGTGAATGCCACCAAACGTCTCGACCTTCAACCCAATCGATGTCACCACCTGTGCGCTTAAATACAATAACTTTTTCGACGCAAGTGACATCAGGGTTTGCTATGGCTTCATCAACACTGCGTTTTAATGGAATTTTACGACCACCACGAACACCTTCGTCAGCGGTAATTAATACTTTTGATTTTCCATCAATCACCCTAGCAGCAATCGAGTCTGGAGAAAAACCGCCAAAGACTACCGAATGAACTGCCCCAATGCGAGCACAGGCTAACATTGCTACAGCAGCCTCGGGCACCATAGGCATGTATATCGTGACGATGTCGCCTTTATTAACGCCTTGGCTGCGAAGCGCGTTAGCAAATTTACACACATCGACATATAACTCAGCGTAAGTAATTTTACGTTGTTCGTTGGCGTCATCGCCTTCCCAGATAATGGCCAGTTTATCGCCGTGCTCTTCAAGGTGGCGATCTAAACAATTGGCGGAAGCATTGAGCGTGCCATCATAAAACCAATTAATGGATAGATTATGATCATCAAATGATGTTTTCTTGATTTTGGTATAAGGTTTAATCCAATCAATACGTTTGCCGTGTTCTCTCCAGAAACCTTCTGGATTAATAATGGACTCCTGGTACATTTTCTTATATTGATCGTTATTAACCAGTGCATTTTCTGCAATGTCACTCGGAACTTTGTAAAGAGACTGAGGGGTCATGGGGCTTCCCTTTCTAAAAATGGCGTGGTTAAAGTATCATCTGCAACGGGCTGTTAGCACTATTAGACCTTGGTCTAGTTTTAAAATATCCTTAATATTTAGTCTGTTGCACGTGTTAATATGATTAGAATTGCTGCAGAATTAGTCTACTATTTATAACCATTCTATTGTATAGGTTGTTTTCTGTTCAATGCGTTATGTTTTAGATGAAAATAAAACAGATTTTTTATAATAATAAAATGATATCGGACGTTTGATGAACTTAACCTTAATCGTGGCCGTGATTGCGGTGTGTTATGTCTCTTTGCTGTTTATTTTGGCATGGGGAGCTGAGCGGTGGTTTAGTAAAATAAACCAAAAAGCTCAAGTGTGGATTTATGGACTCAGTTTAGCAGTGTACTGCTCTTCATGGAGTTTTTTAGGCACAGTCGGTCAGTCTGCTAATGATCTGTGGTCTTTCTTACCTATTTTTGTCGGTCCAATATTGGTATTTACCCTTGGTTTTGGCATGCTGCGAAAAATGGTGGTGGTGTCTAAAGCGCAAAATATTACTTCTGTTGCCGACTTTATTGCTGCTCGTTATGGTAAATCACAGTTATTAGCCGCTTTAGTCACACTTATTGCTTTATTTGGCATCATGCCTTATATCGCGCTACAGCTTAAAGCGATGGTATTTAGTCTTAATTTATTCCAACCCGCTGATAATCCGCTGAGTCCAGTAGCGGTACCATTATTAATCACCTTGTTGTTAGCCATTTTTGCTATTTTATTTGGTACACGTAAGTTAGATGCTACTGAACATAATCCTGGCATGATGGTTGCGATTGCGTTTGAGTCATTGGTTAAACTCGCCGCCTTTATTTCTGTCGGCGTCGTCATTAGCTTTGGGGTGTTTGATGGTTTTGGTGATATTTGGCAGCAGGCCTCAGATAAGGCCCTGATTCAAAATAGTCATATTCGTTTAGAGTCATTTTTACCTGAGCTATTTGTTGGTATGGCAGCCTTTTTGTGTATGCCAAGGCAGTTTCATGTGATGGTGGTTGAGTGCGGCGGCGAACATATTTTAAAAAAATCTCGGTGGATTTTCCCGATCTATTTAGCTTTGTTTGGCTTGTTTGTTGCGCCATTAGCATTAGCAGGTAAAGTTATTTTGGGTGATTCGGTATCCGCTGATACCTATGTGATTAATTTACCTTTGGCGCTCGATCAACCTATTTTAGCCGTTGTTGCATTGCTAGGGAGTTTATCTGCGGCCACGGGGATGGTAATAGTGGCCGTGGTAACCATCAGTGTTATGGTCAGTAATGAATGGCTAGTGCCATTTTTACTGCGAACCGGCCAAATACGAGAAAAGAATTTTAGTCAGTTTTCTCAACTGTTATTAAATGTACGTCGCTTATCGATAGTGGTGATTTTAGGTTTTGGTTATTTAAGTTATTTACTGTTTACCGATAGAGATTCTCTGTCACATTTGGGGATGATGTCATTTGGTGCATTTTCTCAATTAGCACCCGCGTTAGTCGGCGGCTTATATTGGAAACATGGTAATCGAGCTGGGGTATATTTAGGCCTTGCTGTCGGTTTTAGTCTGTGGTGTTTTATTTTACTTCAAGGTGCTGGTGAAGCGCATTTAATTGGTGCTGATTCTGGTTTACTTAATTCAATTACTCCCAACGTTAGTGATACTTTAATAGCATTATTAGCCAATATTGTTTGCTATGTTCTTGGCTCTATATGGTTTAGAGCTGGTGTTGCTGAGCGTATTCAAGCAAGTAACTTTGTTAAGCCGTGGTCATCAAAGCAAGATTCTAAAAAACGTCAAGGGCCTATTTCACAACAAGATCTATTAATTTTGGCGAGCCGGTTTGTCAGTCCTACACGCGCTTATGAAAGTTTTAGTCGCTTTTCGCCTGATGCCGTTAAAAGTGACAGTTGGTATAAAACGGCTCCAGAAGAATTAATCGCCCACACTGAACACATGCTGTCGGGAGTTCTAGGTGCATCAAGTGCATCACTTGTTATGGACTCAGTGCTGCAAGGTCGTGATTTAGCCCTTGATGAAGTATTTAGTCTCGTTGATGAAGCATCCTCTAAAATTATTTTAAGCCAAGATATGCTGCGAGGAGCAATTGAGCATGCTTATGAAGGCATGAGTGTGGTTGATAAAGACCTTAATTTAGTGGCTTGGAATTATCGTTATGTAGAATTGTATCAGTACCCAGAAGGCTTTTTACAGCAAGGTATGCCTATTGCAGATATCGTGAGGTTTAATGCTTTACGGGGTTTCTGTGGTACAGGAGATATTGAAAGCCAAGTCGTTGTTCGGGTACAACATATGCGTAATGGCACTCCGCATACTTCTGAGCGTGAACGTCAAGACGGTAAAGTGATTAAAATTCAAGGTAACCCAATGCCAGATGGCGGCTTTGTAATGACATTTACCGATATTACCCAATATCGCTTACAAGAAAAAGCCTTGCTGGAGGCTAATGAAACTTTAGAGAGTCGGGTGCAAGAACGTACCTACGAACTTGCAATGCTGAACAGTGAACTACTTGAAGCCAAAGCCCAAGAGGAACTCGCAAATGCGTCTAAAACTCGATTTTTGGCCGCTGTCGGTCACGATTTAATGCAGCCATTAAATGCGGCTAGATTATTTACCGCCTCACTATCGCAATATCCTAATCTAGATTTGGAAGCGCGCACTACGCTAACTCATGTAAACAGTTCGCTAAAAACGGCTGGGGAGTTATTAACCGATTTACTCGATATTTCTAAGCTCGATTCTGGCATGGTGGATGTTAACCGTCGTGATTTTGCTATTGCAGAAGTTATTAATGGTTTATCTATTGAATTTGATGCGATGGCCGGAGATAACCAAATTTCATTTTCAATGGTGCCCTCTACCGCGACTGTAAACTCAGATCCTTCATTATTACGGCGTATTTTGCAGAACTTTTTAACCAATGCTTACCGCTATGCCCGTGGCGGTAAAGTCTTATTTGGCTGCCGTCATCGTGGTGGGTTTATTGAGATCCAAGTATTAGATACAGGCTGTGGGATTAATGAGTTTGATATACAAGAAATATTTAAAGAGTTTAAGCGCCTTAATCATCCAAGTAGCCGTAATGTTAGTGGTTTGGGGCTAGGATTAGCGATTGCCGATCGCATTAGCAAGGTGCTTGATCATCAAATACATGTGAGTTCAACCTTAGGCCATGGTTCGCTATTCTCTATTTCTGTGCCAATAGGCGAAACCATCAGTCAAATAAGCAGTAAGCCTTTACCGACATTGTTGCAACCTTTAGCTGGGATTAAAGTTTTATGTATCGATAATGAAGAGGCTATTCTTGCAGGGTTAGAGTCACTATTAAGTCGTTGGCAATGTGAGGTTATTTGCGCAAAAGATCTTGCCGATGCGCGGATTAAGTTAGGACTTAAAGGCGTTGCACCAGACATTATGTTAGCTGATTATCATTTAGATGATGATCAAAATGGCATTGATGCCATGAATGGTATCCGCAGTCGTTATGGTGAGCATTTGCCGGGGATACTAATTACAGCCAATACTAATAAAGATTTGGTTGACGATGTTGAAAGACGCGGTTATCACTATATGGCTAAAATGATTAAACCGGCAGCATTGCGGGCGTTAATATCTAGTTTAGTGAAAAAGTAGTTATGCCATTCTAAGCCAGTGAAACGTTATGATCACAGTACACGGTGACAGCATGTCGGGCAATTGTTATAAAGTGCAGTTGGTGTTGAACATGTTAGGGGTGGAACATCGGTGGCAAGAAATGAGTATTTTAGCTGGCGACACACAAACATCTGCCTTTTTAGTTAAAAATGCCTCAGGAAAAATACCGTTAATCGAACTCGACGATGGCCACGTGCTGTCTGAGTCAAATGCGATTATGGGTTATTTAGCTGCAGGTTCAAGTCTTATTCCTAGTGATAATTTTATCAACGCAAAAATGTATCAGTGGATGTTTTTTGAACAATACAGTCACGAGCCTTATATTGCGGTAGCAAGATTTATTCAATTATATTTAGGCTTACCTGAAGAGCGCTTAGTTGAGTACCAATCATTACATGTCAAAGGCCATAAAGCACTCAGTGTGATGGATGCAGAACTGGCAGCACAGCCATTTTTATGTGGCGATCAATTTACCTTAGCCGATATCGCCTTGTTTGCGTATACCCATGTTGCTCATCAAGGGGGATTCGAGTTAGGTCATTATCCAAATATTAGACAGTGGCTAGCACGGATTACGTTGCAGGCTGGTTTTATTGCCATGCGTAGTAAAGCTTAAATCGCGTACGCATTAAAGTTTACATTGATAGTGGTCAGCCAGTAATACCATCACAATAAAGGCTTTACTGGCGCGAGTAGGTTTTACTCTTAGCCGTGACTAATAAATTGAGTTGTTACTGGCGTGGCGTCTATGCTTTTTGCGACTGTGATCATCGCTAAGGTCAACTTAGTTAATTGCTCTGCACTAATAGTGTAGGGTGGCATAAGGTAAATATATTTATTAAACGGCCTGATCCAGACACCAAGTTCAACAAAGGCTTGTTGTAATTGGGCTGTATTAACCGTATTAACCATTTCAATGACCCCAACAGCCCCTAGCACGCGCACCTCTCTGACTTGCGGTAAATTACTTGCACTAGCAAGCTCTTGTTTGAGCTGAGTTTCAATGGCGTTAACTTGCTGCTGCCAGTCACCTTGCAGCAGTAAATCTAAGCTGGCGGTTGCCGCAGCACATGCTAATGGGTTACCCATAAAGGTAGGACCATGCATAAATACACCTGCGGGTGAGTCACTAATGCCATTGGCGACTTCGTCACTGCACAGGGTTGCAGCTAAACTGATGTAACCTCCCGTTAGCGCTTTGCCGACACATAAAATATCGGCTTCGATATTGGCATGTTCGTAAGCAAAACATTTTCCAGTACGGCCAAAACCAGTCGCTATTTCATCTAGAATTAACAGCACTTGGTATTCATCACACTGCTGACGTAATTTTTGAAGATAGGCCGCTGAGTAAAAACGCATCGCTCCGGCGCCTTGCATAATCGGCTCGATGATTACCGCCGCCACATCTTGGTGATGAGTCGCAAAGGCAAGCTCTAAAGCCGCTATATCAGATTGGTTTAATGGCTCGCCAAAAGGCGTGCTAGGGCTAGGAATAAAAATCTGTTGAGTGACATTATTGCCAAACATGGTGTGCATGCCGCCATCTGGATCGCACACGCTCATCGCGGCAAAAGTGTCGCCGTGATAACCACTTTTAACCGTCATGATCCGTTGCTTAGCAGGCTTGTTTCGGCCTTGCCAATATTGCAGTGCCATTTTTAAAGCCACTTCTACTGCAATTGAGCCAGAATCGGCCAAAAACACTTTGGTTAATTGTGGGCTGGTCATGGCGACTAAACGTTTGGAAACTTCAATAGCTGGCAGGTGGGTAATGCCACCAAACATCACATGGCTAAGCTGTGAAAGCTGTTGCTGCATAGCAGCGACAATGGTCGGATGACTATAACCATGCACACATGACCACCAAGAACTCGTACCATCAATAAGCACTTTTCCGCTGTCTAAGGTAAGCTCACAACCCTGTGCTGAAACCACGCCATATACAGGCAGAGACTGGGTCATAGAGGTATAAGGGTGCCAAATATGTTGTTGATCAAAGGCGTAGTCGATAGTGGTGTTTGCGTCGGAAAGTGCCATAATTATTGATGCTCATTTTTTGACCGCTAGTAAAGCGTGAAGTGGTTGTTGCGTTGACAGTTTACGGGCTCAGGGTATCCTAGCCAACATAAAATCAAAATAAAGGAATGATCCATGTCGTTAGCTGAAGTTCGCAATGATTGGCAAAAAGTAGAAATCGAAGCATTATTTGCATTGCCAATGAATGATTTACTGTTTAAAGCCCACAGTATTCATCGTGAAAGTTTTGACCCTAACGAGGTACAGATCAGCCGTTTATTGTCTATCAAGACAGGGGCTTGCCCGGAAGATTGTAAGTATTGCCCTCAAAGTGCGCGTTATGACACGGGTCTTGAAAAAGAACGTTTACTTGAAATTGAAAAAGTATTAACGGAAGCCAAAAGCGCGAAAGCTGCTGGTGCATCACGTTTTTGTATGGGCGCAGCTTGGCGTAACCCGCGTGACAAAGACATGCCATATTTAACCCAAATGGTAAAAGATGTCCGTGCTTTAGGCATGGAAACCTGCATGACGTTAGGTATGCTGTCACCTGACCAAGCCGGCAAATTAGCCGATGCGGGTTTAGATTATTACAACCATAACCTTGACACTTCGCCTGAATATTATGGTGATGTTATCACTACCCGCACTTATCAAAGCCGCTTAGACACGCTAACAAACGTGCGCGCATCTGGGATGAAAGTGTGTTCGGGCGGGATTGTTGGTATGGGTGAACAAGCCACCGACCGCGCAGGTTTACTGCAACAACTGGCTAATTTAGAACAACATCCAGATTCAGTGCCGATTAACATGTTAGTCAAAGTTGCGGGAACACCGTTTGAGAAAATTGATGATTTAGACCCACTTGAATTTGTGCGCACTATTGCGGTTGCCCGCATCATTATGCCTAAGTCCCGAGTGCGTTTATCTGCCGGACGTGAAAGCATGAGTGATGAGCTGCAATCGATGTGTTTCTTTGCTGGTGCGAATTCGATTTTCTACGGCTGTAAGTTATTGACTACGCCAAACCCAGAAGAAAACGATGATATGAGCCTGTTCCGCCGATTGGGTTTACATCCTGAGCAGGGACCACAAGCTAATATTGAATCAGACAGTGCATTACTTGCTAAAGCCAGTGCTAAGCAAGATAAATCAACTAAGCAGTTTTTTGACGCAGCGGCGCTGTAATTTAACATGACAGTATTGGGCCAGGCAGCTATGGGGCAACATCCATTAACCCAGCGGATAAGTGATAAGCTTACTGATCTGCAGGCGACAGGCCTTTTACGCCAACGACATGTATCGGCAACCAAGCCACATGCGACAATTGATTTTAGCCATAATGACTATTTAGGCTTAGCCCATGAACCTGCTTTAGCCCAAGCACTTTATGTTGGGGCGCTGCAGTATGGTGTTGGTAGCCGTGCATCACCGCTTGTGAGTGGTTATAACCAGGCCCATTTAACGCTTGAACAGCGCTTGTGTGAACTTACAGGTCATCAAGCATGCATGTTGTTTAGTTCTGGTTTTAGCGCCAACAGCGCGCTAATGAAAACCTTGTTTAGCAAGGATGACACAATAATAGCCGATAAATTGGTGCATGCTTCTGTTATTGATGGTTTAAAAGACAGTGGCAGTAATATTCGGCGTTTTTTACATAACGATGCAAGCAGTGCAGCACGCCTTATTGAAGCTAATCCTCATACAGCCGTCGTCACTGAAAGTGTATTTAGTATGGATGGTGATATTGCCCCGATAGCTGAATTATCTAGGTTATGTCAGCAACATGATTGCTGGCTTATTGTTGATGATGCTCACGGCTTTGGCGTGTTACCTAGTACATTTGTCAATGCTGATAATGTAGACATTCAAGTGGTGACATTTGGTAAAGCATTAGGATGCCAAGGTGCGGCCATTTTAGCCTCAAAAAATGTGATTGATTACTTAGTGGCGACTTCTCGTGAGTATATTTATTCTACTGCGTTGTCGCCAGCGAATGCACAGTTAGCCTTAGCGGCGATTAATTGGCAGCAAACTCATTCACAGTTATTGACACAATTAACGGCAAATATCGCCTTGTTTAGGCAAGTTGCGCAGCAACATAAACTGGCGATTACCGCTTCAATGACCGCAATTCAACCGATTATGGTCGGTGATAATCATCGCGTTATAGCCATTGCAGAGCAGCTAAAGCAACAAGGTTTTTTGGTGGGGGCTATTCGCTCGCCAACGGTGCCCAAAGGGCAGGCGCGTTTACGCATAACCTTAAATGCACAACATCAAGCCAGTGATATTGTTGCACTGGTTAGCGCAGTGGCTCTGCTTATTCATCAACATGATGATAGCAAAATCAGTAAAATCAGCAGTATTAGTACCACAATCAGTCGTTAAATCAGTGGCTAAATAAATCGTATCTTTGAGAACTCTCATGACGTTAGATAACCCAGTGGCAAACAAGTTTTCACTCGCTGCGGCTCAATATAAGCAACACGATGTGTTACAGCGTATTAGTGCGCAGCAATTATTACAACAGGCAAATTTAACTGGCACCTTGCTTGATGTTGGAGCAGGCCCTGGCACTGATTTTAGTGTTTTTGATAAGGTTAAGCAGGTTGTTGCAGTGGACATTGCTCATGGCATGCTGGCGCAATTGGCACAACAACATCCTAATTACTTACCCCTTTGCTGCGACGCACAAGCGTTGGGGTTACTCAGTCACTCTATCGACAGTATCTATTCCAATTTAGCCTTGCAGTGGTGCCAAACCTTACCCAAAGCGTTTGCTGAATTTCATCGAGTATTACGAGTGGGCGGCGAATGCCATCTCAGCGTGGTTATTGATGGTAGCTTAGCTGAATTACAAACTTTAGGTTTTCACGTCAATCAATTTGATACCTTATCGACACTTAAGGCGGCGTTTAACGCATCTCCAATAACGGTCGGTGGCTGGCACAACGTTGATATTCAGGTTGAGACGATTAACGTATATTTTGCTGATTTACGCAGCTTACTTTATTCAATCAAAGGGGTGGGTGCATCGTTTGATCAACAAAGTGACGGCACAAAACGTCAGCCGCTCACCAAGCTACAATGGCGCCAACGTGTTACCTTAGCTGAAACCTTGCGCACCGATAAAGGCTTACCATTAACGTATCAAATTGCGTATATCCGCGCTAAACGAGGCTAAATCTATGTTGTATTTTGTCACGGGAACAGACACTGACAGTGGTAAAACGCTAATTTCAGCGGCATTATTATCCAAAGCTCACGGCAGTAAATGCGGCTTTAAACCGATAGCATCAGGATGCGGGTTTACTGTAGGTGGCTTACGTAACAGTGATGCCATGATGTTAATGGCGCAGTCGAATATGGATTTACCATATCAGGTTATTAATCCTATTAGTTTTGCACCTGCTATTGCACCGCACATTGCTGCTAAGCAAGTGAATCAAGCTTTAAGCGCGCAAGGTGTGCTCGATATTATGTACCACTCAGCAATGCAAAGTGCTGATTTTGCGTTAATTGAAGGAGCTGGTGGCTGGCGTTTACCATTAGGTAATGGTGAGTATTTATCTGATACGGTTAAATTATTGCTAGCTAAATTACAAAAAAAACAAATCACTAAACAGCAGCTACTGCCTTGTGTTGAGGTTATTTTAGTCGTTGGCATGAAACTAGGCTGTTTAAATCATGCGTTGTTAACTCAAGAGGCAATACTAGCCGATGGATTAACGATAGCGGGATGGGTAGCTAATCAAGTTGATGCTGATATGACTTTTATAGACGAAAATATAGATAGTTTACAACAAATGATGCGCGGTCCATTTTTAGGCTATGTGCCTTACTTAACTGAGCCTTCTGCTATAAATGCTGCACGTTATCTTCAGTTACCAGCATAAGCAGTTTTCAATGATAGTGTTAAAAGTTTCCATCATTAGTAATATATTAACAACAACCAATGATGGAGGACTAATAATCTACCTAGTTAGCTATTGGCATTACACGATTGCGGCCTAAGCGCTTTGCTTCATACAAGAGCTTATCGGTAGCTTCAATCAACTGAGAAACACTTTGTTTAGGTTTCCATTCTGCAACACCAAAAGAGGCCGTTATCGAGTCGATAACTTTGTCACTGCGGCGGTCCTTTACACTGAGCTTTTCGATCGCTCTACGAATAGCCTCCGCCAAATGTCTAGCAACTCTAAACTGACTACTTGGCACAATGATGGCAAATTCTTCACCCCCAAAGCGATACAATTTCACTCCATCCCGGCATGCTTCCTGGACCCTTTTAGCAACGGCTTTTAGCACTAAATCGCCGAGTTGATGACCAAAGCTATCATTGAAAATTTTAAAGTGGTCAATATCAATCAAAATTAAGCAAGCACCCACAGGTGCAGAACTAATTTGCGCTTCTATGTCATCGTTAAATGCACGTCGATTTAACACATTGGTTAAGGCATCAAATAGCATGTCTTTTTCTGATTCGGCTAAACGTGTTTTGAGAGTATCAATCTCTGTTTGGGCTTTTTGCAGTTGTTCGGTAAAACTCACAGTACTAGAACGAATGCTGGAAGATTCTTTAACGATATTTCTGACAATACCGATGACCTGTTCAAGCGAGAAGCCTTGATTTTCAAGATCGCTTAACTTTTTAAAGTCTTTATCAATTTGGCTTTGAAATGTCTCAGTGTCTAAATTAGTGTCTTTAAGCGACTGAGATAACTCACATACCATCGCATCAAGGTTTTTGCGCATTTCGCGTACATCAAGCTCAACGGGGTCGGCGACATGCTTGCGATACAATAATTCACTGGTCACTGGCGAGCAGGTTTGGTTTTGTGTAATGACAGTATCTAATTCTTTGTTTAAAATTGGATTTTGCTCACCCACGTAGGCATACCAAAGCGCGTAGTTTGTCGGCGTAGTGGGGATTCTGTATTTTAACATTAACGGAACTGCTTTCTTCAAATTGGCGGCAGCAGTTTGCAGTAGAGTGTTGGACATTAAGTGCCTCATGAACCGGGCTAGTAAAAGACTTTTAAAAATCTACAATTAGGTTAAATATAGCAATAATAGTTGGGGTTTTACTATGACATTATTGTTACATAAGTCACAAAAAAGCATCCGAAGATGCTTTTTTGATGATAAATGTGATGTTAAAACACGTAGGAAACCGCAAACATTGGCCCGGTAAAGCTGTAATTAATATTGTAATCAAAGGTGCGTTGTTCAATATTACCGATATTACGTGTCTTTTCGATAGTAATATCGACATCATAATAATTGTAAGCCAGTTTTAATGACCAGTTATCACAAATCTTAGCTTCGACACCTAAGCGGATATCGATTAATGATCCATCAACATCGTCATATTTAATAGCAAAGTATTGAGCGTGGGCAGCAAATTTCCAGCCTGGATAGAACTCGTAAGATCCATAGACGCCAATATCGGGTAACGGTGCTGTTATCGTTTCATCTACGACTTCAGGCGTTGATACTGCATTACTGCACAGGCTGGTTAAGGTTGAATCTGGAACACAAATACCGATAGTGCCTTTAAACGCTGTTTCGATAAACATGGCGTGCAAACCAACTGATACGCCTACGGCATAATGAGTGCCTTGCCAAATGTCATAACCGTAACCAATGCGAAGAATATCAATATTGAGTTCGGTGTTCAGTTTTGCGCCTGTTTCAATCAGATAATCTTTGCCGTCGATATCTTCAAGAATAAAATCTTCCGATACAGTATCAGTTTCTGCATTACGATCTAGCGACTTCCAATCGATATAAATACTATGGCGTTGATTAAATGAGAAAGTGAATTCAAAGTAGGGTAAGTATTGCTCTTCAGCAAGGAGAAGTTCATCTTCAAAATCAACGAGGAATGTCCCACCCGTTTTAGGGCTTGTAGCGATAAAATTTGAATCAGAGTTGGCATAGAACATGCCAACATCAAGGGTATATCTGTCAGTAACAGTTGAGTTATGAGTTGATTGACTTGTCTCTGCTGAAGCAGTATGAGTACCGAATATCAACAAAACTATACAAATAAAAGATCTTATCATTGAAACTCCGCATTTATTATTTTTTCTATATCACAGGATATGCGTCTTCATATGATGCTGTTGTCAAATGTAATACCTAATCTATAAAGCGCGGATATCCAAAATAAGCGGGTATCAAAATGCGTTGCTATAATCATCAAGTTTAAATTAATAGGACAAACTGCTCAGGACATATACTAGCACCTTGTTACTAAATGTGAAATATTTGTATGGAATTGTTGTGCTAAATCATGTTTTCGGTTGTAGTTTGAACTACAAGGTATAAAAAAGCCTTTTGGTAGTCTAACGCTTATTAGGTAAGGAAAGTTGACGATAATAAGCCGACAAAAAATGATATTTAACATACATATTAAGCAACGTTACTAAAAGTAGAGTCGTAATATTAACTCTACCCTAGTATTTTGTTGCGTAAATGTTGCAGGATTTTGTCGGCGTTAACTGCCTAGGTTAGGCCATTTATTCAGCTTCGTCGCTGTCTGATGACTCTTCTACATCGTCAAATTCAATTTCAACTTTAGAGCCAGCTGGTGCATGAATGGTTCCTACAACAGCATAAAATGGTTTACCTTTTGCGAGACGACAATACTTAGACCACAATAACTCCATTGATGTTGTTGCTGGTAAGGTGCCTTGTACAACGCTAATAAATTGGTCCTCGTCAACATTACAAGGTAATTGCGAACCATCGGCTAAGTTTTTCATTGCTTGGCCGTGTTGTTCAAGCAAGTCTGCTTCCTTATTGGTAAAATCACCACAACGCTTAAATCCTTTTGGGAAATTTGCGTCATCATAGAAGCGTTTAGTCGATTTAAAACTGTTGTTGTGACCATTGGTGTTAGCATCAATACCTTGTTTTGCATTGATAAATGATTGATGAGACATGGCTAATACCTTCTAGATTATGAGATATAAAGATTTGCAACTGGAGTATTGGCTAGTATTATCAATTTTTAAATCAAAATATTTTGTCCTTAATGGTAAATAATTTTTATGGATACAGATTTATTAAAAACATTCTTAGAAGTGTCTCGTACTCGGCACTTTGGTAAAGCGGCTGAGAACCTTTATCTCACACGAAGCGCTGTCAGTTTTAGAATTAAACAGTTAGAAAATATTTTGGGAATAGAGCTGTTTGAACGTTTGCGTAACAACATTCAGCCAACTGCTGCAGGTGAAAGAATGTTGGGTCACGCAGAAGCTGTGCTTAATGCTTGGGAAAGGGCAAAACAAGATATGATTTTAAATCAGCAGCATAGTGCTCAGTTGGCTTTGTCTACGGGAGATAATATTTGGGATGCATTTTTACAAGAATTTTTACAACCATTGCACCTTGGATTGGAAGGTGTCGCCTTAAGAACGGATGTATTGGCTGCATCAGTGATGACTCGCCAACTAATTGAGCGTACTTTAGATATAGCGATTACCTTTGATCCGCCAAAGCTTGATGGGGTTATATTAGTTAAGCTTGCTCAAGTTAAATTATACTTAGTGTCCAAGCAGCAGGGGGTCAAGCTTGCTCAAACGCCTGATTTATCTTATATAAAAGTAGATTGGGGTACAGCCTTTAATATGACGCACGCCCAAGATTTCACTATGTTACCTTTACCGGTATTACACACCAGTTCCGCTCGAATGGCATTAGACTTTCTGCTTAATAATGGTGGCTGCGCATTTTTGCCTGAAGCGCTTATTCAACCTCACTTAGACAATGGCACCTTATATGCTGTTGATGATGCAAAATGTATCGATAGGCATGTGTATGCAGCTTATTGGGCCGAAAATGAAAGACTTACTCATATTGAGCAAGCCATTTCTATTTTAACTACCGATAAGCACACTGATTAGCATTTGCGTGGCTGTTATTAAAACAGTAATGGCCAAATAACGATGCCCCAGGTGACAGCACACATTACTAGACTGATAAATACAGCAGCTGAAGCAATATCTTTTGCCTGACCACTAAGCGGATGGATCTCATCACCAACGCGATCAACCACAGCTTCAATAGCAGAGTTCAATAATTCGACAATGAGCACAATTAACAGGGTCATAATAAGTAAAATGCGTTCTATGGCACTGATATCGAGCAATAGTGCAATGGGTAGCATAAGGCAGGCGAGCGCGGTTTCTTGTCTAAATGCTGCTTCACCTCTCCATGCTGATATCAGGCCTTTCATTGAAAACCCCGTAGCCCTAAAAATGCGTTTTAGACCATGATTATTTTCTGGTTTCATTATGTTAATTATCTTTTGGGTGTTATTTGCGTCGATTGTAACATTCCGTTCATATGCTTCCAGCAGTAATTTAACCCTTACGATTTACCGTATGTAAAAACCACCCCTATATTTTGATGAATAATATTCTCAGCATACTTTAATGCATCTCAAAGTAAGCTAGAGCATTGAGTGGATAATTCTTATGTTTGTACTAATCTTTAGTATGCTTATTTCAAGGTTGTTCGAATAATAACGAGCACTCCTTTATGTTTTTTACCGATGATTAGTTAGACAACAGTATCAATATTGATACAACCAACAAAACGCTTGTTATTTAACTCGGCACCGCTTATTCGTTGTTGGCAATATTATTTAACCTAAGTAAATACATATTATATGGATTTTATCAAAAGCAAGGATTGCATATGCATAAGATAGCCGCTCTGTTATTTTCGATCATTTTTATACTCTATTGTCATACTACATATAGCGAGGTGTTATCTAAACCCCCCATTCAGTTAGCGACCAAGTATCAAGCTGATATAGCAGTGGCTGAGTATTTAGTCAGTGAAAAGCTAGATGGCGTTCGAGGCTATTGGGATGGCAGTACTATGTTAACTCGCAGTGGCCGAAAAGTAGCTTTGCCCGCATCATTTACCTTAGGGTTTCCTAATGTTGCCATCGATGGCGAAATTTGGTTGGGGCATAATCGTTTTGAGCAAGTTTCAGCATTGGTCAGGCGTCAGCAAGTACCCGACGAAGAATGGCAGCACGTAACGTTCATGATATTTGACTTACCTCAACATCCAGGTACGTTTGTTGAGCGTTATTTAGCGATGAAAATATTAGTACAACAAACTAATTCTACTCATCTACAAGTAATAAAACAGCAAACGGTGGCGTCAACAGAAGCACTGTTTAACCAACTTGATGATGTCGTTAATGCTGGCGGGGAAGGGTTGATGTTACATTTTAAGCAAGCGCAATATACTGTTGGGCGCAGTGAGTATATTGTTAAATTAAAGCCTAAATATGATGCCGAAGCAGTGGTGGTTGGCCATACTCAAGGAAAAGGTAAATATCGAGGTATGCTCGGCGCTTTGGTGGTAAAAACACCCGCCGGAATTGTGTTCAATGTTGGCAGTGGTTTAAGTGATAAGCAACGAGAAAATCCGCCGTTAATCGGTTCGATCATTACTTATCAATATTTAGGCTTTACTCAAAAAGGCACGCCAAGATTTGCTACCTTTTTACGAGAAAGGCCATCACAGTAATTTTGTCATCTCTATTTAACTCTGTGACATGTTGAACTGCGAGTTAATGTAAAGTTCAAATGAACAAGGCTCTGTAATGATAACAGCGTTAAGATATAAGTCCCTGCGCCAGTGATGAGTTAAAACGGGTGATAATGGCGAGTAATGATGGATGATAAATATCTTTTAAATGTTTGCTCTGTACTGTTTGTCTGCATGGGCAATATATGCCGTTTGCCTACTGCAGAAGCCATCTTTAGGCGACAAATATACACCATTGTATTGCGCTTGAAATTGATTCCGCTGGTACCATTGCTTATCATCAGGGTCATTCACCTGATCGTCGAAGTATTGCTGCAGGTAATAACCGCGTTTTTGATTTTACCGGTATGAAGGTTCGACAAGTGGTTAACGTTGATTTTGAACGCTTTGATTTGATTCTGACGGCAGATTTGGCTCATTTTACTGCGTTGACCGAACGGTGTCCTGCCCATTTACGCTATAAATTACAGGTAATGTGACGCTTTAGTTAATCGGTAATTGAAGACGTACCCGATCTATATTACGGTGGTGACAGTAGATTTGAGACGGTTATCGATTTACTTGAGGCCAGTTTAAATACGCTGGTGGCCAAGCTTGCTTCACGTTGAAATATATTACTTAACCAAAACGGTTATAAATGACTAGGTCGCCTTTATATTAACAACCTAGCCGATGCTTTTGCTTAATCGTTATAACGTTTACCGGAGCGTTTAAGTTTTTCTTGCTCTATTTTCTGCTGTTTAATAAGCTCTTTCTCTGCTAGCTTACGTGCAACTTCTTCTTTTTCTACTTCAGCCATCGCAGGGGTTTCAAGGCTTAATAGTCCGATTTTTCCTGAGCGGTATTCATGTAGTAATAGTTCAGAGACTTTATGGTAATCAACTCGTGCACCAGGGCGAAGAGCTCCACGAGAACGGCTAATGGCTTCAAGTAATTCAATATCACTGTCAGGCAGTGATTTAAGCTTGTAACGCTCGCAAATTTCATTCGGGTAGGCTTTAAGAAAATAACCTGCAGCAAACATGGCCACATCTTCGTATTCCATAGCAGTATCTTTAATAGCACCGGTGACCGCAAGGCGATAGCTACTGGCTTCGTTGTCCACTTTTGGCCATAAGATCCCCGGCGTATCTGACAATACGATTCCGTTGCGTAAGTTAATACGCTGCTGACGTCTTGTTACTGCAGGTTCATTACCTGTTTTAGCTATAGTGCGACCCGCTAAGGTATTAATAATTGTAGATTTACCCACGTTAGGAATGCCCATGATCATCGTACGGATGTCTTTTTCCATTATGTCACGGTGTGGCACCAATTTACGGCAAAGATCAGGAATACTTTTTACCATACTGGGTTGTAAACTTGTGATTGCTGATGCCTGAACGCCTTGTTCACGTTCGAGGTATTCAATCCATTGGGCTGTAATTTCAGGATCCGCTAAATCAGATTTATTAAGCAATTTAATACAAGGTTTATTACCACGAAGTTGCGACACCATCGGATTTTCACTGCTGTATGGAATACGTGCATCGAGCACTTCAATAACGAGATCCACTTGAGGCATTGCCTCCTCGATCTCTTTACGTGCTTTGTGCATGTGTCCTGGATACCACTGAATTGCCATGATGTTGCCTTATAAATCGGAGAATAAATACAATAGATACAAAAGTGATATTCTACCTCGTAAGTGGATTAAATGCATAAAAAAAGCGCCCGAAGGCGCCTAGAATTATTGCAAATGAAGTATTAGCGCTTAAATTACTCCTAATTCACGTAATCTTTCCATTAAATAACTGTCCGCAGTATAACGCTCTGATAATACAACCTGTGGATTAGGATGCAAAAACAGCGGCAATGAGATGCGCGATTTAGTTTTGTCTGTCCCTTCAGGGTTGATTACCCGGTGTGATGTTGAAGGGAAATAGCCACCAGATGCCTCTTGTAACATGTCGCCGATATTAATAATAATGCTACCAAAATCACTTGGAACATCAATCCAATCACCTTCTTTAGTGAGGACTTGTAAGCCTGGCTCATTGGCTGCTGGTAACAAGGTAATTAAGTTTATGTCTTCATGTGCAGCAGCGCGGATTGCGCCTATTTCCTCATCGCCCTTCACTGGAGGGTAATGAAGGATGCGTAATAAGGTTTTTTGGCTTTGGGCAATCATGTCTGGTAGTGGAATGCTATATTTTGCAGCAACCTCTGCTGGCGTATATTGTTCTATCCAGCTCAGTAGTTCAGATGCTAACGCATTAGCGTGTTCGTAGTAGGCAAGAATATTTGCTTTTAACGACTCAGGAATGCGTCCCCAAGGGTATACGTGATAATATTCTTTGATATCTTTTACGTTATTGCCTTTGGCCGTTTCAGAAATTGATGCGGGAAAGAAGCCATCATGTGTTTCAGATTTAAACAAAAAATCATTTTTCTGTTCTGATTGAAAAAATCTGTACCACTCATTATAAATATCTTCAACAAGCTGCTTTTGAATAGGGTGGTTAGTTAATACCCCAAAGCCTGTTTCACGCAGTGATTCAACAAAGCGCTCGGCGCTATCTGGTGCTAGGTAATCAATAGTATTCAGTTTCATTATGTATTTCTTATTAGTGTGTTGACCCACCGTAATGGTAACCTTAGTCACACTCTGCCGCAATTATTTGCGTAATATCACTCAATTTTGATTTGAGCTGAAATGATTGATTGCTCGTATTCATTATTAATAGACTGTGGCAAACAAACTCAACGAGATCTGACCATGAATAATTTAACCGAATTTGAACAGTATGTGATCGAGCAAAAGGGCACCGAGCGTCCTTTTAGTGGCGAATTTGTCGATCATGATGCACAGGGTGTGTATTTGTGTAAAAAATGCCATGCCCCCCTTTATAAAAGTGAATATAAATTTAACGCACATTGTGGCTGGCCAGCATTTGATGACGAAATTAACGGTGCTGTAAAACATACTCTTGACGCTGATGGCCATCGAACTGAAATTACCTGTTCACAATGTGGTGGTCATTTAGGTCATGTGTTTGAGGGCGAGCATTTAACCGATAATAATATTCGTCATTGTGTCAATTCAGTATCAATGATTTTTAAAGCCATTGATGAGTTAACTCAATCAAATTTGGCTGTGCCTACCTACGAAAAAGCAACCTTTGGTGCCGGTTGCTTTTGGTGTGTTGAAGCTATTTTTGCTCAGCTTAACGGCGTGCAGAGTGTTAAGTCAGGTTATTGTGGTGGTGATGCTAAAGATGCCAATTATGATGCGGTGTGTTCTGGTAAAACAGCTCATGCAGAAGTGGTTCATATTGAATTTGACCCTGCGGTTATTCAATTTGACACCTTACTGAGTGTACTATTTGAAAGCCATGACCCGACCACACTTAATCAACAGGGCAATGATAAAGGGCCACAGTATCGTTCAGCTATTTTTGCTCATAACAGTGAACAAGTAGATGCTGCAAACCGATTTATTAACGCGTTAACTAAACAACAACTTTGGTCTAGGCCGATAGTGACCGAGATCAGTGCGTTTGACACATTTTATCCTGCTGAAAACTATCATGATGACTACTTTGCAAAGCACGGTGAACAACCTTATTGCCAATTAGTGGTAAAGCCTAAATTTGATAAAGTTATGAGTAAGTTTGCAGATAAGCGCAAACAGTAAACCAATTGATCCGTGCTGCTTTTTGGACGCAGGAAACGAATGAAAAAGGGGGGCTGAATATTCAGTCCCCCTTTTTTTTATCTTACGATTAGTACTTTATTTTAATCTAATTTATCGTCAGCCACTTTAAAGTGCGGATCTTCTATAAGGTTAACTTCAACCAAGTCCCGTGCTTTATGCAGTAGCGCTTTACAATCTTGGCTTAAATGACGCAAATGTAAACGCTTTCCTGCAGCAACATAACGTTCAGCTAAGGTATCGATAGCTTCTAATGCTGAATGATCTGCCACGCGAGAATTTTGAAAATCAATAATTACATCTTGATTATCTTTTTAAGCATCAAATAGTTCAAGAAAGTTTGCTACAGAACCAAAGAACAATGGTCCATTTAGACGATATACTTTCCAGCCATTTTCATCTTCAGTTATCTCAACATTGATGTGCTTGGCATGTTCCCATGCAAACACTAAGGCAGAGACAATTACACCGACAAATACTGCAAAGGCAAGATCGGTAAACACGTTAACCGCCGTGACTAATACAATCACAAATACATCATACTTAGGCACTTTGTTCATAAATTTGAAACTGGACCATTCAAAAGTACTCACATCCACAATAAACATAACGCCAACTAATGCTGCCAGCGGGATAATTTCGATAAATGCAGAACCAAACAAAATAAATGCCAGTAACGCTAATGCAGCTGTAATACCTGATAATCGGCCACGACCGCCTGAGTTGATGTTGATCATTGATTGGCCAATCATCGCACAACCACCCATGGCGCCAAAGAAACCACTGGTTATATTACCCACACCTTGGCCAACACATTCTTTGTTACTTTGACCTCGAGTATTGGTCATTTCGTCAATTACTGTCAGTGTTAGTAATGACTCAATTAATCCTACAGCCGCTAAAATACAGGCATAAGGTAAAATGATGTAAAAAGTTTCAAAGTTAAATGGCACACTAGGAATTGAAAAAGAAGGTAAGTTACGCAATAGTCGCGGCTTCATTGCCACTCATCGTTTTTAGAAAATCTAACAGATTACTTGTGTCTAAGTTAAAACCAACTGCAATCGCTGTTACAGCTAAAATAGCCACTAATGATGAAGGCACCGCTGTAGTGATTTTGGGTAAAAAATGAATGATAGCCATGGTTAATACCACTAACTTTAGCATTATTATCAATGGTTCCTGAGCCATCCAAATCATATTACCTGCAGCATCTTTGACTTTAAATTGTCCCAGTTGTGCTAAGAAAATGACAATAGCTAAACCGTTTACAAAACCAATCATGACTGGATAAGGCACAATACGGATGAATTTTCCGAGTTTACACACACCCGCTAAAATTTGAATCAGTCCTGCTAATACGACGGCGGCAAATAAGTATTGCACTCCGTGTTCAATCACCAGCGATACCATGACCACAGCCATTGCACCAGTAGCGCCAGAAATTATGCCAGGTCGACCACCAATTAATGCGGTGATTAATCCCATAATGAAGGCGGCATAGAGTCCGACCATAGGTTCAACATGAGCGACAAATACAAAGGCCACAGCTTCAGGTATTAGGGCTAGTGCCACGGTTAATCCCGATAAAATATCGGCTTTGCTACTGCTTGTTTTATGGCGAATAAGATCGAATATTTAACCTCTGTTTTCATTGGTAAGTTAATCAATAATAGTGATGATATTAATAAAAACTCCTCGCAGGTTGAAAGTGACAATATTAAGATAATAATGCAATCCGCAGAGGTGTTTTTGATTAATTTGGTCAATAAAAAAGCCATGCTTAGCATGGCTTAATACATTACGGGGCTGGATGAGCCCCTAAATTAGCGTTATTCCCCAGGGCGAGTCATATCAGCTGATGCACTGTTATTCATTGCTACTTTCGGAGCACTGGTTTCAGTTGCTTGTGCTTCATAAGTACGTCCTTGCGGTACCGCTTTCTGTTCGCGAACATCTACCGTAGGCTTAGTCATATCAGATGACACCATAGAACCAAAGCGACTCACTTTTAATGGTGCTTTTGGGGCTGTAGTGACTTCAGTATTTACAGTTTTTTCTGCTGATGTCGTAACTTCCTTTATCACTTCTGGCTTAGTTTGACGCACCATAGCAGCAGGCTTAGCCATTGGAGCTGATGCATTTGCAGTAACTGTTTTTTCTTGTTTACTACTCTCGACAACCACTTTATCAGTGTCAAACAAGACTGTGTCGGCTACTGGTGCTGGTTTAGTTTGCACATCAACAGTCGTTTTAACAACTTCAACAGGCGTCGCATCAGGTACTTTTGCTATCGGTGCTGTTTGCGATGTTTCTTCTTTAGCAATAGGCTTGTCAGCAACAATAATCGCTGGTTCCATATCTGCCTTGATAACTTCTGCATCAATAACGTCAGTCTTTTTGACATCAGTCTTAACGACTTCAACTGCTGGAGTCACTGTTGCTGCACTCGTTTCAGTCACAACCGTCTCAGTAATAGTCGGGGTGACTTGAGTTTGGGTTCTAGCTTGCTCGGCATCTAACTGCTTCTCTAACTCATCATTAGGAGTGAAAACGGCTTGCTGTGTTGCACCCGTTTCATCATCACGACGACGGCGTTGACCCGCTGCGCGTAAGTGACGAGGGCTACGACGGCTACGACGTTGACCTTCACGACCTTCTGCTTCGCTTTCTGATACAGTCTCTTCAGTAACCGCGCTCATTGATTCATCTGTTTGTTTTGCGTCAATGTTAACCGCTACAGTTTCATTGGCGGGATCAACATCAGCTTGAACGGCTTCTGTTTTAACGTCAACATTAACATTGTTAGTAACATCAATTTCAACAGGTGCAGTAACGTTTGTTACTTCAGGTGTTTTTTCGGTTTTTTCTTTACGGCTACGTGGCACTTTGGCTTCTGATGTTTTATCTTCAGAGACCTTAGATGACTCTAGCGCTTTAACTTCAGATAGTGCAACATCATTTGATTGTTCATCACTAACGCTAATATCTGTTATTGGTAATGTTTCATTTTGTTCATTTTCAATACGCACTTTACGACGTAAGTTACGACGTTGACGACGTTCACGAGCAGCTTCTTGTTTTGGAGACTTTTCAGCCACCACTTTAGGCTCTACTACTTTAGCGTCTACTGCTTTGGCTTCATTGACTTGTAATGGTTTATCAACTTTATCCACTCTCGGCTTATTTTTAGCGTTATCATCTTGAACGGTATTTCGACTATTACGTTCATTACGCTTATTCTGAGGACGACCTTCAGTGCTGTCTTTAGATTTGTCATTATCAGTATCATTGCGCTGACGGCGACTATCATTGCGCTTGTCATTACGGTTTGAACTGTCGTTACGAGTGTCATTACGACGAGTGTTACGACGTGGATTTGTTTGAGTGCTTTCTTTCGTTTGCACTGTTGCTTTGGTGTCTTTCACCTCTACTTCACTAGTAGAAAATAGAGCACTGACTGCAGCAACTATTCGAGAGAATAATCCTGGCTGAGTAGATGTTGCCGCTGGTGCTACATTTACCGGTGCTGTTTTCACTAGATCTTCGGCAGCTTTTTGTGGTGCGGTGAAGCCTTTTAATGCTGGCTCTGGAGACGCTGCACGTTCAAGTTTGCGAGGTTCATATAATTTTGCAACAGGTTGTTCAACTCGTTTATAGCTAGATTCGCTGACTTCATCATCACTTTTACGACGCACTACACGGTAATCTGGTGTTTGCATGTGTGCATCTGGAATGATGTACACTTCAACTTGGTGACGCTCTTCTGTAATACGAATCGCTTTACGTTTTTCGTTTAGTAAGAAAGCAGCAACATCAACAGGCACAATCGCTTCAATTTGGGTGGTGTTCTCTTTAATGGCTTCTTCTTCCATTAAACGTAAAATGGATAATGCTAAAGATTCGGTACTACGAATAGTGCCTTGACCATGACAGCGAGGGCATAAATGCGCCGCCGACTCTTCAAGCGATGGGCGCAGGCGCTGACGCGACATTTCCATCAAACCAAAACGAGATATACGGCCTAATTGTACACGTGCACGGTCATGATGAACGGCATCACGTAAACGGTTTTCAACTTCACGTTGATGGCGTACTGGCGTCATGTCGATAAAGTCGATAACCACTAAGCCACCTAAATCTCGAAGGCGTAGTTGACGTGCAATCTCATCAGCAGCTTCAAGATTGGTATTCAGCGCTGTTTCTTCAATATCGCCGCCTTTAGTGGCACGGGCCGAGTTGATATCAATAGACGTTAATGCTTCTGTTGGGTCAATGACAATTGATCCGCCTGAAGGTAAACGCACTTCGCGTTGGAATGCAGACTCAATTTGAGACTCTATTTGGAAGTGAGTAAATAGTGGTACTTCAGAGTCATACAGTTTAACGCGTTCGACAAAGTCGGGACGGACTAGACCAATGTGAAGTTTAGCTTCTTCGAAAATTCGTGGATGATCGATAAGGATTTCACCTACATCGCGACGTAAATAGTCACGAATAGCACGAACAATCACGTTACTTTCTTGATGAATTAAGAATGGGGCTACTTTGCTTTGAGCGGCTTCTTGAATAGCATCCCAATGATGCTGTAGTACTTTTAAGTCCCACTTTAGCTCTGTTGACTCTTTGCCCACACCAGCAGTACGCACAATTAAACCCATGCCATTTGGCACTTCTAACTCAGCCATTGCTTCTTTGAGTTCGGTACGTTCATCACCTTCGATACGACGAGATATACCGCCAGCACGAGGATTATTTGGCATAAGGACCAAATAAGAACCGGCTAAACTAATAAAGGTGGTCAGTGCAGCGCCTTTGTTGCCTCGTTCTTCTTTATCAATCTGAACGATAACTTCTTGGCCTTCTTGCACCACTTCTTTAATGTTTGGACGGCCTTGGAATGAGTAACCTTTAGGAAAGTATTCACGACCAATTTCTTTTAAAGGTAAAAAACCATGACGATCTGCACCGTAATCAACAAATGCAGCTTCAAGTGACGGTTCTACGCGAGTGATTTTACCTTTATAGATATTTGATTTTTTCTGTTCATGACCAGGACTTTCAATGTCTAAATCATACAGTTCTTGCCCATCTACTAGGGCTACGCGCAACTCTTCTGATTGAGTTGCATTAATTAACATACGTTTCATGATGACGTGATTCTTCTAAATGAGGTCATCAAACAACACGATTTTTCTGCATTACGGGCCTGAATTAATCGGTGTAACCTCGCGGTTAGATCCAGGCAATTAGGTGCTCATTACTGTAAAACGCAGTCACTGCGTGTCGCATCCTATTTATGGCTTATTTTCTAATGTTTACAAAAACAAGGAATTCGTTGACTTACAACCAACCCCATAAATTATGGTATTTTAATCCGTTAATGCCCAAGTCGAATCGGTTTGTTTGATAACAAGCTAAAATGTTGTTCGAATTTGGGGCGATTTACCACAGTTAAATTAAAATATTTATTAATTACTTACGGTTTAATTGTATAAACGGGTTTTATCGTTTTTTAATAAATACAATTTGCAAATCAATGATTTGCTACCGGTTAAGTTCATTTTTTTAACTGTTATAATTTCGCATTTGGTGAAAGTTGTGAACACTTTATCCACTGTTTACTCTCAACCTGTGGGCAAATATAGCAACAATCGTTATTTTCAGCAATCAAAAGCCCATATTCTTTCGAGTATTTATTTCAAGCTCCATGTGGCAATAGCCAAGCATTTACAAGATAAGGTACACTATTAGGGTTCCCACTATATGGCGCATCATGAATACTGAAACCACCCCCCAAGTTGAATACGTGACTATCGACGAAGATCATTTTGAACAACGAATCGATAATTTTTTGCTAACTAAATTAAAAGGTGTTCCCAAAAGCATGATCTATCGGATTGTGCGCAAGGGGGAAGTGCGGGTGAATAAAAAACGCATTAAACCTGAGTACAAATTACAAATCGGTGACATTGTTCGCATACCTCCGGTTAGAGTGGCTGAAAAAGACAATCGCAAGGCGCCTTCGCCTAATTTATCTCGAGTGTCACAGCTCGAAGACCGTATTATCCACGAAGACAATCATTTAATTGTATTGAACAAGCCTGCTGGCATTGCGGTACATGGTGGCAGTGGTGTCGATTATGGTGTGATTGAGGGTTTGCGATCATTGCGTCCACAGCAAAAGTTTTTAGAGTTAGTGCATCGCTTAGACAAAGACACTTCTGGTGTGCTGCTTGTGGCTAAAAAACGTAGTGCGTTAAAACATTTGCATGAACAGTTACGCAGTAAAACCATGCAGAAAGATTATTTAGCATTAGTGCGCGGCGAGTGGCAAGCAACCGATAAAGTGGTTAAAGCCCCATTATTGAAAATTACCTTAAAGTCGGGCGAACGTATCGTGCGGGTAAATAAAGAGGGTAAAGAATCGGAAACGCGATATAAGATCATGCAGCGTTACCAAGGGTGTACCTTAGTTAAGGCGAGCCCTGTTACTGGACGAACTCACCAAATTCGAGTGCACTGTCAGTATGCGGGTCATGCTATTGCTTGTGATGATAAATACAGCGAACAGCAATTTGATGACAGCATGCGTGCATTGGGCCTAGATCGTCTATTTTTACATGCAGCTGAACTTAAATTCACTCATCCTGAAAATAATGAAACCATGCAAGTTAAAGCGCCTTTAGACCCTGTTTTACTGAACACACTTGATAAATTAAAAAAAGTATAACTCCCCCGACTGGTTTAAACATGAAAGTAAGGCATGACATTGAACATTCAAGATAAAGCTTATGAACTGGTCATTTTTGATTGGGATGGCACACTAATGGATACTGTCGGTAAAATAGTGTCTTGTATGCAACAAGTTGCACAAGAACTGATGTTACCTATACCTTCAGAGCAGCAAATAAGGGATGTTATTGGGTTATCTTTACCCAAAATTATGCCGATTTTATTTGCCAGTCATCAAAACCATCAGCAAATAATTGATTGTTATCGACGACATCACATTGCGAATAAGCATCCTACGCCTTTGTTTGAGGGGATAGCGTTATTAATTCGCAATCTACATGCTGAGGGATATCTCTTAGCGGTTGCGACAGGAAAGGGCCGAGAAGGCTTAGACAAAATGTTAGTCTCAACTGGCCTTGGAGAGTATTTTCATGCGACGCGTTGTGCCGATGACGCTAAAAGTAAGCCGCATCCTGAGATGCTGCATTCATTATTGAGTCATTTTAATGTTGCGGCCGACAGAGCCATTATGATTGGTGATTCGATTCATGATTTAACCATGGCCAATAATGCCGGTATGGCGAGTATTGGTGTGAGTTATGGTGCTCATAATGAATCGAGATTGAAAGCGCTAAATCCACGTGCTGTTGTCAACAAGGCACTGGAGATACGTGACTATCTTTAATTTTTTTACGATGATTGATACATTACAGCGTCGAGGAGTCGTTTCCGCCGCTGTATTTCATTAGCTTGTATATGCTCTGCTTACCCTCAACGTTTGACATCCTATATTTTAGTTTTGATACCCGCACTAACCATAACTAACCTGAGCTCGGGATAATAAACGCCTTTGAAACAGCCCTTTGTCCTGCTAACTGTGTTGAATCGACTTACAATAGACGCGTCAGTTCGCCTTGTTAGCATAACAAATGACAAGCTTGAAAGTGAGCTTGGTTAACATGCTGATGTTAAATAGCTAAGTTCATCCTTATATACCAAGTTCAGGTTAACTATTATTAGCCATCTCATAACCCTTAGGTTGGAGCTCTAATGTATTAGATTGGGTATTCGTGTTATTTAATGGCGCATTCAGGTACTTGGCTGAGCACATCCACACCGTGTTGTGCGAGTAAACCAATAAGCTTAATTAATGGTAGACCAATTAACGTATTAGGGTCATCACCTTCTAAACGTTCAAACAGAGCAATACCTAATCCTTCACATTTAAAACTTCCAGCACAGTATAAAGGTTGTTCGGTATCGATGTAGTAGCGAATTTGCGCAGCTGATAAATGCTTAAAATAAACTGTAAATGGTTCCACACAAGAAAGCATTTGTTGATTAGTACTATTAAATACCGCAAGACCAGTATAAAAAGTGATTGCTTGACCGGATGCGGCGCTTAATTGAGCCATCGCGTTCTCGACTGTACTTGGTTTACCGATAATCTGACCATTTATCAACGCGACTTGATCTGAACCAATAATTAAATGTGGCTCTGATGTTTGAGCAATTAAGTTCGCACCTGCTAATGCTTTTTGTTCAGCTAAGCGTTTGACTAATGCGACTGCTGTTTCACCTTTTTTAGGGGTTTCATCAATATCAGGGTTAACACAATTAAAAGGTAGCAGTAATTTTTGTAATAATTGCTGACGAAAAGGTGAGGTTGATGCAAGTACAAGATTGAAATTCATTGGCTTTGTTCATTTTTTTTGGCTAATAACAGAATAATCGTCAGTTTACTGTATTCATCTAAGCAAATGGATCATTTTTATCGAGTAATGCTTGTGTGATGGAGTTGGGTTCGGTAAAATTTGCCAACTTTCAAATTCAATGCCGGATTAAAGAGTACCTAAAGTTCATTTTTAGGTGAGGTTACCGTATTTTTACGGAAATTTTCTTTGACTCCAGCGTTTTCAAACTATAATATGCGCGCCTTATGCAAACAGTAAAGATACCGGTTTCAATTGATCCTATACGCGCTGCCTCAAGCGGCCTTCGATATGAAGGTACCATTTTAGGTAAGCAACTAAAGCGATTAAGCGAGTTATGTGCCGGCGACTGTTCCGACGTAGTTGTGTCGTTGGAATGTGGCGTCGATTTACAGGGGATAGTCTACCTTCGCGGGAAGGCTGTGACGGAGCTCACTCTGCTATGTCAACGTTGCATGACACAATTTACTACTGAGGTTACGGTCGACTTTTGTTTTAGTCCTTGTAAGACTGAGGCAGAAATCGATGAGCTCCCGGATGCGTATGACCCAATTGAGTGTAATGAGATTGGTGAAGTACGTCTGCATCAATTGATTGAAGATGAATTGATAGTCGCTATGCCAATCATCCCGATGCACGATGATAATAATTGTAAGTCTGGATCGAAAGATATAGTTGTAGGCGAGATCGAACCCGCTCATGAGGAGCGTCCAAATCCGTTTGCAGTGTTAGAAAAACTGAAGAGCAAGTAATCGTAGGAGACAGGTCCAATGGCTGTACAAAAGAATAAAAAATCACGTTCAAAGCGTGGTATGCGTCGTTCACATGATTCATTGAGCACTGCTCAATTGTCAGTAGACGCTACTAGCGGTGAATTACATCTACGTCACAATGTGACTGCTGATGGTTTTTACCGCGGTAAAAAGGTTATCAACAAATAATTTGTTGCTAATCTAATGAAAAATCTGACGCTTGCGTTAGATGCGATGGGGGGCGATCACGGCCCCCACGTGACAGTGCCTGCAGCCTTGCAGGCATTGAAATTTCACACCTCTTTAAATATCATTTTGGTTGGCGATAAAACCGAAATAGAAAAGTATTTATCTCAAGCTCACTCAGCTGAACTCTCCCGTATTGAAATAATCCATACCACTGAAGTCGTCACAATGTGCGACAGGCCCATTCACGCTTTGCGTTCACGTAAAAATAGCTCGATGAGAATTGCTCTTGAGCTAGTACGAGACGGAAAAGCCGCTGCTTGCGTTAGCGCTGGTAACACAGGTGCATTAATGGCGATGGCTAAGGTGTTATTAAAAACCTTACCAGGTATTGATAGACCTGCACTGGTGTCTTGCTTACCTGCCATGACGGGTAAACCTGTATATTTGCTGGATTTAGGCGCCAATGTATCTTGCGATTCTGAGACGTTATTCCAGTTTGCTATTATGGGATCGGTATTATGTGAAGCAGTCCATAAAAAATCCCGTCCTAAAGTAGCACTATTAAATGTTGGTATTGAAGCGATTAAGGGTAATGATCAAGTTCAACAGGCCGGTCAAATTTTGCAACACACTGATCAAATCAATTATATTGGCTTTGTAGAAGGTGATGAAATTTATACTGGCAATGTGGATGTGATTGTTTGCGACGGATTTGTCGGTAATATCACCCTAAAGACTTCTGAAGGCATTGCAAAGCTATTGGTGCACCAATTAAAACGCGGCTTAAATGACGGTTTTTTTTGTTCGTTTACTCTCCAAACTCATCGCTCCTCGTATACAAGATGTTCTCAGTAAGATGAACCCCGACCACTATAACGGTGCAAGTCTGATAGGATTGCGCGGAATAGTAGTAAAGAGTCATGGTAACGCGGATGAAGCTGCATTTTTACAAGCATTAAATTTAGCAGCAACAGAAGCAAAACGTCGTCTTCCTGAAATGATTAAAGATCGTTTGGAGTCGATTCTTTTAGACATCAATAGCTGATCTCATATATGCATACAAAAATTCTCGGAACAGGTAGTTATCTTCCTGTGCAAGTTCGTAGCAATCAAGACCTCGAAAAAATGGTTGAAACCACTGACCAATGGATTGTTGATCGGACCGGTATTTCTGAGCGGCGCATTGCTGCAACAGATGAATCGGTTTCAACAATGGGTTATCAGGCGGCATTAAAAGCGCTTGAAATGGCAGGGATTGAAGCAAGCGATCTTGATATGATTGTTTGTGGAACCACAAGTGCATCAAATGCATTTCCTGCCGCAGCATGCGAAATCCAAGCCCTATTAGGCGTCAAAAATATTCCTGCTTTTGATATTGCTGCCGCGTGTTCAGGCTTTATTTACGCGTTATCGGTTGCCGATCAATTTGTTAAAACGGGTGCAGCTAAAAAAGTATTGGTTATTGGTTCTGATGTATTGTCACGAATGTGCGATCCATCCGATCGCTCTACCGTTATTTTATTTGGTGATGGTGCGGGCGCTGCAATTATTGGTACAAGCGATACTCCCGGTATCATTGCGACTCACATTTATGCAGATGGCAGCCAAGGGGACTTATTAAAATGCTCTTTCCCTCCTCGCGCTAATGAAAGTTCTGAAGCTGTTGGTTTTATGACCATGAAAGGTAATGATGTGTTTAAGGTTGCGGTAACGCAGCTATCTAATGTCGTTACCGAAACCTTGCGGCTTAATAATGTCGATAAATCAGAAATCGACTGGTTAGTGCCACATCAAGCTAACTTTCGTATCATTAATGCAACGGCTAAAAAACTGCACATGAGTTTAGATAAAGTTATTCTAACATTAGCTCGGCATGGGAATACCTCAGCAGCATCTGTACCAATTGCATTAGATGAAGCTGTCCGCGATGGTCGAATTCAACGCGGACATTTATTACTACTCGAAGCATTTGGCGGTGGTTTTGCTTGGGGCAGTGCTTTAGTTCGTTTTTAATTTTGAAATTTATTTTATACAGGTAAGCGTTTATGGAAAATGTTGCTTTTGTATTTCCTGGCCAAGGTTCGCAGGCTGTAGGAATGTTAGCTGAATTAGCTCAATCTAACGATGTTATCGGAAAAACCTTTACCGAAGCGAGTAATGCGTTAGGTTATGATTTATGGGATCTAGTTGCCAATGGCCCAGCTGAAACCTTAAATGAAACAGATAAAACCCAACCTGCACTGCTCACTGCAAGCGTGGCCATTTGGCGTGCGTATCAAGCAGCTAACAAGCCTATGCCTTCTTTGTTAGCAGGCCACAGCCTTGGTGAATATTCTGCTTTAGTATGCGCGGGTGTGATTGAATTTACCGATGCTGTTAAATTAGTTGAGCTACGCGGGAAATTAATGCAACAAGCTGTACCAGCAGGTTCTGGTGCCATGTTTGCCATTATTGGTCTTGATGATGATGCTATTGCCAAAGCATGTGCAGAGTCTGCTCAAGGGGCTGTCGTTAGCCCGGTTAACTTCAACAGCCCAGGGCAGGTAGTGATAGCGGGTGACAAAACCGCTGTCGAGCGCGCAGCAGCTGCGTGTAAAGCTGCTGGGGCTAAAATGACCGTGGCATTACCTGTAAGTGTGCCGTCGCATTGTGCATTAATGAAACCTGCTGCAGATAAATTAGCTAAAGCGTTAATTGACGTGACTTTTTCTGAGCCTACTATTAACGTAATCAATAATGTTGATGTGGCAACGCCAACCGATGCTCAAGCCATTAAAGATGCATTAGTGCGCCAATTGTATTGTCCGGTGCGTTGGAGCGAGACGGTTGAGTTTATGGCGACACAAGGTGTTACAAATTTAGTTGAATGTGGACCTGGGAAAGTATTAACTGGGTTAACAAAAAGAATTAATAAATCGATATCCGCTCAAGCGGTTAATGATGTTGCTTCATTTGCAGCATTAGTCGAATAAAGGAGTTGATATGAGCTTTAGCATTAATTTAGACGGTAAGATTGCATTAGTTACTGGTGCTAGCCGTGGTATTGGCCGTGCAATTGCGGAATCGTTGGTCCAAGCAGGTGCGATGGTTATTGGCACTGCAACCAGTGAAAAAGGCGCTGCGGCGATTCAAGACTATCTAGGTGACAAAGGCTTTGGGATGGTGTTAAATGTCACTGATAGCCAATCAGTGGCTGATTTATATAGCCAGATCAAAGAAAAAGCCGGTGAAGTTGATATTCTTATTAACAACGCAGGCATTACTCGTGATAATTTATTGATGCGGATGAAAGATGATGAGTGGCAAGATATTATTGACACTAATTTGACATCACTATTTAAATTGTCTAAACCAGTAATGCGATCTATGATGAAAAAACGTTTCGGACGTATTATCAGTATCGGTTCAGTTGTGGGTACAATGGGTAATGCAGGCCAAGTAAATTACTCGGCGGCTAAAGCGGGTTTGATTGGATTTACAAAATCTCTTGCAAGAGAGGTTGCATCTCGTCAAATAACAGTGAATGCTATCGCACCTGGATTTATTCAGACAGATATGACAGATGAGCTGACAGTAGAGCAGCAACAAGCTATTATGTCGCAAGTTCCGATGGAACGATTAGGGCAAGCACAAGAAATTGCCAATGCAGTATTGTTTTTGGCCTCGGATTCAGCCGCTTACATCACAGGCGAAACATTGCATGTGAATGGTGGCATGTACATGGTTTAAGAGCGATAGGTGGGCAACTACCTTCATTTGAGTCAGTGTTAGTGATAATTCAATGTTATTTTTTGTGGTTAGACCACAAAATCTAAGCTTGCATTGTTATCTAATTCGAATAAACTACTCGCAATCTTACGCAAGTGCGTAATTTGAATAGGAAAGAAAACTAATGAGCAACATCGAAGAACGTGTAAAGAAAATCATCATCGAACAACTTGGCGTTAAAGAAGAAGACGTTAAATCAGCTGCTTCTTTTGTAGACGATTTAGGCGCTGATTCTCTAGACACTGTTGAATTGGTTATGGCTCTAGAAGAAGAGTTTGATACCGAGATCCCTGACGAAGAAGCTGAAAAGATCACTACTGTTCAAGCAGCGATCGATTACGTTTCTAAGAATCAGTAATCAAGAATTCACAAAAACAGGCGGCATTTATGCCGCCTGTTTTTGTTTAAAGTATTTGTAAACGCTCGTTCCATTTAATTGCATTAGAACATCCTTCCTTATACTTCTTTAGCTATATCGCAATAATGGCATCGTGGCAGATTTTATTTAAAGGTGAATATCATGTCTAAACGTCGTGTCGTCATCACAGGTCTTGGACTTGTGACTCCTGTGGGTAATGATGTTGAGTCTTCTTGGAACGCCTTATTGGCTGGTAAAAGTGGTATTGCTCCTATTACTAAGTTTGATGCTAGTGAGTATGGCACTCGTTTTAGCGGTTCAGTCAAAGATTTTGATATCGAACAATATCTAACCAAAAAAGATGCCCGTAAAATGGATTTATTTATCCAATACGGTATGGCTGCAGGTATTCAAGCAGTAAAAGATTCTGGCCTAGATATGAGCCAAGAGAACCCAGCTCGTATAGGAACTGCTATTGGTGCTGGAATGGGTGGTATGTGGCTCATTGAGCAAGGTCATTCCGCTTTATTAAATGGTGGGCCACGTAAAGTGTCACCGTTTTTTGTTCCAAGTACCATTATTAATATGATTGCTGGCCATTTGTCGATCATGTATGGCATGACAGGCCCTAATTTTGCTGTTACCACGGCGTGTACTACTGGTGTACATAATATTGGTTTTGCTGCACGTACTATTGCTTATGGTGATGCGGATGTGATGGTTGCCGGTGGTGCTGAAGATGTTACTAGCCCTTTAGGGGTGGCTGGTTTTAGTGCTGCTAAAGCATTATCTACTCGTAATGACAATCCAACAGCAGCAAGTCGCCCTTGGGACAAAGACCGTGATGGCTTTGTTATTGGCGATGGCGCTGGTGTCATTGTGTTGGAAGAGTATGAGCGAGCTAAAGCCCGCGGTGCTAATATTTATGGTGAATTAGTCGGTTTTGGTATGAGTGGTGATGCATTCCACATGACATCACCACCAAGTGATGGTGCAGGCGCTGCGGCTGCAATGGTTAATGCCATTAATGATGCGCAAATTGAAAAAGAGCAAGTGGGATATATTAATGCCCATGGCACATCAACCCATGCCGGTGATAAAGCTGAAGCTGCAGCTGTTAAATCGGTATTTGGCCCCTATGCCTATGAAGTGCTGGTCAGTTCGACTAAATCTATGACCGGACACTTATTAGGTGCTGCAGGTGCGGTAGAAGCGATTTTTACTTTACTTGCGCTGCGCGATCAACATGTACCGCCTACGATAAACTTAGATAATCCGGATGAAGGTTGCGACTTAGATTTTGTTGCCCATACTTCTCGTCGTCATAAATTTGATTATGCTTTATGTAACTCATTCGGCTTTGGTGGTACTAATGGATCACTACTGTTTAAGAAAATGGATTAATGATTATTGAATAAAAAAAAGCGCCGATGGCGCTTTTTTTGTGTCTTTAATGCTTTTTTTGTATTAATACAAAGTGTATCGTTAACTTTCGATACATCCTGCGATGACTTGGAGGCTTTATGGCCGGTAAAGATAGACAGCTTACATTACGTTTTTTGGCTGAACCTGCAGATGTCAATTTTGGCGGTAAGGTACACGGCGGTGCTGTAATGAAATGGATTGATTTGGCCGCCTATGCCGCAGCAGCAGGATGGAGTGGTAAATACTGCATTACGGTATATGCTGGCGGTATTCGATTTGTTAAGCCTATTCATGTGGGGAATATTGTCGAAGTCACGGGCAAAGTTATTTATACCGGTACGACATCTATGCACATCGCTATTGACGTTAAAGCCGGCGATCCTAAAGAGTCGGAACGTCATTTAACCACGCATTGTATTGTGATTATGGTTGCTGTAGACGACGAAGGTCATCCTACTTCTGTTCCTGAATGGATACCAGCCACAGCAGATGATGTTCGCTTACGTGATAGTGCATTGAGATTGATGGATATGCGTAAACGTATCGGTGCCGAAATGGAAGCTCACGTTAAACCTTCAGTTGAATAAATAAGGGGAAATCATGGCCAAGGTAGCATTTATTGGTTTAGGCGTTATGGGGTTCCCGATGGCGGGACATTTGGTTAAGCAGGGTCATGACGTTACTGTTTATAACCGTACCGGGGCGAAAGCGGCCCAGTGGGTTGCACAATATGGCGGTAAGTCGGCTGACACACCTAAAGATGCCGCTCAAGGTCAAGACATTGTGTTTACCTGTGTGGGTAATGATAATGATTTACGCCAGGTTGTGTTAGGTGAGCAAGGTGTAGTGCACGGTATGCATGCCGGCGCCATTTTGGTTGATCACACTACAGCTTCTGCTGATGTTGCACGTGAAATTGCCGCGCACATGCAATCACTTAATATTGCCTTTTTAGATGCGCCGGTTTCTGGTGGCCAAGCTGGTGCCGAAAATGGTGCGTTAACGGTAATGATGGGGGGTGACCAAGCCCATTTTGATACGGTTAAGCCTGTTATAGCTGCTTATAGTCGTTGTGCTGAATTGTTAGGACCTGTTGGTTCGGGACAATTAACTAAAATGGTTAATCAAATCTGTATTGCTGGTGTGGTTCAAGGCTTAGCCGAAGGACTTCATTTTGCTAAAAGTGCTGGCTTAGATGGCTTGAAAGTGATCGACGTTATCAGTCAAGGTGCCGCGCAGAGCTGGCAGATGGAAAACCGTTATAAAACCATGTGGGAAGGTCAATATGATTTTGGCTTTGCTATTGATTGGATGCGCAAAGATTTAGGTATTGCACTTGATGAAGCCCGTCGAAATGGTAGTCATTTACCTGTAGCGGCGTTAGTCGATCAGTTTTATTCTGAAGTACAAGCGATGAAAGGTAACCGCTGGGATACGTCTAGCTTGCTAGCACGCTTAGAAAAGTCTCGCAGTTAATATTAACTAGCCATTGTCGTAAAATATGATTACATCAACATAGCCCCAATATTAGTTGGGGCTTTTTATTAGCAGTAAATTGATTAAACATTAGCCTTTGCTGTATTAGCTTTTTTCTGATGGCAAGTTGACTTGTTGACTAAAAACCATTGAGTTACATGATGTAGCGCACATATTCAAGCAACGAGCACTGCTATCATTACCCAATCTAAATTAATTTTGCTTAAATGACATTGATTAACTATCTTCATACTTACTGGTCAATTTTGGTTGATTTGTAAACTGATAGTTAAACAACCCCATAAGTAAAGTGTCGTGTTGCAGTGTGATGATCCGCGTCAGATTAAAAGAACGCGGGGGTGCACTAAATTGGAGGAATGAATAGTGAACAATAAACTACTAAGCGCATTGTTTGCGGCTGGTTTTGCGGTAATGATGATGTCTTCTGCATCATTTGCTGCTGATGAGACGCTCGCAGAGTTTCACGTTGAAATGGGTGGCTGTGAAAACTGTCACGCCGATGGTGAGCCATCTAAAGATGGCGCATATGAATTTGAACAATGTCAAAGTTGCCATGGCACACTTGCTGAAATGGATGAAAACCATAAGCCGCATGATGGTGTATTGATGTGTGCAGATTGTCATGCACCACATGAAGCTAAAGTAGGCGAAAAGCCAACATGTGATACATGTCACGATGATGGTCGTACTGCAAAATAAGCTATCGTTAATAGACAAAATACCGACATCTTTGTCGGTATTTTTGTTTCTAGATTTCAAACATTTCTCTTGTTAAATTGAAATTAATACCTCTTTGTGAGTAGGTAAATACTATCTATTTCAATAAGATGCGCAATATTAGGGCGCAGCTATGCACTTTTGTTGCGCAAATGTTGATGTAATAAACTTAACTGAATTTCTATTTCTATTGTAAATCAGCATGTTAACTTTTTGGCACGGCTTTCGCAGTCATCTAATCATGAAATTGTTAATGTGAAAGGATAGATGTATGTCAGCAATCCAGTCTAGTTGTGCTTATTGTGGTGTTGGGTGCGGTGTTAGCGTGTCTTCGACTAAAGCTGATTGGATTGATGTCGATGTGGCTGATTTAACATTGATTGGCGATACTAACCATCCTGCTAACCAAGGGCATTTATGTGCTAAAGGCGAGCGATTACTCGACAGTTTAGCCCAACCCAATGTACTGCGTTACCCTACACTTCGTTCTGGTATGCCACTTGATTGGGACAAGGCGAGCACCTTAATTGCTGAAACTTTTGCGCAAACCATTGCAGACCATGGCCCAGATTCGGTGGCACTCTATCTTTCAGGACAATTACTCACCGAAGATTATTATGTTGCCAACAAATTTGCCAAGGGCTTTTTAAAAACCGCCAATATAGATACCAACTCTCGTTTATGTATGTCATCAGCGGTTAGCGCTATGCAGCGCGCTTTTGGTGAAGATGTGGTCCCAGGCTGCTTTGATGACTTAGAACAAGCAGAAGTCATCGTGTTAGTCGGTGCTAATACGGCGTGGACTCATCCGGTGCTTTTTCAACGAATATTAGCGGCTAAAAAAACCAATAATGCCCGTTTAGTGGTGATAGATCCTTTATCAACTGCCACCGCAAAACAAGCTGACATACATTTAGCGATTAAACCGGGCGCCGATTTGGCGTTATTTCATGGTTTACTGGGTTATTTAGCCGATCAAAATTGTGTTGATCACGCTTACATTACGGCACATACCGAGGGTTTCGATTCGGTTGTATCCCAAGCACAAAAATTAAGTAAAAATTTAGCCGAGCTCGCAAATCAAGTGGGAATACCTGTTAGCGAGCTTACTGAGTTTTATCAATTAGTCGCGGGTCATAAAAAAGTACTTACGGCATCTTGTCAGGGCGTTAATCAATCAACCATAGGCACCGATGTGACAAATGCGATGATTAACTGTCATCTTGCATTAGGCCAAATTGGACAGCCAGGAAGTGGTTTCTTTTCGCTAACAGGGCAACCTAATGCGATGGGAGGGCGTGAGGTGGGTGGTTTAGCGACTCAGTTAGCCTGTCATATGGGATTTTCAGACTTAGAACGTCAGTTATTAGCCGATTTCTGGCAAACCGACAGCGTAGCCGAGCAAAAAGGCTTAGCAGCAGTAGAGATGTTTGATGCCCTTGCCGAGGGCAAAATTAAAGCGATTTGGATTATGGGTACCAACCCAGTGGTGTCGTTACCTAATAGTGACAAAATAGCCAAAGCGTTAGCTGATTGCCCTTTTGTAGTGGTATCTGAAATTAGCCCTGATTCAGATACAGCTAAGCTTGCGGACGTGTTATTGCCAGCGCAAGGTTGGTCAGAGAAATGCGGTACCGTCACCAACAGTGAACGCACTATTACCCGCCAACGTGGATTTATTACACCCAAAGGTGAAGCCAAAGCCGATTGGTGGGCGGTCAGTCAAGTGGCACAAAAAATGGGTTTCCATGGATTTTATTTTGATGATAGCGCCAGTATCTTTAATGAATTTGCTACCTTGTCAGCTCGAGTAAAACAACAGTTTCCCAACAAAGTATTTGATTTAACTGGCTTAGCCAGCTTATCAAAAGGGCAGTATGATGCGTTACTGCCAACCCAGTGGCCTATCGCTTCTACTTCGCAGATTGGTCAACAAGGTGAGCGGGTTTTCAGTGATGGCGTGTTTGCTACTGCAAGCGGTAAAGCTGAGTTCGTTGCGCCTTTTATAACACCTTTGTCTGTTAATTCAGCGGAGCTACCATTAACCCATAACACCCTGTTACTCAATAGCGGTCGTAGTCGCGATCAGTGGCATACCATGACTCGTACCGGACATATCGCCAGTTTACGTGCCAGCATTCCTGAGCCAGTTATTCATTTACATTCATCGCAGTTACAAAAGTTCTCTTTAACCGATGGTGGTTTAGTACGCATTCAAGCTGCAGTTAATTCAAACTCAGTAGATTCGACAGCCGCTCATTTTCCGTCAGCATTTACTATGGCTCGCGCCGTTATCGATGACGATATGCCTATTAATATGGCGTCGATGTCAATGCATTGGTCGGCGCAGTTCTCTATGACAAAAGGGGTGAATCAGGCACTAGATGCCCGAGTTGATCCGGTATCAAAACAACCTGGATTTAAGTGTCAACCGGTGACGTTATCGTCTGTTGAGTTAGCACTACAAGGCATGGTATTTGGCCAGCACGATCCATCGGCACAAGGATTACATTGGCAAGTGGCTCAAACCCTTGAAAATGGCTTATGTCATCATATTGGCTTTATGAACGCTGAAGATGGTTTTGCTTATCAAGCAACGCAATACTCACTTAAATGGACATTAACGCTAGGCTGTCAACATTTACATATTCAATGCAATATGGATAAAGGCTTACTGAAAGCATTGAAGTTGTTATCTGACACTAAAGTGGATGTCGCATTAACTCAGATGAATGCGTTTATTGGTAAACCTGTAGATAACCAGCTGATTAAACAATTACACCAACAAATAAAAGCAGGAAATAGCCCATTAGTGTGTGCTTGTACCGCTGTGACCGAAGATCAAATTAGCGAGCAAATGAATGACCAATTTAATGATCAGGTGATGAGTGATGGTATCGCCAACATCAGTTTTGCGCAGGCATTAGATAACACTCAATCATTATTAGGCTGCGGACGTCAATGTGGTAGTTGTCATAGTGAAGTAAAGCAGTGTGCCAAGCAAAGTTGGCAGGAAGCATTATCGTACACAGAAATTGAACATCAACATGCAGTAGAAGAGGACGTTGCCTAATGAATAGCGTAGATGCAATGATAAAAGGTCATCAGCCAATTAACTCTGTAGGTTGTATAACGGATGGATTACCTACAAGCGAACTGCAAGCTGGCCAAGTTGCTATTGTTGGCGCCGGCTGTGGGCAATTGGATTTGATGACCATTAAGGCGGCGCGAATTGTCGCCCAAGCAGATGCGTTAGTCTTTGACAGCCTCGTGAGCAGCGATATTCTAACCTTGGTGACGCCATCTTGTCAGCGCCACTTTGTGGGTAAACGTTGTGGCCAGCCAAGTGTTAAGCAAGATGATATTAATGCGTTATTACTTAAATTGGCACAACAAGGACTAAAAGTCGTGCGTTTAAAAGGCGGAGATCCGCATATTTTCGGCCGCGGCTCTGAAGAAGCACTTTACTTGGCAGAGCAGGGGATCCGTTCGCAGTTTATTGCCGGTGTTACCGCTGCGTTAGGTTGTGCTTCTAGCACGGGTATTCCACTGACTTTTCGTGGAATGGCTCGTAGCGTTACCCTGATTACAGGCACAAAAATGACCGATACCGACAATGCCGCTGCACCCGCACAGTGGCAAGCTTTACTCGCAGCCCAGTCAACGTTAGTTTTTTATATGGGTAAAGAACAAGCGGCTGGCATATCGCTAGGGTTACTCGATACCCAATGTGCCGCTGATTTGCCAGTGGCATTTATTACCAATGGCGGTAGACCAAACCAAATTGTCACTTATGCAACAGTTGATTCTATGGCAGATGCAGCGTTGACTATTAAGGACTCTGGGCCAACATTAATCATTATTGGCGAAGTGGTCACTGTCGGGCAACAGCTTAGCTCTTTACTCGACGATATTGATTTTTCTTCATCATTGCCAGCTGATAAGTATGAGGCTCTATATGCCTAAAATTGGCGAGTTAACCCTGACATCAGCAGATGAGTTTGATTTTCGGTTATTAATAAAAGCCCTGGGTAAGGGTGAGAAAGGCTCGCGGACGTTAACGTTTGCCGAGGCCAGCTTATTGCTTGAAGGTTTTGCTAAAGGAAAAGCAACCCGTGCTCAGATGGCAAGTGCCATGATGTTAATGCGCGTTCGTGGTGAAACGACAGAAGAAGTGGCTGGAATGGTGGCTGGTTTACGCCATACCCTAGACGAAGGTTGGCGTTCATTAGCGGTTGATATTGATTGGCCTGTGTATGCGGGCAAGCGCGAACAGTTGCCTTGGTTATTATTGGTAGCAAAATTATTGGCGAGTCAAGGTGTTCGTGTCATGTTGCATGGCGATAGCCTAGCGTTACCACATCGCCGCCATGTTGAATCTTGCTTAGATACATTGAATATAGCTTGTTGTACTTCACCGCAAAGTGCTAATGCTGCGTTGCTGTCAGATAATATTGTGTATGTACGCGCGGGTGATTTAGCGCCAGTGTTAGATGAGTGTCGTCAATTACATCAAGAATTAGGATTACGCAGTTTAATTCAAACCGCAGCGCGGTGTATTAACCCGGCTAATGCGTCGATCAGTCTGCGCAGTTATTTTCATCCAGGCTTAGATAGTCTGCATCAAAGTATATGCGAGATCTTATTTGCTAAAGGTGAATACCATCGCGGCAGTGTTGCTATTTTTAAAGGTTTACAAGGCGAAACAGAATGTAATCCAAGAGTGTCGACCACGATAACGGTCGTCAACGGACAAGCAGAGCATACTGAGGTATCGAGCTTCTCTATTCCTACGATATTAGACGGTTTTTCTGGTGCAAAGGTAGGTCAGGCTGAGTTGCCTAATGAAATTCTTGCGCTGTTATGGCGCGAAAAACAACCTTATTTGGCAAATGAGCTCACAGCATTAATGTCGCGCACCATGATTGAGCAAGCACTAAGCAGTATTACGGCTACTTTGGCTGCGGTACTGCTATTACTGAGCCGAAAATCAGCTATGACGGGACCCAATAAAACTGCAGTTATTACAGCAGAGCAAGCGGTTGATTTAAGCCTACAATGTTGGGAAAACCGTCTTAGTCCAATAGATAGTCCACTCGAGCAATGGCGAAACAAGGAGTGGTTATGCGCAGTTTAATATTTTGTGATCCGAGTTTTTCCGCCGTACCAGTAGTTGATTGTGATGTTGTGCAGTATCAGGCTTGTTTGGCGGCATTTGGACATGTCACTGTGTTGACTTCTGCAAGCCAAGTTGAGCAACGATTACATCAACAAACATTTGATACTTTATTGGTATTAACCAACACATTAGACAATCAAATCCAAGGGCTAATTCAACGGACATTAACAAGTAAACCTATGGTGATAGTTGTTAATGCTAAAATTTGGCAGCAGACAGCATTAACGAATTTACTTGATTGTGGTCGCATCACTTTTATCCCAGAGATGTTAACCGTTAACCGATTAACCAGCGTGATAAGTTTGGCCCAAGCACGTTTTAATGCTGCCAGTAAAACTTTAGCTGAATTTAAGAAATTGGATGATGAAATCCGCAGTATAAAACTGCTCAGTCAAGCAAAGTTGATTGTTATGCAGCAAGGGTTTGACGAAGCCAAAGCACATCAAATTATTCAACAACAAGCGATGCAAAAAGGCTTGTCGCTGGCACAAATGTCGGCCCAAATTATTGCAGTGACCAGTCCACAAAAAAGTCCGTTGGCAGCAGTGACTTTAGCTGTGAGCAATGATGGTGCGCCTCATGTTGGTGCGGTTATCCCTAATCTGAACACGTTGTCGTTTTAATATAAAGGTTGTTGGGTTTTAATTATTTATAAATCAATTAGTTATATTTTTTTACTTGTTGGCATAGAGCCTGCAGCATCATAATATGATACTGAATGTCGCTAATGGTTTTTACACCATTTATGTTCAAACAGTAAATTTAAAAAATCGGGATAGTAACTGGCAATGGCGCCAACTCTTTAAGCGGAGTTGGCGCCATTTTGTTTTTTACGGTCCGTAGCATGAAGGAGTAGGATATGGCAGTCTCAAAACCCAAATTAGTGGTGGTAGGTAATGGCATGGTTGGTCATCATTTTATTGAGCAATTGTGTAGTTTAAGACTCAATAAAACGTTTGACGTACACGTGTTTGGCGAAGAGCCGCGTCCAGCTTATGACCGAGTGCAGCTGTCAAAATATTTTGAGACCGGTAGCGCGGATCCATTGATGTTAACCAGTGCGCAAGATTATCAAGATTGGGGCATTACGCTTCACTTGAATACACCTATTACGGCAATTGATATAGCCGCCAAAACGGTGACCAGCGCGCAAGGTGACCATTATTCTTATACCCGTTTAGTACTTGCAACGGGATCATTTCCGTTTGTACCACCGATACAGGGTAACGATCGCGCTCAGTGTTTGGTGTATCGCACCATTGAAGATCTTGAGGCCATTCAAGCAGCGTCGCAAAATAGCCAAGTTGGGGTGGTCGTGGGCGGTGGGCTATTAGGCTTAGAAGCCGCCAATGCCATGATGCAGCTTGGGGTAAAAACTCACGTTGTTGAGTTTGCGCCACAATTGATGCCCGTTCAGCTAAATGACAAAGCGGGTGATTTATTGTGTAGTAAAATTGAACAACTCGGTGTGAGTGTTCATACCTCAAAAGCCACCACCGCGATTATCGACGGTGAAACGGCATTACATAGAATGACCTTCAACGATGAGTCTTATCTTGAAACTGACATGATTGTCTTTTCAGCCGGTATTCGCCCACAAGATTCTTTAGCGCGAGTATCAAATATCAGTATTGGTGAACGTGGCGGCATTGAAATTGATGACTACTGCTTAACTTCTGCACCTGATGTTTATGCTATTGGTGAATGTGCATTATGGCAGCAAAAAATATTTGGCTTAGTGGCGCCAGGTTATCAAATGGCCCGTGTTGTGGCTTCCCATATTGCTTCATTAACATCAAATACTGTTTCACAGTCATTTACCGGTGCAGATATGAGCACCAAGCTTAAGTTACTGGGTGTTGATGTGGCGGCTATTGGCGCCAGCCGTGGTTTTGATAATGCCCAATTTGTTGAGTTGTCTGATAACCAAGCGGGGATTTATAAAAAATTATGGTTAGATGAAACCGGTAAATATTTAAAAGGTGCAGTGTTAATTGGTGATAATAGCGATTATAGCCGCTTGCTTGATGCTTATTTATCTCAAGACGAAATCGAAGGGTCCGCGGTTGAGTTATTGCTAGCCGGTGCTGAAAACGAAGCCGATTTAAAAGACACTTCTATTGTGTGTTCTTGTCATCAAGTGACCAAGGGCGACATTGTTGAGTCTGTTATCGATGGCAACCATAAAATATCCGAGATCAAGTCTTGTACTCGGGCAGCATCAGGTTGTGGCGGCTGTGCGCCGTTAGTGCAAAAAATTATTGATCAAGCATTACAGGCTGCTGGGCTTGAATTTAATTCGGGAATTTGTGCCCATTTTGATCATGATAGACAAGCGTTATACCACTTATGCCAAGTTGAAGGCATCAATGATTTTGACACCTTAATGACCCAACATGGCAAACCTTCTGCCAGTGGTCACACATATGGCTGTGAAATGTGTAAACCTGCAGCCGCATCTATCTTTGCCAGCCTACAAAACCATTATGTGCTCAATCAAGACCGCGGTCATGTGCAGCTGCAAGACACCAATGATGCCTATTTAGGTAACATCCAAAAAGACGGAACATATTCTGTTGTGCCGCGGGTTGCTGGTGGTGAAATCACTCCAACTAAACTTATCGCCATGGGCCAAATTGCTCAAGAATATGACCTCTATACCAAGATAACGGGTGGCCAACGCATTGATATGTTTGGTGCAACGCTATCGCAGTTACCCGAAATTTGGCAAAAACTCATTGATGCCGGTTTTGAAACGGGCCATGCCTACGGCAAATCTCTGCGAACGGTTAAGTCTTGTGTTGGCAGTACTTGGTGTCGTTATGGTGTACAAGATGCTGTCGGTTTTGCTATCGATTTAGAAAATCGTTACAAAGGCTTACGCAGTCCGCACAAATTGAAGTTTGCCGTATCAGGTTGTACTCGAGAATGTGCAGAAGCTCAAAGTAAGGATATCGGTATTATCGCAACCGATAAAGGTTGGAACTTGTATGTTGCCGGAAATGGTGGCATGCGCCCCCGTCATGGTGATTTATTTGCCACCGATTTATCCACTGAAGACCTCTATAAGTATATCGATCGTATTTTGATGTTTTACGTTAAAACCGCTGACAAATTACAGCGCACCTCAACTTGGATGGACACTTTAGACGGTGGAGTAGATTACTTAAAATCAGTAGTTATTGATGATGTTCTTGGGATTAATGACACGCTAGAACAACAAATGGACCTTATCGCCGCCACATACCAATGTGAATGGAAAACCAGTCTTGAGCAGCCAGAGTTTTTGGCACGCTTTAATGAATTTGTTAATCCAAATGATGCACCAACAACAGATGCTAATACTTATCAACGTATTAGGGAGCAACGCTTCCCAAATATAAAAGATGCAGGGGCTGGAACCATTGCCATTAAAGATATTACTGATGATATCGAGCAAGCTCAAGTGGAGGAATTAGTATGAGTTGGATAAATGTGTGCAGTGAAGCAAGCATGCCAAAAGGCACAGGAGTAGCGGCTTGGGTAGCGGGACGTGCTGTGGCTATTTTTAACCTAGGTAATGACGGTTTGTTTGCCCTTGATAATATCGATCCTGCTAGTGGTGTGAGTTTATTAGCCAGAGGATTGATTTGTGAAATTGACGGTGAGCTGTGTGTTGCTTCACCACTTTATAAGCAACATTACCGTTTGGTTACGGGGCGTTGTATTGAAAATAATGATTTAGTCGCTAAACCATTCGACATTAAAACTGAGCAAGGCAATGTTTTTGTCTTAGCTCAGTCGTAAAGGAGGCAACATGAGTGCTGAAAAATTTAATCTGTTTTCGTTTCGCGGCAAAATGAAAATAATGCATTTGAGCTGGATGGCCTTTTTTATCACCTTTGTAGTGTGGTTTAACGCTGCTCCGTTAGTCAGCGTGATTGCAGACAGTTTAGGACTAACTAAATCGCAAATTAAAACCTTGTTGATCCTCAATGTGGCATTAACCATTCCCGCACGGATTATTATCGGCATGGTTACTGATAAATATGGTCCAAGGATCACTTATTCAGCATTGATGGGAATTTGTTCTATACCCTGTTTTATGTTCGCAGTGGCCGACACCTTTGAGCAATTAGCCTTGGCGCGTTTTCTGATTGGTTTTATTGGCGCCGGTTTTGTGGTGGGTATTCGTATGGTGAGTGAGTGGTTTCCGGCTAAAGAGCTAGGCACTGCAGAAGGTATTTATGGCGGTTGGGGTAACTTTGGTTCTGCTGCCGCAGCCTTTAGTTTACCGGCTATTGCCCTTGCTTTTGGTGGCCCTGATGGCTGGCGTTATGCCATTGGCATTACCGGTTTAATGAGCTTGTTGTTTGCGTTTGTGTATTACTTTAATGTGACGGATACGCCAAAAGGTTCAACCTACTTTAAGCCGAAAAAAGGTGGCGGTTTAGAAGTCACCAGTAAAAGTGATTTTGTACTACTGATCATTATGAAAGTGCCTATGTATGCGACGTTAGCCTTGCTGGGTTGGAAGTTGTCTCCTGCTGGTGTGAGTATGTTTACTCAAGATGTCACTTACTTGATTTACCTTGGCTTAGTCGTGGTATTTTTGTTTGATTATTATCAAACCTACCAAGTGAACAAACATTTGTTTTCGATTGACGTCCCAGAATTTGAACGTTACGAGTTTAAGCAAGTGGCTGTGTTGAACATATTGTATTTCACTACCTTTGGCTCTGAGCTTGCTGTGGTATCCATGTTGCCGCTATTTTTTGCCGAAACGTTTGAACTGGGCATGGCACAAGCCGGTATGTTGGCCTCAAGTTATGCCTTTATGAACCTAATGTCTCGTCCTGGCGGTGGCTGGTTAAGTGATAAGTTTGGTCGTAAAACGACCTTGCTTATCCTCACTGCTGGTTTGGCTGTCGGTTATTTATCAGTCGCGCAAATTGATTCGTCTTGGTCATTAACCTTAGCGGTAGTCGTTGTCATGGCTTGTTCGTTTTTTGTTCAAGGCGGTGAAGGTGCCGTATTTGCCGCTGTACCTCTCATCAAACGCCGTTTAACGGGCCAAATAGCCGGTATGACAGGGGCTTATGGTAATGTTGGCGCGGTATTTTTCTTGACAGTTTACTCTATCGTATCAACTCAAGTGTTTTTCTATGTGATTGCCGTGAGCGCCGTATTTGGCTTTGTAACATTATTTTTTATGAAAGAACCTAAAGGTCATATTGCAGAAGTAAACGAAAATGGTGAAGTGACATTAATCAGTGTCAGCTAGTGCTCAGCTTATGCTTAACTTGAATAGATAAGTACTCAATCAGGCTGTAATCAAAAGACTTACACATTAAGTAAGTTCAAGATATCACCATCAAAATTCAAATTGTCTATGCAGTTTGAGTGAACTGAACGGTTTAATTAAAAACGAGAGCTGTTATGAAGACCGAGTCGTTACCACAAACACTGGATAGTACTAATGATAGACTTTTGTTTACAGCAACCTTGCAGCTTGTTGTTGGCCAAGCTTCCGACAAAGGGCGGAAATCGCAAAATGAAGATGCGATTGGTATTCGCATTCCTGCTGGGGTATCGCTTATATCGAAAGGGGCTGTCAGTGTAATCAGTGATGGCGTTAGTACTGCTGAGGGCGGGGCGCGTGCCTCAGCCATTAGTGTGAGTAATTTTTTAGCCGATTATTATTCCACACCAGAGACCTGGAGCGTACAAACATCCAGTACTAAAGTATTAACTGCATTAAATCGTTGGTTGTATGGACTCGGGCAAGATTATCGGGATGCCAGACGCGGCTTTGTGTGTACCTTTAGTGCGCTGGTGTTTAAGTCTTGTTCGGTGCATATGCTGCATGTGGGTGATTCACGGATTTATCGTTTTCGTGATGGTGAGTTACTGCAATTAAGCCATGATCATAGCACCAGTATTAACTCATCAAGCCAATACCTTACCCGAGCATTGGGTATGGACGTTAAATTAGATGTTGATTACAAAACCTTGTCGGTCGACGTTGGTGATTTGTATTTACTCACTACCGATGGGGTTCATGATCTATTAACCGAGTTCGAGATACATAAAAAATTAACTACTTTTAGTCAACAACACCAACAATTAACGGATGATACATGTGAACATTTTTGCCAAACATTAATTAGAACAGCTTTTGATTTAGGCAGTAAAGACAATCTAAGCGCACAACTATTATATGTCAGTCAATTACCCAAACAAGCCATTGACGAGGTGTACCATAGTTTGTCGCAGCGACCATTTCCACCCCCCTTAAGCGTTGGTATGAAACTTGATGGTTATCAGGTAACCCACATCATTCATCAATCACAGCGTAGCCAAGTCTATCGGGTCGTTAATCAACAAGATCAAGTTTTTTGCATGAAAACCCCCTCGGTTAATTACATAGACGATGCCGCCTATATAGAGCGGTTCATGTTAGAAAGCTGGACGGGGCAACGGATTAGTAGTGCCCATGTGGTCAAGGTGGTCGAGCAACATAAAACCAAATCTGCTTTGTACTATTTAACCGAATTCTTATCAGGAACAAGCTTAGCAGAGTGGTTAACTCAGCATAAAAAAGCCCCGGTAGAAGAGGTGTTATTACTGCTCAAACAAATCGAATTAGGGATTAGAGCATTTCATCGGCGTGAAACCCTGCATCAAGATTTAAAGCCCGACAATATTTTTATTACTCGCGATGGGGTGGTCAAAATTATTGATTTTGGTTCTTGTTATATTAAAGGTATTGCTGAAATTAGCAGCCCGTTAACCCGAGACACTATTTTGGGCACGGCAGATTATACGGCTCCAGAAGTGGTACTTGGCTATCAAGCCGATGGTCGCGCTGATTTATTTTCACTTGCAGTGATCGCCTTCGAAATGTTGGCCGGGCAGTTACCTTTTAAAGGAAAATTAGAAAAGTGTCGTAATCGACAAGACTTCTTACGTTTAGACTATGTTAGCGTGCACCAGTTAAACCCCATGGTGCCTGAGTGGATCGATATAGCCTTAAAAAAAGCACTTAATGTTGAGCCTAATTTACGTCAGGCGGATACTTGTGAGCTTGTTCATCAATTAACCACTGCAAGTCATCGTCGTCATGCCAAGTATTTTGTGCCGTTAATTAACCGCAACCCTGTCCGTTTTTGGCAAGTGATTTCAATCGGATTGTTTTTATGCTTAGTTGTGTGTTTATTTAATTAACCATATGGAAAAATAAAATTTAATTATTACATGGATTAATAACAATTATCGATTGGTAATATTTCTATTTTCAATTCTCACAAAGACTCCCCCTCATTTAGAATAATCAAAACTAGCGCCTGCATAAGCGCTTTAAGTTGTTGTTATTTATATTATATATTTCAACTCGTAGTAAAAAGGTAGGGGGGGGGGAAATCATTTAGTCTTAAGGTCTATTCCGGTTTAATACTGTGGGCTGATTCACGTTTAATTATAAGACGCCATAATATTGACACTATCAATGGCACAGTGATGATTGATAACTAACTGAATATATTTTTAGATTGCTATTTTCATCACACAAGGGGCAGGAGCATGACCTTGAAAAAGCGTAAAAATAATTATCGCTTAACGGCAAAAGCAGGGATTTTATCTTTTGTTATGTGCATATCTTCATTTTCTTGCCTTAGCCAGGATATAAGTGATGTTGATGAGTTAGCAAGCATAGGTAATCAAGCCAATGTTAATCAAGTTGGCGACGATCTATTCGTTAATCTAAATCAATTTGATAGTAATAATCAGTTTATTTCAACTCAATCAGGCTTTAATAATCAAATTCTCGCGACACAGCAAGGTACAAATAATTATGCAATTGCTAACCAGTCAGGAAATGATATTGAAGCCAATATTCTTCAATCTGGTTTTAATAATGTCGTATTACTTAACCAGCTTGGCTCAAGTTTAATGGTTGATGTTGGTCAAATAGGAACGAACAATATAGCGGTTGTTAACCAAACCGGTAGTGAAAATGCGATTTGGATCCAGCAGTACGGCTCCGGAAATGCTGTAGGTGTAACCCAATGGGGAGTATCACAACATGTTGTGGTGACCCAGGGAAACTTATCTAACTAAGAGTAAAGGGAAATACGAAGATGAAACATTCTAAATTAGCGTTATTAGTCTCAGCAGCGTTGTTGGCTTCAGCTGGAGCTCATGCAAGTGATGAAAATATTACAAATGTCAATCAAAGCGGTGATGAAAATATTGTTGTTGTGACTCAGCAAGTAGCAAGTATGCAAAATGAAGCAACTGTTGGCCAAACGGGTGACAGAAATGAAGCTACTGTTATTCAATCTGATACTTCATTAACGAAAGCATTTATTACACAACTTGGTGATGATAATAAAGGTACTATTTTACAGCACGATGCAACTGAATCTGCTACTGCTACAATTAATTCTACCGGTGATGAAAACCAAGCGACGATTGAACAACAGTTTAATAATGGTGCTAATGCTGCTGCTGTAGTAATGCAAAATGGTAGTTTAAACGTAGCTGATATTTTGCAAGATAATGGTGATGCAGCTAATTCTACTATTAATCAAAATGGTGATGGTGATACAGCAACTATTCGTAATCATTGGTCAGATTTTGCTGATGCAACCATTACTCAAAATATGGGTGGTGCTAATAACGCATATATTAATCAAGAGTCATCAGATGCAGCTTCAGCAACGATGATTCAAACCGGTGCGGGTAACGATGGTGATATCGAACAGAATACCCAAAACTATGGTTATAGCGCAGGCGCTGATGATACCGTTGCTACATTAACCCAAGTTGGTGATGGAAACCGTGGTGATATATACCAGTCAGGTGCATCTAGTGATGCCGATGTAAACCAGCAAGGTAGCTTTAACCAAGCTGATGTACTTCAAACTGGCGATGATAACATGGCTGATGTTGATCAAATGGGCGGTAGCGATACAGCCTATGTAGATCAAAGTGGCCAAGACGGTATGGCAACTGTTATGCAAAGTGGTAATACTTTCAATAGTGCGACAATCATGCAAGGTGGAGTTTCGAACGAGGCTACTGTAAACCAAAATGGCACAAGCAATGTGTCATTGGTTACTCAATCTGATTTCGACAACATAGCTAATGTTGACCAAACTAGTGTGGGTAATAATTCTACTGTTACTCAAAGTGGTTCTGCTGCCGGAATGGGCAATTTGGCGACTGTAATGCAAGACGGTAATGGTGATTCTGCTTCGGTTGTACAAACCGGTAGTTCAAACATTGCAGCTGTTGAGCAAGATTTTAATAGCCATGATAACGATGTATTTGTTTATCAAACGGGTAATGATAACTATGCTGGAGCGTCAACAGAACAAGGTGGTGATAGTACTGTGACGATTAATCAAGCAGGTAATGGTAATTATGTCGGTAATTTATCGGGTGCATCAAATTATTATGGTGCAAATGTTGGTGCTGGAACATTTGGGGCAGAAAACGTAATTACCATTGATCAAATTGGTGATAACAACAACGCTTATGCAGATTCATCTGACTTTTCATCAACAGTTGACATTGACCAAAATGGTACTGAAAACACAGCCATTGCAGAATCTTGGTTAGGTAGTGACAATGATATTATGATTTCTCAAACAGGTACATTAAACAATGCAGATGTATTTGTTAATGGTGCAGGTAGCAACATGGTATCAATTACTCAAACCGATGCGAGTAATACAGCTAATGTGACTTCTATCGGCTATGGTAATTCCGTAACTGTTGTTCAAGGCATGTAGTACAAAAGTATAACAAAGGGTGCGCAAGCACCCTTTTGACTAATTGTTATACGGTTATCCACTTGTTAAACTTATTAACATTGATACGGACTTAGTATCAATACCGCAATTTATTCATACCACATGGAGTGTCAGGAATGTTTAAAGTCGAAAATTGGATGATCGTATCACGTTCACAGCTGTTCATTGATTTATTGGATTCACGTTGGCCACAAGAGTTTTTGGTTAAATTAACCAAGGCTCAGCCTGGTAATATGTCTAAGTTACTTTCCACTCAAACCAACTCGGTTGTTATCTTCGATTTAGCAACCATCGATCTTCAACAAGCTTATCAACTACAACGTGTTATTGAGCGTGAATACAGCGGTGTTAGAACTGTATTTTTAAATTTCCCCAAACAAGTCGACGCTAAATTTTTAATTCATCCGTCAACTACAACAGGTGTTTTTTATACAAATGCGAGTTTAGCTGATGTTAGTAGTGGTTTAAATGAAATACTCAAAGGCCGCAGCGTAATACCTCAAGATCTCTATCAATTATTAATGAATATTAATCATAATGATGACAGTGAACAACTGACTATTCGTGAACGCGAGGTACTACAAACGCTGTTGTCTGGTAGTACTAATCTCGATATTGCGAATCAACTTTTTGTCAGCGAATCTACTATTAAAACCCATCTATATCGTGCATTCCGTAAAATTGGGGTTTCTAGTCGAGGTCAAGCAATTGCTTGGGCACAAACTCACATGCATGAGGTAAGGGTGTGAAATATCCGTTAGTGATGCTGATTTGCTTAATTGCTAGTCAGGCTGCCTTTATGAGAGATACTGTCGCTGATGATCGTAAAGATGCAGATGTTAATGTTGCAGAATTTACTAAAGCTAAAATTGCCTCCACCACTGACGAAGTCATTCCTGAATCAACAGCCTCAAAAGCTCAAGAGAGCTCATTATCTTCAAATGAGCCGATTGTGAGTGTCAATGATGCAAAACCAAAGCGTGAAGCTGATTTAATTGATGGATTAATTTTAAATCGAGCAATGACAAGATTTGGCCATCGTTTTTATCGCGAATTTGTCAGTGCTTATCGTGATATCAATGGTATGAGCAACCACTCAGGGCTTACTGTTGTTGAACAAGCCACAGCAAGAAATGGTAGTAAAATATTAGTGTTACATAATCGTAAGCCGATTTTTGTGACATTTTTATCTCCAGCATCGCGAAATATTGATGCACAAGCAAACATGGCAGCAAAACGTGTCAACGCTTCCCTGTTGCAATATCAACAACAGGCAAGGTGGGCTGCGCTTTCAGATCCCGATCTTGCTCCTGATGAGTTTTAGCAGGAAAATTATATGAAAAAATTATTATTAATTTTACCGATAGCACTATTTAGTTTATCAATTGCAGCGACGGAATTAGTTTACTCCCCGGTTAATCCAGCATTTGGAGGCAGTTATCTTAACGGTAGTTATTTATTAGCTAATGCATCGGCGCAAAATGAACACCAAGGAGGTTCTTCTTACACGCCTCCGACGGCATTGGATAGGCTTGCTAGTTCATTACAGTCACGCTTAATGAGTCAGCTGTTTAATGATGCCGCAAACGGTGGCGAGGGATATTTAAAAACTGATGATTTTGAGATAAATGTAGTTAATGAGGATGGATCTTTACTGGTTCACATCACTGATTTATTAACCGGCGAAACGACCATTATTGAAGTTGGTGGTATTGTCGGCACATCGACAGGGGGCTAATCATGAAAAGACGACTGCTTAGCTTATTTGTGCTATCTCTGACTGCCTGTTCATCTATTCAAACTGAATTAGATGGCATTGAAGCTACAACGAGTTTAATGCCAAAGGGCGATACTTATTATGATTTAGTCAGTTTGCCTTCACCTCAAGGAAGTATGGTGGCTGCAGTTTATGATTTTCGTGATCAAACGGGTCAATACAAGCCAATACCCTCGAGTAACTTTTCAACCGCAGTACCTCAGTCTGGAACGGCTTTTTTAGCACAGGCACTAAACGATTCTGCCTGGTTTGTTCCTGTTGAGCGCGAAGGATTACAGAATTTACTGACAGAACGCAAGATTGTTCGTGCAGGGCTGAATGGTGATGCAAGCAAACTCCCACAATTAAATAGTGCCCAAATCTTAATGGAAGGTGGTATTGTTGCTTACGACACTAATATTAAAACTGGTGGTGCAGGTGCTAGGTACCTAGGGATTGGTGTATCGGGTCAATATCGTGTCGATAGTGTTACTGTCAATTTACGTGCGGTTGATATCCGTACAGGACGATTGTTGAGTAGTGTAACAACCACTAAATCCGTTATTTCAAAAGAAATTACCGCGGGTGTATTTAAATTTATTGATGCGCAGGAGTTATTAGAATCAGAAGCGGGTTATACCTCAAACGAACCGGTGAGCTTGTGCATTGCAGCTGCGATAGAAAGTGCAGTCGTGCATATGATTGCTGATGGTATCTGGAAGCGAGCGTGGAATTTACTGGATCCTGTATCAGGTGTAAAAAATCCAACGTTACAAAAATACTGGTTAGAAGCGCATACTGAAAAACAAGTGTTAGAACGCATTAAACAAAGCTAATCATATTAATACCGTTATAGTGACTGGACTGTCGATAAAAAGGATATCAAATTGATATCCTTTTTAGTTCCAATATTTGAACCGAATTAAGATGATGTATCCGCTTACACCCTCGCTTACTTTTACAGCTAACTAATCATGTATTTCTAACCAAGCCACAAAGATGTTTTAGTCACATCGTTAATACTAAGCGATATTGTGTCTAAAGCCGCTTCTCTAATTGTTAATGTTCCTCGCATCAATTCATCTCGTCTAAACCAATGTAAACTGATTTGTTCACCTATTGGCAAACTCTGTAATTGCTGCTCAAATTGTGCGGTAACTAGTAAATTATCTGCTGCAATTAATAAATCACCTGCGCTCAAACCTGCTTGATGGGCCGGACTGTGTTGGATGACGCTTAATATTTTTAAGCCTAATGACTCCGCTTTTGTTTTAGCACCAAAGCCAATGTTAAAGCCTTTAGTATCACCGCCACCTAAATCTGTATTACCTTCGCTGGCACGAAGTGTCATAGACACCCCAACTTGAGCCAGTAAGGCTTCAAGTGGAATATCATCACAGTTATGCAGATACGCAAATACATCATTACATGGGCGCTTTAGGATAGTTTCAACAATTCGTTGATGGCTGAGAGCATCGGTACCGATACTCGTTAAGCCGTATTGTTGCCAAAGTTGACGCATCACATCATCTAAACTATTTCGCCCCTGGGTTTCAATTCGTAGGGTTAAATCTAAAAACAACGCAAAAAGAGCCCCTTTAGTGTAATAACTGACAATGGCATTAGCGGCATTTTCATCTTGTTTATAAAACTTGGTCCACGCGTTAAAGCTTGATTGCGTTAACGTTTGTTTAAAGCGACCTTGACCTCGGTATACTCGGGTCATGATTTGGCTAAGTAAGGTTAGATAACCCGCTTGATCAATGCATTGAGATTTAAAGGTAATTAAATCATCGTAGTAAGATGTAATGCCCTCATAAGCCCATAATTGCTCAGTGTAAGACTCTTGTGATAAATCAAATGGGGTAAATTCAGCCGGCTTAATCCGTTTTACATTCCATGAGTGAAAGTATTCATGGCTGCAAAGTGACAAATAAGTACGGTAACCTTTGTCTACAGAGGTATCTAATGAATGCGGTAAATCATTGCGTGAACACATTAACGCCGTTGATGCTTTATGCTCTAAGCCACCAAAACCATTGTCAAGTACTGTGGTCATAAACACATAACGCTTAAACGGTGCAGGTGTGTTAAATAAATTAATTTGGTATTCGCATATTGCTTTAAGATCTTTGGATAAGCGGGCCATATTGGCTCGGTGTTTGCCACTGAGTACAATATCGTGAGGTACGTTGCCTGCATAGAATGTTTCTATAGTTAGCTCACCCATTTCAACGGGATGATCAATTAAATCATCGTAGTTGTCAGCATTAAAATCACCAAAGCCGAATTGCTCGCCGGTAGTTCGGGTCATGCTGGTGGCTAAGGTCCAATGGGCTAATTCTGCAAGTGCAGGTTTTGCTATTGTGACTTGGTGCGATTGCGATTCAAGTCCTTTAGCGGCTAAAAACACACTGCTACCATTAAAAAAGCCATGGTTAGTGTCAAGGTGTGCAGTGCGAACAGACAAATCCCATGCATAAATTTGGTAGCACAAACTAATGTGACTACCTTGGTTATTCAATTGCCACGTTTGCTTATCTAATTGAATAACAGAAAGCGATTGTTGATTTTCTTTGGCATCAATTTCAATGATGTTTTTAGCAAAATCGCGGATCATGTAACTGCCAGGTAACCATGCTGGTAATGAGAAAATCTGAGATGGATTGGCGTTTTTTAGCGTAAAGGTAACTTCAAACAAATGAGCTTTTGGGTCGACCGCATGAATATGATAATGCATAAAGAATTCCGAATGAGTGGCAAGTCGCAATCAAAACGATTGAGCTATAATGACCAATGCTGCCAAAATTGACTCACTTAAGCAAACGAATCCCATTTTGAGTAAAAGATTACCTATAATGAGCGTTTTTACTGGAGTGATAGATCAAAGACTTGATAGTATTATCAATAGCAACAATGCAGTTATCTAATGAGGGTACCCAAATGGCTGAAGAAACCATATTTAGCAAAATTATTCGTCGTGAAATTCCTGCGGATATTTTATATCAAGATGAGTTAGTCACTGCATTTAGGGATATTGCACCGCAAGCTCCTACCCATATTCTTATTATTCCGAATCACTTAATCGCGACGGCTAATGATGTTAAAGCGTCTGATGAAAAAGCATTAGGGCGGATGATGACCGTAGCAGCAAAACTGGCTGATGAAGCCGGTATTGCACAAGATGGTTATCGATTGATTATGAACTGCAACAAGCATGGTGGCCAAGAGGTGTACCATATCCATATGCACCTTTTGGGTGGCAAGCCATTAGGCCCAATGTTGAGTCATGGATAATGAAAATTAACAGTGATTTTTTCCCGTTAACCGAAGTCGCCTCTCGATTTGTTAATCAGTTAGCCCAATGCCGTCGTTTAGGGCTTACTGTTCAAGAGGCCAGCGAGCATCATGTGCTCATTGAACTGCCTTACAGCCAAGACATTATTGGTTATCCAGACACTGGGGTTATCCACGGTGGGGTAATTACCACTTTAATCGATACTGCTTGTGGCACTGCTGTGGTGTGTGCAATTCTAAAAAAATATCAATCATTAGAGTTGTCGCCAACCTTAGATTTACGAGTTGATTACATGAAACCTGCAGAGCCTCATAAATCGGTTTATGCCTTTGCAGAATGTTACCGTTTATCGTCAAACGTGGCTTTTACCCGTGCAATAGCTTACCAAGACAGCATTGATGAGCCGATTGCTCACGCTGTGGGATCGTTTATGCGCATTAGTCCTGAAATGGTTGGTGAAGAGTTTCGTCAAGCGTTAATGGGTAATTTACCGGGGGCGATAGCATGAATGAGCTAACCAATACGAATACCCAAACGGGTTTAGATGTTCAAGATGTGGTCAAACGAGCCATTGAGCTTAATGACTATAGTTATCTGCTTGAAAAAGTACCATACTCACAATTTATTGGTATGTCGGTGGCCCGTTTTGGCGACGAGATGGTATTCAGACTACCTGCTAAAGATGACAATATTGGTAATCCTATATTACCCGCCATCCACGGCGGAGTACTTGCTGGATTTATGGAAATGTCAGCCATTGTGCAGTTAATGGTGTTTATGCAAGCTAAAAAAGTGCCTAAAATTGTCGATTTCTCAATTGATTATTTACGCGCTGGTTTGCATCAAGATACTTTTGCTGAATGCAAAATTACACGCCAAGGTCGTCGCGTGGCAAACGTGAGCATGAACTGTTGGCAAACCAATCGTAAGCAGCTTATTGCTACAGCACGAGCACACTTTTTACTGGATTAGTAATGACACGGTGCTTCATTGGCCCACAGCTTCAATTTAATCAGTTTATTAAGGGAATATTGTATGAAAACAACATCATTATGGATTGTCGCTTCGGCACTATTACTGACGGCTTGTGCGCACAATACCGCAGGTATTGCGGTCGATTCTAGTGGCCAGGTTAGGGTGGATAATAGCTCGTTTGCTAGCGATGTTAACGTGACCGATATTTCATCACTTATGGTCGCTGATTTAATTAAAGCCTCGGCATTAATTCAAAGCCAATCACGTACTGATTTACGCATTCAATATAAATTCACTTGGTTCGATGCTAGCGGATTTACGCTAGAAGATGAAGCAAGCAGCTGGAAGTCTGTTAAGTTACATGGCAAGCAACAGTTGCAAGTTGGTGCAGTAGCTCCTAATCCGCAAGCAACACGATTTGAAGTTTATGTGCGACAAGCCTTTTCAAATTAGGTTGTACTATTATTAATTTCAAGAGTAATTGATTATGATTAATCGCAATATGAATACAGATGTGATTTAGCATGATGGTTAATTAATTGCATTGTTGAGTTATCAAATTGTGTCACTGCTCGTGTATTCATGTTGAAGTTAGTTTATAATCGTGGCCGCCAAGGGGTGTTCAGTAAAACCTGAACTGAGATGTCTGTACGACGAACCCTTAGAACCTGATCCGGCTTATACCGGCGTAGGAATGGGCCACACTATTTTTAGGTGCACCTCTTATTCGCTACTCTTGCCGGATCTCAAAATCATTATTTGAGGTCCTATGTTCACGAAAAACTCTATTAGATTACACCAAACGCCTATTGCCTTAGCGGTTATTGCAGCCTTAAGCTCACCTGTTGCTATGGCTAAAACCGCTGATGTTGAACGCGTAACACCTGAATATGAAAAAATGGAAGTCATTGTTGTTAATGCTGATTTTAGTAATATCAGCCTTGATAAAATGCCGTCTAGTGTGACCGTTATTGATGCACAACAATTAGAAGATGAAGGCGCACAACATTTTGAAGATGTGCTTAATTCGATTGCTAATTTTAACTGGTCTGGTGGTAGCTCTCGTCCTAAATACTTTCAAATTCGCGGCGTTGGTGAGCAAGAGCAATATCAAGGAGCACCTAACTCATCGGTTGGTTTTGTGGTTGATGATATCGACTTGTCTGGCCTAGGTATGGTGTCGAGCATGTATGACATGCAACAAGTTGAAGTATTGCGTGGCCCGCAAGGAACGCAATATGGTGCCAATGCATTAGCCGGATTAATATACTTAAAAAGTAACGACCCTACAGAATCATTTGAGCATGGCGCCAAAGTCAGCTTAGGTGACGACAATCTTCGAACTCTTTCTGGCTTCAGCTCTGGTCCGCTCAACGACTCAGGCAAATTACTCTATCGCATATCGTTAGAACAGCATAACCAAAACGGTTACCGTGATAACCTTTATCTTAATCGCGACGATACTAATGAGCGTGACGAGTTGACCGCACGAGCGAAATTACGTTGGTATGCAACGGACGATCTGCAAGTCGATTTAACCTTATTGCATGCAAACTTTGATAATGGCTACGATGTGTGGACATTAGACAACAATCGCAGTAATACGTTAACTGATCAACCAGGTGTAGATACACAAAAAACCTCCGGTGCTGGAATTAAGTTTATTTATTCTGGTATGCCAGCATTTGATTTCACCTCGCTTACCTCATTTGCACAAACTGATCATCATAATGGCTATGATGGTGATTGGGCTAATCCACAGTATTGGGCAAGTAAACAATGCACAGCTTATGATGCCACCGGTGCCGTTAATGGCACCGAACCTTGTGTTTACGATTATACTTGGGACAAAGAGGGCGATCGTAAAACCTTAACCCAAGAATTTCGTCTATCATCAAAAACAGCAGGGCGTATTTTTGCGGGCAGCACTGACTGGTTAGTGGGTGTATATGCGATGAATTTACAAGAAGATAATGACTTGTATTCAGAGTACAACACTTATCCCGATGAAGTGCTGCAGTCAAATTACGATGCCACCAATTATGCGGTATTTGGGCAGTTAGACAGCCATTTAGGCGATGATTATTTATTGTCTACAGGACTACGACTTGAACGTCGCGATAGCGATTACAGTGATAGTAATAAAGATGATTTTGCACCGTCAGAAGACATGTGGGGTGGCCATATTGCGTTATCAAAAGCGATTAATGATAATCAAAATATCTATGCTCGTATTGCCAGAGGTTACAAGGCGGGCGGGTTTAATATGACACTTCCTGCGGAGTTATCTAACAAAAAAGAGTTTGATACCGAGATTTTATATAACTATGAAATGGGCTTAAAATCAAGCTGGTTTGATGGTCAAGTAGATTCAACATTGGCGCTGTTTTATATGGATCGTCAAGATCAGCAAGTGGCAGCATCATTACAAGATCCCGATAGTCCACAGCGGTTTATTCTCTTTACTGAAAATGCGGGTAGCTCGAATAACTACGGTGCTGAACTCGATGCGAAATGGTATTTGACCGAAAATATTGAATTTTATGGTAGTTTTGGTTGGTTAGAAACTGAATATGGTCAATATCAATACAATGACAAATACGGTTCTACCATTGATTTATCTGGACGTGAACTGGCGCATTCCCCCAATGTTACTTACAGTGCTGGTATGACCTATGTTGCTGATTCTGGGTGGTTTGCTAACGTGAATGCCAGTGGTAAAAGTCAGTTTTATTATTCAGATAGTAACGAGTCAAAATCACAAGCCTACACCATTTATAATGCCCGTTTAGGTTACGAAACACCAACCTGGTCAGCTTATTTATGGGGCCGTAATATTTTTGATGAACAATACGGCGTGCGTGGCTTTTACTTTGGCAATGAGCCAGACCAAGATTGGGCAGACAAGCAATACATCCGTTATGGTGACCCACGCCAGTTAGGTGTGACGTTAGAAGTCCAATTTATGTAATTACCCAGACCGCTGTAACGTAAGTTGCAGCGTTTTTATGAAGGAATTAAAATGAAATTAACTGCAGAAATTAGCATGTATCCGTTTAATGAAAACTATCTTGATCCCATCCAGTGGTTCATCGGCAGAGTAGATAGTTATGACAATATTGAACGCGTCACTAATGCTATGGCCACCCAAGTGTGTGGCGAGTATACCGATGTTATGTTGATGCTGGCCACTGAAATGCAAGCAGCCCATCAAAAATGGGGCAAAGCCGTTTTCGTATGTAAGTTTATTGGTGGTGAGCTCAATTTAGCTCATAGCGAATAACCTGCAATGAACGATCTATTGTTAACATTGCAACAAGCCTTTAGCGAAGCGTCATTAATGACGTTCTGGGAAGCCATTGCCGTTATGTTGGCGCTGGCTTATCTCATTCTGGCGATGAAGACCAATATTTGGTGTTGGTCTGCGGCATTTATTAGTACTGCCATTTATACGGTGTTATTTTGGAATGTATCGCTGTTGATGGAATCAGTACTCAATATCTATTATATGGGCATGGCGGTATATGGTTACTGGTTGTGGTTACATGTGCCATCCTCGCAACATCAAGAGCAGCAAAGCGCTGATATTGATAACAGTAGCTTGCATAAAAATGGTTTGCATAAAAATGAACTGTATAATAGTGCTCAGCACAACATAGCAACCCATCAACTTAACATTACGAGTTGGTCGTGGATTACCCACGCTTTTGTTATTAGCGTAACGTCAGTCGTGTCTTTGCTGGTGGGATATTTAATGGCTAATTATACGTCGGCAGCATTTCCCTATATCGACGCAGCAACCACTTGTTTTGCTGTTGTGACTACCTATCTAGTGGCGAAAAAAGTATTGGAGAACTGGCTTTATTGGGTAGTTATTGATTTTGTGTCTATTTACTTGTATTTCCAAAAAGGATTAATGCTAACCTCTGGTCTGTTTGTTTTATATGTTGCGATGGCTATTGGTGGCTACATGATGTGGCGTAAAAAATATCGTCATAATATAGTACAACAAGACAACATTGCCCAAGAAGTGGTTGGTGTATAGCCAATCACAATACTATTTCAATAGAGTGAATATTTGATGCCACAACCGTTGTTATCTCTACCCACAGATGTACTCAATATTATCAAGCAAACAATGCCAGCGGTATTGTTTCAGCAGCTTGTTTTACAATGTAGTGCAGTGTCGATTTTTAACACTGGGATCAGCAATGTTAATATTAAGTTATCTTGTGATGATGGCGATAAGGTATTAAGAGTCAACCAACCCCACAGCAATTGGTGTGATAGGGCGCTTGAAGTTGAATGTTGGCAAGCTGCTATAGTGGCTAACATTGCCCCCGAATTGATTTGGGTTAGTGATAATAAACAAGTCTATTTAAGTGAGTTTATTGATCAACCAGGCATCGACTGGTCGATATTTTCGACAATGCACAGCCATGCCTCTATTGAGCAAGCTACAAAAAATTCTATTTCGGACCTTGATGTGGTTCGTTTATTAAGCGAAGTATTTCGTACACTCAGTACATTACCTGTACCTCATAAAAGTATGACAGTGAGCGCGCAGTGGCAACAATATGCGCAGCAATTAGATTCAGTCAACTCGACGCAAACCGATCCGCAATGGCATCATGCTTGGCAACAGTTGTTACGCTTAAATGGACTTGTTCGACATTGGTTATCTCAGTTAGAAGCCTGTGCGTTACTACCCGCTTTTTGTCATCGCGATTTAACCCCTGATAATTTATTGCTCAGTGGTCGTTCCTCGCATCCAAAGCTGCTATGTATTGATTTTGAATATGCAGTAGCTAGTCATCCATTATTCGATTTAGCCAGTGTGGTAGCCACCCATCAGTTATCAATAAGCCAAGTTAATCAATTAATTGAAAACGTTATTATGCAGTATTGCCAAACCTCAAACTTAACGGATGTTGCAGCTGCTAAAGCGGCATTACCCGCGGCGATTAATTGTTTTTGGTTATTTTCAGCGATGTGGGCATTGCTAATGGCAGCTAAAGAACCAAAAATATCAACACAGTATTTACATTACTTTACAAAATACTTCACATTAATCACTTGCTAATATACTGTGATAACGTACTAATACGATAGGTTTTGATAAAGGAATTATCTGTGTCTAAAAAATTAATTATCCTACTGTTAAGTAGCCTATTTTTTGTTGGTTGCTCAACTAAAGTAAGCTATTTTTTTCTGGATTGGGCAATAGAGTGGGAAGTTGAAGAGTACGTAGAGTTAACCTCAGAACAGCAAGATAAATTTGATGTTATTATTGAATCTTTTCTCGTTTGGCATCGCCAGCAAGAATTACCGCGTTACCGTGATCAACTCTCATTATTGTCGACATTAACTAATCAACAAACCATGACCCCAGAGTTATGGCTTGAACAAGTCTCAATGGCAAAGGCGCATTGGTATCGTATTTTCAACTTCGTTATGCCTGAATTGTTACCTATTATGGCAAGCCTGACCGATGAGCAAGTTGATCAGATTTTGCTGCAGCTTAAAAAAGAACAGCAAGAATTAATCGAAGAATATGCCGGCAAAGAGCAAGCTGAATTGATAACTGACTCAGACAAACGGATCGCAAAACAATTATCAGAGTGGACAGGCACTGTTACTGACGCGCAAAAAAATATTATTCATCAAGCCAATACAGAGCGTTTAGCCACGTTAGATATGTGGTTAGAATATCGTCATGAATGGTTGCGTCAATTTGAACAAGCATTAAAACGACGTCAGCAAACAGATTACTTTACCCAACAAATGACATTATTAATGATCTCGCCGGACGAGCTAAAATCTGAAATGTATCGAGATAATGTCACCGAAAATACTCGAAAATTTGGTTCTATGTTAATAACGTTGAATCAAACGTTTAGTCAAAAACAACGTAAGCATTTTGATAAAAAACTCACAGCGTTAGTGGATGATTTAACTGAGCTTCACTTAGATAAATAAATCAATCTTTTATAGTAAAAGTTTTCTCAACTGAAATATTTTTTATCCTTAGCAGGTCTTTTACAATAACAACAATATCAGTAGGGATGATTATGCAAATGCTTAGCGGGTTATATCAACAGTTTTTAAATGTGATTAAACATATGCAAGGTTTTGCTCCATTAGCGTTAAGAATTTACTTGGCACCGGTGCTAATGCAAGCCGGTTACAACAAACTATCACATTTTGAAGACACCGCGGCTTGGTTTGGTAATCCAGATTGGGGATTAGGCTTACCTATGCCTGAAGTCATGACAGCAATGGCAGCAGGTACAGAATTGTTTGGTGGTTTTTTACTGTTAATAGGCCTTGCTACCCGCATTGTTGCACTGCCTATGATGATGACCATGATTGTCGCTGCATTTGCTGTGCACTTACCTAATGGATGGTTAGCGATTGCCGATGCAAGTTCTTGGTTAGCTAATGAAAACGTGCTGGCTTCTGCAGAAAAGCTGTCTGCGGCCAAAGCTATTTTACAACAACATGGTAATTATGAATGGCTTACCAGTTCAGGTAATTTTGTTATTCTTAATAATGGTATTGAGTTTGCTATTACCTATCTAATCATGCTTTTTGCTCTGTTTACTTTAGGCGGAGGTCGTTACACCAGTGTTGATTACTTTATAGGGCGTTGGTTGTTAAAGTAACCTTGTTTACATCACCTGAACTAAGGATAACAAAGGATAACAAAGGATTGTTTGAGAGGCATTTGTTATTACGAATTTAGGTTACATAGAACAACCCTAAAAAATCCCACCTAATGCGTGGGATTTTTGCTAATATCGGCGGCATAATTTATTCAATAGGATTGTATCTTGGACGCCAAACAACTGTTATTGACTCGCCAATCGACTCCTCGCTTAGTGGCACCAGCCCCAAATGCAGAACAACTCACTTTTTTGCTTGATGCCGCAGCAAGAGTGCCAGACCACGGTGCATTAACGCCTTGGGAGTTTATTATTGCGGTAGATGATGGCTTAGCTAAGTTGGCAGATATTTTTGTTGATGCGGCTAAAAAAAGTGGCGCAGATGAAGCTTTTTTGACTAAAGTCGCCAACATGCCTTATCGTGCACCTATGGTGATTACGGTAGTCGCCAAAACACAAGCGCATGACAAAGTGCCAGCCATTGAGCAGCATATTGCAGCGGGTTGCGCCACAATGGCCATGCAACAAGCGGCATTTTCGATTGGTGTGGGTGCAGTATGGCGTACAGGCGATTTTGCTTTTAATGCAGATGTGAATAATGCATTAGGATTAGCCGCAGATGATCAAATTGTTGGCTTTTTATATGTCGGCACCCCAGCAGTGGTCGCACCCACTAAACCGCTTAAAAGTGGTCAGCAATTTGCGCGTTATTTGTAAGCATTGCAAGGTTGGGGTTATGACCAATGGCCATCTTCATTTTGATGAATGGCCTGCGGCCACCAACGTCGTGGCGCTTCGCCCACACCAGAGCAAAGGGGTAAAGCGCATTCTTGTTCATAAATCAGCCTTTGCAAACCCACTGCTCTCTAGACGAAAAATGATGAAAAACGCATAATTTTCGATAGGGAACGATCTAGCTTTAACTTCATTAGTAACCGACTTACAAATGTCAGATATATATCCAGTGCCAGCCATGTCTCCCACCTTTATGTAGTGTGTACTGTGTATAAAACCAGTTGTAATGGTTTTTGGTGTGTTTTTAAGTTGAATCGGCTAATAAGTAAACTAAAGTAGTACTAGTAATAAATCGATGAATTTGTAATGCATTGAAATTGATGTATTTTTATTTTTTGTCGAATATTGAGTCCACTTTTAACGCGCAAGCTCGCTTTTATTTGCCAATGGAGTTAAATAAAATGGCTTTACATTAATAAGATACTAAATGTAGGATGATATTAATCAATAACTTAAACGGCCGACTTTAAATCTCTTTTGCCGTTCAATAAGCTGTTGCATACAAACTGGAGAGTAATTTGAGTTTCTGGACCAAACCAAGATTTACAGGGCAAAGATCAAAAAAAGCATTTAAATGGTTATTCATTCTATTGCACTTTGTTGGAGGTTTCTTTGTTCTGTGGTTAGCATATTACTATCTGCAACTACTACTAGAAGGGCCGCTTAGTGATAACTTGTTGATCAAAACTTTATTAGAAACCTCTTATCTTGTAGCCGGTGTAGCATGGGGAAATATTGGTTGGGATAGGCTGAACGCAATAACACCTGAAACCAGCGCCTCAGATATAGTTAAAAATATTATTTTTACTACCGCGCCAATCAGCATTGTCGTTCCGGGCATTCTTTTGGTATCTGAGCTTGTTTTCAGAGTTTCTGAGGGTGGCTGGTCTTGGGCTTGGTATCACTTTTCTGTATCAACCATTTGGGGCATGGTCGTACTTACCTCCTTCATATTTGCGTATGGAAAGTATGTAACAAGTAAATCAAGTTCGCAGGCTGCGCCTGCTGGGACACGCTAACGCGCACCCCTTATTTAAGCGTTATAACCCTTTTCAATGAGGTGCTCGTGTCTAAAGGATTAGGTCAATGGAAAAATTCACTGAAGCCAGCTCAAATTGCAGCGGGTATGAATGCTGCTAATGATAATGCTCGGCGGTTAAGCGAGGATGCCGAAATATTATTTAACCTGAATCGGTTTCCTTCTGCCTTATCTTTGTCGATTTTATCAATCGAAGAGTCGGGTAAAGTAAGTATTCTACGTGAGCTAGCATTAGCTAAAAATGGTGATCAAGTTAAAGATGCGTGGAAAGCCTATCGTTCTCATACCAAAAAAATGTTATGTGGCTATTTCCGTCTTTAGTTTCAAGTGGGGCAAATAAGCTTGAAGAGTTTAAATCATTATATGATGAAAAGGCCGAACACCCTTTACTTTTAGATAACCTTAAACAAGTAGGCTTTTACACTGATTGTCTTGGAAAAGCTCATTGGTCAGTTCCTGACCAAATCATAGATAAAGAGAATACAGAAAATATTCTTAATATAGCCAAAATTATGTGTAAAGATAGTATTTATACTTCTAAGGAAATAGAGCTTTGGGTAAAACATATCAAACCTGTATGGAAAGGCCCTATGGCTGTCTCTTGATCAGATCTCATAAGCTCTCGCCATCAGCAATCATTTCTTTCGCGACTCGGTAGCCTACAACATGAGACTGTAATGTACTCCAACCTTCCCAAACCGCCGTCCAGCTTGCGATCCCTGTTCGTTTGGTATCGGTGAAACCACCCAGCTTTGCGATTGATTGATACGCCCACTTCAGACTCGGCGCTCCTTTATCTTTATGCCCTCTAGGCTTATTAAACCGCATTAGCACCTTCCATTCATCTTCTTCGAGCACCGTGTCACAGCGTTGAGCCTCCACTGCTTTGGCCTCCTCAAGCAGCCCTTTTTTACGTAAATAATAAGGGAGGGTGATGGCTTCTCTGAGTTGCAGTAAACGGACGCCGATAAACGCTAAGATTGAAACCGCTCTTTCTAAATTCTTAGGCTCTGTCATTCTTTGGCGCTCAGCTCCTGCACCCGTTTTCCATGCTTTATGAAAATCTTCAATTCGCCATCTTGCGGTGTAAATATCAATAATATGAAGTGCTTGAATTAACGTATCGATTGGCTCTGTTGTTAATAACATCCAGCGCAACGGCTCGGTCACGTTTTTTGATGTTTTTTCTTGAGCGTACACCACATTGACAGGCTGAGTTTCACCTTTTGCTTTGAAGGTAACCTGTGCCACTTTAATGGTTAGCTTGGCTTTTCTGGCTACGCGGTTTACAGGCTTCCCTTTACTATTTTTTGTCCCTTTCTGGGCGATATCGATAGTGTATTCACCCAGTTCTGCTTGTGACTCAAGGTGTTCAAATAACTTAGGTCCTGTCTCAACCAGTGCTCTTGAATGTTTCGCTCGAACAACGAAACGTTCATTATGCTTCTGCTTATCTTGAATATAACTCAATATATCTGCTTCTCTGTCACACACTGAAATGACCCGTGACATGATGTCTCCCAAGCGTTGACGGCAGAAATAGGACGCTTCTGACCACTTACCACTTTCTTTTTCGTCAGCATCTTCAGGGTTATTAGGACGAAGCCAGTATTCTTGATGAATAAGCCCGATAGTCTGAGTCGTGAAGCTGTCTAATAGCAGGGTTGAATGAACCCACCAACCACGTGATTTATCTGTCGTCGTCCCCAGTTTGCCAAGCTCTTGTGCTACTTGGTGTTTGTAACTCAACGCAGTGGTGTCATCAATGGCTAATATCTCAGCATAGGGCTGGGCAAGCTCTGCAGTATGTTGAAAACCAGAAGCTCTAATCACTTCTGGAGAAATGTTGTCATTACGGATCAATCGATAAGCCCCTTCAACTTTAGCTTCATTACCTCGACATGATAAAGCGATTGACTTACCGCTACAACGCGCCATGTCGGCAGCAACTTCGATGACACGGTCAGTGCGACGTGAGTCACCAAATGAACCGTTTTTAAAGTGATTGTATGACCATTGCTCTGCGTTGAAAATAGACATTATTAATCTGCAAATTGATTGAGTTACCAGATCTGATCATCGATTTGTCACAAAGTTCATTTTGCTTCAGATTTGTGTAGAAGAGTCAGGCCCTATGGAGTTAATGAAAGAGGCTCTAAATAACTGGTTTGAGGAAATGGTAAAAGAAAACCTTATTACTGAGGGAGAATATAGCTTTAAAGACTTTGTTGGGTAGCTAGCGAGTTATAACACATATTCACTCAGCGAACCGATAGCAAGAATGGCCAATAAAGAAGATAAATGTACAGGTCGATTCTGGGAGGGTAGATTCAAATCTCAAGCATTGCTGGATGAAGCAGCAGTATTAGCTTGCATGGCGTATGTTGATTTGAATCCAATTCGCGCCAAGATGGCTGCGACTCCTGAAACTTCAGATTACACCAGTATTCAGCGTCGCATAAATTCAGCGATAAAAGGCGAGCAACCAAGTGAGTTACCGCCTTTTGTCGGCAATGAACGATTAGATATGCCTAACGGCCTTATGTTCAGTGTTAAAGATTATATTGTGTTGGTAGAGGATACCGGACGCATAATTCGAGAGGACAAACGCGGTGCCATTAGTACCAGTAGTCGAGATATTCTTAATAGACTTAATATTCCTGAAGAAAACTGGTTAAAAATCACTACAGAATTTGGCGCATTATTCAAAGGTGCAGTGGGGGCATTACCTGCATTAACAGAATATTGTGAGCATCTGGAGCGAAAGCGGCGACAAGGCGCATCAAACTGCCAGCGCTGGTTGTGTGCTTAAGGTTTAATCTCAAAAACGAAAACAAACACTCAAATAATAACCTCCTTTCCAGCTTGACATCAATCAAGCGACTAGTGCTGTGTTGGATTTGCAGTATTGCTCACTATTTTCCATTTAGTGCTCAGTTTGTTGATAATTCTTATTCAATTTATACATATGAATCGTGCAGAATATTATCGCAATCAAAGCTAAAAGAAGTTATGTTAACTATCATAAAATTGGGTGGCATAGTTCCTAGTGATAGTTCCTATGGTACCGGGAGCGTCCATATATGGCATAGTTAGCAGACTCCATGTGAGATTAAACGATATATAAATCCAAATTTTAAGATTTCATCCTGATTTATGATTATTTTCATTGACCTAACTTCCACATTTTGATTATATAGAACTGTCTTTACGCGCTAGAAGCGTGATCTGCTTCATCTGGTGTATCACTAGAAGTGTTTGATTGTTAGTTTTTCTGAGCACGGCCACCACGAAAATCGGCAAGCCGATTTGTCGCGGCGTCCGTGCCCTTTAAGGTAAAGATATGCAATACAAACCCAGCAAATGCTGGGTTTTTCCAATCCTAAGTCTAAAAAATGAATGAATTATGCGACGTAAGAGAAAAATTTCTATATTGCCTAGATTTAAAAAAACTTAGGTTAAAAAACCTACCTAACTTTGTTTTTCTATGTGGTGGTTGTACTAAGCCAACTGCTAGAGGGAAAGGTGAAGATGATAAACCCGAAATCTATCAATCTATGAGAAAAGCGGCATTGGACGTATCTCATAAGTTTCCCTTGTTTAATGAAAAAATAGTTTTAGCTGAAAGCTATCAGGATTGGCTCTCACATGGAACTGTTAAGAACTTAATTGATTTTGAGTTAGCAATAGCAGATATGGCTGGTGCAATAGTTCTAATACTTGAAGCCCCTGGTGCTTATGCTGAGCTTGGCAGCTTTAGTGTATTAAAACAATTATCAGAAAAGTTGATATTAGTTGTAAATGAAAAAACAATATCAGAAGATTCTTATATTACATTAGGTCCGATTAAACATTTGGAAGATAATAGCCGAATAGTTTTAAGGTATAATTGGGATGTTCATTATATTGTTAAAGGTTATGACAAAGATCAAATTGGAACTTTACTACCTAACAAAATAGAAGTCATACATGAAAAAGCAGCGTTGATAGTTCAAGATATCTCAAATAAAAGTGAATCGATAGCCCTTCAGAACCCAACGTTAGATTACTCAAGAAATGGTCACCTTTGCTTTATTATTGGAGATTTGATTTACAGTTTTTTAGCTCTGAAATTACATGAAATTGTTGATTATCTACAAACATATTTTGAAATTAAAGATGCTACGACCCAGTTGGTAAAGAGTTGTATATATATATTGACAGTATTTGATTTTATTGAGAAAAAATCTAACGGCGATGTTTTTTATGTGGCAACAGCGAAAAACAAAGGGTTCATTAAATATTCGTATAGTGAAAAAATAAAAGATGAAACTGGCTTTTCTACCTTGTCAGAAATAAGAGTAAATCAGTTTGCTTATTATTCCGATAAAGAAAGATCTAGGTTTAACATCATAGATGAGAATTCAGTATGGAATTGATTTCAAAGGTAGCTGAACATCTTGGACTACCAATGCATGAGCTCATATCTAATATGAGAAGTGCTCCTTCCATGTATAAGGCGTTTTCAATTAAAAAGCGAAATGGGGGGGACCGTATAATACGCCAACCATCTCCTTTTGTTAAAAATATTCAGAGAGCAATTGTTGATATTGTATTTAGCGGTATTGATCGTTCAGAATTTTCAATGGCTTATGAAAAGGGGCGGTCGATAAAAGATAATGCTTTGATTCATACTGGAGCAGACTTCTTATTAAAAATGGACTTTAAAGACTTCTTTCCTTCAATCAAACCAAGTGATTTATTCAGAACACTTGGTGATTTGGGCTATGATTTTAATGATCTTGATAGAATGTTTTTATCTAGATATTTGTTTGTAGAAGTAGGCTCACTATTAGAGTTGTCAATTGGTGCTCCATCATCGCCAATGCTCTCAAATCTAGTTATGAAACACTTTGACATTGCAATTGGAGATTTTTGTCATAAAAACTCTATTCGTTACTCCAGATATGCAGATGACTTGACTTTTTCAGGCTGCTGTTACAAGGATCTAAAGAAAGTTGAAGCACATGTTGTTCACATTATTTCTTTAGATAATAAATCAAATCTATTAGTTAATGATAAAAAAACAAGACTTATAGGCAAGGGGAGGTCACAAAGAGTTACTGGAGTTATATTAACTCATGATGGTAATATTTCTGTTGGAAGAAACCTTAGGAAAAAAATAAGAGGACTTGTTCATTTATATTCAAATAAAAAATTGAATAATAGCGACATACCCTATCTTCACGGCATTATATCGCATATGAGAAACATCGAACCTGAATATTATGAAAAGTTGATTGTGTTGCATGGTGATGTCTTATTTAAACGCCTAGCTAAACAATCATATGCTATAGGTAAACATCTCAGATGCGCTCATCTGAAAACCGGTTTAGTAAAATAATTCCCCTTAACTACATTTGGTTCTTCGAAATATCTAAATATTTTTTCTAATCAATACAAAACTATCTAGAATTAATTACTCCAACGTTTTTTGTCCAAGAACCCGTAAGGAGTTATTAATGTTAAAATACCCTTCAGTGGAACATCTAGTTTTCAGGGGGCTATAATCATCCTCAACTTGCTTCTCGAGACATGCTGCTAATCAATAATTATTATAAATATGAGGTTCGAATATGAATGAAGCTTTAAAGAAGGACCTTACATGTATCTACCATGAAGTCGGTGCCATTGTGCAAGCATCACAACATCTGGAATTTTCCATTGGTTACTGTTTAACTATTTTAAAGGAGTTGGAATTAGGTCCTTTGTCGAATGATGAATTCGACACCTCAATGGCTAAATTTTCCAAGTTTGTTTTTGGGCGCCTTATTGGAGATTTAAAAAGAGTAATTAAGGTTGGCCAAGATTCAGAAGATGCACTAATGCTTACTCTTAAGGAAAGAAATTTTATCATACATAACTTCTTTTATGACGATCCAGAGTTATTTGCAACTCAACAGGGAAGAAAAGATTTATTAAAAAGAGTCAAGCTAGCTAGAGCTAATATTGATAGGGGCTTTCAAGTGATAGACTCATTAACAATTGAGTTAATGCGAATTAGTGGCCTGAGTATAGAAGATGTTATGGCCGATGTTGAATCGAGTATGAGGTATTAATACTCATAAGATATACTAGTTCCGACTACGAATAAAACTAAGCCATATATGGACGCTCCCGGTGAGTCAAGATAATACTCTGCTCACCGAAGGCTTTTTGGCCTTAGTTTTCTGTACAACATTCTCACTCTTATCGTTGCTTTTGATGCGCTCATTTACCGCTAGAAGCGGTTGTACTGCCATATATACGGGCTTAACAGCCAAGCTGCGCCCCTAATGAAATCCGTACCACTGCGCCGGTCAATTGAAACACCCATGCGGATTAGGTTTTTCCTATCCTTGGCCTATTCGGGCTAGCACTGGTTGGACTGAGCCATTTCTTCATCGTTCACAACAACCCTGGTGAGTATTTAATGTGCTATCTTGCGGCTCTTATCACCCAGTCGGACTCGGAGTCCTTGGCCAGACCGAGCTCTGCAAGATAGCGACAACAGTGTTAACAAGTACCATGGTTTGCTCCTTGATTAGCAGTATATTGCGGAGCATAAGGCACTTGTTTTTGTAATAAAACCCATATCAGTCTGGCGAGTCTATGAGCCGTGGCAACCACCGTACTGCAGATGCTTTTTCGGCTTCTTAACTGTGTTATCCAGAGGTTTAAATCATCTTGTTTTTTACTTGCATGGCTGACAACGGTTCTGGCTCCATGAATAAGCTGTTTGCGTAAATAGCAGTTTCCTCGTTTGGTAATACTGCCATTGACACTTCGATGGCCAGAGGCAAATTGCTTGGGGGTTAACCCCAGCCACACCCCCAGTTCTTTAGCAGTATTAAACGCCTGGCCTTTGCCAATTGATGCAACAAACGTTGACGCGATAATGGGCCCAACACCTGGAATGCTGAGTAATATTTTTCCATTAGGGTCACGTTCGACAAGCTTTTTTATCAAGGTATTAATTCTGTCTAAACGTGTATTAACACTTTGATATTCATCCCAGAAATCATTAGCCATCAGTTTAATAATGGGACGTTGTGACGCATCGTTAATGATGTCCCACATAGCCACTTCAAATGCTTTATAACCTTGGGCAAAGCAAATCCCAAAATCGACTAATACCCCCCTAATTTGATTAGTGCAGGCAGTTTTCTCTTTCACTAATCGTTCTCTGACTCGGTGTAACATCAATATTTCTTGCTGCTCTTCGGTTTTCACTGGCACGAAACGAATGTTTGGCCTAAAGCTGGCTTCAAAAATCGCCATTGTGTCATTGTTGTCATTTTTACTGCCTCGCACGAACGGGGTGACATGTTGGGCAGGAATGAGCTTAACGTTATGCCCCATAGCAAGAAATTTTCGTCCCCAGTAATGGGATGAATAACAAGCCTCAAAGACCACATTGCAATGGGGTTGTTGCAACATAAACTCAATCAGTTGAGTGCGATTTAACCGTTTATTGAAGACTTGCTTTGCATGGCTATCCATTCCTAAAACTTGGAAAACATTTTTTGCCAAATCAATCGCGATAGTGGTAACTTTCATGGTGGACGCTCCTTAAGTAACTGTATGGTTCAACATCAGTTTGGCGCATTGACGCCGTATTAGGGAGCGTCCATCTCATCACCCAATATAAAACAAAGCCACCCATAATAGTTGGCTAAATAATAGACAATAAACTACGCTTTATTTACCCTTCCTAAATGGTACTTAAAGATGGCCAGACCAAGACAAACAATCGTTAGTTTAGATGACACAGCTTATTACCACTGCTGTTCACGAGTGGTACGTAAGGCATTTTTATGTGGAATGGATAATTCAACGGGTGAGAACTTTGAGCATAGGCGTGAGTGGGTTGACTCACGTATTCTTGAGCTTGCCACCATCTTTGCCATAGATATCTGTGCTTACTCCGTGATGAGCAATCATTTGCATGTAGTTGTTAAAGTGGATGCAAATAAAGCAAAAAACTGGTCAGATAAAGACGTGCTTATGCAATGGCACAAAGGCTTTAAAGGCACATTACTGACACAGAAGTTTGTTAAAGGTGAAGACCTAAACGAATTTGAACTTAACATCGTGAATGATTGCATAATCCAGTACAGACAACGGTTAGTTGATATAAGTTGGTTTATGCGCTCCTTAAGTGAACCGATTGCGCGAATGGCCAACAAAGAAGATAAATGTACTGGCAGATTCTGGGAAGGGCGGTTTAAATCGCAAGCATTATTAGATGAAGCAGCCGTGTTAAGTTGCATGGCCTATGTCGATTTGAATCCAATTCGCGCCAAGATGGCGACAACTCCAGAAACCTCAGACTACACCAGTATTCAACGTCGAATTAACTCCGCCATAAAAGGTGAGCAACCCAAAGAATTATTGCCTTTTGTCGGCAATGAGCGGCTAGATATGCCAAATGGGCTGATGTTCAATGTAAAAGACTACATCGTACTGGTAGAAGATACGGGTCGTATTATTCGAGAGGACAAGCGTGGAGCGATAAGCTCAAGTAGCCAAGATATTCTTAATAGACTCAATATTCCAGCTGAAAACTGGCTGAAAATCACTACCGAGTTTGGCTCATTATTCAAAGGTGCAGTAGGGGCATTACCGGCATTAACAGAATATTGTGAACACTTAGAGCGAAAACGACGACAAGGCGCATCAAACTGCCAGCGTTGGTTATGCGCTTAAGAGTGAACGTATAAAACACAAACTACAATAATAACCTCATTTCCAGCTTGATTAATATCAAGCCACCAGTGATGCTTTTAATCTGCAGAGTTGCTCGCTTTTCCCCCAGCACGCTCAGTTTATTGATGATTTTCAGTCAATTTTTATATTTGAATCGTGGTTAGGGCTATCGCAATCAAAGTGAAAAGGCGTTATGTTAATTTATAATTAAAATGGGTGGCTTGGTTTATTGCTTGCTTGGTTTATTGCTTGCAACACGCGATGCACTAAGAAGGGGTAAGCCCTTTTTACCTCAAAAACTTACCAAACCCGCCTTATACTCCCTTTAAAAACAACAATACATCAGCATGTTAAATAATAATCTAAACACCACTAAATAATTGAATCAAAATAGGAACTCAGATATTGTTGGTGCATTAATCAAAATAAATTTTAAAACGAGTAATTCTACAGGCTCGTTATGTGTCTTTAGGAATAATATGAAATACCAGGGCAAGATCACGAAGCTTTACCTTGACTTAAGTTTGTGATCTTATACTTCTTTTTAGTAAGAAGTAAGTTAACCCATGTCGCAACTACAGCTATTCAAGTACTTTTCATACATTGATGACCCCCGTCAACAAGGTAAAGTTGTCCATAAACTCTTTGATATCCTATTCCTTACCCTCAGCGCAGTGATTGCTGGATGCCAAGGCTGGGAAGAAATTGAGGATTTTGGACACTACCGTCTCGATTGGTTACGCAAATTTGTCTCTTTTGAAAATGGTATTCCTAAACATGACACGATAGCGAGGGTTATCAGCACTATTGATATGAGTACGTTTCAATCCTGCTTCTCTAAATGGATGCAAGAGTGCCACCAGGTCACTGCTGGACAAGTGATTGCTATTGATGGAAAAAGATTAAAAGGTTCATTTAATCAGTCTGATAGAAAGGATGCCATTCATATGGTGAGCGCATTTGCTTGTGAAAATGGTGTGGTGCTTGGACAGCAGAAAACCGACTGTAAATCCAATGAGATAACCGCCATCCCAGTGCTGCTTGACTTGTTAGAAATAAAAGGTTGCCTAGTCACCATCGATGCCATGGGATGTCAGAAAGCGATAGCTCAGAAAATTTTGGATAAAGAAGCGAATTATCTGCTGGCACTTAAAGGCAATCAGCCTATGTTGTTTTCCCAGGTAGAGAAATTATTAGGACCAGAAATTAGCCGCCAGTGTCAGGATGGAACGCTATTTCAGGAAGCGGATTACCAACGGAATAGAGAAGAGTACCGGTGCTGTATTGTGACCAATGACATGAGTCAAATACCCGCTGCGGCAGATTGGCCAATGTTAATGACAGTTGGGGTGATCATTTCTTATCGAAAAGAAAAAGGCAAAGTATCCAAAGAGTTAAATTTTAGATACTACATCAGTTCAGCCACGCTAACGGCAGAAGAGTTGGCAGCAAGTGCCCGAGAACATTGGAGTATCGAAAATGGATTGCACTGGAAACTTGATGTTGGAATGAAAGAAGATGATTGTCGTATCCGACGTAATGGTGCACCGGAAATCATGGCAGGTGTTAGGCATGTTGCAGTGAATCGTCTTCAGTCAGAGACAAGCTTTAAGAAAGGAGTAAGAGCAAAACAAATGAAAGCCAATCGCAACACCGATTACCTTGAAAAGGTTATTTTTGGCAAGTGAATTTTCATGCTCTTACCCTGTATGAAATACTTGAGTCTGCTTCCAATATCATTAATTTTAGGTTGTACGAATATAACCTTATCCGATAGAGCTATTCCTTACGATGATGGTTCGTTCTATACAGTCGTAGGTGGAGAAACAAAAGAGAGAGCCCACTCCATGTTAATAGGTGTTATGAAGTCTAGGTGTGAAGTCGAAGGCGGGAAAACTTTTCAATTAATTTCTACGAAAAATAGTCAAACAGGAGAAGTTGAAAAGTTTGTTAAAAGTAAATCTAGTACGAAAATTGGCTCTTGGGAGTTTAGTGACGTTGATACGAAATATACACAAGGCTTTGACCTTGAAGCTAAATTTACATGTATCTAGTTTCGTTGAACGACACATAATCGGGTAGCCGGAGGTATCTAGCCTCCAGCCCCCACACCACCCTGCATGCGGCTCCGCACAAGAAATTTACAGGAAATTCGTGGGGATCCCTCAGGATCCCTCAGGGTCACCTCAGGGTCACCTCAGGGTCAGTGTAAACTTTAATTTATTACCGTACATTTCCTAATCTCACCGCTTATTTTAGACCTTTTGCACTAACAAACTTTTTTCCAACAATGATTCAGTCATGCTTTAAAATGCTTAAATTCAATTCTGAACTTGAGGTCGTTGAAGAAAATAGCGTTAGCATTTTCGAATAAGACTGAAGAATAATAAAATGAAGTTAAAAGCTGGATCAATTTCCGTCGCGACCTTTTCGCTGCTGTTGTTTGGTTAAATAGCGGAAATGTTGCTGGAACGGCAGGGGTGATCCAAGAGGGGGATTGCTGTTGATCCCCTTTTGGCCCGTGCAGGGTGGAACCTTGCGATCTAATTCTTATGTGACCGTAGGGCATACCTTAAACACACTTCTGTTCAACAATGAATAAAGAAACAATCAGGCTTTATTCACTGAACTTCAAAGCAAAGCGCTAAAAAAAATCTATTCGTAGAACTCGAGTGGGATCATGTTTTGGTAGACATAGTATCCTAATGGTCCCATTAACAAACTGAGCATAGACCACACTATACGTTGGGCATTTTTGATGTGTGCCTTCGAGGTAAAAGCTCGATAGCAAAAGTGAATATGTAAAATCAATAATGCGATAAGCATTAATACTAACGTAATATCCATATTATCCATGTCATGTTCCTTTGCGTTCCAGCAATGACTTCGTTAAGTGTAAACTTAAAATTAAATTCTGCAGTAAAAATAATATAAATCCATATTATCAAACGGCTATTCACTGCTAACATCTTTAATTTACGTTAAAAATAAACCAATTAATAGTCCGTAAACCATTAAATATTCATAATATTTTAATTTTTGCACAAAGGTATTACTTGCCCTGCATCATTTGTTGAATGTTTGAGCGAGATCCTATTTTTTTGTGGTAACCACAGCGGATATTTGTACATGGTTTGGTTAAATAACGGGCTGTTTATTAACGTGGTTAACCAAACGTTCACTTTAGGATAGGGTGTGCTGTTAAACCATATTGGTTCAACATTCGCAAATTGCCGAATAAATGGAAAAATAGCAAAATCAGCTAATGTTGGGCTATCTGTACACAAATATTTGTGTTGCTGTAACGTATTTTCCAATAACTGAATAAATTGCTCAGCGTGTTGCCGGTACCATAATTGATTGTGTTGTGGGTATCTATCGGCATATTTATATTTATCTAACCAAGGTTTAAAGTCATCATCGTTAGCATGAATGAGCGATATAGTCGCGGGCTTATCTAGCCAATACAGTAATAATCGATATTCGTCAGCAGTTAAATAATCGGTTTCAAGGACAGGATGTTGAGTTAATGCATAGCGCATAATATCAATGCTTTCACTGATCACTTGGTTGTCTGCGGTCACGAATACAGGCACTGTACCTTTTGCTGAAATGGCTAACATCTCTGTCGGTTTATGCTTAAGTTCTATTTCACGTACTAGCGGATTAAGTTGGCTTAAATGCAGTCCAATACGCGCGCGCATGGCATAGGGGCAGCGGCGAAAGGTATATAAAATGGCAGAATTCATTAGATATCAGCTAAAATTAAGTCTTACTAATAGAGTAACGCTTTCAAGCTGATACTTACAAAGTAAAATGCTAACAATAATGTAAAAGAGTGCATCAGATTGTTTTAGTGTTTTTTTGAGTGTGATTTAGGTATACTTTCGGCCGTTTTTTTAATCTGCACACGGTGTGCAGACCTTACTATATGCACTGGAAATTAAGTTCCAGCCAGCGGAGTCATTACTGTTATGCAAGATGCGAATCAAGTTCTTATCCAAGATGCTCAGCAAGAGTTAAGACAACATACTTCTCAAGTTGCGGTTTGCGCATTATACAAATTCGTTGCTTTACCTGATTTTGAAGCGGTTCGACAGCCATTGCTGACTGTTATGGAACAAAATGATATCAAAGGGACCTTGCTACTAGCCCAAGAAGGGATTAATGGTACTGTTGCAGGCACCCAAGCTGCGATTGAAATACTATTAGCTTGGTTAGCGACACAACCAGGTTTAGACCATATCGTTACTAAATTATCTTTTGATAATGAAATGCCATTTTACCGCACCAAAGTAAAGCTTAAAAAAGAAATTGTGACTATGGGTGTTGAAGGCATAGATCCGCGTAAAGTTGTTGGTACTTATGTAAAACCGAAAGACTGGAATGCATTGATTTCAGATCCTGATGTTATATTAGTCGATACCCGTAATGATTATGAAGTGAAGATTGGTACTTTTAAAAATGCTGTTAACCCAGTCACCGAAACTTTCCGTGAATTCCCTGAGTACGTTAAACAAAACCTCGATCCTGCTAAGCACAAGAAAGTAGCGATGTTTTGTACTGGCGGTATTCGTTGTGAAAAATCAACCGCTTATTTAAAAGAGCAGGGCTTTGATGAGGTGTATCACCTTGAAGGTGGTATTTTAAAATATCTTGAAGAAGTTGAGCAAGAGCAAAGCTTATGGGAAGGTGAGTGTTTTGTGTTTGACAACCGAGTTGCGGTTAATCACAACTTAGAGAAAGGCCAATACGATCAGTGTAATGCATGTCGTATGCCCATCACCGAAGCTGAAAAGCTAACTGAGGCATATGTTCAAGGGGTGAGTTGTCCTCATTGTATCGACAAAGTGCCTGCCGAGCAGCGTCAACGATTTATTGAGCGTGAGCGCCAAGTTCAATTAGCCAAACAGCGCGGTGAAGCCCATATAGGCAGTGATGTAAAACAAGTTATTGATGCTCGTCGCCAGCAAAAAGAAGCTCAGCGTAAAGCACAGGAAAAAATTAACGGTAAAAGTTAATCAACTGAGTTCACTCGTTAGATGCTAGAGCCCATCAACACATGATGGGTTTTTTCGTTTTTAGCGAGACGAAAGGAGATTCAAATAGTAAGCCACTGTGCTGTTATGTGTCATGGTCAAGTATTTCTGTTACTTTTAAGCTCAGTCACCGCAATGTTTATCTCACTCTAAAGCTTGAATTCTATTAAGCTCAGACAAACTCTAATGAATTGTTCATACCTAGCATAAGCTGGCGGTTACATTGCCGAGTTCCATTAATATCAATATCAAGGTCATAGTTTATTAATAAATAGATATTGTTAGTGGGATTAAACGTTGGGTGTATCGATATCGTGGTGTGGAATATTAATTTATTGATAGCTAACCTAAATCGTTAATAGGGTGTGACTCGGTAGAGCCTTAGTATGGACGACATGGAGTAGACATATTTATTTCTCAACGTTTCCCGTTAGATAAAATACGATAAATAGTTTAGCTAACACGATTATTATGTTATTTTGAGCGCTTTTTTTAATTGAATGACTAAAGGTAGGCCAATGTTTGTTGGATTCGATTATGGCAGTGCTAACTGTGCGATAGGGGTAATGATTGATAATGCTGTGGCGTTATTGCCATTATCTGCAAACTCAGATTTTATGCCGTCAACGTTATATGCAATGGATCGCGATCTGATTGCCGAAGCTGTGTATTGGGGCTTACCTGAAAATTTAAAAGCGGAATATTCTCATTTGCGCAGTTCGCAATTAATGCGAGCAAAGCAAATGCGCCATGAGCTTGATTTGTCTGCAGATGAACAAGCCGTATTTGTAGGACAAGCTGCTGTTGATGCCTATTTAGACATGCCTGAGGAAGGTTTTTATGTCCGTTCGCCAAAATCATTTTTAGGTGCCAATGGCCTGCGTGTCGAACAAATAGCCTTATTTGAAGACATTGTTACTTTGATGATGCAGCATGTTAAAACCCTCGCTGACAAAGCATTAAACGCTAAGTCGCTGACGTCTGCTAGTCATGCAGTTATAGGTCGACCGGTTAATTTTCAAGGTATTGGCGGTGAAGACAGTAACCTACAAGCAGAAGCTATTCTTCGCCTTGCTGCAATTCGTTCCGGCTTCACAGATGTGAGATTTTTATTTGAACCCTTAGCGGCGGGTATGGATTTTGAGTCTGATCTTAATGATGACAATACTGTATTAGTCGTCGATGTAGGCGGCGGCACAACAGATTGTTCTGTAGTAAGAATGGGACCTTCGTATATAAAGCAACAAGATCGCAGCTCAGATTGCTTTGGTCACTCTGGTCAGCGTATCGGTGGCAATGATTTAGATATCGCGCTTGCTATGGCCGGATTGATGCCGAGCTTTGGTGCAGATACGCTAATGATTAATGGTAAACCTATGCCAAGAACCCCTTTTTGGTATGCGGTTGCGGTAAACGACATCAGTGCCCAACGTGAATTTGTCAGTTTGCAATCGCGTAAGTTAGTTGAGCAATTGATTAAAGAAGCACAGCAGCCAGAGTTATTAGTTCGATTACAAAAAGTACAAAAAAATCAAATGAGTTATCAAGTCGTACGCCAAGCTGAAGCGGCTAAAATTAGTTTGTCGGATAATGAGACTATTCAATGTTCATTAGATTTTATTGAGCAAGATCTGTTTGTCTCTTTAACGGCTGCGCAATTTGAGCAAGCCATTAATGATCCCCTCGCTAAAGTTGAAGCTTTAATGAAACAAGCGATGCAAACGGCGACGACTAAAGCTGAGCAGCAAGATTGCGATATGCCAACCACTCCTGATATTGTATATGTCACTGGTGGCACCGCTAGAAGCCCAGCGATATACGATAGAATTGCTAGTGTATATCCCAATGCCAAAGTAGTGGTAGGCGATCATTTTGGTTCGGTAACAGCAGGTTTAACCCGTTGTGCGCAAAGTGCATTTAATTAGAATCGATAAATGTTAATGAACATATTTTGTATACCTTGAGTTCGAGTCATCGCCTCGGTGACAATGATAACCACTTTCATCGTCAGCACAGCGTTTGGCGGTTGTGATGCTGATAGCGGCAAACATAGTTTCGGCTTAGCTATCCATCTATAAAAGCAATATTATTATGGCTTTTATAGATCCATATAATTAAAGGCATACCATTGATAGTATGCCTTGAGTGACTTAATCTAAATGCTGTAACTAGCCCATTTTGACGATAATAAACTTCTAATATTACAAGGTTTACCGATGAAAAAAATACTAATAGCCTTATGTGTAACGGCACTTCTTACGGCTTGTTCTGATAACGAAGTCGGTGATGTTTCACTTGGCATGTTTACCACGCAAGATATAAAATTAAATATTTTAAAGGATGACATTGTCTCTGGTGTCACTTGCCACATTGCTTCAATAGAAGAGAATCTGAGTTTTTCAGATCCAAGTGATAGCTCTATTTCTTGCAGACAAACAGGTGAAATTACCGCGGCTATGATTGCACAAATTGATAAAAGCAAATCAGGTGACGTAGTATTTAAAAAATCAAAAAGCATCTTTTTTAAGACAATGAAAATCAGAAGAATTTTTGATGCTGAAAATCAAACGCTAATGTATATATCCTATTCGACCAAAGAAACATCAGGAAGCTTTAAGCATAGTCTATCTACAGTTCCGCTTTGGGGAACTAAAGCTTATATTGAGCCAACAAAAGCGCTATAACGGCTAAGGTTATCCTTGTACTTGGATTAATGGCTTGTCGTGCCGTTATACTTATATTGGCGCATAGTAAACTTATTAGTCAGTCGACATGATTGTGCCATGAGTAAAATAGTCCTTATTCCGCATTAAATACGTTTCAATGAGATATAAAAAATGCCTGTTAGGATCACTAACAGGCATTTTTATTCATAGTGTTAATACTGGGGAATTAACACTCGACAATATTCACTGCAAGACCACCTTTAGCAGTCTCTTTGTATTTACTGCGCATGTCTCTACCGGTTTCCATCATCGTTTTAATGACTTTATCCAGTGACACTTTATGATTACCGTCGCCGCGTAATGCCATGCGCGACGCATTAATTGCTTTTACAGCGCCCATAGCATTTCGTTCAATACACGGAACTTGCACTAAGCCGCCAACCGGGTCGCAGGTTAAGCCTAAGTTATGTTCCATGCCAATTTCAGCGGCATTTTCAACCTGTTCTACAGTTCCGCCCATAATTTCAGTTAACGCACCAGCAGCCATAGAACAGGCTACGCCTACTTCACCTTGACAACCGACTTCAGCGCCAGAAATCGAGGCATTTTTCTTGTACAAAATACCAATGGCAGCAGCGGTTAACAAATAGCGGCTGCACACATCGATATCGACTTCTTGCACAAACATATCGTAGTAACACAATACAGCCGGAATAATCCCTGCTGCACCGTTTGTTGGCGCTGTAACGACGCGATCGCCTGCAGCATTTTGTTCATTAACCGATAAAGCAAATAAATCAACCCAGTCCATCGCGGTCAACGGGTCAGTGTTATTTCGTCCTTCCGCTTTTAAGCGTCGGTAGAGCGCAGGGGCACGTCGGCGTAATTTTAAACCGCCTGGCAATATGCCTTCCTTTTGATAACCGCGTTCAACGCAGTTTTTCATGGTTTGCCAAATTTTCCACAAACCTTGTTTGATCTCATCTTCACTGGCAATGCTCAGTTCATTGGCCATCATTAATGATGAAATGCTTAAGCCGTTGTCGCAGCACAATTGCAGTAATTGCAATGCACTGTTGAAGTCATAAGGTGCTTGTTCAATGGGGGTTGCAGGAGAGGCATTGCGTTGAGTGATTTCATCTTCATCAAGAATAAAGCCACCACCAACCGAATAATAGGTACGCTGGTATATGCATTCGCCTTTAGATAATGCATATAAGGTCATGGCATTAGCATGTGCCGGTAATGTTTTACGTCTGTGGTAGGTAACGCCGTTTTCGCGAGTAAACTTTACCTGACGCCCATCTGCTAAGGTGAGTTTTTGGCTGACAGATACCGTTTCTAAAATGGCATCAATGCCATCTGTATTGACCGTTTCTGGGTCTTCACCCATTAGCCCTAAAATGACCGCTTTACCGGTACCATGGCCTTTGCCTGTTTGACCTAAAGATCCAAATAATTCTGTTTGTAACTCATCGGTATCCGCTAATAAATTATTATCAGCGACATGCTGTATAAAAATTTTACCCGCCTTCATTGGGCCCACTGTATGTGAGCTAGAAGGGCCGATACCAATTTTGAACATGTCAAATACGCTAATCATGTTGTTTAACCCTTGCTGAGTCGTTTATTGTTTTCGTTATAAGTGAGTATAATCGTCAAAAGTAATGTTGGCGGTTTATCTCCTATTCTTGGTAGAGTATCCCACACATTAATCAATGACTGTTCATTAGTTTTTTTGATGCATTATTCTCACATTAGCCAGCCTTATACTTGATGCATAATGTGACTTGATTAACCTGACGTGATTGTCAGCTTTATAGATAAGGGAAAGATTTGAGCTATTTAATGATGGATCTTGCAGGTTTAACTGTATCTGCAACAGAAACTGCGCAATTACAGCATCCACATGTAGGTGGCATTATATTGTTTAGTCGTAACTGCGAAAATAAAAATCAATTAATTGAATTGGTTAAAAGTGTTCGCAGTATTCGGCCTGAATTATTAATTGCGGTCGATCATGAAGGTGGCCGAGTTCAACGTTTTCGTGAAGGTTTTAGTTTAATACCTGCTATGGGTGATATTTTACCTGTTGCTAAAGGCGATTTAACATTAGCTAAACAATGGGCGAAAGAGTGTGGGTTTTTAATGGCTGTTGAGCTGTTAGCCTGTGATATTGATTTAAGTTTTGCACCTGTCTTAGACGTAAATGGTATAAGTGAAGTGATTGGTAAGCGCAGTTTTAGTGCTGATCCTGATGAAGTCAGTGCATTAGCACAACAGTTCATCATTGGCATGAATGAGGCTGGTATGGCTGCAGTAGGTAAACATTTCCCGGGCCATGGCAGTGTTGCTGCCGATTCACATATTGCCATGCCAGTTGATCCAAGGACTAAAGAGCAAGTAGAAGCTTTTGATATGCAGCCATTTAAGCACTTGATAGGTTCTCAGCAGCTACAAGGTGTGATGCCAGCACATGTGGTTTATTCAAATATTGACCCTAATCCTGCAGGCTTTTCATCTTACTGGTTACAAACCGTTTTACGCCAACAATTAGGTTTTGATGGGGTGATTTTTTCTGATGATTTAGGCATGAAGGGGGCGAGTTTTGCTGGCGATTATCTTGGTCGTGCTAAAGCGGCATTAGATGCTGGTTGTGACATGATTTTAGTGTGTAATGATCCTGTTGGAGTGAATTCCTTATTAACAGAGTTTGATTGGCCAGCCGCAGAACCTACACATACAGCCTTAGGGTTAAAAGGCAATGCTGCGCAAACGTTACAAGCACTAGAGCAGCAAACCCGTTGGCAGGCTGCGCAACAATTAGCGATGGACATTACTCGCATTGCACAATCATTGTAAATTGTTTAAATAACCACAGTCCGAGTTAAGGGATGTATTAATTTTCCCGTGCGAAGGTTATTAAGTCAATGAGCTAGGCCATTAAGCAAAAAACCGGATCAATTGATCCGGCTTTTGTCATAAGCCAATTCAGTTATTAACCGGTATAAGGTACTGGTTGGCTAGTGTTAACACGCTCAGTTAAATCGATTGGTTTCACATTAGTGGGTTGAGCCATTTTTCGAATTTGCATCACAATACCCAATTGCGGATGATCAAAATAATGGATTTCACCACTGCGCACACGTCGATTTTGGATCAGTGGAATACTTTCTAGGTAAGGTGCCAGTTGCTTTTTACCTTCAATTTCTAATGCGGCGTATTCGTTAAATGCTAATGGACTCGATTCAAGCATTTTTTGAGTCGGTTTACGTAAAGCTAAATTATTTTCAATATACAGGTAATGACTAAGATAAATGTTAATCGAGCCGTCTAATTCCCATACTGGGTTAATTTTTGGCGCTTCATACACATTACCTAACGCACTATATTCAGAACCCGGCATCGCTTCTGTTGAGTTTGGTTTTTTGACACTTAAGCCATGATATTCAAAACTTTTTGAAAAATCTTTACCACCAAAAATGCGTACAGGCTGGGCATTTCGACGAGACTGCATATTTTGTTGCCAGGTTAAATGTACTAGGCTTTTAACATATGGTTCGCGACTAATTGTTCGCATCAAGTCATTAAATTTACCCTGGCTTTGGGCCAACAATAATGGCCCTTGACCCAAATAAGCCGATTGTGGCTTGCTAGCGCCGATATTAAACGGCACTTGACTAGGGTGTGTCGCAGTACTATTACTGACCTTGGGATCATTACAGTTACTGGCGCCATTGGTCCAGTCGGTTGAAGTACAACCATTTAAGCCCACGGCAACCCCGGTTATGTCGGTGCTGATCACTGGAGTAATGATATCTACAGTGTCTTTACTGAGTTTTGGCGGAGTGGCATTTAGCCATTTTTCAACGGATGGTTGTTGGCGTTCAAATACAAACACTTCAACTTCAAACCATGATTCTGCATGGGCTGAAAAGCTGTGGGATAGCGCTGTGATAGCGGCGATAGTCATCGCAATTTTACGTAGCACTATTTGTCTCCAAAATTTGATGTTTAGCGAACTGTTCAAGTAAGGTGTTGATTAACTCAAGACGCTCTTTACTTGTCTCAGCAGGAATGTTGAACTTTAACTTATTTGGCCCGTCCATTCGATAGATTTGTGGCTGGTTTTGCAACAAACCAATAATAAACATTGGATCGACGTGATTTTCCTGGCCAAATTCGACGCTACCACCTTTTGTGTGCATTTCAATTTTAGTAATACCCAGCGCAGTTGCTTGATGTTTATACAGAGTAATTGCCATTAAATTGCGAGTTGGCTGAGGTAACATACCAAAACGGTCAATAAATTCGACTTTAAGTTCATCTAACATCGTGTCGGTTTCGCAATTAGCGATACGTTTATATAACGACAAACGCATATTGACGTCACTGACGTAATCTTCTGGTAATAACGCTGGAATACGTAAATCAATTTCTGCTTTGGCACTCATCATATAGGCTAAAGAGGGCTCTTTACCTTCTTTAAGAGCTTTTACGGCAGATTCCAGCATTTCCATGTATAAACTAAAACCAATTTTTGAGATATGGCCACTTTGTTCATCGCCAAGTAATTCTCCTGCGCCACGAATTTCAAGATCTTGCGTGGCAAGTAAAAAACCGGCGCCAAGATCTTCCAATGCTTCAATAGCTTCAAGGCGTTTGCGTGCATCAGAGGTCATGCGTTTAGGGTGCGGTGCCATCATATAAGCATAGGCTTGATGATGTGAGCGACCAACGCGGCCACGAAGCTGGTGCAGTTGCGCTAAGCCAAACATATCTGCTCGGTCAATAATAATGGTATTGGCACTGGGAACGTCAATACCGGTTTCAATAATAGTAGTGCACACCAGCACGTTAAAACGTTGATGATAAAAGTCGGACATAACTTTTTCAAGGTCACGTTCGCGCATTTGGCCATGAGCCGTGGTAACACGGGCTTCAGGCAGTAAGTCGCGAATGTTTTGCGCTGTTTTTTCGATGGTTTCGACATTGTTGTGTAAATAATATACTTGGCCACCACGTAAAATTTCACGCAATATGGCTTCTCGTGCCGTGGCTTTATCATACTCACGCACAAAGGTTTTTACTGCTAAACGTTTAGCGGGTGGGGTGGCGATAATTGATAAGTCTCGCATACCCGACATGGCCATGTTTAATGTCCGCGGAATGGGTGTAGCTGTGAGGGTTAAAATGTCGACATTAGCCCGTAACGCTTTAATTTTTTCTTTTTGACGCACCCCAAAACGGTGTTCTTCGTCGATGACTAATAAACCGAGATTGTCGAAGTTGGCTTCTGATGACAACAACTTATGAGTGCCAATAACAATATCGACTTTACCTTCGGATAGTTGCTCAACCACGCTGCTTTGCTCTTTGGCGGTTCTAAAGCGTGACATTACTTCAATGACAATGGGCCAATCGGCGAAACGGTCTTTAAAGTTTTCGTAGTGTTGCTGGGCAAGCAAGGTGGTTGGTACTAATACGACTACTTGCTTACCGGCATTAACGGCAACAAATGCCGCCCGCATGGCGACTTCTGTTTTACCAAAGCCGACATCGCCACACACTAAGCGATCCATAGCACGTGGTGCTTGCATATCGTCAAGTACCGCAAGAATAGCGCTTTCTTGATCGACAGTCTCTTCAAATGGGAAACCTTGGCTGAATTGGGCATATTCCTGTTCATCAATATCCATAGCTTCGCCAGGACGAGCTTGACGACGTGCGTATACATCGAGCAGTTCAGCTGCTACGTCTCGAATACGTTCTATGGCTTTTTTCTTAGCTTTAGCCCAGGTTTCGTTACCCAATTTATTGAGATGAGTACTACCGTCGCCACTAGCATTGTAGCGGCTAATAAGATGCAGTGATGACACTGGCACATACAGTTTGTCGCCACCTGAATATTCGAGTTTTAAATACTCAGCGACCAAGCCGCCGGTATCGAGGGTTTCTAATCCTTGGTATAACGCGACGCCGTGTTCAAAATGAACAATGGGTTGGCCAACCTTAAGTTCGGCTAAATTTTTGACTAATACATCTGAGCTAACTTGTTTTTGTTTTTCGCGGCGTCGGTGTTGCGAAATACGCTGACCAAATAGTTCGGTTTCACAAATGATGCTCACGGCACCTTTTGCTGTGTCCGTTAATACACAACCTCGAGCCAGAGGTGAGACAATTAAGCCTATGCTGTCTTTGGCTGCTAGATAGTCGTTAAGATGAGTAAACTGTTTCGGTTTTATGTCAATTTTAGCAAATAAATCTAACAGCGCTTCTCGGCGGCCTTCAGACTCAGCACTAAACAGTAACGTTGAATGCTGTTGGCCATATTCTTGTAATGCAATGAGTGGTTGCTTGAGTTTATGGTTGGCATTGATGTCGGGGAGTTTCTCAACGTTGGCGACTAGAGTATTTGCGGGTAAGGCGACTTCAGTTAGCTGCTCTCCAGCATTATTAGTGTCAGTGGCACTGTATTGCTGCAATAACTGAGTTCGATTAAAGGATTTAAATGCCGCGAATAATTCATCATTAAGCAAGTAAAGTTCTTGTGGCGCCAGCAGTGGCCGTAGGGGATCGACACGTCGGTCTTCGTAACGGACGTTAACTTCATGCAAATGGGCCAAGCTGGCTTTTTCAATATTGCCTATAGTGATCAGCTGGCTATTTTTAGGTAAATAATCAAATAAAGTGGCTGTATTATCGAAAAATAGTGGTAAGTAGTTTTCAATGCCCGCAGGCATTAAATTACGACTAACTAGTTGATAAACCGATTCAGCCTCTTTTGAAATCACTTCAAAGCGACGACGATAACGCTGCCTAAAGCCTTCAATGGCATTACTGTCGGTGGGGAATTCTTTCGCGGGCAGCATACGAATGGCATCTCGCGCCATACCTGAACGCTGAGTATCAACATCGAAGAAGCGAATTGACTCAACTTCATCATCAAATAATTCAATACGTAGTGGTTGTTTAGACCCAGTAGGGAAAATATCAATGATAGAGCCTCGAATAGCAAACTCACCGTGTTCGTATACTTGATCGACTAAATGATAACCTGTGTCAGTAAGGTGTTGTCTGGCTTGCTGTAAACTGTAGGTATCGCCTTTATTGAGCACCATGACATTGGCAGTCATAAATGATTTAGGTGGCAAGCGCACCATTAAGGTGTTTACCGGTACGATAACAACATTATGCTGACTTTGACCAATATTCGCCAAGGTTTCAAGTCGCTGTGAAATCAGGTCTTGATGTGGCGAAAAGCTGTCGTAAGGTAAGGTTTCACGATCGGGGAACAAACACACATTCACATTGATGTGATTTAATAAATAACTCAGCTCGACCTCAAGAGACAGCGCGCTGGGCGTGTCATGAGTCACTATAATACTGGTACCAGCATGGTTATTAATTAAATTGGCAAGGGTGATGGCTTGCGAAACCCCACCTAAGGTTGCCAAAGTTTGCGTTTGTTGGCCTTTTTTTACACTCGGCGGCGTGAGTACACTAAATAGGTTCATTAAAATCTTTGTCTGTTCCGTTGACGATCAAGTCGTATTGAATGAGGCGAGGCTTCAGCTACGCTGCTTATCGATAGTCTGTTTACGTTTTTTGAGCATTTTTTGTTGTACATTCAAGCTTGCTTTGACTAATTGTTCAATATCATCATCAAGTATTTGACTAAATTCAAGTTCACAACGCCAAAATGGTGTCTCTAAGGCATCATCTGTTGCCAAAGGCGTGCAGGTTCTTATTTGGCAAATACACAATAATGCCACTAACTCTGTGTGTAAATAAATGTGGGTTTTAACATGCTCATTTATAATCAATGGGCGTGATGAAATAATACTAACCCCACTACCACCAAATTGATCACCAGCAAATAACTCACCATCCTGAACTTCTTTTTCAAGCACATGTTGTAATACTAAATCAACTTTACGTGACTGTAGTTTTAAAAAATCGACCACCGCTTTAGCATCATTGTCTAAATTACGCAGCTGCAGTAAGCAATTAGCTTCAAGACTTTTAACTTCTGTGAGCAGTTTTAACCCCACTGATTGCATGTCGCGAAGCTCGTCATCTGAGGGCAAAGTCTGCTTTGGATCCCACGAAGTTAAATACACATTAAAGTGGTGAGGCACACTAAAATAAGAATTGCTGTCAGGTATCAAGGTTTGCCTCTTTATTTATCACACTAATAGCCCTATTATCGTGCCCAACTTAATGATTTAGCAAGTCATACACGCTGGCTTGTTGTTTTCATGTTGTCATTTAGCCCGATTGTTAGACTTATACGCCCGGATCGGCGCACAGGATTAGTATTTTTTTATGAATTTAGGATTTTCATTTTTTATCGGCTACCGTTACTGGCGAGCCCGAAAAGCGAATGCTTTTGCCTCATTTATTACCTTTTTTGCCGTATCGGGTATTTTTTTAGGTGTTGCGGCATTAATCGTTGTCAGTTCGGTGATGAATGGTTTAGAAGGCCAGTTAAAAAATCGGATTTTAGGTGCGGTGCCGCAAATGACCTTAAGCAGTGATATGGGATTTAGGGATTGGCAGCAAAGTACCCAAAGTCTATTAGCGGATAAGTATTTATTGCAAAATATTCGCGGCATTGTACCAAGTGCAACAACCCAAGCGATGATCCAATCAAGCAGTAATATTCAAGCTATACAAATGTATGGGGTATATCCTGAACTTGAACAGTCTTTGTCTAGTATTGCATCTCATACATATTCTAATGCATTTTCTACCTTACAAGCTGGTAAGTACTCGATTGTGCTTGGCGCTGATCTTGCCCGCAAATTAGAGGTAAAAGCCGGTGATAAGGTAAGGGTGCTTAGTGGTGATGGGGTGGTTTACTCGCCGATGGGCCCAGTGCCGAGTCAGCGTAAGTTTACCGTTGCCGGTTTATTTGAAATGGGCTCGCAAGTCGATTCTAGCGTTGCTTATGTACATTATAAAGATGCGCGTAAGTTAATGCGTCAAGACAGCAACAGTATTAATGAACTAAGAGTGTATTTAAAAGATCCTTTCTCTGCACCAGCACTCGCGCCCAAAGTAGTTGCTGGCTTTGCTAAACAAAATATTGAAATCCAAACCAGCGACTGGCGCCAAGACTTTGGTCACTTATTCTCGGCCGTTAAGATGGAAAAAAACATGATGTCGTTGATGTTAAGTTTAATCGTTGCTGTTGCCGCGTTTAATATGGTGTCGGCATTGGTCATGATGGTGGTCGATAAAACCACTGATGTGGCTGTACTCAAAACACAAGGTGTCACGACCTCGTCTGTGATGGGCATATTTATTGTGCAGGGATTACTAAATGCTTTGCTAGGTTTAATTCTAGGGACGGTTGTTGGTATTGCTGTTGCCTTGAATTTAAATGAAATTCTATCTGGTCTTGGTGTTTCTATTTTAGGTGTTGGGCAAACATTACCAGTGCAATTGTCGATAAATCAAATGAGTTATATTATTGTTGGCTCGCTACTAATAACCTTACTTGCCACTCTTTACCCTGCGCTATCGGCTGCAAGGGTTCAACCCGCTACTGCTTTGAGATACGAATAATGAGTCAAATACAAACCGCGTTATTACAAGTTAATCATGTCAGCAAGCAATATCATGATGGTGAAGTGACTACCCATGTGTTGTCTGGAGTCGATTTAACGGTTTATAAAGGCGAACAATTAGCCATAGTGGGGAGCTCTGGTTCAGGTAAAAGTACCTTGCTACACATTATGGGCACCTTAGATTCGCCAACGTCGGGTACGGTATTACTTGATGGCGAAGACTTATATAAATTGTCTGCGGCGCGCCAAGCACAAGTACGTAATAACGATTTAGGCTTTATTTATCAGTTCCATCATTTATTACCCGAATTTACTGCGATTGAAAATGTCGCTATGCCTGCATTTATCCAAGGTAGAGATAAAAAACAAGCTTTGGTCGATGCTAAAAACTTACTAGATCGTGTTGGTTTGGGGCATCGATTACAGCATATCCCAGCGCAATTGTCTGGTGGTGAACGTCAACGTGTTGCGATAGCACGGGCATTAATAAACAAGCCCAAGTTAGTGTTAGCTGATGAGCCAACGGGTAACTTAGATGCCAGTAGTGCAGATAATGTTTACGCGATGATCCGCGAGCTGGCTCAGCAATTTGATACCGCGTTTGTTGTCGTGACTCATGATCATAAATTAGCCGCTAAAATGGACCGCCAATTGACCATGAAAGATGGTGTGTTACAAGTAGTTGTTCATCATGCAGGGCAAGCAGAATGAGTCAGTGGTTACCATTAACAATTGGTTGGCGTTTTTTTCGTGCCAGGCAATCGAATCGTTTTATCGGTTTTATTTCATTTGCTTCAACTGCGGGCATTGCGTTAGGCGTCGGTGTACTGATTGTGTTGTTGTCGGCCATGAATGGCTTTGAAAAAGAATTGCAACAACGTTTATTGGGCGTGGCATCTCATGGTGAACTTGTCGGTGTGAATGAACCCATCGCCAACTGGCAGGTCATTGCTAAAAGCGCACAAAACTTACCACAAATTACCGGTGTAGCACCGTTTATTCGCTTGCAAGGGTTAGTGCAAAAGCCGAGTGGTTTTCAAGGGCTGGTGGTCACGGGTATTGATATTAACCATGAAGCTGATGTGTCGAGCATTAACCAATACATGTCTACAGAGGCGTGGCAGTCGTTACAGGGCGAGCAAAATAATATTGTTTTAGGCCGTAGTTTATTGACTAAATTAGAGCTTAATGTCGGCGACACGTTAGCTATGTTCACCCCAGATGCCAATAACAGTCAATTAACCTCGGCTAAAAGTCATCGGTTTGTGGTCTCTGGTGTATATGATGTCGGCGGGGAAATTGAATCAATCCAAGCGTATACATCGATGGAGTATTTAGCTGATATGTTAACGCTAGAGACTGCGGTAAGCGGAGTACGCATTCAAGTCGCTAATGTACTTAATGCAGCGAGTATTACTCGTGATTTGGGGTTCGCCCAAGAACAATATTTATACATTAATGATTGGACTCGCTCACAAGGGCATGTCTATCAAGATATTCAGTTGGTGCGTTTAGTGATGTACTTGGTATTAGCGCTGGTGATTGCTGTGGCGTGCTTTAACATTGTGTCGACGTTAGTGATGGCGGTACGTGATAAAGCCTCTGAAATTGCTATTTTAATGACAATGGGCATCAGTCGTGGCGCTATAATGACCATATTTATGTTACAGGGTGCATTAAATGGGCTTATGGGGTGCACTATTGGCGGCATGCTTGGCGTCGCTTTTGCCTATAACTTGAGCGCGATAGCAAATGGCTTTGAGCAATTGTTGGGTATTCAACTATTGGCGTCAGATATTTATTTTATCGACTTTTTACCGTCGCAGCTTCATGGTCAAGATGTGATAGTGGTTATTGTTATGGGATTGGTCATGAGCTTACTTGCGACTATTTACCCCGCATGGAAAGCCACTAAAATAGCCCCAGCGACAGCATTAGCGGGCCGATAGTTAGGTGCAGATGAACACTTGGTTGTAGCGCTTCATTCGGTTTTAGGGCTTAATTTTGCTGTAACATCGTTGCTTATTGAATTACCGAGTCATTGAGTGGTAGCGTAGATAACCTGAGTTGAGCCATGGTGGCGTATGAGTATTAATACGCCATGTTTGCTCGTTAGTGAGTTCATTTGCTGCCAGTGTATGGCTTAAAGGATGTGTGTTATGTCTTGTCATCAATGCACTGATTCGGTTTTTAAACAGAAAGTTGGCCGTTGTAAACGCTGCATGTGGCAGTTAACGGCTCTTAGCTTATTCACCTGGCCACTGTGGTGGTATTACTACGCCGATACGCCCAAGACGGTCGAGTCCATCGCGCTACTTTTCTTTGCTATTAGCTTTACCGGCTTACTTATTCTGCACTTGATGGTGTGGGCTTATCGAGTGGTTACAAAGCAACAATAACCAACATCCCTTCTGCGTATTATTAATAAATTATCGTCATAGGTATATGTTGAGCCACCCAATAGTTTATATTCACCGATAGCCAAGCCAATAGCACAAATATAAATTAATATCCTTTGCTTATCAATAAATAAGGCCGCAGAAGCGGCCCTAATGGTATTAAGTTGATCAATCTATTGGGGGCTTACTGGCCTTTACGCTTTTGCCATTTAAATAAAATTGAATAGCGCCACATACTTTTAATCACAATGAAGCCGATTAAGGCTGATGCAATGCCTAAGGCTAAACAACCCATTAAAAAAGGTGGACCTATGGTGGATATTGAAGCTTCAATCCATGCCCATGTAGCTTCAAACTGAAATGCTTGTGCTTTGTGGCCCAGAATTTTAGCGCCCAATAAGTACGCACCATAAAACATTATTGGCATAGTCAGTGGATTAGTTATCCATACTAGAGCTACAGCAACCGGCAAGTTGACGTTAAATAAAATGGCAAATCCAGCAGCAACCACCATTTGAAAAGGCATAGGGATCCAGGCTACAAATAGCCCCACAGCAAAGGCTCCAGGGGCAGACTTACGGTTTAATGCCCATAAATTTGGTTTGTGTAATAGCTTGCCAAACATCCGCAAATACTTGTGTTCACGGAGAGTTTCTGGTTTTGGCATAAATCTTTGTATTAATTTTTTTGGCATATTTGTCGATTAATGTCTTAACTAATTCATTATGAATCGATTTATCTATGGCTTTTGCGCCTGTTCTTTATCAGCGATGTTATGGCCTTCGCTGGCACCTGTATGGTGTTTGCCTATTTTATTCTTGGCTATGCTTATTTGCTTTCGCAAAGGGCCGCTTATGGCTGGTTGTTTATTAGCAGTCATTTGGCTGAGCCTGTTTTTTCATTGTCTATATATGCATCAATATGCTGAAAAGTCGCAACAAATTGAGTTTAAGGCGCAGATAGTATCACTAGTTAGCCAAAACAGCGACTGGATTAGTTTCGATGTGCGCGTTATGACTGAACTTGATCAAGATACTTTTTTTGAGGCTTTGGCGCTTAATAATGTGCAGCGATATTACCGATTAACATGGCAAAAGCCAGAGAAAATTGTTGTTGGGCAAATATGGCAATTTAGTGCCAAGTTAAAAGGGATCTCAAGCATTCAAAACCAAGGCGGGTTTAATCAGCAAAAGCACTTCATTAGTCAGCACATTATTGCTAAAGGTCGTGTTAAACAAGCCGAACTGCTCAGTTACAGAGTGTCTGCGCGTCAACAAGTTATTGATGCATTATCACCCATATTGGCACAGTTTGCTCAGGGCGATATTTTACAAGCGTTGATAGTGGGTGATAAAAGCGCGTTAACCACAACACGATGGCAGCAGCTGCGTCAGACTGGGGCGGGGCATTTAGTGGCGATTTCTGGATTACATCTGTCGGTCGTTTTTGGGTTGTTTTATGGCATATTAATTGGATTGAGCCGTTATGTATTTTGTTGGCAACACTTGGGTAAAATCCAACTGGCAATGATAGTTGCGGCTTTATTCACTTTTGGTTATGGCTATTTATCGGGTTTTGCTATTGCCACGCAACGGGCATTGTTGATGTTATTTTTGTTGCTCATATTCAGTTTTATGAAACAATTTAGCCATCATTGGGATCGGTTAATATACGCATTGTTTTTTGTGCTACTAATAGACCCTTTTGCGTCGCTCGGTGCAGGGTTATGGTTATCGTTTGGTGCGTTAGTGATTATTTTGTTGTCGGTAAAAGCCAATACAATTGATCAGCAGTCTATGTTGAATGCTGATCCTGTTGCTTATGGTATCGATGCTCCAGCACCTAGTTTAACGGTGCGATGTATCCACAACGTTAAACAGGTCAAGCATAAGGTACTGCAAGGACTTAGTGTTTTGTGGTCTATTCAATGGCGTTTAGCGCTGTTACTGGGTTTGTTACAAGGCATATTATTTGGTGGCATTTCACCTCATAGTATTTGGCTTAACATGCTGCTTGTTCCTTGGTTTAGCCTAGTGGTTATTCCGTTAACCATGTTGAGTTTTTGCTTATGGCTAGTGGCATTGTGCATCATGGGGTTATTAGGTATTGATGCTGACTCGCAACAATATTTTGGTTTGATGATGTTTCATTGGGCTAATCTGAGTCTTGAACCATTTGCATGGTTGTTACAGCTGAGCGATCATTTGCCATTAAAACAGCTGATATTAACGGAAGCGGAACTGGCAGGATTATTGTTTTTTATGTTGGCGCTGATGTTGTTGATGTTTCGCGGTTATGTGCCTTACAAACGTAAGATGGTTTATCGCATTTTGGTCGGGGTGCTTATGCTACCAATCGTGATGAATAAGTTAATGACGGATCACACATGGTTATTTTCGCCATCGTCTTCAGTAGGCTCAGCGCCATGGCAACTTCATGTCATTGATGTGGCTCAAGGTATGGCGCTGGTGTTGCAACAAGGTCAGCACGGTATTATTTATGATACTGGCGCAGCTTATGGTGAATTTAGTTATGCGCAGCGTGCAATACTGCCTTTTTTAGCAAGCAAAGGGATTAGTAATATTGATTATGTTGTGGTGAGCCATGATGATAATGATCATGCTGGTGGGTTGGATGTGATATTAGCGCAATTTCCGCAGGCAACGTTGATTGCTGATTTCTTAACATCAACATCAACTTTATCGGGGTCGGCTCGTGTCGTAAAAGCTTGCGAGGGACAGTTTGATTGGCGTGGTGTTCATGTAAACTTTATTCATCATCCGTTAACGGCCAGCACTAATGATAACAACCGCTCATGTGTAGTTAAGTTATCTGATGGTCAGTCAACGGTATTATTAACCGGAGACATTGAAGCCCCTCGAGAACAGGCATTACTCGCAGCCAAAGTGGATATTAAAGCTGATATATTATTAGTCCCGCATCATGGTAGTCGCACCTCATCTACCTCAGCATTTATCGATAGTGTTAATCCCCAGCTAGCGATTTTTACTGCTGGTTTTTCTAACCAATATGGCTTCCCTAAAGCAGATGTTGTGGCAAGGTATCTACAGCGAGGCAGCAAAATATTACAGACGGGACATGAGGGCCAAATTAGCATCAGTTTTACTCATGAAGGCTATAAAGTCGTCACTTATCGTCATCAAATTGCTCCATTTTGGTATAACCGTTTGTTTAGATTTGGTGAGTCACTTAAAGCAGAGTAGAATGTTAGATAAGTTTGCTAGTTAAGTATTGGATTCAATGTCAGCATCACCTAAAAATGAAATGTGGGTCGTTTTCAAACGTTTGATGGCCTATGTCGTACCTATGAAGGCCATGTTTATTATGGCTGTTCTTGGTCTTATCACCTATGGCGCTGTCGATGCAGCGTTTATCGCGTTTATTAAACCTTTTATTGATGAAGGCTTTAGTCAAACTCCAACGATAGTTGCCGGTGTCGATTTACCGACTCATGGTGGGTTTAACGCCAATAATGACATTATGTTAATGGCGCCTATCGCTGTTATTCTAATGTTCAGTTTGCGTGGCGTGGCCAACTTTGTGTCGACTTATTGTGTGTCGTACATGAGTGCTCAGCTCATCATGGATATGCGTCAACAAGTGTTTGAGCATTATCTGCGTTTGCCGGTGAGTTATATCGACCGCGAAAATAGTGGTAATTTAATTTCACGTGTCACCTTTGACACTGAACAAATTGCTCGAGCATCCGGTAGCGCGTTAATTTCAATTGTCCGTGACAGCATGACCGCCATCGGCATGTTAGGCATTATGTTTTACTACTCATGGAAATTGTCATTATGCATCTTGGTGATAGGCCCAATTATGGGTGTCGTTATCAGTGTTGTCAGTAAGCGTTTTCGTAAGGTGTCGAAGCAAATTCAATCTGCTATGGGCGGCGTAACCGCAACGACTGAGCAGATGATTAAGGGCCATAAAAACGTTTTAGTGTTTGGCGGCCAAAAAACAGAAGTTGATCGTTTTTATCAAGTTAACGACCAAAACCGTTATCAAAATATGAAGCTTGCAGTGGCGCAGTCAATCAGTCAGCCACTTATTATGGTGATTGGCTCTTTCGCATTGGCGTTTGTGTTGTATGCAGCCACTTGGGATAGCATGAAAACGGATTTAACTGCAGGTACGTTTGCAGCTATTTTAGGTGCCATGTTAGCAATGCTACAACCGATTAAGAATTTAACTCGTGTTAATGCAGAGTTTCAACGCGGTATTGCTGCTTGTACCACAGTATTTGAATTATTAGATACTCCACCTGAGCCAGATAATGGTCCGTTTAGCATTGATCGCGTTCAAGGTAAATTAAGGTTTGAAAATGTTACCTTTACTTATCCTGGACAAGACAAGCCTGCTTTAAACGGCATTGATTTTGAAGTTAAACCAGGTAAAACTATTGCATTAGTCGGACGGTCAGGCTCTGGTAAGTCAACTATCGCCAGTTTAATTACCCGCTTTTACGGCGGATTATCGACCGGAGATATTAGCCTTGATGACACCAGTATTTATGATTACCAGTTAAAATCACTACGTAATCAAGTCGCGTTAGTGTCGCAGCAAGTGACCTTATTTAACGACACCATTGCCAATAATATTGCCTATGCTTATCCCGGCGAAGTGACACGCGAACAAATTGTTCGTGCTGCCGAACTGGCTTATGCCATGGAATTTATTGATACCTTGCCAAAAGGATTAGACACCCAAATAGGCGAGAATGGCGTATTGCTTTCTGGTGGTCAACGTCAACGTATTGCCATTGCTCGAGCGATGTTACGTGATGCTCCGGTGTTAATTTTAGATGAAGCCACATCTGCCCTAGATACTGAGTCTGAAAAAGCGATTCAAAAAGGCCTAGATAATTTGCGCCATAACCGTACTTCTATTGTCATCGCACATCGGTTGTCTACCATTGAAAGTGCAGATGAAATTTTGGTTATTGATCAAGGTCGGGTTGTTGAGCGTGGTAATCACACTGACTTAATTGCTCAAGAGGGTATTTACGCCAATCTTTACCTGATGCAGTTTAGCCAATAATGATCAGGTGCTTTTAATGCAACAGCTTATTCATCGCATTTGGTATCAAGGTCATCAGGCTAAGTGGTTATTACTGCCGTTGTCGGGGGTGTTTTGGCTACTATCTTCTATTAGACGAGGGCTGTTTGGCTGTGGCCTTAAAAAGGTACAAATGTTACCTGTGCCTGTGATAGTCGTGGGTAATATTACTGCTGGAGGCAGCGGTAAAACTCCAACAGTGATTTATTTAATCGAGTTATTACGCCGACATGGCTATAAGCCTGGAGTGATAAGCCGAGGTTATGGAGTTAATATTGACGGTGTAATTGCTGTTAATATCGATGCTAAAGCCAGTGATGTAGGCGATGAGCCGGCAATGATAGTCGCTCGCACTTATGTACCTATGGTTGTAGGTGCTAACAGGATTGCTGCTGCAAATAAGCTATTAACGGAGTTTAATGTAGATGTCATTATTAGTGATGATGGTTTACAACACTATGCACTAGGGCGTGATATTGAAATAGCTTTAGTGGATGGAGAACGCCGTTATGGTAACCATTATTTGATACCTGCAGGCCCATTACGAGAAGGTTTATCACGTTTAAGTTCGGTTGATTTTATTATTAATAATGGCGGACCAGCTAAAGACGGTGAGATATTGATGACTCTTGTTCCAGCGCCGCTTAGTCAGGTTGATAGTAGCAGAGACGATGAATTTAACCCGCAGCACACTGTAGTGGCTATGGCGGGGATAGGTAATCCGCAACGTTTCTTTAGTAGTATTAGCCAGTTAGGCTATAGAATAGTACAAACCGTTGAGTTTGCAGACCATCAGGCTTTTGATGAAAAGCAATTAAAGGCTTTATCTGTGCAACATTCATTATTAATGACTGAAAAAGATGCGGTTAAATGTCGCGATTTTGCACAATCAAACTGGTGGTATTTACCTGTAAATGCGAAGCTTAACTCAGAATTTGATCACGTATTGTTGAGCCAATTACAACAAGTGGCTCAAACTAAAAAAGGACTGTCTAATGGCATTTGATAAAAAATTACTTGAAATTGTGGCCTGCCCAATATGCAAAGGACAGCTAGAATACGACAAAGAGTCGCAACAGCTGATCTGCAAGTTTGATAAGTTAGCGTATCCTATTACCGAAGGTATTCCGGTGTTACTGGAAAACCGTGCAACAAGCTTGGTTACTGAATAACGTTAAAGTCTTACTAATGAATATACATTGATTAGGCGCCCGAGAGGGCGCTTTTTTTGTTGACTTTTCATCACCGAGATATTTTAAAATCATCAATTTCTGTATTGTTATGGATGTTGTTATGGAGGGTATTATGAGTGTTTTCTAATTTACCATTTATAACATTTATAGTAGATAGGTGAATGTGCTTTTTGTGTATTTAATATGTATACAAGGTATGTCTTGAGTTTAGCGATAACGCTAATAGTTTATCAATAAGAGCTAAAAACTATTGATTTCATTGAGTTCTATAAACGTTAGGCAGATAATTTAGCCATCAGTAATAGTGAGTCGTTGACTAGGTTGTTTTATGACTGAGAATGATAAATTTCAACAGCATGTGGCTAACGTTTATCGCCAGCATCTTGGCGAACGTGTGGTGTTATTCGAATATCAGGGTAAGCGTTATTGGTTGAAACAAGTTGAGCAGCTAGCGGGGGCGATGCGGTTATTAAAGCAAAACTCAGTAGCGGCATTGAATAAAGAAATTGGTGTCTTAAATGTGTTGAGCCATTTAGGTGCACCAGTACCTGCGGTTGTTGATTTTGGTGTTGGTTACATGGTTGTTGAAGACGTTGGCGATACTATTAATCATGTGTTGGATCATACTAACGAAACCTCATGGCAACCCATTTTAAATGATGCCAGTATAGCCTTAGCGAAGCTACACAGCATGCAGTTCGCTCATGGGCGTCCTGCATTGCGTGATATTAGCTGGCAGGCTGGTGAAGTGAGGTTTATTGATTTTGAAGCCAATCAACAACATAAATCACTTATCTCGCAACAAATTCGTGATTTGTTAGTGTTTATCCATAGCTTATATCGTTATATTGGCCCTAATAATAGCGTTATTAGCCAAGCTATTAATTGTTATCGTTTAGCGGGGGGAGAAGCAATATGGCAACAAGCCAAGCAGTTTTTAGCTTCATGGCAATGGTTATATTATTTCGCTAGACTTTTTCGAGATATAGGAGGCAAAGATTTAAAGCCTGTCTATTGGGTGTTATGGCATTTTAGGCAGGCACCTGTAACCCTCACATAATGTCTGTTCAGCCCTCAAATACCGTAGTAGTTAACTGGAAAAGCTTGCCCATAAGAGCAAGCTTTTTGATTTAAAGTTGGATGATATTGACTGATAAGCCTTGATGAGGCTCCCACTTAAGGTGTGGTAGATAAATCTTGATATAAGGTTTCTATCCACTTATCGGCGGAGATAAATGCCCAACTCCAATTAGCATATTCTGCCGGTACACCCTGTTTTTTGATTGTGGCCAAATCGCGACCCATTTCAATTTCACCGCGCATCCAATTAATGCTGTCATCAAGCATATGCTTAAACCTTAACAGCGCATTTTTATCGGCTAACTCGCCATGGCCTGGGATTACCTTCGTCTTGTTGTCTAAACGGTCTAATATTATGCTAACGTTTTCTCGGTATCCCGTTACTGACCCTCCAGCTTCCAAATCGATGTAAGGGAAACGGTCTTTAAAGTATAAATCGCCCATATGAATAATATTGGCTTTTTGCCACATCACGACACTATCACCATCGGTATGACCTGGACCAAGGTGAATAACTTCTAGGGTATCTTGGTTGAAGTGGATTGAGATATTTTCTGCAAAAGTGATAACTGGCAATGCTGATGCTGGGGTCGTGCTATCTGCTTGAAGACGTTTAAGAACGTTATGATGGGCTAAGATTGTACCTTGTTCGCCAAAATGAGCATTACCACCAGTATGATCACCATGATAATGAGTATTAACGATATATTTGGGTACACCGGGCTGAATTTCATTAAGTGCGGCAGTAATTTTATCGGCTAATGGTGCAAATTGATCGTCGATAATCAATATACCGTCGCCACCAGCAGAAACGCCAATGTTGCCTCCAGCACCCATGAACATGTAAGTGTTATTATCTAGTTTTTTGGATTTAATCATCACATCGTTAAATTTATCATCTGCAATGGCTGATGTTTGAGTTAACGCCAGTAAAGTTAATGCGCTGAGTCCGATGATGTGACGTTGAAATCGTAGTTTCATGACTATCCCTCATTGCTATCATAGCAATTGTTTTATTGTTATTAGTACTGTCTAGCCTAACAAGTAGATCACTTATAGTACAACGACATAGTACTGGATCAATATGCTTTCACTTATAGCACCAATTGATAAGTGTAGGTGACTTAACTCACACTTGTGCTAAGTACAGAGATTATTTGGTCCACGGCAGTATTCTTCCGGCAAATGCGTTCGATAGTCCTAATCTTATCGCGGCTTTGTGACGCATGAGATATAACGCTTGGTAACATAACGGCACTAAATAAAGACTGGTTACCGTTGAAAAAGTTAACCCACCGATAATCGCAATTGCCATTGGCGAATAGGGTGGTCCACCACCGCCAATTTGAGTATCTCCCATTGCCAAGGGAACTAATCCCAGTACTGTGGTTGCTACTGTCATTAGTACCGGGCGTAATCGTGTAATACACACGCTAATAATGGTGTCACTCAGCTTATCTAAATCGGGTGTCATTTGGTTTATTTGGTCTACCAATACAATACCGTTATTCACCACAATACCCATTAAAATAAGGATACCAATCATAGACATTACCGACATTGGGGTGCCGGTTAACCACAAAGCCCAAAATACCCCCGTTATGGAGAACATAATCGAGGTAATAATAGCGGTGGGTAACAGTAGTGACTCAAATAATGCCGCCATAACAATATAAATCATCGCAATGGCCAAAATCATATTCACTGCCATGATTGACTGGTCTTCATCTTGGCGTTCAAACCCGCCGCGCAGGGAGTAGCCATATCCATTTGGGAAATTGATAGAATCCATCACTTGGGTGATTTTTGTTTGTGCCTCTTCGGTGGTGAAGTCTTCTAGATTTGCACCAATTGATAATGCGGTTTGGCGATTAAAATGACGAATAGTGTCAAATCTAGGTACCACGGTAGCTTCAGCTAAACTGTCTAGGGTGTAGACTCGGTCGCCTTGGCGAATAATGGGCAGTTGTTTAAGTTTTTCTAGCGAATGTTGCCAGCTTTTGTCATAGGCCAGTTCGATACGCAATTCGCCGCTAGGATCATGGCGGAATGAACGTAGCTGTGAGCCTCTTAAGGCAATCGCGATGTTTGATGCAATGTCACTTAAGGTCAAATCTAATCGTGCAGCCATTTCACGGTTAATGACGACAATAACTTCCTGTTGTGAACCATTTACTTCAGAACGTACATCGACTAGGCCTTCTATATCTTCGAGTAGTGGCATTACTTGCTCACTGATACGAATTAATTCGGTTGTTGATCGTCCAGTTAACGTCACACGAATACCGTTATTTTCGTTGCCCCAACCAAATTGTGGCGTGGCAATGGAATACTTAGGAAATCCTTCGCGGATCATTTTCTTTAGTTCACCAATGTCTATTGGGATGTCTTTTTGCAATAAAATGGTCGATTGTGCATCTTGCGGCGCGTAATAACTGTAAACCGCATCAATGTAGAACTTATCTTTATTGCTGTATAAGTAGGTTTCCATGCTATTAATCATCGCTTCGGTCACCGCTAAATTATGTCGGCCTTCTAACTGATAATTAATGTATAAACGGTCATTACCTTCGCCATCGCCTTGATCTTGTTTCACCATGCTTAGCGGCAATGCGGTTGACACTAATATGGCCAACGCGATAACCCCAGAACGTTTTGGTCGTGTTAAAATCCAGCTTAGGCTTCGTTCATAAAAACGCCCCAATCGATTATTGCCATTAGTGGTTTCTACATTAAAATGAAAGTGATTCAGCATCAGTGGGATCAGGGTTTTAGCAACCAATAATGATGCCGCAAGTGAGATACAAATTGCGACAGCAACATGCTCTAAAAAGATGGTCAGCTGTACTTTTACGCCAAAAATATTCGGTAAAAACACGATAGCGGTAGTTAAGGTGCCCGCCAAAACGGCTAAAGAGACTTTTTCAACACCAGTTAATACGGCTTGTTGGTTAGCTTTTCTCTGGCAAGTATCGTCAATGTGTGCGGATTGTTTTTCCTGTAATACGCTTTCAGTGACCACTACCGCATTATCAATCAACATACCGACAGCTAATAATAAGCCCATCATTGATAAAATATTTAAGCTGTAGCCTAAAAAGTACATCCCGGCTAATGTCATACATAAAGAGATTGGTACCGATGAGATAACCACTAAGGTCATTTTCAGGTTACGTAAAAACAGATACAGTACCCCAAATGATAATATTGCCCCCATTAATCCAGACAACAGTAAGTCTTTTAAAGACGATTTAACCCCATAGGCTTGGTCTTCCATGATGAATAACTTGATACCATTAAACTGCTGATCTTGCTTAACCAGCTCAATAACGTTAAGAACCCGATCTGACACCTCAACTAAATTAGCGCCAGACTCTTTAAATACATCGATTCCGACCGCATATTTTTGGTCTAAATGTCGGCCTTCTCTTTTTTCTGGTAGGGCATAGCTCACCATAGCGATATCTTGCAGGCGAATACCCGGCACAATCACCAGATTATTAATATCATCAAGGCTGGTAAACTCACCTTTGGGTGAGACTTGATATACGCGCGAGTCTTCTCTCAATGTGCCAGCGCTGATGACAAAGTTTTCTGCCAGTAAACGCGAACGTAAGTCGAGACTATTAAGGCTTGATGCCACTAATTTATCGGCATCAAGGCGGATTTCAATCTGCTTTTGTTCAACGCCATAAAGAGTGACTTTAGATACACCATCAACCCGCTCAAGTGGTTTACGTAACTGTTTTTCAAGTAAATCATATGCATTAGACAGTTCGCGCTCACTTGATATACGTATAGTGAGCACTGGCATATCGGCGGTTGAGAACTGTTGGATCATGACGCGCTCAACATCTTTGGGTAATAAATGGCGTACTGAATCTATTTTTTCACGTGCTTCAAGGCTTTTAGTGGCGACGTCTTCACCCCATTTCATGTTCAATTGAATAAAAGCGCCATCTTGGGTTGAGTCTGACCGTACCTCCTCAATGCCGCTCATGGTGGCAAGCGACTCCTCAAGCACCTTGGTGATATCGCGTTCCACTTCTGCAGGGCTAGAGCCCTTATAAGGCACTTGCACCACAATTTGCGGTATATCTATCCCAGGAAACATTTCTAGCGGCAGCATTCGACTTGCCGCCATACCAAATAACATAATAGCCAAGAAAAACATGCAGGTGGTTACGGGGCGCTTTATTGCCAGTTGAGTGATGTTCATGCTGGCGTCTCCGCAGTGTTGAGCTCAAGGTTATTTTGGCTGTATTGTTTGCGATCAAACATTGCGTACAAGGCCGGAATAACCAGCAATGTGAGCAAGGTTGACATGCTTAAACCAAAAATGACCGTAATCGCCATTGGCGCGCGGACCTCGCTACCATCACCAATGCCTATCGCCATTGGTAATAAACCTAAGGTGGTGGTCAGCGTGGTCATCATGATAGGGCGTAAACGCGATTGTGCTGCTTGATTAATTGCCGTGAGCTTATCCATGCCTTCTTGGCGTAGTTGGTTGATGCGATCCACTAATACAATGGCATTATTGACCACAATACCTGCCAACATAATTAGGCCAATAAACACCACCACACTTAAATGGGTACCGGTAATAAACAAACCCACAATACTGCCAGCCACGGCCATTGGCACTGCAATCAAAATCAATAACGGGTGCAACAAAGATTCAAACTGGCTCGCCATCACTAAATAAACTAAGAAGATGGCCAGAACGAGGGCAATTTTTAATGAGTCAAAAGATTGTTCCATTTCTTCATTTTGGCCGCCAAATCTGGCTTGAATTGAGCTTGGGAATTGCTGCTGATTCAATATTTGCTGAGCTTGGCGCACCGCTTCGCTTAAATCACCGTAGGCTAAATTAGATGACACGATAGCCACACGTTGTTGGCTGATACGATTAATCGCCGATGGCCCAATTTGTAAGTCTATGGTGGCTATGGCACTTAATGGAATAGGTTGGGCGCTATTTGGGTTAATGATTAACGATTCAATATCGCTAATTTGATCGCGTTCGCTTAATTCACTGCGCACCAAAATGTCCACTTTACGATCGCGTACCGTGAACTGGCTGGCAATAGTGCCACCTACACGTTGGGCAATACGGTTAGCAACGGTCGGCGCATCCATGCCTAGCGCAGCTAAACGGGCATGGTCAAAGCGAATACTGATCTCTGGTTGGCCATCGCGTAAGGTAGTATTAATATCACTAAAGCGGTCTGATCCAGACAAAGCTTTAACCAGTTGGTCTGCACTTTGTTTGAGTTGAGCTAAATCATAACCCGATAACTCAATTTCAAGCGGGGTTTTGAAACTGAATAATTCAGGATGCTCAATTTGAGCTTCCAGTTCAGGAATATTTCTGGCGGTATTGCGCAGTATAAGACTCACCGCATTAAAGGCTAAAGGGTCAGCTAGTACCACTTGTAATCTACCCCAGTTTTCACCACCTCTAGCAGTATCTGATGTCATTAATCCGCCGCTACCAGCTTGGCTATAGGCATGTTTAACATCTTCTCTGTCTTTAATCGACAAGGCTAACTGTTGTAATACCGCATCCGTTTCACTGACCTCAGTGCCCGGTGGTAATAGTATTTCGACATAAAATTCACCTTGATTCATTGGCGGAATAAGCTCGACCCCGAGTTTAGGCAGTAGACTAGTTGAAGCTAATGTAATGACTAGTGCTATCACAAGGGTTAATACTTGGTGGCGCAGGACGTGATGAAGTACGCGGTAGTAGATTGATTCCACTAGGCGGTAAATGAAATTAAATCCAGCACAAATTGGTTTGAGTAACAAGCCAAACACGCTACTCACAAAACGACTGATGACAATAATGGCGGTTAATAATCCTGCGGGTAAATAGCTAAACAGTAATTTAAAGGGAAAGCTTAGTACAGCCAGTAAGTAGTAGGCCACTTTCCCTTTTCGGCTAGTGGGTTTAGGTTTTTGGGCGACTTCAATAGGTTGCGGCAAGCTGGTAAAACCTTGACGCGAAGCCAGCATAGGAATGGCGGTTAAGGCGACAAATAATGAGGCAAGTAGGGCAAAGGTGACCGTGAGCGCCTGGTCTGCAAATAAGGCTCCTGCTATACCGTCGACAAACACTAAAGGCACAAATACGGCCAGTGTGGTAAGGGTTGAAGCAAAAATAGCACCAGAGACTTCTTTACAGCCGATGACCGCAGCCTCAATTTTACTCATGCCTTGAGATTTATAACGGTCAATGTTCTCTAATACCACAATGGCATTGTCGACCAGCAAACCAATCGCTAATGCAATACCGCCCAACGACATAATATTTAAACTAATATCAGCAAAATACATCATGTTGAATGTGGCGATAACTGAAAAGGGGATTGAGATAGAAATAATAAGCGTAGCAATAATGTCGCGTAAAAACAGGTAAATAACCAGCATTGCCAGTAAGCTGCCAAATAATGCGGCGGAGGTCACTTCATTGACTGCGCTTTCGATAAACTCAGATTGGTCGTAAATAACCTTTAATTGGTTCTGTTCATCAGCTTGGTTAATTCTTTCAAGCTCAGTGCGTAATTTTTGTGCCACAGCAACGGTATTGGCATCACCTTCTTTGTATATAGCCAATTCAATCGATTCTACGTCACCAATGCGCGTAATATCACTGCGTTCTTTATAGGCATCACTAATCTGTGCAATATCAGATAATCTGACCAAAGTGTGCCCATCACGATAGATAATAACTTGGCCTAATTCTTCTAACGAGTTAAATTGGTTTAAGGTTCTGACTAAGTATTCTTTGTCACCCTGGATCACTTTACCTGCTGATAGGTTAATGTTTTCTTCGTTAATTCGGCGCTTAATTTGATCGGCATTGAGATTCAGTTGGCTTAATTTTTGTTGATTTAACTCAATATGAACTTCTTGCTCTAACCCCCCTGACAATCTAACAGCTGCAACGCCCGATAACGCTTCTAGGCGACGTTTTAACTCTTCATCTGCAAAGGTACGCATTTGCTTTAATTGTTCTGCATCAGCATTAGGTACTGAAAATGCTAAGCGCATGATGGGATCAAGATTAGGATTGAAACGCAGTAGTAATGGTTTGTTGATGTCTAGTGGCAGCTCGATAGTATCGATTTTTTCACGTACTTCAAGGCTGGCCATGTCCATGTTGGTGCCCCATTCAAACTCGAGCACCACATCAGACATACCTGAACGCGAAATTGAGCTTATTTTGCGTAAACCTTTGACTACCCCAACGGCTTCTTCAATTGGTTTTGACACCAGCTGTTCAATTTCAACTGGCGCCGCACCATCATATGCAGTACGGATAGTGACACTGGGATAGCTTAAATCGGGTAACAGCTTTACTGCAAGACGAGAAAACCCCACCATTCCAAAAAGCATCACAGCTAACATAAACATCCACACAGTGACAGGACGTTTAACAGACGTATTGATTATCGACATTATCCCGCTCCGTTATCGAATAGCAGCGAAGCTAAGTGGGGTAATAACCTCTACCAGAGCTTGATCTTTAAGATTTTGCTGGCCGCGGATGACGATTTGTTCGCCCGCTTCAACGCCCGATAAAATTTCAACCGTATTATTTTCACGAAAGCCTAAACTCACTTCTCGTCGCTGTGCTTTAGTGTCTTTAATTACGTATAAAGCTTGTGTATTGTCTTGGTTAATTAATGCGTTATAAGGCACAGTAAGTACGTCTTGATGGGTGTCGTATTTAAGTTCAACGCGGGTAAACATGCCGGCTTTTAATGCTGCATCTTGGTTTGGCACTGCTAAGGTCACTTTAAAAGTACCACTTTGTGCATCGACAACAGGGCTAATACGCAGTACTTTCGCATCGATAATGTTGGATGCAGTGCCTTGGTGTTGTTGGATAATACTGGCTTGTTGCCCAATACGTAAGCTAGCAAGTTGTTGTTCCGGTAGGTGTAATATACCGTGAAGTTGGTCTTGGTTAACAACATAAAATAGTTCTTGAAATTCTTTAGCCATATTGCCCGTTTTAACATAACGTTCGGCAATAACCCCATTAATGGGTGAGGTAATTTGGCTTTCTTTAACTTGTAGTTCGGCTAAGTCTCGTTGCGCCTTCGCCGCCTGCAGATTAAACTCAAGTTTGGCCAATTGATCTTGGCTAATAAATTCTTTGTTAATCATTTTATTCAAGCGATTCAATTCTTGTTGAATAATCTGCACTTCGGCTTCAGAGCGATTGAAGTCATAACGTTGTCGCTTAGCATCAATCACCGCTAGGATTTGACCTTTAGTGACTCGGTCACCTTCTTCAACATTTATGGTTTCGATTATCCCTGCAATTCTGCTCATCACATGGGACTCTTCCGGTGCTTCAAGTGTTGCGGTAGTACTGTAAAAGGAGGACACATTGCCTGTGGTTACCCGTGCCGTTTCAACCGGAATCGCAAATTTTTGTTCTTCTTTTACTTGCTCTTCTTCGCCAGTACAACCGCTAAGAGCTGCAAGACAAAGTAAAGGGATTGCCATTTTTTTTACGCTGATGAACCTATCCATGCGGTACCTGCCAGTGTTATATTTTTTAGAATTAAATGACGTCAGTGAGCTTATGTTATTCCTAAGCGTTCAAACGTCACGTTCTCATTTGTAACAGATGTTAATTAAATATAACAAAGCATATATTGTGCCAGTTATATATTTGTTATATAACATGATGTTACTGGCACTTTGTTACGAAGTTGGTTAGATTGACAATGTTAAATTGGTTAAATTAATTAACTTGTGGTGTGTTTAGTTATTCAGGCATGCTTAAGTTGTAAAAATTGAATTAACTATCTACATCAAAAAAATGGAAATAATCACAAAAGGAAACGTAAATGAAAACAGCAACATGGTTGTTCACGATCATCTCAGTATTGCTATTGTCTTCATGCAGCATGTTGGTTAGCCAGCAGTCGGGTAAACAGTCTGTGTCCAGCAGTTTAATGGATTTTTTGTATCCCAATAAAGAAGACCGAGCGGTACATAGTGCCGAAATCCCTGTGCTTACATTGCCAGTAAAAGTGGGTATTGCCTTTGTACCATCAACAGGCCGGAACAATCAGGCCATTCATAATAAAGATCAATATGAACTCCTCGAAAAAGTCAAAGCGGCTTTTGTGCAATATGATTATATTGACCGAATTGAGGTTATTCCGAGTACGTATCTTGCTGGTGGTGAAGGGTTTAATACACTTGAGCAAGTCGGTCGTTTATATGATGTCGATGTCATGGCATTAGTGTCGTATGATCAGGTAACTCAATCTGTTGAAAATAATGCAGCGCTCTTGTATTGGACCATTGTGGGAATGTATGTGATCCCGGGCAATGAAAATACAGTGCAAACCTTTGTCGATACTGCGGTGTTTGATATTAAAAGCCGGAAAATGCTTTTCAGAGCACCGGGGATCAGTAAGCTTGAGAAACGGACTACTGCTATTGGCATCGACGAAACCCTAGCGGAAAAGTCGATCGAAGGTTTTGACTTGGCAGTCACAGATATGAGCAAGAACTTAGATAATGAGTTAGCTCGATTTAAAGTCAGAGTAAAAGAAGACAACATTGCCAACGTCGAGCACAGAAGTAATTATAACGGCGGGGCAGTTGATATTACGTTTAGCTTACTAATATTGATGAGTTTACTCGTGAGATTAAGACGACATAAAGACATATAACGCGAGTTGATTTGGCTAGGGTAAGTTTGTACGCAGGAGAAAGGTTGTAACAAGATATTAACAATATGTTCAATAGGTTAATCTTTTTATTATGAATCATAATAATGTGACAAACGTGAGGTTTTTTGATTGAAACGATAGCCCTGTGGATGGTCAATCTTCTGAGCATATTAATCACAAGCCAGAGGTGAGGCAGTTTAGCTATAACAAAATAAGTCAGTTAATCAGTAATAGTCATACTGGCTTGCCTGAGAAAAACGCTAACAGTGCCGATAATCAATCAAACATTGTTCAACAATACCAATGGGACAGGGCAACCGCATTAGTGTGTTTTTTGCTTACAATGAATAATTTCAATATAGAATCACTTCCTATCATTCATGAACTGATAACATTCCTAACAAATGTAGTTTAATAAAAACACTGAAACTGTTCGTAAAACGTTCGCGATCTAGCCCTGCCCGATAGGATGGGTTTGGTAACCCGCTTCAAGCTATTCGTGCTAGTACTAATTCCATTTAATCTTGACACCTAAAAAAATTAAACAAAGTTTAGCAAGCGGAAATGTTGCATCTTTGTTTGAGTTATCTCCTTCTGTGGTAGCAACTGAATATGTCGCAGCATAAAATGAATCGATTGATGACCAATATGAAGCACCAACTGTAGACGACTTGATTGATACTGAACTGGATAAAATAACCAGTTTGATATTTAAAGAAGGTGAAGAATTCAAATATGCAGATCTTAACTAGAGAAGAGTTTTTGGCTATTTCAGTTTACAGTACAAACTTATGTGAGCCCATCAATAAGGGGTTGAGAGGTTTTTCTCCTGAAGACAAAGCAAAGTGGTCTACATTAGTTGCGGAAGCAGATAACGGGTTAGTAAAGTTAGCCGAGAATCCTAAATTGAGATTCGTTTAACGAAGCTGAAGTCACCGTTGATGAGCCTGCTGAGTTAGCAACCTATGCAGACGAGTCTGTTTCTCCTAAAAAACGGGCCAAGCGTAAATTACTGCCTAAAGACCTGCCACGTGAAGTGATTATCCATGATATTAGTGATGAAGATAAGCAGTGTGAGTGCTGTGGTCATGAGCTGGCGTTAATGGGCCAAGACAGTAGTGAGAAGCTGAAGTTTATTCCGGCGAAAATCAGTGTGATTGAGCACGTTAGATTAAAATACAGCTGCAAGCATTGTGAGACTAAAGGACCCCAGGCCAATATCAAACAAGCGCCCGTGCCAGTCAGTCCTATCCCTAAAAGCGTGGCGACGTCAAGCTTGTTAAGCCAACTCATTACCAGTAAGTATCAGTACGCATTACCCCTTTATCGGCAAGAAACCTTATTCAAGCAACACGGTATCGCCTTAAGCAGGCAAACCATGGCGGATTGGATGATGAAATCTGCAGCGCTGTTCAAGCCATTATATGATTTACTCCACCACCATTTATTAACACAAGATGTCATCCACGCCGATGAGACCACGCTCAAAGTGATTAACGATGAGCGGGTGAAATCCTACATGTGGGTGTATTGCGCTGGCGCGGATAAACCAAGCACTGAGCCTCGATATCAAGGTTTGCGCAATATCGTACTGTACGACTATCAAGACGGTAGCCGCGCGGGCACCTGCGTGAGCCGTTTTCTGGCTACCGAGCAAACGGTATTTAATGGTTATTTACAAGTCGATGGTTACGCGGCTTATCAGCAGGCAAACAATAAACTGGTCGGTTGTTGGGCTCATGCGCGGCGTAAATTCAAAGAAGCGCTAATAGCACAAGGCAAGCCCAAAGTAGGCAAAATCAGTAAAGCGGATATGGCGCTGAGCATGATAGCCAAGCTGTACCGTATTGAAACCCAAATACAAGCACTGAGCCTGGAAGAGCGATTGTATTTTAGGCGCACCCACTCACGTGCTCAGCTGGGGTTATTTAAGCAATGGTTGGATAAATCAGTGCTGCAAGTATCAAAGGAAAGTCCGCTAGGCAAAGCCATCCATTACAGCCTCAATCAATGGTCAAAGCTGAGTTGTTACACGCAAGACAGTCGCCTCAATATCGACAACAACCGCGCAGAGCGGGCAGTAAAACCGTTTGTGATAGGGCGTAAAAACTGGCTATTCAATCACAACCATCGCGGCGCTGAGGCGAGTGCAATTTTGTACAGCATCATAGAAACGGCTAAAGCGAATGGACTCATCCCGTTCGATTACATCGAACACTGCTTAGAACAATTATCCTACCCTGATTGTGACCTCAACAGTCTCTTACCCTGGCAGGTTAAGCTAGACAAGGCGTAGTTCGCCGGACGCATACAGTGTTGCAGCTGAACAGTGTCAAAAAAGTTTAATTAATGCTCCCGAGAAGCTTGAACTCTGGTGTGAAAAAGCCATTGGTATGGGGTATTGGAGAGGTTTGGTTCCACTTAGTTTGCACACAGGTAATGGTGTTCGGTTAGTTAAGGAAGCAACAAAAAGAGTTAATGAAAAAGACCCTATGGCATACTCTACACTAGCTTGGCTATATGAAAGTGGTATGTTTATAGCGCAAGATATTAATCATGCTATTTCACTCCATAAAGAGTTTTTAGCATTGGATGTTGAGCTACCTAAATCGTCAGTTACTGCTGCTCATGAAGAGTTAGCAAAGCTGTATAAAATACAACAGAATTGGCTAGCGGTTAGTGATCACGCCCAGTACGTTTTTGATAATACTACGTTTGAGTTTAATAAAAAATATGCTGCTCAATTGATTAAGATCGCACAAGATAAATTAGTCGAGGAAGGGCATTCTAAGCATTAATAAAAAACAAACTTATTGATAGGTGTATATGAAGTTTACATTAATTATTTTTGCAGTCTTATTATTGACAGCGAGTCATTTTGCAGTTGCTTCTGATTGTATTCAAATAAAAGTGATAAAGCCTATAACAGTTCAATTTAATAGTGATGATGTTAAGTCAAAAAGGTTCGATGAAGTTAAACTTTTACATGAAGATAAATCGGGTATTTGCTTACCGACGCTTGATACCTATGTTTTAGCATATGATATGGGCTGTCTCTTGATCAGATCTCATAAGCTCTCGCCATCAGCAATCATTTCTTTCGCGACTCGGTAGCCTACAACATGAGACTGTAATGTACTCCAACCTTCCCAAACCGCCGTCCAGCTTGCGATCCCTGTTCGTTTGGTATCGGTGAAACCACCCAGCTTTGCGATTGATTGATACGCCCACTTCAGACTCGGCGCTCCTTTATCTTTATGCCCTCTAGGCTTATTAAACCGCATTAGCACCTTCCATTCATCTTCTTCGAGCACCGTGTCACAGCGTTGAGCCTCCACTGCTTTGGCCTCCTCAAGCAGCCCTTTTTTACGTAAATAATAAGGGAGGGTGATGGCTTCTCTGAGTTGCAGTAAACGGACGCCGATAAACGCTAAGATTGAAACCGCTCTTTCTAAATTCTTAGGCTCTGTCATTCTTTGGCGCTCAGCTCCTGCACCCGTTTTCCATGCTTTATGAAAATCTTCAATTCGCCATCTTGCGGTGTAAATATCAATAATATGAAGTGCTTGAATTAACGTATCGATTGGCTCTGTTGTTAATAACACCCAGCGCAACGGCTCGGTCACGTTTTTTGATGTTTTTTCTTGAGCGTACACCACATTGACAGGCTGAGTTTCACCTTTTGCTTTGAAGGTAACCTGTGCCACTTTAATTGTTAGCTTGGCTTTTCTGGCTACGCGGTTTACAGGCTTCCCTTTACTATTTTTTGTCCCTTTCTGGGCGATATCTATAGTGTATTCACCCAGTTCTGCTTGTGACTCAAGGTGTTCAAATAACTTAGGTCCTGTCTCAACCAGTGCTCTTGAATGTTTCGCTCGAACAACGAAACGTTCATTATGCTTCTGCTTATCTTGAATATAACTCAATATATCTGCTTCTCTGTCACACACTGAAATGACCCGTGACATGATGTCTCCCAAGCGTTGACGGCAGAAATAGGACGCTTCTGACCACTTACCACTTTCTTTTTCGTCAGCATCTTCAGGGTTATTAGGACGAAGCCAGTATTCTTGATGAATAAGCCCGATAGTCTGAGTCGTGAAGCTGTCTAATAGCAGGGTTGAATGAACCCACCAACCACGTGATTTATCTGTCGTCGTCCCAAGTTTGCCAAGCTCTTGTGCTACTTGGTGTTTGTAACTCAACGCAGTGGTGTCATCAATGGCTAATATCTCAGCATAGGGCTGGGCAAGCTCTGCAGTATGTTGAAAACCAGAAGCTCTAATCACTTCTGGAGAAATGTTGTCATTACGGATCAATCGATAAGCCCCTTCAACTTTAGCTTCATTACCTCGACATGATAAAGCGATTGACTTACCGCTACAACGCGCCATGTCGGCAGCAACTTCGATGACACGGTCAGTGCGACGTGAGTCACCAAATGAACCGTTTTTAAAGTGATTGTATGACCATTGCTCTGCGTTGAAAATAGACATTATTAATCTGCAAATTGATTGAGTTACCAGATCTGATCATCGATTTGTCACAAAGTTCATTTTGCTTCAGATTTGTGTAGAAGAGTCAGTGATATGGGTGTTCCGTATATTGCTGCTCGTTTGAAGGGGCATACACCAGACATCACATTAATAAAAAAAGATGAAATAGAGTATGTTTTGATTAAATATCATACTGGAAATAAGCTTCAAGTATTGAAAGGATACCAATATATTGACTCTACTCTAGTTGAAATCCCAAACTTGACGTTAAGTAGTAATTTAAGCGAAATCAATATCGTAAATGGAAGCATTGAAGTTAACAATAGCGAATTTGTTAAAGATAAGGTGATAAATAAATTGTCGTACTATGATTTTGATTTAACTGGCATACATAAAAAACATTAACAGAATATCCTTGCTAATCACCTCAGTGGTTATGCTGTCCAGGTTAACCGTATGAGTTTGTTTTTTATTCACAATAAATGATTACAACACTCATTTACGTCCAATGAATCATTAAGCGATTACTTACTGAAAAATTCAGTTTTAACAACATACTATAAGTGTAACGGTTCGCAGTACAAACAGAATAAGTATGATGTTAAATTGCAGAAGGCATTTGAAAAATATGACAAAAAGTAAATTCTCTAACGCTTTGTGGGTTTTACCCTTTTTTTTAGTTGCATCGTGTAGTGCTTCTCAGCTTGATAAGGCAGAAATTATATTTAAATGCCACGCTGATCAGCCTAAATCGATAGATGTTGTTATTAGTAAAATGGATAACTCGTTTAAATTAGCGCAATTCAATATTGAAAATTCAAAGTTTACTAATGCAGCATTAATTAGTGATATGAGTAAATCGAGCTACCATCGCTCTTTAGTTACAGAGCACAGTATGACTTTCACACACGGCGACAGTGAAGTTATCGTGAGTGACTACTACAGCGAAGAACTTAATATGATTACTAAAGAAACATCAGTAACAATACAAAAAAATGGTAAAAAAGAATATTGGCTTTGTGATGAGTCAGGTTTTAGTCAGTTGGGGTCTATTGAAGATTTCTAGTAAATTCAAATAGTAGTTATGATGTTTTTATTCGTTGGCCATAATTCTAAAGGTATAGGTAAAACAGTTATACCTTTAGCATTAAACATCTTAAACCAGACATCACATTAATAAAAAAGACGGAATAGAGTATGTTTTGATTAAATATCATACTGGGAATAAGCATCAAGTATTGAAAGGATACCAATATATTGACTCTACTCTAGTTGAAATCCCAAACTTGACGTTAAGTAGTAATTTAAGCGAAATCAACATCGCAAATGGAAACATTGAAGTTAACAATAGCGAATTTGTTAAAGATAAGGTAATAAACCAATGGTCATACTATGATTTTGACCTGACGGGCATACATCAAAAGCATTAACAGAATATTCTTGCCAATTACCTCAGTGGCTTTGCTGCCAGCCAATAAGACCGGTTAATGAAAGAGCATGGTGAAACTGAGATACACTATTGTTCGCTAAGATGATATTTCTTAGTATCACTGTTGTTCGCAAGGGGTGATTATTTGTTTAGTACCAGTATTAACTCAATAAACTTATCACTATAATATCTGACGCCTAATTTTATACCGAAATTAGCCTAAATCAACACCATCAACAACGTAAAGGAATACTATGCACGATATATTTGGCGAAATTAGACGCGAATTTTACACTCAAACAATCAAGGAGTGGTTAGGTTGGATTGTGGGGACATTTTTGCTAGTTGTGGTAATTAAATGGTTTGCTCAGCAATATGACGTTCCAGAATTTGAGTTTCATGTTTGGGTTTCAGCGACTCTTTATCTCTGGTATGTCTCTACTATTAGCTTATTAATCGGTAGTACCTACTTTATCGCCCGTAATGCTCAAACTATGTTAGAGAGGCGAGCCACACACCCTCAAAAGCCCGACAGTATAGATTTAACCAATGATTTAGTCAGGGTTAAAAAAATCAAGATTAAAGCCGCTATTATTGCCGTAGTTGCGCATCTTATTAATGCTAGTCTTGTTTACTTTATCACAGGCCACGTTCCAGGCATGACGTCTGAATATCAATTGTATGCTGTGATAGGTGTGTTTGCGATAGCTGCCATTAAACCTGCGATGTTAGCGGTAAATGCGGTTCGGATGGAGATTTTTGGCATGATTGAAGAAGCGGATTACCCACAACAATCTGTTGCTGATTTATGGCGAGTGGTGAATGACTTTACCGATTATGAAGATCGATTAGAAAAAGTATTTGAACGTGTAGAAGAGGTTAAGCAGGAGTTTAGCAGTGAAAAAGAGATTGCGATTGCTGATATTGTTGAAAAATTAACAGTATATAAAGCAGAATTACACGGGGTATTTGATGAGAAAATAACACTTTTCTCATCATCAGATAGCGCAAGAGAAACGGCTTATCATGCGTTAAAAGAAGCGCAGGCACCACTCAGTAAAGAAGTCTGTAAAATATTGGCGGAACTACAAAACTTACAAGGCTTTGTGATTGATTTACGTGATAAAAATATCAAGGGAGAGCAATTGATGTCAGCATTGAAAGAATTTGGTATTGAGTCATTGGCTGATTTAAATGTGAGCTTTCAAAAATCGATAGTGACGCATAATCCTCCCTTACGAAGTGTCCTATCGCCAATAGTAGATGAAGACATACGCAGCTAAGTGTTGTTTGGTTTTACTATCGACTTAGTGATGATGGACCACGGTACTTTACTCTAAAAATTGAATAACTCCTTAGTATAGAGAACATTTTGAGTGTTAATTCGATAATATACCTAATGGTTTTTTGCGAAATACGTTGTTAGTAGTTTAATAAATGGATAATCAAAAAGCAGGTAAATTACCCGTTAATGCACCTGCTTTTTCTGTTGGTCAAGTATTGCTTATACCCTAGACAATATCTTTATCTAAGGATTTGCCCTAGTGATTGAAGCTGGTCATATTCCACCTCATCCCTAATGGTAAAATAGTTTTTTCATTAATAACTTGTTATTGTTCTGTTTGGCTTGAATAAGCTTTTTATCGTGTAGTTTGCGACGGTTGATCTATGGTTTATTAATGGCATATGTGGATATTAGATGATAGATGCGGTTTGCACTTATGGTGGCGAAAGACATATATTCTCAATTTTAAAATTTCAGACGTTATCTGAAAGTGAAATTGAACAGTTTAGGCCGTTTTTAATGTGTCCTGTGTGTAAAGGCAAAGCGTATTATCGTAAGAAAAGCTCAGACGGTAAAGCAGCATGTTTTGGATCTCGATATCACATTGCAGGATGTGATGAAGGCTCATTATCTACTCAGCGGGAGCGGGAAGTTAGCCATAGTCGTGAAGTGAATCAAATCATTGCCAGCGCTGATGTGATTAGTATTGATTTCCTACTGTCAAAATCGATCAAACAAACTAAAGATAGGCCAAGCCGCGATAAGCAAATCACTGCCGTTGCGCTAAATCCAAAAGCCTATTCTAACCTTAAGCCTGAAAACATAAATCAACTAGACGCTAAAGCAAAACCGGCAAGTAATATTAAGACGTTAGGTTTAGATAAAATACTGAATAGTCTAATGCGCGGTAGCGATTTAGCCCAGTCTACAACCTTGATTGAACTTGATGTGGGTTATACATTCAAAGCCAAAAATTTGTTTGTTAATTTTGCTGATGCTGAACCTTGTGACAGTGTAAAACAAGCTAAGCCTAAAATGTACTGGGGTACTATTTCGCATCTCGACAAAGAGCTTGATTGGTTAAACCCATCTGATTGCAACGACGTTGGTATACTTCTGTCCAAATATAAATCAGCAATATTATCTCATTTCAACATATCAGAACCAAGACAGTTGGAAGGCGCAGGTATTATTGTATTCGGTAAGTGCTTTTGGAATGCCAAGAAAACTCGCAAAATCATTGAACTGTGGAATGCGGAGCGAATATTTATTTCAGTATTAGAAGAATGATTCAATAACCTTTATTTTTATCTTCTCTTCCCCTCCGCGTTATGCACAATTGATCAAAAGAAGCCGGGGTGCTTATCGCCATACCACTATGTGTTGCTGACAAAAATGAATTAACTTAATGATGAATAAAACTTTATTGTGTCCGGTCATACTTACAGGTTTTAGTTGTGGAATATTGCGTTGAGCTTTTAGTTTATGTTCTCTTATTTATCGCCGATCATCAGCGTGATTAGCGACGTGTGAAATTTTTTTTGGCTAATGTCATGCTAGCTATAGAGCTGCAAAAATGCACTTTGGATGTGGCTGCAACTAGATTGGTTTTGGTTGAACTGCACATAGTAATTTACTTTTATTCAAAGGTTATTGGTTACTTAATAGACTTGGCTTGGCAGAATCATATTTCACAGGAAGAGATATTAAGGTTAAAGACTATGATTTTGATTACTTAATATGCAGAGGTTCTGGCTATTATCTAAATATAAAAAAGCCCCAAGCGGCATCACTTTGGGGCTTTAATCGTGCTAGTTGAGGACAGGTTTAACTTGCCAACTCTAACCTTGTTTAAATACGTACCATACGTTTAAACATTAACAACCATAATATAGGCAGTAGCAAGATATAGAAAAACATTGCTTTAGCGCCGATATCGCCATAAAACAAGGTGTTGTTAATAAATCTCACTATACCCATAGGATCCCATGGCATGTAATGGATATTACCGTGTAAGAACATGGTAGCCACAATCATAATCGTAATAGCTATCCATTGTCTTGCTGGCTCATAACTGCGCACTACAAAAGTAGGAATGAATGCCGCTAGGCCAATGCTAATAAAGTTTTGCGCTAAGTGCATTGCGGTAGGATATTGACTACTATTAAACCACCACAATAGATTACCAGCAGCAGACTGACCAATTGCTATAATAGTTAACGCATAATAACCAATGCTAATGCACAGGCTGAACAGTACTAGTTTAATAAAATTCATTTAATTCCCTTAATCTAACATTCCATACAAATATTTATTGGCTGTATTTAAGCTTAAGCTACTGATTAATTACCGCATTATAACGCTCAAATGCAGCATCTAGATCGGCGATTAAGTCATCGGCATCTTCAAGCCCAATATGCAGGCGCAATAATGGTTTACTACTATCCCATTGGGTGGCGGTGCGGATATTGTTAATGCCAAATACGCCTAAAATCAAGCTTTCGAACCCGCCCCATGAAAAGCCCATTTTAAAATGAGCCATGTTTTCTACAAAAGCGGTCACTGACGCTAAGTCGCCTTGCTTAAGTACAAACGAGAATAAGCCATTACCACAGCTAAAGTCGCGTTTAAAAAACTCATGCCCAGGACATGTATCAAATGCAGGGTGGCGAACGTGATCGACTTCTGGACGAGAGGCTAACCAATTAGCCACTTTTAGAGCATTTTTGTTATGCTGCGCCATACGCACACCTAAGGTACGTAAACCGCGAGCGGCTAAATACACATCATCTGGTGAGGTGGTTTGGCCCATTACGTAACTATTTTCGCGAAGCTGCTCCCAATATTGCTCATTGGCTGTAGCTGTGCCCATCATGACATCGGAATGGCCAACTATGTATTTAGTTGCTGCTTGAATAGAAATATCGACACCCATATCAAAGGGGCGAGAATTAATCGGCGATGCCCAAGTATTGTCTAACATAACAATCATATTATGTTGGTGAGCAATACGACTGAGTGTCGGCACATCTTGCACTTCCATAGTGATTGACCCAGGTGATTCTAAAAATAACACTTTAGTGTTTGGGCGAATTAATTGGCTAATGCCAGCGCCTATCATGGGATCATAATAGGTAGTTTCGATACCAAAGCCCGCGAGCATTTTATTGCACAAATCGCGGGTGGGTTCGTATGCCGTGTCGACCATTAATAAGTGGTCGCCACTTTTTAAGAATGACAGTAAGGCGCTGCTAATGGCCGCTGCCCCAGAAGGATATAATGCGGTACCGGCGCCGCCTTCAAGTTCGCATATTGCTTGTTGAAATGAAAAATGGGTTGGGGTGCCACGACGACCGTAAAACATTTCACCATTAGTTTTGTTTTTAATCGCAAAACGCATTTCGTCCATGGTGTCGAATACCACGGTAGAGGCACGAAACACCGGCGGATTAATAATGCCTTTGGTAAATTTTTTATCACGCCCTAGGCTAACAATTTGGGTGGCGAGTTTATCGTCTTTGCTCATATCGTTTTATTTCCATTTTTAGCAGAGTTTATGCAGGTATTTTGGCTAAATATCATTGGTTGAATATTATTAATTAAATGTTATTCGCCAAATATCAATGGCATGGATAAATGCGCTGCAGTAAATTATTTGCGATTGATTGTTATCCTAGCACCAACACGCACAAATAAAGCGCCTAAATGTTGAGGTTGATTATTTTTCATCACTCAATGGTAAACTCAAACAAATTTCTACCCCTTCAACACCATTATCGATGATGTTTATAGCCTTAATAGTACCATGGTGAAAATCAGTGACTAACCGAGCAATATAGAGGCCTAAGCCCAGATGTGGCTTGCCGTTAATACCTTGTGGCCTAATTGACACCATAGATTCAAAAATTTGGCTGTTCATGTCTTTAGGCAGTAAAGGACCAATGTTACTAACCTTTAATAACGCTTGTTTTTGATATTGATTCAGGGTGACTGTAATAGCGCTAGCGGGTTGACTAAATTCGATAGCGTTGTTGATCAGCTTATCCATTAACTGGGCAATATATTCAGGCACACCGTCGCAATACATCGTTTTATCTTCTATGTGGACGGTAAATACTTGGTCTGGGTAGGTAATCTGATAGCCTTGCATACAGCCGCTAATGACTTTTTTTAATGAAAAGTGGCAGCTTTCTGCTTGTGTTAAACTGGCTTCTAAACGGGTTGCTTCGCTTAAGTTATTCAAAATAAGGTGCAAGCGACTAACGCCTTCTTGTGCGCGATTAACATACTTTTGCGATTGTTCATCAAGCTGCTGCAAGCCTAAATGTTCAAGTGAGCTACGTACTACGGCTACGGGGGTGCGCAGCTCGTGTGACAAGCGTGACGACATGTTTTCTAAATAATGTGTGTATTGACCTAGGCGGCTAACAATATTTGAAAAACTGCGCGATAAGTCGCCAATTTCATCACGATTTTTTGAGGCAATAATTTGTTGTTTTACACGTCCTTGGCTGTCGATGGCTAATTCTGCCTGATCGCGCAGACGACGTATCCGACTCGAAATACTCGAAGCAAAAATAAACAAGGCTAACGTGCCCATGCTCATAATGGTTAAAATGACGTTAAACAGTTTTTCTAATGCGCGGTTACGTAAACTTCGAATACCGTGAGTGGTTTCTTCTGCTATCACCACGCCCATTACCTTGTCGTCAATCCAAATAGGGCTGGCCGCAGCGAGTACTACGGCTTTATTGTCTGGCGTTAAGCGCCATGTAGATCCTTGCTTACCGCTTAACGCTTTTTCTATGTGGCTGCCAGTAAGTTCGGTTGAATCTTGCAGTGAATCGATAAAATCTTGTGGTGGACGAGTTAATATTTTGTAGTACAGCGGCAATATGTATTGCTGCTTAACGTGCTGCCAAAGCGTATCAGATTGATTGACGTCTAGGTCATCTGCCCATGTATTGGATGATGAACGAATATCACCAGACTTTGCTAATACACGGCCATGATTGTCGACGACCCAAATACGAGAGCTGTTGTGGCTCATGCCTTTAATGATGCTTTCAATTTCAGGCGAGGGCACCAGTACTGTGCCTAAGCTGGCAACTGAATCAGTGGCAGATGTGCCGATAATATTAACTAATTGCCTGGTTGTTTCATCGTTAACATTATGAATAGCAAAGCCTAATTTACTGCCGACCATTTCCAGTGGTAGCCTGAATTCAATATTGTAACCCTGGTCTGTTTTTAGCCATTGGCCTTGAATACGAGATTCTGGGGTAACTGGCATGGATTGGCTCGGATCGGCGGGTAATTCAAATGCACTTAGCCAGCCACTTTGTGTGTTGGCAATAATATAGCGTCTAAATTGCCCATCTGGCGATTGAGTGGCCATGACCAGGTGATCATTTCGGTCAATTCGCAAACTTTTACGGCTACGAAAAATAAGGTTTTGATCCGTGACATTAAAAAACCCATAAAGATACCCACCGTATTTACCCACCATATGGTTAAAACTAATATCGACTGGCTCGATTTCACTGCGTTGATAAAGCACATGTTCATTGGAGTAATTTAGGGTGCGATGTTGATATAAGTCCCAGTCACCTAGTTTGCCATCAAGTTGAATCGCGCCTGCTAATGGGTAAGCGTATAAGTCGCGACCTTTTTCAACTTGGTTTAAAAAGCTGGCTTGGTTATCAAATAATTTCGGCCGTTCATGCAGTGCGGTTGCAAGAGCTTGGGTGGTACCTTCAAGAGTCTTTTCTTGGCCATAGCGTAAGTACTTTTCCATTTCCCAGACATATTCATACCCAAGCCAAGGTAGGCAGAGTAGAAACAGCGACAAAATGACAACTTTGGCCCGCAGCCCTATGGGTAAATTCATCGATTAAATATTGTCCCAGCGATAACCCATACCATACACGGTATCGATACAGTCAAACTCAGTGTCGATAGCGATGAACTTTTTACGAATACGTTTTACGTGCGAAGTAATAGTACTGTCGTCGACGTAAATTTTGGCTTCTTGCATTAAATCTTGCCGACTGCGGACATGGCCAGGATGTTTTGCCATGGCGTGTACCATCCAAAACTCGGTAACGGTTAGTTCTATTGGTAGCGACTTCCAATATACCTGAATACGATTGCCATCAATAGTGAGATGGCCGCGCTCAAGTAAGTTGTCTTCAATTGGGCTTGAGCCGATTAATTCAGAACGACGAAATAAAGCTGCAATACGAGCTAGAAGGTGAGGAAAACTGACATCTTTGGTTAAGTAGTCATCCGCGCCTAAACGTAGGCCGCAAACGGTGTCAAAATCACTGTCTCTGGCGGTTAAGAAAATAATCGGCAAGCTGCTCGACATCGCCCGTAGTGACTGACATAAAGTAAATCCACCGTCAATTTCATGCTCTAAACCAATATCAATAATAGCTAAGTCAGGTAAACGTGCATTAAAGGCTATCATCGCGGCGGGTCGATTAGCGTAAGCTTGCACGCTATACCCTTGCTGTTGCAGGACATCTTTATAGTTTTCGCGGATAGCGGCTTCGTCTTCAACAATGGCAATTCGTTTCATGGGATGATTTCAATTAATTGGCTGATAAATAGGTACAGTGCTGACTATACAGGATTTTTTGGCCCAAAAAAGCCGTAAAAGGTAATTGCCATATTGTTGCCACATTTGATCGCCACATTGCCATTTTTGCTCCCCAATAAAGCCACCTATGAGGTGTTTAATAGCGACATAGAGTTAATCACCGCACATTAACTCATGTATTGATGATGACATTCATTTTTAAACTACCGCTTAAAGGGATTCTTTATGAAAAAGCAACTTATTGCCGCAACAATTATTTCTACCATGATGATTTCAAACGTCAGCTGGGCAAGTGACACGACGATGGCTGATGAACGTGAACACACAGAGGAGCTGGTTGGCTTGAGCTCAGGGATTATTCTTGGCGCTGTAATTGGCGGACCCGTAGGTGCTTTTATTGGCGCGTTAGCCGGCACCTTTGTGGGGAAATCTGTCGGTGACGGTGCAGAGTTAAGTGAGCAGAAACAGCAATTAGTGGAACAAGAACAACAATTGACTCAAACCAATGAGCAATTAATGGCCATGAGCACTAAGCAGCAATCGTTAGAGCAGGTGTCTGAAAAGTATTATCAATTACAGTCAAATCTAGCAGAGCAAAAAGCGAATCAACTGCAAACACTTAATGAATTAACCATTGGTATGAATGTGCAGTTTAAAACCGGATCGAGCCATATTGAGCCGTTATTTGAACAACAATTAGATAATGTGGCTTACATGATGAGCTTATCACCAGAGTTGACTATTGATTTAACCGGTTATGCCGATCGCCGTGGCGATAATGATTTTAATCAAGCATTGTCTGAGCAGCGTTTGGCTGAAGTAACTCAATACTTGGTTGTACAGGGTATTGAGCGAGAACGTTTGCACGGACAAGCTTATGGCGCGACCTTACCAATGCATCAAGAGCAAAATTTTGAAAATGACTTTTTTGATCGTCGCGTGACGCTCAAGTTAATGGCGCCAGGCTCTGAGCTCGCGGCGAACTAAATTCAAGGTTCATTATCTTTAAAAGTCGTTTTTACCTTTTTTGTTTATCATTTATTCATGTAGGCGCAAACAATGATGTTGTCGTTTACATGGGTAAGGAGCCACTATGCGCCCGTTTTATTTGATGCCACATGTTTCTGTAAAGCATATCTATAAATTACTGTGTTTCGGTTTACTATTTGTCATTTATGCCTGTATTACAAAGGCATTTGCATCACCGTCTGGATATCAAGATAACGATATCACTCAAGGTACCTTAGTGTATTTTACGCAAAACCAGGTGGTACAAGCCTTAGCACTTGATACACATGTGAGTATGGATGTGTCGGGTTTACTCAATCGCGTCACAGTTAAGCAAGTGTTTATCAATGATTCTGATCAGTGGGTTAATGGTCGATACCTATTTCCGCTGCCAGAAAATGCAGCAGTTGATAGCATGACGTTGCGTATTGGCGACAAGGTGATCGCTGGTCAAATTCAATCTAAAAAGCAAGCATTACAAACATTTGAAACTGCTAAAAAACAAGGCAAGCAAGCGAGTTTGTTACAGCAACAGCGACGTAATTTATTTTCTTCTGATGTTGCCAATCTTGGTCCACACGAGCAGTTAGTGGTTGAAATTAGTTACCAGCAAAAGATTGAATACCGTGACGGGTTATTTAGTTTACGTTTTCCATTAGCGATTACGCCGCGCTATACACCACAAACGGGACATGACTCAGAGCCGGCGCAGCCGCAAACTATGCCGGCTAATCACAATCAGGTTATGTCTAATGTTCAAGCTCATCCTCAATTAATGGTTAATATGCGAGTGAGTATTGATGCAGGATTTGAACTGAGCTCGTTAGATAGCTTGTATCATCCAATAAAACAGTCTAACAACGGTCATCGTTATAATGTGAGCTTTGCCGGTAAACACATTGCCGATCGTGATTTTGTGCTGCAATGGCAGGCTAATGTAGGTGCATTACCGCAAGCTGCAACGTTCTATCAAACGGGCAAAACCCACGTAGCTGACAATAATATTGGTCTTAAAGATACCGCTAATGTTGTAGGTACTGAGCAAAGGCAAGTGAGTTCCGAAGATAACAATTTGTACTCGTTAGTGATGTTAATGCCGCCCAGTGTTGAGGTGAGCGAGCAACATCTTATTGCTAGAGAGCTGATTTTAGTTATTGATACTTCAGGTTCTATGTCCGGTGAATCAATCTCGCAGGCCAAACAAGCGTTACAGTTTGCACTTGCCGGTCTGCGTGATATCGACAGCTTTAATATTATCGAATTTAATAGTGACGTGAGTATGCTGTCTGCAACACCATTGGCTGCTAATAGCCGTAATATTGGCCGAGCTAATCGTTTTATTCAGTCATTGGACGCTGATGGCGGCACCGAAATGCGCAGTGCATTACAAACTGCGCTGGTGGACAGCGTACAGCAAGATGCAGATCAAACCGATGCTCACAGTGAAATATTACGCCAAGTGATTTTTATGACCGACGGTGCCGTTGGCAACGAACAAGAGTTGTATCAGCTTATTAACGATCAGTTAGGTGACAGCCGATTATTTACCGTTGGTATTGGCTCAGCGCCTAATTCTGACTTTATGCGCCGAGCTGCGACTATGGGGCGAGGAACATTTACCTATATTGGCGATGCGACTGAAGTACAGCAAAAAATTGAGCAGTTGTTACATAAAATTGAGCAACCAGTACTAACCAATATTGGCCTATATTACCTTGATGGCAGCGTACCGGATTACTGGCCAACTACCATTAACGATTTATATCAAAACGAGCCACTTTGGGTGAGTATTAAATCGGCGTCACATCAGCAACAACCGATTATTGTCTCTGGTAATATTAATGGCCAATATTGGCAGCAACAACTTGATTTTGACGATAACCAAGCAGCAAAAGGCATTGATCTTTTGTGGGCGAATGCGCAAATCACCTCACTAGAGCTGTATAAAGACAGCAGTAATCGCCAGCGTGTTGATAAACAGGTGGAAGCGTTAGGTATCTTGTACCATTTAGTGACCAGCCAAACGAGTCTGGTTGCAGTGGATGTTACTCCGGTAAATCCATTAATTGATAACCCTATTGATGTTCAGTTACAAAATCATCTGCCTCATGGTTTACAAGCGGCACCGTCGTCGCAAGTGTTGCCACAAACGGGCACCGCCAGTCGGTTATGGTTATTAATTGGTTTTAGCTTATTGAGCTTAGGTTTATTGCACTATTTATGGTTAAGACAACGCTTGCCAGGTCAAGTTTTAGTGATTGAATCAAATGAATAAACAGGAGCATATTGATGTCGCAAACCATATCATCGACCAAACATTGGGTTGTTATTGTGCTCATGAGTGTATTGGGATGTGGACTATTAATGCAGGGAGGTTATATGCAAGCTAAAGCCCATTTTGCCCAATTTTTGATTGAACGCGCTTTTGAACAAACCTTGGTTGATAACCAACCTCATAAACCTTGGTCTTGGGCTGATACTCATCCGGTCGCTAAAATGCGCGTATTGCAGCAGCAAACAGATGGTTTACAACCTTTAGGTAGTGATTTGTATGTGTTAGCAGGAGCCTCTGGGCGTAATTTAGCCTTTGGTCCGGGATTGATGTTAGGTGGTGCAGCGCTCGGTGAGCAGGGACATACTATTATAGCAGGCCACCGAGATAGCCATTTTATGCGTTTACAACATGTTAAATTGGGCGATATCATCGAACTTTATAGTACAGAAGGGGAGCGGATGTTGTATCAAATAACCGCCACCCACGTGGTTCATGAAACAGACCTTGAAGTGCTTGCCCCTACGGCAGAAAAACACTTAACCTTAATAACCTGTTATCCGTTTGATCAGCTCTCTGGCAATGCCGAGTATCGTTACATTGTGGAGGCTAAACCAATCGATAAAAAACCACGATACAGGGTGAGTTAGCTATTTATGGCCACTTGTCTTAATTGCTAATAAAAAAGCAGAGTCCAATAGGGCTCTGCTTTTTTTCAGATAACCTGTGATTAGGCTCTCATTGATTTTTCACCCCGAGCTAAACCCACCACACCAGAACGTGATATCTCAATTACTTTGGTCATGTCGGTAATAGCATGGATAAACGCATCAATCTTATCGCTGGTTCCGACCATTTGGATCGTATAAATATTGGCGGTAACATCAACGATTTGACCACGAAAAATGTCCGCGGTACGCTTGACTTCTTCACGTTGATCGCCTTGGGCTTTCACTTTAACTAAGGCAATTTCGCGTTCAATATAGGCTGATTCGGTAATGTTAGCCACTTTTAGAATATCGATAAGTTTGTGCAATTGTTTTTCAATTTGCTCAAGAATATTGGCATCAGCAATCACGGTAATATTTAAGCGTGACAGGGTCACATCTTCAGTAGGTGCGACGGTTAAGCTTTCGATGTTGTAACCGCGCTGAGAAAATAATCCCACCACTCGTGACAAAGCGCCCGGTTGGTTTTCAAGTAACACAGAAATAATACGACGCATTAGCTTTTCTCCGTTTTGCTTAGCCACATTTCGTTCATCGCGCCGCCGCGAATGAGCATCGGGTACACATGTTCAGTCTCGTCTACGCTGATATCGACAAATACTAACTTATCCTTCATTGCCAATGCTTCAGCCAGCTTAGACTCTAATTCATCTGGATGGTTAATGTTCATTCCCACATGGCCATAGGCTTCAGCAATTTTGGCAAAATTAGGTACAGAATCCATATACGAATGTGAGTGACGACCTGAATAAATCATGTCTTGCCACTGTTTTACCATGCCAAGAAAACGGTTGTTCAAGTTAATGATTTTAACTGGAGTATCGTATTGCAACGCGGTTGAAAGCTCCTGAATATTCATTTGGATAGAACCATCACCTGTAACGCACACCACGGTAGCTTCAGGGAACGCCATTTTAACGCCCATTGCGGCAGGCAAACCAAAGCCCATAGTGCCTAAACCACCTGAGTTAATCCAACGACGAGGTTTATCGAATGGGTAATATAAGGCGGCAAACATTTGATGTTGACCCACATCTGAGGCCACATAAGCGTCACCATTAGTGAGTTTGTACAAGGTCTCAATCACTTGTTGGGGCTTGATTCTATCGGTTGTGCGATCAAATTCTAAACTTTTACGTGATCGCCAAATTTCAATATCGCTCCACCATGCTGCTATAGCAGTAGCATCATTAGTATCGTTAGACTCATCAAGTAGCTCTAACATGCTGTCTAAAATATTGTCGGCAGAGCCTACTATTGGAATATCGACCCTAACAGTTTTAGAAATAGAAGAGGGATCAATATCAATGTGTAAAATGGTAGCGTTAGGACAATATTTTTCAACATTGTTAGTCGTGCGATCGTCAAAGCGGACCCCGATGCCAAAGATTAGATCGGTGTTATGCATCGCCATATTGGCTTCATATAATCCATGCATTCCTAGCATACCTAAACTTTGCTTATGGGTACCAGGAAATGCGCCTAATCCCATTAGTGTGCTGACTACGGGGATGTTTAAGCGTTCTGCAAGGGCAAGGATTTGTGCATCACAACCGGAAATTATTGCGCCACCGCCGACGTATAACACCGGTTTTTTAGCGGCTAATAGAGCGTGCAAGCCGCGACGAATTTGGCCTTTATGGCCAACGGTAGTTGGGTTGTATGAGCGCATTTTAACGCTGTCTGGATAAAGGTAATCATGCAGTATATCTGGACTTAAACAGTCTTTTGGTAAATCAATAACCACAGGACCAGGACGACCAGTGGCGGCAATGAAAAAGGCTTTTTTGACTGTTTCTGGAATGTCTTTCGCATCGGTTATCAAAAAGCTGTGTTTTACGATAGGTCGCGAAATACCAATCATGTCACATTCTTGGAAGGCGTCATTACCAATCAAGTTACTTGGTACTTGACCAGACAATACAACCAGTGGAATTGAATCCATGTACGCGGTGGCAATACCGGTAATCGCATTGGTAGCACCAGGCCCAGAGGTCACTAACACTACGCCGACTTTACCCGTAGCACGGGCGTAACCATCTGCCATGTGCACTGCAGCTTGTTCATGACGGACTAAAATGTGTTCAATGCCGGATATTTTGTGCAGAGAATCGTAGATGTCTAGCACCGAGCCGCCGGGGTAACCGAAGATATGGCTGACACCTTCATCTATTAATGAGCGCACGATCATACTCGCGCCAGAAAGCTTTTCCATGAGTTAAATCCTTGTTAAGTTACCGTATGGTAAACAGTATCTTGTATACAACGACGGTAATCGTTTTAATCAATAAGTTTGAAGGGTAATTCAAACTCGAAGATTGAATATTGCTGTCGTAATATTCAATGGCTGGTTTCATCGTTACTGAAAAAGTAATTAGCCTCCATCTTATGTAAATTTATTTTTACTGCAACCCCTTTGGTTAATTATTTTTCTAGGTTGAAATAGTTTCATGTTTATGAGCTTGTTTTGTAATATTTGAAAGCCGTGAGGGTTTATCAGTAAATTTCTGCAGTATTTATAACCAAGTTAACATTTGAAATTAATGGTTTAGTATTCTGACTAGAAGGTTGAATAGGTAATCGCAGCAATATAATGAAGTGTATGGACATGAAGCACGAGTGCAATTAAGTTTCAGCTCTTTCATGAAAATAGTTTGTTTGATCAGCCTTGCGTTTGCCGGTGTGATGACGATTTTGCTTCGAGCCGTTGTTATCATCGGGGCTGAACCGGGTATTGATGAGTTAACATTCAGTACTTGGATAATGGGCTATATGTTGGGTGGTATGTTTGGTGGTTTTTTTATTACCAGTTGGATGAGTGCTGCGATTTCCTTTGGTGTTTATTCACTAATATGTAACAAACAAAAAGGTCAAAGGGTAACTGGAAAATTTGCAGTTTTAGTAAAAAGCGCTAGCAAGGCAATCTAAATTAACAGTATTCCTAAGTCGTTTAAGCGAAGGGCTGCGTTGCTTTGGCTTTTATGATGAATAAAGCTATCAATATCAATATCAATAGCTTTGTTCATCATAAGACTCTGTGAGTTAGATGGTATTGTTTTTCGATAGGGTACTTTGAAAGAACTGACACAGGCCAACTAATAATATTGCGCCAAGCATCAAGGCTGCAAAAGGTATTGCGCTACCGTCATAAAAATATGCCAGTAAAGGTCCAGCAACAGCACCAAAACCAAATCTTAGGGTGCCGATAACGGCAGTTGCGGTGCCAGTTTCTTGTTTAAACTTCATTAATACGATGGCGTCAGCATTGACCGACATCACCCCTAATGAACCCATTAATGGGATAAGCATTAATACGGTAAAGTGATAACTTAACTCAAGTAAATTAACCGAGAGCAAGCCCGTTGCGGCAATAATCCCAAAAAATGTCGCCACATGTAACATGCGTTTTGAACCGAACCGAGTCACTATTCTGGAGTTTACAATATTGGCGAGCATTAAAGCGCCCACATTGGTGCTAAATAAAATGGCAAATAAGGATTTATCTAAATTAAACACTTCCATGTAAATAAAGGGAGAGGCTGTTAAGTAGCAAAAGAAGGCAAATGAGGTTAACACACCACTGGATAAATTTAGTTTGACCCCATTTCGAGCAAATACAGTGTAGTACCCTCCTAAAAATGACTTTTGGCTACGACTACCTAGGTCTTTATCGCTGGGCATTTTGAGCTTAAATAATACTAAAGCTAATAAGGTAATGGCATAACAACTTTGGCTTAAAAAGATCAGGTGCCAATCGCCTAACTCCAAGATTAAACTGCCTAATGTGGGTGCTAAAAGCGGCGCTAACATCATAATAAGACTGACATAAGACATGCCTTTGGCGGTATTGTCGCCATAAATTTCTTTGATGTAACCGGGTACTACAACGGTGGCAGCAGCACCAATGAGAGCTTGTGCAAAACGTAATATCAAAAACTGTTCAATACTGGTACTGAGTGCAATCAATAAACTAATAATGGTGAAACCGAGTAAGCCAAAAATAACGAGGGGTCTTCGACCAATTTTATCGGCCAGTGGGCCAAAAATTAGCATGCCTAATGCATAGCCCGCCAGATAAATACTGAGTGATTGCTGCACTGTGGTGATGTCGGTATCAAATCCTAGCGCCAATATAGACATTGCCGGTAAGTACATGTCGATAGCTAAAGGTGTAATGGCGACAATAGCAGCAAGCATGGGGATTAGCATCGCTAAGTGGGGAATACCCACTGAAGCTGGAGATAAGTCTGACTTTGATGACGATACCACTTGGACCTCGTGTGCTGTAGGTGTAACTGCAGAAGATGTTAAATTAAGCAGACGCTAGTTTAGCATGATACAAGGCAAATATTGACGTTGATTTTGTAATGAATAATGTGTGCGGATAGTGGCTAAAAAAAGCTAAGTGATGAGTTTACCTGCATACATTTGACAAGAATTATATTACCAAATGTATATTCTAATAGCCTTATTCGTCATAGGAGTAGGCTGAGTTTAAGTCGTATTGATTACTTTTTTAGCATAAATATTTATTTATAACTCGTGAATGTGTCGTAATTATTTTGAAATAAAACTATGATAACCCCCTATATTATTGCTATTGAGGTTGTTGTGTTACTGAGTCGGTTGTATGAATTTATGCCTGGTCTAGAGACTTTTTCTCGTTACGAGCGAAACTGGCTTAAGGATGATGTACGTGCAGGTTTATCTGTTGCTGCAGTCGCTTTACCCGTGGCAATTGCTTATGCGCAGTTAACCGGCGTGAATGCCGCGGTAGGGTTATATTCATGCGTGTTACCGATGCTAATTTACGCCTTATTTGGCACCTCACGACAACTCATTGTTGGCCCTGATGCTGCAACTTGTGCGGTTATTGCTGCCGTTGTGACCCCTTTAGCGGCCGGAGACAGCCTTAAACATTGGCAATTAGTCATGACCATGACCGTAATGACCGGTTTTTGGTGTTTAATTGCCAGTCGATTTAAATTAGGTGTATTAGCTGACTTTTTATCAAAGCCTATTCTAATGGGGTTACTCAATGGCGTCGCGATTACCATTATTGTTGGTCAATTCTCAAAAATATTCGGTTTTACCTTTGATGAGAAGTACCTGCTTGAGCGCCTAGGTGGTGCACCGAATTATCTATCGCAAACCCATGTCCCCACACTCTTGATGGCTATCCTCACGGTGATTGTCTACTTTGTGATGAAACGCTTAAAACCGACTTGGCCGGCCTCAATGTTTGCTATCGCAGTGGGCGGTGGATTAGTGTGGCTTTTTCACTTAACCGATTATGATATTGCTGTCATTGGTAGTGTTGCAGGCGGTTTACCATCATTTCAAGCTCCGGTGTTTAACCTTGGTATTGCACGTGAATTAGTTATGCCTGCACTCAATTTAGCCATGGTGAGCTTTGTGAGTATGATGCTAACAGCCCGTAGTTTTGCGGCTAAAAATGGTTATGATATTGATGCAGACAAAGAGTTTAAAGCGTTAGGCTTAGCCAATATTGCTTCGGCTTTATCGCAAGGCTTTGCTGTTAGTGGCGCAGATTCTCGTACCGCAGTTAACGACGCTAATGGTGGCAAAACCCAATTAGTGTCAGTGATTGCTGCGGTATTGATTGCCATTGTTGCAGTCTTTTTAACTGCGCCGTTAGAGTATATTCCCAGCGCAGCATTAGGCGTTGTGCTCGTTATTGCGTCGGTACACCTTATCGACTTAAAAGCAATTTGGGGCTTACGTTTACGTGATCGCCAAGCTTTTTACTTAGCGTTGACAACTTTTCTTGCTGTACTGTTTATAGGGGTTATCCCTGGGATTACCCTAGCCGTTTTATTAGGCTTATTTCAGTTCCTTAGAACCGTTATGCGACCGACAGATCAAGTGTTGGGACTGGATGGCAAAGGTATTATTCGTAGTTTAGACAGCAGTGATAAAGCCGCATCTGTGCCTGGGGTGTTTATTTATCGGTTCAATTCTCCGCTGACCTATTTTAATGCTACCTATTTTAAGCGCCGTCTACTGGAGCGCTTTGCTCGGCAGAACCAACTTGAAACGGTTGAATGTGTGATTATCGATGCGGTTCCATGCTTTACCCATTTAGATATAAGCGTGATGGCAATGTTAACCGACATAGATGTGTTGTTTAAAAAGCGTGGGGTTAGCCTAGTGTTGGCTGGACGTAAACGACAGTTAATTAGCTGGTTTGAGCAAACCGATATGGTTTCAGGAGAAGAAGGGATCACCATTCGTTCAGACTTATATTTAGCATTAAAAATGCACCAAAGTCATGTTGCAGCTTATGAGGCACAATTGATCGATGAGAATCATGATGCCGAATCCACTGAAGCGGTACTCACACACAGTCAGATTTAACCTTTGGGTTAAGAGTTATTATGTACTAGCTTTAATTAAGCTTATGAATTTTAATGCTTTTAATAAGTGTTGTTCACGGCGGTTTTATTCTATAGAATCGCCGAAAATAATCAAGGTATGGCAATCATACTTTGTAATGACGCCTCCTCGAAAATCAGGCTCTTAATTTTCTTTCAGAGCCCTTGAGTAAAGTAAAAAGCGTAGTCTTTCTGTTGGATGTGGCATATATGGTTTCGCAAGTAAGTGAAGCAATGCTGGATGTGATCGCAGATGCGTTAGTCGATAAAGGGTATATCCTTTTATCTGATATCATTCCCGATTATCTAAGTTTAGCCTTGCTTGAAAAAATGCAAGCTGAGCAAGATATTGATTTTAAAAAAGCGGCTATCGGTCGAGGTCTGGAACAACAAATCAATGCCGAAATTCGTTCAGATAAAATTAGTTGGTTAAATAACCAAGATCATATTGACCGTGAATACCTATCGATTATGAGCCAATTAAAAGATGGCCTAAATCGTCGTTTATTTATGGGGTTATTTGATTTTGAAAGCCACTATGCAGTCTATGAACCCGGTGCATTTTATAAAAAGCATCTCGATGCACTGCACGGTAGCCAAAACCGTATTTTATCGACCGTTTTTTTCTTAAACCCTGACTGGCAAGAAAACGACGGCGGTGAATTAATTATTTATGATGAGTATGATTTACCATTAGAAGTCGTTAATCCACACATTGGTACCTTAGTGTTATTTTTAAGTGAGCGTTTCCCTCACGAAGTCAGGCCGACGATGAAAACTCGTAATAGTATTGCTGGATGGTTTAGAGTAAGTAATGCTAATCACGGTTTTTAATCATACTGGCTGTTGAACGCCATACTGAGCAAGTATTTTTGGCAATAAGCCTTAGCGACAATATTAAACTATATTTTGGGGATATGTTTTTAGGATATGAAGAGAAACATTGCCTCTGTTGGCTATAAATCTATATGCAGTTAAGGTAATGTAGTCTTTCAATAAAAGAAGTATTACCTTAAGCTTGGATTATTGTTACTTCATTACACATTTAATCCCTAGAATGCCATAGCGGTTGAACGCAGAACTGATTGGTATAATCATGTTTGCGAATGCGATTGAGTGCTAAGTAAGATGGCATTCTACGCAATCACAACACTTAGGTTGTTAGTACTGTTCGAGACAGTTGTATTTTCGATTATTGAAGCACAATAGCCTAGAGTTGAGCCATTTTTAATCTCTTTTTAGCGCATTATCAATCATTAACTTTATCTCCAAATTTCTAAAAACGAAGGGAAACAACCATGAACAAATCTGCTATGTGGGTTTTAACATTATCGGCACTGTGTGTCAGTATCACTGCACATGCAGAAGATGCTGCAGAAAAGGCATTTACTGATGAACTGCTTGAATGTGCAGCGTATTATCAAATTAGCTCGGAAGCGATTGCTGCGATGAATGCCCCGCAAATGAAAGCGGTGGGTGAGCGTTTAAAAACCTCCGCAATTGATGCCGTGGCGATAGCGGGTAAGTACCGTGCCCCTGAGCAAGTTGAAAAAGATGTTGTTGCAGCTAAACAAAAGCAAATTGATAAGTTAGCAGGGTCGAATAACTTAGGCGCATTGATGTCAAAGTACAAAGACTCTTGCAAATCAATTGTAACAGACCCACAGAAGCGCTTAGATTATTGGATTATGGCAACCATGTAATGGTTTGTTAGATGTAACGTAACCACGTAGAGGCAACTCTCGTGGTTATTTTTTTAGCCATCGTCCTTGTGGCGTTTGGATCATATGCCCAGGTTCAGCCGCTTCCATCACCTTTTGCGCCGCAAGAGTCGCGACTTTATCAAGGCTAATATCATGTCTTTTAGCGATGGTTTGATAGTAGTGTTTACGTTTTGCATTAATCGATAGTACTAACTGTTGTGTTTCGGGTGAGCTTATTACCATGCCTAAATAACCGTTTGTTTGCTCACCTACTAGTCTGGCTGTTTTGGCTTCTTGTAATGTCATTGCCCAAGCTGTACTACTCCATAATAAACTGGTTAAGCATAGTACGGTGGCTAAAGTGAATGTCGATTTCATCTTGATAACCTCTGCTTAAAATAACTCATCATTTTCAAGTAGATTATTGAGCTCTTTTTCTACTTTGATTTTTATTTCATGTTCGATTTTAACATTTAAGTTAATGACAATTGGTTTGTCTGGAGGCTCTATCTTAACGGTGGGTGTGCAGGCTGATAACCATAATGATGTCATTATGGTGCTGATGCTAATTACATATATCGATGAATGTTTCACGTGTATTATCCTTTTATGCTGCTATTGGACTTTTGCTTCAATTTTGTTTTGTAGCTGAACGCCTATCTGAGTGCTTTTGTATAATTGCATTAAGTTTTCTTGGTGAGTGTAATTGAGGTGAACAGGTCGCTCAATGCCGCGGCTATTACCTTTTACGCTAAGGTTAATTACGGCATCTCCGTTGGTTGTCATGTCAAACGAGCTTGATAATTCACTGTAGTTAAGATGTTCAAGTGCGGTAAAGACTAATCCAAGGTAGGGTTGAGATAATTCTAGTTGATCAATGGCTGGATTTCCGGCTACTTCAATTAATCCTTCCGGGCTTCCGTGCCGCGAGTTTTCCACCTGTTATAGTTACTTTACCGTCAACGAGTTTTGCAGGTAATACACCATCAAATAAGCCATTGGCTTTAACACCCACTTGCGGTTGCTCTTCTAAGAACTTTTCTAGACTCAACCCTTGTAATAATAAATATCCATAAGATTTATCATGCAGTTTTAACACAAACTCAGGTAATAAAAAGCGTCCATCAAGCATGTCGCCGCTGGCGGTAAGGTTGATATTAGTTTCGCTTAACCCTGTCACTTGCTGTAACCAATTAGTCGGTGTTTTGTTGCCGTCTTTGTTAAGTTCGATATCTGCATTCAAATTCAAATTTGTTAGTGACAAACCAAGTTTAGCTTGCTGTAAACTGATTGCCGTTTGTGGACAGACTAATTGACTGTGGGCAAAGTGTTTTTCGACTGCTGGCGTATTGGGACCATCGTGAGTTTGTTGCCAGTTAAATTGGCATTGAGCAAACACGTCACCGCCATTAAATGATTTATCCTGCCATTGACCAGACAAGGATGACAATTGCTGTTGAATTTTCATTTCAAACTGACTGGTGTTGCCTATTTCGCTTAATGCAAAGCCTGCTATCACCTTGCTATAACCTTGAATAGAAACATCACTGGGCAAGGGTTGAACTTTTTGTAATGTCTTCAGAGCAGTTTCAATGTCGGTATTAAATGTCCATTGTCCAGCTAATGATAATGGGCTTTTTTTATCAGCAAATTTAAGTAAGTGATAACTGCCTAATGTGAGAGTGTCGAGTTGCCATTGCTCACTACCGACCAGTAACCCTTTAGATAAATTGAGTTGCTGAGTCACCGTAATCTTATCCAGTGCAAGTAGTGGTTGGCGGCGACTTTTTCCTAGTTGCTTGGTGATATCGAGTTTATTGATACGCCAAGTGATGTCGTTGGTTGCAGGGGTTTGTAACCAACGTTCTAGCGACTTGTCGATAGGCTCATTCTGAAGTAACGCTAGGGTTATGCCTTGATTGATAGCAATATCGGTTTTTTTAACCGAGGCTAGTGTAGTCGATAGCTTACTGTTTTCCACTTGGGTAGCTTGCTGAGCAATGAGTTGGCCAATTTGCAGCGTTAACGGAGATAGATTGAGTTGAGTCTTATTTGGTTTGAATGACATGGTCGAGGCGTCATTTAGTACAAGCCCGAATGATCCTAATTGTGCTGAGGTTTTTTTTGTCTGCTTGGTATGTTGTTCATTCTCACTGTTAATACTGCGCAATATACTTGTATTGTTGACAGCTAGGCTGGAGCTTGGCAGTAATGATAGTTCGAGTTGATTTTGTTGCCACTGCGATATTTGACCGACTAGACTCACTTTCGCATCAGACAACGACAACAGTTCTAACGGGATCTCAGGGAATAAGGCTTTGATATTAATAAGACTTGGAGCCGTTGTGGTTACAGGTGTTGGTTCGGGGATATTCTCACTGGTCGTTACGGTTATGTCGTTTGTGGCGAGTGTATTGATTGACTGTTGTTGTGTCTTATCAGTTGCTTCCAGAGACGACAATGCCATATCCCAATCGAAATAACTGTTAAATTGTTGATGACTGTTGAATGTAGTGTGCGTCAGTGTTAATTTGCTTTGGAGCAATAACCCTTCAATGCTGACGCTTAGGTCAGGAATTGACACTTGCATTGGTAGATCATCATTTTGTAGCGGGATAACGACTTCAATAGAATAAGCCATATCGACATCGATACTGGCTAGCTGAGAAGTCGATTTAGGGGTTAGTTTGTCAATAATATGAATTATTTGATTGGCACTATCACCCGTTAACAATGTAATTAATTTACTTCTGTCATCTTGTGAGGGCGACAGCTGATAATTTAGCGGCGCAATACCTAGCTTTATCGCGAAGGCATCCGTGGTTTTACTGTTGTCTAGTGAGCCGGTTACAGGATAATTGCCCAAATTCAGCATTGCTTTAATGGGTTGTTGCGGCGAAAAATAAACACTGGGCCACAGTGGAGAATGCAATGATAATCCATCTATCGATTGTTGACTGCTCATCTCACCGCTGATTAAGTCAATTTTACTATTTGCAGTCCATTGCCCTTCGATGGTCAATTGCTGCTGACGAATGGGTTGCAATATTTGTGATAATTGTTTGTGTAAACCGTGAAGCATATTATTAGTTTGTGCTTGTTGTTTGCTATTTAGTAAGTCTAAATATTGCTCCAACGATTCAAGACCCTTATAGCTTAATCCTAGATCAACTAAGGTATTAAATTGCCATGCACGTTTTTCTAAGGTGGCATCTAGACTAAATAATGGAAAATCATTAAAGCGCCATAGCGTATTTAACTGACCTTTTTGGGTTAGCGTAAGTTGGTCCATTTTTAAGGTATGTTGTTGCGGATCCTTTTTATCAAGTACTGGAAGCTTAATATTGATTTCACCGAGTTCAATCATCGGTAATTTAGCTAGGTTGAGCTGTAATGCCGCTGGATTTTCTTCTGTTTGCTGAGATTGGCGGATAAAAAAACTATCACCTAAATCAACATAAACACTTTTTGTTTTGATACTAACAATATCGTCAGCGCTAATCTGTTGGTTTTTAAGAATCTGCAGGCTGTCTCGTAGTTCAAGGTTAAAATCTTGGATCGCGATATGACTGTCTTCAATTTTTAACACCAATCTAGGTATACGGATGTGATTAAACGACACATATTCGGCATCAAAATTAAGCACTTCTATATGGTTATCGGCTAATAAGTTGTTGAGTATTTTGACCGTAAGAGGCTTGGCATTTTCGATAATGGCCCACACTAACGCGACCGTAAAAAATACGACAAGGAGTAAGATCTTGTTAAAGGTCGATATTCGCAATAGTGACTCGCTTTACGTTTGCTTGTTCATCGATAACGATATGGTCGTTAATAATGTGTTGTTATATATGTCAAAAGTGAGTGCCTGTCATAATAATGCTATTGATCATTTGATCTCCTGACGACATAAATTTCTTATTTAGCGCAACTTAAAGATGGAATCTTATCAGAAGATAAAAAACTCAATAAGCAAAATAAACCATAACTTTTAAATGCTATAACCTAGAAGACGATTAATGCTAAGACCACAAAAATCAATCAAATACGAGTTAGCTTAGCATGGTATTAACAGCAGATTGTTAAAGTATAATACATTATTAATCTAGGGTTAATGTAGTATTAATCCTAATAAAAAAGGCGCTGATTAGCGCCTTTTGTTTGTTAGAACAGACTTGTTATCATTTTTAGATAATAAGTTTACGGTTAGTTATCCAAGCAATGGCTCTACAACAACATGTTGTAGTTCAATTGGTGCTATTGCATGCAGAGCATCCATAGCCGCACCCACTAAGCTGATTTTGCCAACAGATGATTCCGCTAATACAGCACGTTTAATTTCGCTGTATTGGCGGTTATTACGAATAAGGTTGGATAATGCCATTTGCATAGGTTGCATTGATGGATTAAATGCCGCGTTTTCAGCATAACGGCCGCAGAAAGTGGCTCCGTCGTTAGTTTCTAGTACCACTGCCGCATTGCAATTGGTATAGGGAGCATAACTTAGTCCCATTTGGTCAATGGCTTCGATGATCATCGGATCATCTGAATCACAGCAAAACTCTTGTTCTCGTTTGCATAATAGTGGCACCGTAATGCCTAAGTCGGCAGGGCTAAACCCATAGGGTAAATAATGCGCCAAGGTTTGAATTTCTTGTTGGGGCAGATGGATTTTAATCTTACTGCCGTTGAATAATTCATTCATAAATTGACGACAGTGGCCACAGGGACTGTAATTAATAATAATATCTAAAATTTCTGTTTCGCCGCTTAACCATGCGTGACTGATGGCACTTTGTTCAGCATGTACACTGTGAAATAACGCTTCACCGGGTAATTCTAAATTAGCACCCATGTACAAGTCACCGCTGGCACCTTTTACGATAGCACCAACATAAAATTCACTGATAGGAGCAATGGCTAGTGATGCCGCTATGGGCAATAGCGCCATAACCACTTGCTGTTCTGTTTGACCACTTGCTTTCACAAGACTTTGAAATTGTTCAGTAGTAATATGACCACAAAACTGCTCATCTAGTAATGGCACAAGTGCTGTAGCCAAAGGTTTATCTAGTTGAGTAATGCTGTCTAAAAATCTATTTTGCATTCCCTTAATCCTTAAATGAAATAAATTGGGCAAAGTGAAAATTCACTATAATGATTGTAAATATTGATATAGGGCTTTTAATAGCTTTTGTTTGTGTTCATTCTCGCTGGTTTCTTCAACCAGGTTTTCGAGTTTAATCACATAATCGGCATCCGATAAACGTTGTTGACAGAAATCTCGCCATTTACGGGCTTCGCTATCACTTAATGTTTCAGGATAGTTACGAGCCCTAAACCGAAATAACATTTCAACGATCCGCGGATCATCAAATTGTAATGCTAATGCCGCTAAATTATGTGGTGCAGTATGGCAAATAATGTCCATTTTTGACTTATCTGCATGACTAAAAAAACCACCGCTATAGAGCATCAAATCAGGATCGGTAATCGGTTTACGATCTGATTCAAGTTCAAATACTTGATTAAGTTTTTCTCGCAATTCGGGGTGGTTTTTTAAGCGTTTATATTGTTCACGTGCAAATGCTTTATCAAACTGTAATTTTGCAGCCACCTCGTCGTCAAGTAATTTTGGTGAACCGATAAAAGGACACTTGTTTAGATGGATTTGTTTCAGTGGTATCGCAAGCTCATTTTCAGCTAGATCTTGACGAGAGGTATACATTCGGTCATTGATTTCTTGAGCCGACAATGTTAAGAGTGGTGAAATATCCATCGCCAAATTAACACAAATGACGGCATTTTTATTGGAAGGATGATAAGCCACTGGAGCTATCATCGTAGTACAACCTTGGAGGGCACTAATTTTTGAACTGACATGAACCAAAGGCTGCATTTTTAACACATCAATATGATCAGCAACCGCTTGTTTTCGTCTTAAATTAAAATAATATTCGTACAATTTAGGCTGTTTTTGCTTAATCAGTTTAGCCATGGCAATGGTGGCATAAACATCTGACATAGCATCATGCGCTTTTTCATGACTTAATCCATTAGCTTGGGTGAGTAATTCCAGCTTAAAACTGGGTGAGCCATCTTCTTTCTTTGGCCAGTTAATGCCGTCTGGGCGAAATGCATAGCAAGCTCGAACTAAATCAATGATATCCCAACGTGAATTACCGTTTTGCCATTCTCGTCCATACGGGTCTATAAAGTTACGATAAAAACCATAACGACTGACCTCATCATCAAAGCGTAATGAGTTATAGCCCACCACACATGTGTTATGCTGGCTAAATAACGCATTGATGCGCTTCATGAAATCTGCTTCTGGCATGCCTTTAAGATTAGCCAGTTGTGGGGTAATACCCGTAATGAGTATGGCTTCAGGAGACGGTAAATAGTCAGGCGCAAGTTTGCAATAAAATGTTTCAGGTTCACCGATAATATTCAACGCTAAATCGGTTCGTATTCCCGCAAATTGTGATGGACGATCTTTGCTTGGGTTTGCCCCGAAAGTTTCGTAATCATGCCAGAATAAAGTGGGTTGAATTGCGTTAGCCATAGTAAATTTAAGATCCTTTTCGCGATTAAAATCATGTTAACATTTATCAGCATGAAAAAATGATAATGAGGTAGAGTTCAATAAAATTAATTCTAAAATTGACTTGTTTACTAATGATTAATGAGGGTTTTCTGGTTAAAAATTAACGACGTATTAAAGGAATATTCTATGCATCATCATGTATTTACTCAACCTTGCGTTAGTGAAATAGTGCAACCGACTGCGTTAACACTTCGCTTACCTGACACTGTGAGTGATTTATTAGTATTATCTGCGATGAATAATCCTTTAGTTGAGTTTGTTGTAAGCCAAGTTAATCATACTCAAGCGACACTTATTATTCGTATACAGCCATTTTTGACCTTTACTTTTGAACCTATGCAACGGTTATTAGAAACACCTATTCAACGTAGATGTTTAGGGCAGGGGATTAAGTTGTATCCTTCAATGGGCGTGGCGCCTCGAGTGTGTATTGAGCAGCTAAAAAAGGGTATAACCATTAATCTTAATACTGATGGTGACGTGTATTTTAGCTTATCAACTGAATCTCGTTTTGAACTGGTAACCTTAGAAAATGACTTACGAATTTTGAGTGAACCTCAAGCTTTAGTGATGGCTAAAGCGATATTAGGACGTAAGTTCGATTATAATGAGCCCTCGAATATGCTTGCTGTTCATATTAGTGAATTAGAGCAGGTTCGACGAGAGTTACGTGATTACCTTGGTGGTGAGTTGGGTAAAATCCACCCAGGTGTTTCAACCGAGCTATTAAAGCTTGATCATTTATTGCAAAATAAGCACCAATGGTTGTTGCGGTCGTATCATCAGTCATTAGAGCGGACTAATTTAGGCCGTTCGTCAAATGAACAACTTTTTAATAATGAACAATTACAACGTAAATTAGATTTTTTCGAACTATTAGCTCCTAAAGACGTGTCGGAAATGGTCAATAGGCTGTGTGAAGACGATCTTTAATTTTTCAGTAACTCTAGAGTCCCATCCATGTCTTATATTTGCCCTATTTGTAACGCCCCGTTAGTAGAACAACAAAATGCTTGGCAATGTGAACAACGTCATCAATTTGATTGTGCGAAAGAAGGTTACGTTAATTTATTGCCAGTACAAAAAAAGAAAACTAAAGATCCTGGCGATAACAAAGAAATGATGTTTGCTCGACGAGAGTTCCTTAATCAAGGTTTTTATCAACCGTTGAGCGACAAGGTAAATCAGTTAGCGCTGGAGTATGCTACAGAGGCTAATCAGATACTCGACATTGGTTGCGGCGAAGGCTATTACAGCCATCGATTATTTCAAACATTACAATCTGTCACTCAAACTAACTGTGAACTCTATGGACTTGATATTTCAAAGTCTGCTATTCGTTATGCGGCCAAACGGTATTCAACACTGCATTTTTGCGTTGCAAGTGCGTTTGAAATGCCATTTGCAGACAATAGTGTTGATTTAGCTATTCGTATTTATGCCCCCTCTAAAATTGAAGAATTACAAAGAGTGATAAAACCTGGGGGAGTATTAATTACCGTTTCACCGGGACCTATGCATCACTATGCGTTAAAAAAGAAGATTTACAGTGAGCCTAAACTCCACTCTGAAGAGTCTATAATTTTAGATGGCTTTAGATATTTGGCACATGAAGCACTAGGCTATTCTTTGTCGTTAACGCGAGCTGAAGATATCGATCATTTTCTTAATATGACTCCTTATGCTTGGAAGTTGAGTGACTCGCAGAAATCGCAGATAATAGAGCAAGGGCTTGAGTGTGAAATAGATTTTAAAATCGAAATTCACCAGCGCGAACAATAAACAATCAGGTCATTGATATAAATAACTATCTGATGCTCAAAGATAAACCGTTTTGTTAAGTCACCAAATAATTACCATTGTTTAGTTGATGTTTGTTGACTTATTTTTTAAATGGTTTATAGTCTACTCAGCTTGAAGGTTGGGCTTATATTTATCAATACGACAAGTTTCGTCCTGTGAACATAAGTAATACCGGCATTTTCCAGCTTTACCGCCGTTAAGGCTTTAATTATTTTTTTACAGGATTTATATTATGTCTCAAGTTACTGGTGTTGTTAAGTGGTTTAACTCTGATAAAGGTTTCGGATTTATTGAGCAAGAGTCTGGTCCAGACGTATTTGTTCACTTCCGTGCTATCAATTCAGACGGTTTCAAAACTCTTGACGAAGGTCAGAAAGTGTCTTTCACTGTGACTCAAGGTCAGAAAGGTCCTCAAGCTGAGAACGTTTCAGTAGTTTAATTTTTAGTTTAAACTAAAAGTTAGGACTTAAAACTGTAGCATTTATGCTGCAGTTTTTTTTGCATTTTATTCTATAATTTTGCACTGTACTTATATTGTTATCATGCCAATCACCAATCACCAATCACCAATCACCAATCACCAATCACCAATCACCAATCACCAATCACCAATCACCAATCACCAATCACCAATCACCAATCACCAATCACCAATCACCAATCACTACCCATATCAATCACTCTGCCTTCTATTAATCTCTATTGTTCATCATTTTTAATTACAGCTACACTCAGTGATATCTATCCCTTATTGACGCTGAAACAATGGCAGACCGCATTAGAATTTGCTCTTTTAGCGAAAATTATCAGTGCGGTATTCGAGGTAGCCTTTTGAAGACATAGTCGTTCTCGGCAACGGCTCCTGCATTGCTCTACCTCCTGCATCCATCAATGCAGTCGTACGTTAAGAAAGGCTAACAAAGAAGACCTCGCTAATAAGTTCGCCCTTCGGGGCAGTGTCACAACCCCCATTACTGCTTCAAATGACTTTGCTGTAGACGACTAGACCTACAGTCATTTTCATTGTACTGGGCCTAGTGACGTAGCCTAAATTAGATCATATTCTAATAAGGATTGGTATAAATAGAATAAACAATTTAGTTATCACTGAGAGAATAAAAATGAATCAAAGGAGTTAGGAGTTAGCCGAATTGTTTGCCTAACATACACCCACTTTTGGATATCTTTCGTTAAATCTATTATTTCGCTTAACTCGCTTGAGGATGCTAGAGCGAATGACAGTCTTAAGGGCGTTGTTGCTTAGAACGTGAAAGGCCACATGGTGTGAGGTTTAGTTGTTGATTGCTGTTACTGAAAACTAAATAAATAAAATTTTACTGGTTCAAGCACTTATTGATTAACTGGGCCGATTGATCCCAAATTAATCAACAAAGTGATTGTATGTGCTATTAAAATGACAGTTTATGAGTCATTTTTTGATTGTGAGCCATATCAATGAATATGAGTAACACACTCATTGATATTTATAGGTTAAGAAAATAAGGTCTCTTCTAGGGTTCGACCTTTCAGCAATGATTTATATTGCCACTGGTTAGCAGTAAATAGTTCAAATAACTGTATTTCAATGGCAAAGCTGGATTGCTTCTGGTACTCGATAACATATTGCTCATCACCGATACGCCTTACTTCAATAATGTCATTAAGTCCCAATAATTGCTGATGAAGGCTATCCATATCACACTGTTTCATTGTCAGCGTGATAAAGTCAGTCGCTTGACTGGCTTTAATTGATACAGATTGTTGTAGCTTGCCGTGTTCAAGATAGATCACTTGATCACATAACTTCTCTAGTTCGTCGAGGTTATGTGAACTGATCACAAATGTGGTGTTGCCTGATAAATCTTTAACTATTTGGCGAATTTTTTTCGCATTAGCAGGGTCAAGACCCGCAGTTGGTTCATCGAGTAAGACAATCTTGGGAGAACCCATTAACGCTTGCGCTATTGAAACCCGCTTGCTCATGCCGTGGCTTAAGCTTTTAGGTTTAGCTTCAGCGGATTCGGTTAAATCAACAAGAGCAAGTACTCGTAAAGCTTCTGTCTTGGCCGCCTTTACTGTCATGCCTTGTAATTGAGCAAAAAACTGCAGTTGTGACACTATAGTAAAATTAGGATCTAATGCAGCATCTTGTGGTAGTGCCGATAATAACCCTTGCAACGCTTTGCTACCGGGTTTATGGCCTAAAATGCTAATACTGCCACTAGTTGGTTGGATATAACCGCAGAGTAAACTGAATAGCGTTGTTTTACCGGCACCATTGGGGCCAACTAATGCTATAGGAGCGCCTTGTGTAAGCGTTAACGATACCGTGTCGAGCGCAAGTTTATTACCGTATTGTTTAGAAAGGTTGTCACATTGAATGATACTCATAGCGCACTCCTACTCATTAAGACTTTACCAGCAAATAAAATAACCACCGTTTGCAGTAATGGAATGGGAGCGTATACAAATGAGCCTAATCCTTGAGTATTAATCAAATTGCCTATTTGCGAACCAGGCAGTATCCAGTTCAACCAGCTTAATTGGGGGAAATTCATATTAATTAATGCAATAAATATTGATACTACAGCCCACAAGATAACCGCAAAAATACTGGCTTGTCTTGCTGAGTTTGCATGTAATGACAGCACAGCCATAGCAGCAGTGTAGGGTAATAATACGATTACTAGGTTAACCATTACGATTAAGCTAGTTGTTATTGATGGCAATAACAAAGATATATCACGAGATAATGCTAATGCGATGGTTGCCAATAACGTTAAGATGATCAACATCAATTGGATAAACATTTGCCCTAAGAAACGACCAAAAAATAAACTTGAACGACTGACTCTTAAGGTTAGAAATCGCAAACTACCACGTTGTTTATCTGAACTAAATTGATCTGCGGCGATAAAAATACTGAACATGGGAAAAAGGTACAGTGCAGTTAACCAGAACACGGCAAACTCTTCAACTGGCCATTCGAACAGATGGCGCAAACTTCCTGGTCCAAAGAGGGCTTCAGTAAAGTCTTTAAAGTTAGGCTGCATAATAAATTCAGATGCACTCTTGATAGGGTACAACAATAAAATAGCCCAAATTAACATAAAGGCGATTAATGAAATCATGCCGCTTTTGTTAGTAAAACGTTTGGTTAACTCATATTTTGCTAATAACCAAATATGAGTCAGTGTCGATGGAGAGGTGGTACTGTCCATAATAATATCCTTGCTTAACCGATTATCGGTAAGCATAAATTAGTTTAATAAACTTTCTAGTTGTGCGAATTTTTGTTCGAGTAATTCGACTCTTTGTTCTAATTCGGCAATCCGAGAGTCTTTTTGTAACGTTTGCTGAGTGTGAGTAGAGATCAAAACGACATCACTATTGTTGACATCATAGTCGTCAACATTGCCACTAAAGCATTCAAGGAAGCGACAATCACGTTTATTCGCTTCTCTAACAAGTTGTACCACTAATGGTTTCTCACGCTGGCTTAATCCGAGTAATGCCGTTTCGACTTGAGATACATCAGTAAATTCGTGAAGTCTATTAGCGCGGGTTTTAAGTTCGCCTGGCGTTTGTGGACCACGTAATAACAAGACACAAATTAATCCGACTTCAGCATTGGTGAGCTGCAACTCACTGAATTCAGTATTACAAAAACGATGCTTATATTTTACCACGCGGCTACCAAATCCTGATTGCTCACTGATTAAGCGTTTTTTGGTCAGGTCATCTAATACTGTTTGTACTTGAGATTCACTCAATGACATAACCGGTTCACGGCTACTTTTTTGATTACAGGCTAAGGCAAGTGAGTTTAATGACAGGGGATATTGATCAGGAGTTGTGAGTTCTTTTTCGAGTAAGCATCCGATAACTCTAGCTTCTAGCTGGGTTAATTCCATACACAGTATCCTTTAAATAAAAAGCATGATTCTATTACTTTTATAACAGAGCCATGCTTTTTCTCAAAGGATTGCACTAGTTTATCTAGGTTAATCGATTATTGTTCACACAGTTAAGCGAATACCATCACTTTCAATAGTGATTTCACCTGCTTTAAATAAGCCACCAATTGATTTTTTGAAGGCTTTCTTACTCATGGCAAGTTTGTCATAAATAACATCAGCATCAGTTTTGTCATGTAGTGGTAAAAAACCATTAGCGCTGCGCAGTTTATTGATGATTAAGCGAGCATTTTTATCTAACTCGTCTTTATCGCCTTTTTGCAGCACTAAATCAATCTTGCCATCGCTGCGAATCGTTTTAATAAAACCAGTGACCTTTTGACCGAAGCGAAGTTTCTGAAATACTTCATTTTGGTATATCACGCCCCAATGCAGATGATTAATAATGGCTTTATAACCTAAATCTGTGGTGCCACCAATGATCAAGTTAACTGGTTCACCTTCGGTATAGTGAGCTTCTGTTTTGTCGACAAACTTGTCCAGTTTAGACGATGCCATAATGCGTTCATCGGCATGGTTAGCATGTACATAAACTAAGTATGAATGACCTTCCTCAGCCGGTTTATGTTGCTCACCAAAGGGTAATAATAAATCTTTGTCTAATCCCCAATCTAAAAATGCACCAAATGGGCCAGTGGCAATTACTTTCAAATAAGCATATTCACCTACTTGAGCCAGCGCTTTTTGGGTGGTGGCAATCACAATGTCTTCAGAGTCTAAATAAAGAAACACATCGACCATATCACCGACATTACAACCGGTAGGGACAAATTTATTAGGAAGCAAGACTTGTCCAAGCTCTTGAGCATTTAGATAAACCCCAAAGTTAACTTGTTTAACGACTTCTAATGAATAACGTTTACCGATTTGTATCATGAATGACTCTACTTTAATTAAAATGAAAAGATGATCTTAGAAAAAACACCTAATTATACACGTAAATTTAGCTCACGTTGTGTCAATTAATCGCTATCGAAAATCATTTGTGCTTATCGTCTGGTTTATTGCCGTTTTTGACATTGATTGTGGACGAAATATTATGGTAATTAATCGGTAATTTGCTTGCATTACACGTCATTGCAGGTTTTAATTGCGCCGTTTTTATCAAGGTCGAAAATGTTGCTAGTTATCCATTATAAAGTGAACTAATAACAAGTTTAATCAGTAAAATACTTGTTACAGCTGTGTGCCCATTTTCAGCTAGCAAAATTTGCATGCTTTATGAATATCCGCGTAAGATGTTCAATATAAAAGATGCGAAAGACGATAAAAAAGACGATATAATAGCAGGCAATTTTATAATGCCTTTATTTTGTCCGTCACAGGTTTTTCAGCCTCAATGAACGTGCTGGATAAACCATTATTCTATCTAAGATAATCATGTTGTATTATCTAGATTTTAACTGGCAGAAGCCACCTTAGGCGGCGCTGCTAACTTTGATACAAATACGGAAAATAATTATGTCTGATTGGTCTATCGAAGATGCTCGCTCGGGTTATAACGTGACTCACTGGAGCCAAGGTTTTTATGGTATTCGTGAAGATGGCGAAGTGACTGTGTCACCTAACCCACAAAATCCTGATCATAAAGTTGGCTTAAATGAATTAGCCAAAAGTATGGTAGAAGCTGGCGTTTCGTTACCGGTATTAGTCCGTTTCCCGCAGATTTTGCACCATAGAGTGGAAAGTTTATGCGAAGCATTTAATGATGCAATTAAGAAGTACGATTATCAAAATGATTACTTGTTAGTTTACCCAATTAAAGTAAACCAACAGAAAACGGTAGTTGAAGAGATTTTAGCTAGCCAAAAATCGAAAGAAGTCCCTCAGTTAGGACTTGAAGCCGGTAGTAAACCAGAGTTAATGGCTGTACTTGCTATGGCACAAAAAGCCAGCTCGGTGATTGTATGTAATGGTTACAAAGATAAAGAATATATCCGTTTAGCGCTTATCGGCGAAAAGCTTGGACATAAGGTTTATATTGTTCTGGAAAAAATGTCAGAACTTAAAATGGTCTTAATCGAAGCTGAAAAGCTTGGGATAACGCCGCGTTTAGGTTTACGTGTGCGTTTGGCTTTCCAGGGTAAAGGTAAGTGGCAAGCCAGCGGTGGCGAAAAGTCAAAGTTTGGTTTGTCTGCGGCACAAGTGTTGAAAGTTATTGCTGAATTGAAAAGTGCAAATATGCTTGATTCTCTGCAGCTATTACATTTTCATTTAGGTTCGCAAATTGCCAATATTCGTGATATCCGCCAAGGCGTAAGTGAAGCCGGTCGTTTTTACTGTGAATTACGCCAACTTGGTGCCAGCATTGATTGTTTCGATGTCGGCGGTGGGTTAGCGGTTGATTACGACGGTACTCGTAGCCAAAGCAATAACTCAATGAACTATGGTTTAAATGAGTATGCTAACAATATCGTCAACGTATTAACCGATTTATGCAATGAGTACGAGCAACCAATGCCGCGTATTATTTCTGAATCTGGTCGCCATTTAACGGCACATCATGCGGTGTTAATTACTGATGTTATTGGTACTGAAGCGTATCAACCTGAAAATATTCAAGAACCAAGTGAAGATGCGCCGCAATTGCTCCACAACATGTGGCAATCTTGGTTAGAAATCAGTGGTCGATATGATCAACGTGCGATTATTGAAATTTATCATGATAGTCAGAGTGATATTTCTGAAGCACACTCATTGTTTGCTGTGGGTCAATTAAGTTTGGCTGACCGAGCTTGGGCTGAACAAGCTAATTTACGTGTTTGTCATGAAGTGAAGGGATTATTAAGTAACAATAACCGTTACCACCGCCCAGTGATTGATGAATTAAATGAAAAGTTAGCCGATAAGTTTTTCGTTAACTTTTCTTTATTCCAGTCATTACCTGATGCTTGGGGTATTGATCAAGTGTTCCCTGTGTTGCCTTTATCTGGTTTAGATAAAGCACCAGAACGCCGTGCAGTAATGTTAGATATAACTTGTGACTCAGACGGTATTGTTGATCAATATGTTGACGGTCAAGGAATTGAAACTACATTACCAGTACCAGCATGGAGTGCAGATAGCCCATACTTAATTGGTTTCTTCATGGTTGGTGCATACCAAGAAATTTTGGGTGATATGCATAACTTGTTCGGTGATACTAACTCTGCGGTTGTGCGTATCGATGAAGATGGATTAAGCCAGATTGAATCTATTTTAGAAGGTGATACAGTCGCTGACGTTTTACGTTATGTGAACTTAGATGCGGTTGACTTTATGCGCACCTATGAAGAACTTGTGAATCAGCATATTGTTGAAGAAGAGCGGGCTAGTATTCTAGAAGAGCTACAGTTAGGGCTTAAAGGCTATACCTACTTAGAAGATTTTTAATCGACTCGACTAAGTTAACTTGTTATCCAAAAAGCCTAGCGACCTCAGGTTGCTAGGCTTTTAAGTTGCTAAGATGTTTTTTGAAGGTTCAGAGAAAAAGTTAGAGATAATTGTTAATATAGCCGCGCCTAAATTACGGTCTTTAGATCGAACCTTTTGGCTGGGGCTTGTTGCTGCCTCAAATGCAGACATTTTATCTAGCATAAGTAATGATTATTGTGATGCTTATTTATTGAGTGAATCGAGCTTATTTGTTTGGGATGACCGTATCGTTATGCTCACTTGCGGGGCGAGCACTCTGGCAGAATCAGCCTGCTATTGTATTGAACATATTGGTGAGCAAGCGATTGCATATGTGTGTTATCAACGTAAAAATGAATACTATGCTCATTTACAAGCCAGCTCTTTTAGCGATGATGTGGTTAAATTAAGACATTATATTGCGGGGCAGGCCTATCTGATGGGCCATTTAGACAGCCATCATCACTATATCTTTACCACCGACAAAGATTATTTGGCCAGCAAATTTGATACTACCAATGAACTGTTGATGTATCATATTTCGGGTACAGTTGCAGATTATTTACGCGGCCAACAGCAATCAACTATTCAAATTAGTCAGATGTTACAACTAGAACAGTTGTTTAATGGTTTTAGTTTTGATGAGCATTTATTCAGTCCGTTTGGCTATTCTATTAACGGTATTCGAGGCACTGAATACTTTACAATACACATTACACCACAAGAAAATAGCTCTTATGTGAGTGTTGAAACCAACATCGATATAAGCTCAACTCAGGTTGATATTTTTGCTGAGCTGGTCAGATTATTACAGCCTAATAGCTGCGACGTTATTGGTTTTAATAGTCATATTGCCAATAAGCCTTTCTCAAATTATTTGTGTTTAAGTCATTGCGCGATGACAATCGAGCAAGGTTACAACATACACTTCAGTCACTATCAACAAGATTGCGTGGAAATACTGGCCCCTACTTTATTGTAATTATCGGCAGTTGCCATATCTGGTATTGTCTAAAACAACTTTCGCATAAAAATCTGATTATTCGCTTTATTCAAACGTATTTGGCTATGTACACCAACCGCTTAATGTTAAACCAATTGAATCAGCCGCTGATGTTGTAGTGATTGGTTAACCTTTTGGCATGGCATGGCAGAGGCTCGTTGGTCTTGGAATTTCAGTTTATGTAAAAGTATTAGTGTTGTTGTTTTTAATGCTCACAGATACTTATGACTAAGGCGCTAAATAAGGCCTGATTCGATGTTTACCATGCTCCACGTGAAAGATTAATTGATGTTGATCATTTAATCTAAATGGGCATTCGCAGGGAATATAGCAAAGAATGCTATTATTTTAAGGTGATTGATGCCACTAACGTCAAATACTTAACCGCGCAACAGATTGTTGAGCAAGTACTTGCTCGTGTTGGTGATATGCCTTTATAGATTGCGTTTGATATTTATTTTGTCGAGCTCGCTTTCGCAGCGGTACGAGTACACCACTACGTACTGGTTTAACCCGTGATAAAATGATGCAAATTATTCATGGATTACACGGTATTAATGTTGTTGGTATCGAAAGGGGTGAAGTGACACCATCTATGATTGTGCTGTAATAACGACCTTGCACGTGCTATACCGGGCCTTGAGATGCTGCATGTTTGAGCAGATGGTAAAGGCTTAATTAAAAAGTAATTTCAACTTTGTAATTAAACACATTAGCCAACGCGTTGACGTTAGCTTTTTTATGTCTGCTCAGCGTAGAATAGATCCAGCAAGCTTTAATGAGGAGCCAATATGAGTGATTTAAGTGATATTCGCCGTGAATATACCCAAGGTGGATTAAGAAGAGCTAATTTGCCTACTAACCCAATGGATCTATTTGAACAATGGATGCAACAGGCTAAAGATGCCCAACTTTCCGATCCAACCGCCATGTGTGTCGCCACGGTTGATGAAGATGGTCAGCCATTTCAACGTATTGTGTTGCTAAAGAAATTTGATGATAACGGGTTTGTATTTTTTACTAATCTAGAAAGCCGCAAAGCAAAACAGATAGCGGTTAACAGCAAAATTAGCTTATTGTTTCCCTGGCATCCACTAGATCGTCAAGTAGCTGTATTAGGTCAAGCAGAGCCGTTATCTATGTTAGATGTGGCGAAATACTTTATGTCTAGACCCAAAGACAGCCAAATTGCCGCATGGGTATCTAAGCAATCTAGCAAAATTAGCGCAAGGCAGGCGTTAGAAGGCAAATTTGCCGAAATGAAAGCTAAATTTGCTCAAGGTGAAGTGCCTTTGCCTAAATTTTGGGGTGGATATTTAATCCGTCCAGCCAGTATTGAGTTTTGGCAGGGAGGCGAACATCGGTTACACGACCGATTTATTTACACTAAAACCGATGCGGATTGGAATATTGATCGGTTGGCACCTTAATGAGTGTTAATGAAGTGGAGCATTTAGCGGTGATAACCAATAAAATCTGGGTTGATGCAGATGCCTGCCCCAACCCTGTCAAAGACATGTTGTTTCGGGCATCTGAGCGTAAATCAATTCAGCTGGTATTAGTGGCTAATCAAATGATTAAAGTGCCAATATCACCATTAATTAGCATGATCAGAGTTAGTTCAGGTTTTGATGAAGCAGACAACTACATTGTTGACCAAGTCGTCAAAGGGGATTTAGTTATTACTGCTGATATTCCTCTGGCATCAGATGCTGTAGATAAAGGCGCGCTGGTATTAAACCCTCGTGGCACTGTATATACAGTTGAAAATATCAAACAGATATTAACTATGCGCGACTTTATGGAAGAAATGCGCAGCAGCGGTATACATACTGGTGGTCCGAATAGTTTTTCGCAAACGGATAAGCACGCGTTTGCACAAGCGTTAGACAAATGGCTGGCTAGATTGATCCCCAGCAAGATATAACCACAGATTACTCTATACTTAATCTGACTTTTTATACAAAGGACTTTATGATGAAAAAATGGTTACCTTTTTTAGCCGCGAGCTTGTTAAGTACATCTGTAATGGCAGGCGATTGGCAAGTCAATCAAGATCACTCTCGGGTGAGCTTTATTTCTATTAAGAAAGCAGATATTGCCGAAGTGCATCATTTTAAACAAGTTGCAGGTTCATTAACTGATGCAGGAGCATTTTCTTTATCGATTGACCTTACCAGCGTTGATACTGGTATTGAAGTTCGCGATCAGCGTATGCAGACCGTGTTATTTGAAGTTGCCCAGTTTCCAAAGTTAACCTTAGACGCGGTAGTTAATCCTAAATTGCTTGCAGGATTAAAAGTGGGTGACACGTTAACCACCCAAGTTGAAGCAACCATTAAATTACATGGTCAGAAACAGCAAAAGAGCTTTGATGTATTAGTGGCTAAATTGTCTGACAACAAAATGGTGATCTCAAGCTTAGCGCCAGTGATTGTACAAGCAAATGAATTTAACCTCGTATCAGGTGTCGAAAAACTTAAGGAAATGGCGGGGTTACCGAGTATCAGCTTAGCGGTGCCAGTGTCATTTGTGCTAACCTTAGCGCAATAGTTATTAGTGTTTAAAATGGCTTTCGATCATAAAGATTGACCGCCATTTTAGTTAAATCGATTTAATAAAGGTGAGACAAAATGGTTACTGACAAAGACGGGTACATACATTTAATTCAGTATTTAACTGAACATTTAGGCTTATTTGAGGCCTCTGAGAATAATGTAGCTGCAACGGAAACTGTCATGGAACTGTTTGAAGAGCAATTGTCTGCTCAGATCATTATGGTATGTGGACAAAACCCGCAATTATCATTTGCTCAGCGTAATATGGTGATCCGTGAAATTGATGCAATAGTGTATGACTTAGAAGAGATTTTAGCCTCAGTAGCTAATCAGCTAGCCACCCCAGAACAAAGTATCTTTATTACTGAGTTTTCAGGTTTAATTAAAAATTTATTTGATCAAGAAGTTGATCATTTATTGCGATAAACGCACATGAACTGACCGCTATTAAAGTGGCTTGTGGATTTTTTGGAATTGATCATGTTTAAAAGAATTGCGATTTCAACTGTATTATTTTTTCTTTCTATATCTGTGTTTGCGAGTGATAAAATTGTGTTAAATCAGGTGGAAACCCTGACAGTTGCTAAGTCTGGACTACTGTATAAAGCCCGCATTGATACTGGTGCCGTTAATACGTCGTTACACGCGGTTGATTTAGACATTATTGGCGGTGAATCCGAAAAAATGAAAAGTAATGTCGGTAAGATTGTTGAATTTACCACTGAAAATGAACGTGGTGAGAAAAAACGCATTCAAGCTGAAATTGTTAGTACATCAACGGTGAAAAATTCTCAAGGAATTGAAACCCGTTACATGGTGAAGCTTGATGTCGGCTTTTCCGATAAGTTGCACAATATTCATGTTAATTTACGTGATCGCAGCCATATGAATTACAAGTTACTTATAGGTCGTAATTTTTTAAAACGTAATTATATAGTGGATGTGTCAGAAAAAAAGACTATTGGTCCTTTAGCTGAGTTGAGTGTTAAGCAAACAGGTTTAATGTACAACACACGTATTGATACTGGTGCTGTAGAGAATTCATTGCATGCTGTTAATATTAGAGTTGAGAAAGAAGACACCATAAATATTGAAAACAACATAGGTAAGATGATTACGTTTACTACGGCCAATGAAAAAGGTGAACAAGCCGACGTACGCACCAAAATTAGGGGTACTTCGTTAATTCGCAATGCACAAGGTACCGAAAGGCGTTATATGGTGAGGTTAAGCGTTGGAGAACCTCGTCATGAGTTTGTCGTTGATGTAAATCTCAAAGACCGTAGTAAAATGGGTTACAAATTGTTAATTGGACGAAATTGGTTACAAGGCCATTATATGGTTGATGTATCTAAAAAACATTAACTGCGTTTATGCTAAATTATCTGTCTATACCGCTCGCATTGAGCGGTATTTTTTTATGTTTTTTTCTCAAATTCTGCAACATAATTGCAACCTAACTGTCATCGGTTATCGATATAGTAAGACCCGATTTAGGATATAAATTTATAAAAAGATGTTAACGATATACATCAGTTAACGAACATTATGGATAATAATAAGGGTCTAACATGTTAAGTAATAAAACCTTGCTTGCGGCATCAATTTCAATATTGATGGCCTTTCAAGTCAGCGCACAAGATTTACTTATCTCAGAATATGTCGAAGGCAGCAGTAATAACAAAGCCATTGAGTTGTATAACCCAACAGATGCCACTATAGCGTTAAGCGATTATGTATTATCATTTTATTTTAATGGCAATACTACAGCGACAAGCAATATTACCTTGAATGGTAATATTGCTGCTTATTCAACATTTGTTATTGCAGATAATGACGCTTCAGCAGAGATCCTCTCAATTGCTCAACAGATTAGTACAGCGAGCTTTTTTAATGGTGACGATGCCATTGTGCTAAGCCATAACGCCAATGTTGTTGACTCGTTGGGCCAAGTCGGTGTTGACCCTGGATCTGAGTGGGGCAGTGGCAACTTATCAACTCAAAACAATACTATTCGACGTGACACACATAACTTAACGCCAGATCAAGTGATTGACGATGAAATCACGTTAGCGGGTTGGCAAGGTTTTGCTCAAGATGATATTAGTGATTTAGGTCAATTTTCTGCTAATGGTTCAACGGACCCTATAGATCCCATAGACCCTGTTGATTCGGTGGAGTTTGTTTGTGGCCAATCTGCTGTTGCCATTCACGCAATACAAGGCAATGCCGAAGCTAGTATTTTAATAGGCCGTTCTGTGGTCGTTGAAGCTATCGTTACTAGCAATCAGCAAGTGGGCTTAAAAGGCGTATTCTTGCAAATGACCGATGCAGAAGCGGATGGTGACATAGCAACTTCGGAAGGCATATTTGTTTATAGCGGTAATCAACCTCTGGATGTAAATGCTGGTGATAGAATCCGTTTGCAAGCCTCAGTTGCAGAATACCAAGGCACAACTCAGTTAGCTAATATCACCCAGTTTGCTTTATGTGGTACAAATCAGTTATTACCAGTTGTGGCTAGCATTAACTTACCAATAGCAGACAATCAACAACTTGAACGTGTTGAAGGTATGCGAGTGTATTTCGACCAAGCATTAGTGGTCAACGAGGTATACAACTTAGGCCGCTACGGTGAAATCTTATTAGGCAGTAGCCGCCATTTTATTGGAACTCAAGTAGCTAATCCAGGAGCTGATGCGCTTGCTGTGACTGCTGACAATGCCCGTGACAGCATTATTTTAGATGATGGCAATACTAGCCAGAATCCGGAGGTTATTGTGTATCCTGCACCAGGATTATCTGCCGATAATACCATGCGGGTCGGTGATAATATCACTGCACTTGAAGGTGTGATGCATTATGGTTTTAATCAGTTCCGCATTATGCCTACCAGTTTAGTCAACGTTATCCAAAGTAATCCACGTCAAATGGCGCCAGAAATTGTGGTCGATGCTGATTTACATATAGCCAGTTTCAATGTGCTCAATTACTTTAATGGCGTTGGTGATGGTAATGGTTTTCCTACCGCACGCGGTGCAGATACTATTACTGAATTTGAGCGTCAACGTGCAAAAATTATCAGTGCAATGCAAATCATTAATGCTGATGTGTTTGGTTTAATGGAAATTGAAAATGATGGCTATAACACCAACTCAGCCATTAGCGATTTAGTTTCAGGTTTAAATGTGGCAATGGGTGCAACAATTTATGCGTATGTTGTTCCTAGCGTGGCACAAATAGGTACGGATGCGATTACCGTAGGGATGATTTATCGCACTGATAAACTCGCTCTTTCAGGTGATGCTCGTATATTATCTTCAGTCAACTCTCCAACCGATGATAATGGTACCGCATTGTTTGACGATGGTAAAAATCGCCCAATGCTAACCCAGCAGTTTATGATTAAGGGCTCTGAAGAAAATGTGGTGGTTGCTGTTAATCATCTTAAATCCAAAGGCAGCAACTGTGATAGCCTGAACGATCCTGACTTGCAAGATGGCCAAGGTAACTGTAATCAAACTCGTACACGGGCAAGTGATGCAATTGGCCAATGGTTAGCCATGCAATATCCCGACAGTAAAGTGTTAGTCATGGGTGATTTAAATGCTTATGCTAAAGAAGATCCGTTAACCATGTTAGCAAGTCATGGTTATAATGAATTAGCCCACTATATAGGAGCGCCAAAGCCATACTCATATGTGTACTCAGGCGAGTCTGGCCAGCTTGATCATGCCTTGGCTAATAGTGCATTACTCAGCAACGTTGTGGGTATTACTCAATGGCATATTAACGGCGATGAGCCTAGTGCACTTGACTACAACGAAGAGTATAAATCGGCAATGCAACGACAAGAATTGTATCAAGCTGATGCATTTCGCTCCTCTGATCACGACCCTGTGATTATCTCATTCAAATTTACGCCATCAAATGTGTTGCCTGTGGCCAGTTTTGAGCAACAATTAAGCGCCGGTGTATTGCAGGTTCAGTCAACATCAACCGATAGTGATGGTCAAATTACCCAGTATCAGTGGGACTTTGGTGATGGTGCTGTGGAGTCAGGCATGACGGCTTCACATCAGTATTTGCAGTCAGGCGATTACCAAGTACAGTTAACTATTACCGATGATAAAGGTGCGGTGGCAACCAGTATTCGCACCGTCAGTATTGTAGTGGAGGCAGTAAATTTAGTACCCATAGCTCAAATTCAGCGAGTGAATTTATGGTTTATGCAGTTGTTTATTTCAACAAGTTATGATCAAGACGGTGTTATTAAACATCATCAATGGTTATTTAATAATGGCCGTAAAGCGCGTGGGCCAGTGGCATTTAGTTTTAGTCGCCGTGAGCATGCCGTAGCGTTAACTGTAGTTGATAATGATGGCGGAAAAGGCTCTGTATCTGTGCATTTTAGATAATAAATATTGCCATAGATTCAGTCATTTTTATCTGATTTGGTATAAATCAAACGGCGCATAATGCGCCTTTTTTATTGCTCAATTATGTACGTTGAATTGTGACTTGCAGACAAAAATTCCCTTGCTGTTACTAAGAATGATGCATGATGTGCAATCATGACCAGCCTACAAGACGAAATTGTAGGTAAATACAACTATTTGGCATTAAAAAGTCCAATAATGACTAGTAAAATGGCAGTCGCTAACGTAAAATTTCACTCTTTATTTTTAAGCTTAGTTTTAGCTCTTTGTGGCTTTTGACAAGAGTTAAGCTACCGCGTCGTCACTATCGATTTTACGCTAGTCGGCCAGACGCCCAATCGCATTGATATGCACAAATGCAGTGGATGATAACATGCAGCAGTTAACCGAGATCGTAGAACAAGCCTTAGAGGTCATCGACAAGGCCAGTGATCTAAAGACATTGGATGATATCCGTGTCGATTACCTTGGTAAAAAAGGTAAAATCACTGACATGATGAAAATGATGGGGTCATTAAGTGCAGAAGAAAAACCTGCCTTTGGCGCCGCCGTCAATCAAGCAAAGCAAGCCGTTCAACAACAGTTGACTGAGCGTATCGATGGATTGAAAGCATCAGAATTAGAAGCAAAATTAAGTGCTGAAAATATCGATGTGACTTTACCCGGTCGTACCTTAGATATTGGTGGCTTACATCCGGTTACGCGTACTATCGAACGTATTGAAACATTCTTTGGTGAACTCGGCTTTGTTGTTAAGCAGGGCCCTGAAATTGAAGATGATTTCCATAATTTCGATGCGTTAAATATTTCAGAGCATCATCCTGCTCGTGCCGACCATGACACGTTTTATTTTAACCCAAAAGTAATGTTACGCACGCAAACATCGGGTGTGCAAATTCGCACCATGGAACATGAAAAACCACCTTTGCGGATCATTTCTCCAGGCCGTGTTTATCGTAACGATTACGACCAAACTCATACGCCAATGTTTCACCAAGTTGAAGGCTTAATGGTTGCTGAAAACGTTAATTTTGCTGAGCTTAAAGGTATTTTACATGACTTTTTACGTAATTTCTTTGAGCAAGATTTAGAAGTGCGTTTCCGCCCATCTTATTTTCCATTCACAGAACCTTCTGCCGAAGTAGATGTTATGGGTAAAAACGGTAAGTGGTTAGAAGTATTAGGCTGCGGCATGGTACATCCAAACGTTCTGCGCAGTGTAGGTATAGACCCTGAAAAATACTCTGGTTTTGCTTTTGGTATGGGCGTTGAGCGTTTAACCATGTTGCGCTATGGCGTAAACGATTTACGTGCCTTCTTCGAAAACGATTTACGTTTTCTTAAGCAATTCAAATAACGGAGCTAAAATCAGATGAAATTCAGTGAATCTTGGCTTCGTGAATGGGTTAACCCATCAGTAAGTCGTGACGCATTATCACACCAAATTACTATGGCCGGTCTTGAAGTTGACGGTATTGATGCTGTAGCCGCCGATTTTAGCGGCGTGATCATCGGTGAAGTGGTTGAATGTGGCCAGCATCCCGATGCCGACAAATTACGCGTCACCAAAATCAATGTTGGCGGCGATGAGCTCATCGACATTGTTTGTGGTGCACCAAACTGTCGTTTAGGCTTAAAAGTTGCTGTAGCAATGGTTGGCGCTGTGTTACCTGGCGATTTTAAAATTAAAAAAGCCAAGTTGCGCGGTCAACCGTCAATGGGCATGTTGTGCTCGTATGGCGAGTTAGGTATCGACATCGAAAGCGATGGCATTATTGAGCTACCGATTGATGCACCAATCGGTGTCAATGTGCGTGAATTCTTGCAATTAGATGACGCCATTATTGATGTTGATTTGACGGCTAACCGCGCTGATTGTTTAGGCATGGCAGGACTTGCACGTGAAGTGGGTGTATTAAATCGCCAAGCAGTGACAGAACCTTCTTGGGACGCGGTAACGGCCACGATTGACGCGCCATTTAGCATTAATGTTGTTACACCAGATTTGTGCCCACGTTACTTAGGCCGTGTGGTTAAAAACATCAATGTTAAGGCTGCTACGCCATTATGGATGCAAGAAAAATTGCGTCGCAGTGGTATCCGCTCAATCGATCCGATTGTTGATATTACTAACTTCGTATTGATTGAATTTGGTCAGCCAATGCATGCGTTTGACTTAAATACCTTAAACGGCGGTATTACCGTTCGTTTAGCTGATGGTGTTGAAAAGTTAACTTTGCTCGATGGTAACGAAATTACTGTACCCAGCGATACCCTCGTGATTGCCGACGACAAACAAGCTGTTGCACTTGCCGGTGTTTTTGGTGGCGAAAGTACTGGTGTGAATAAAAACACCCAAGACATTCTTTTAGAATGTGCTTTCTTTTCTCCATTAGCGATTATGGGTAAATCTCGTCGTTTAGGCTTACACACAGACGCGTCACACCGTTTTGAGCGTGGGGTTGACCCTGAGCTACAACATAAAGTAATGGACCGTGCTACCCGTCTTGTATTAGATATCTGCGGCGGCGAAGCTGGCCAAGTGATTGAAGCGGTATCGGCCGAGCATTTACCGCAAGCGGCAATCATTACGTTACGTCGCAATAAATTAGATAAAACCTTAGGTCACTTTATTCCAGACACTGATGTGGTTGAAATTCTAGAGCGTCTTGGTTTTAACGTGAACGTTGACGGCAATGATTGGGTGGTTACCACAGCAACATATCGTTTTGATATGGCGATTGAAGAAGATTTAATCGAAGAAGTGGCCCGTATTTACGGTTACAACAACATTCCTAACATTGCTCCAATGGCTGCGTTAAGTATGCCAGATCACCAAGAAGCTGATATTTCGCTTAAACGTGTTCGCAGCATATTTGTTGCTCGAGGTTTCCAAGAAGCGGTGACCTACAGTTTTGTTGATCCTAAAATGCAAAATATTGTTCATCCAGGCGAAGAAGCCATGGTGTTGCCAAACCCGATTTCAGTCGAAATGTCAGCCATGCGTTTATCAATGTTTACTGGTTTATTGACCGCAGTAGGTTATAACCAGAGCCGTCAGCAAAATAGAGTGCGTTTATTTGAGACCGGTTTACGCTTTGTTCCTGATGCACAAGCAGATTCTGGCGTTCGTCAACAAGCCATGCTGGGCGCGGTCATTTCAGGTACCCAAAACGAAGAACATTGGTCAATGGAGTCGAAAACTGTCGACTTCTTTGATTTAAAAGGTGATTTAGAATCAATAATCGGCTTGACAGTTGCCTCTACAGAATTTAGTTTTAGAGGGGCAACACATCCTGCGCTGCATCCAGGTCAATGTGCTGAAATATTACGAAATAATCGAGTCATTGGTTACATCGGTGCTATCCATCCTAGTTTGGAAAAGCCGTTTGGCCTCAATGGCAAAACAATTGTTTTTGAGTTAGAACTGGATGCATTATTGCACGCCCGTTTGCCGCTAGCCCAAGCTGTATCTAAGTTTCCTGCTAACCGACGCGACATCGCAGTGGTAGTAGATGAAGCTATTTCGGCAACTGATGTTATGAATGTGATAAGAAAAGTTGGCGAAAATCAGTTGGTTGGCTTAAACTTGTTCGATGTATACCAAGGTAAAGGTGTTGAGCCGGGTAAAAAGAGCCTAGCCATCGCACTTACGTTACAAGACACTACTCGTACACTTGAAGATAAAGATATTACTGAGACTATGGAATCAGTAGTATCGGCTCTAAAGACCGAGTTCAACGCATCGTTGAGGGATTAAAGTATGGCACTTACCAAAGCCGAAATGGCAGAACATCTTTTTGAAACATTAGGCATTAACAAACGTGTGGCTAAAGAGATGGTCGAGTCTTTTTTTGAAGAAATTCGTGAAGCACTCGAAAGTGGTGAGCAGGTCAAGTTATCTGGCTTTGGCAACTTTGACCTTAGGGACAAGAATCAAAGACCGGGAAGGAACCCGAAAACTGGTGAAGATATTCCGATTTCTGCACGTCGTGTTGTTACCTTCCGTCCTGGACAGAAGTTAAAATCACGAGTTGAAGCGGCAAATTCGGGTAAAAAATAATTCACTAGTTAATACGCCAATCCGATCGGATCTGTATTACGAAGGGCCACTCTTAATTGAGTGGCTCTTTTGTTTTTGAGTTTGGTGAATATACCGTTTGTATAATACCCAGCTTATTTATATTGTTATTTTCATATCGAACAATGTGTACTAAAACCATATTATAAATAAGGATACGGAACTGGGTTGCACTGTTTTTTGCAGTTGTCTTTTATAATTTTTTTTTCGCACTTATTAATCGCTAGGGGCTGTTGATCTTTCAAGGTTATTTTTGCAGCGAATTATTGGCCATTACTCACATTTACAACTGCGCGGCAGAGACTTCGAGGTGTAGTTATTCTACATAAAATGTCGATAACGCAGTAAAAATGGCCAACAAACGCTGCCCGGAGGGTTCGGCTAAAAACGTTTTACTCTTTGTTGAATGAACTTTGCTTAGATGACTAGGCATCAATCCATTCGCCTCGATTAAAACGTTTTTAACTCGAACAAAATTCAACCAGCAAAGATCAACAACCCCTAGTATAATACCACTGTTATAATATAATTTTTCGCCGTGGTTCTCGGTCTGTGTATTTGGAGTTTCTTTTGGCACGACAAGCAAAATATTTTGATACTCGTTTTAATAAATCACTGTTGCATCCTCGTTACTGGGGAACATGGTTAGCTATCGCAGTGCTGTTTCTATTTGGCGTGTTACCCGCAAGTGTTAGAGATCCCATTGCTAGGTTGTTAGCTCGTGTGGTAATGAAAGTGGCTAATAAGCCAATACGGATTGCAAAGATAAATATTACGCACTGCTTTCCAGATAAGTCTGCTGCAGAGGTAGATGAGTTAGTGAGACAGAATGTTGAGACATTTGTGATTACTTTATTGTCGCAATCTGAGCTGCTTTTTCGTTCTAATACCCACTTAAAACGCCGCATTCAACTTAATGGCTTTGAAAATGTAAAGGCGGCTCGAGATGCCAAGCAACCGATTATTTTTATCATGCCTCATGTCTGGCCGATGGAGTACGCAGGTCTGAGAATTAACATGGAAATTCCGTTAGTGACTATGGCCAAAGCGCATCGCAACGGACTATTTAACTGGTTTAGTAATCGGATGCGCAGCAGTCAAAATGGCCGTGTGTATATGCGCGAAGCAGGGATCCGAGCTTTGTTAGCAGAGTTAAAGAATGATAATAGTTTTTTCTATTTACCTGATGAAGACTTAGGTCCAGATCATAGCGTATTTGCGCCTTTTATGGGCACCGTTAAAGCCACTTTACCGGTAGTAGGGCGGTTAGCTCAAGCCGGTAATGCCCAAGTTATGCCCGTTAAGATAGGCTATAATCAGCAAGCTAAGCAATTTATTATGACGGTGATGCCTGCGATTAACCCAGATGAGATGATTGGCAAAGAGAACGAGGCTATTGCGTTAAATAAAGTAGTCGAGGAAGTGATTAATGCCTACCCAGAACAATATATGTGGTTTTTGAAATTACTCAAAACCCGCCCTCCAGGCGAACCCGATTTTTACTAGAATATAACCATTACCTTGGTGTGAACACAATAATAATAAGAGGTTTATATGGATTTTAATCAAATGTTAACGGCCATGTCTTTTGTGGTATTTACATACGATGATAGCCCAATCACTTTACTGCAGTTGTTACAAGTGCCTTTATACATATTTTTAGCTTGGTTTATTATCACTCGTGCAGGGCGATTGATCGTGAGTGCATTAAAACGCCGTAATGTTGGCGCAGATGCCATCCACTTATTCACTCGGATGTATTTTATTATCAGTATTGCCGTATTGGTGTTCACCAGTATGGAAATTTTAAATATTCCCTTAACCGCGTTTGCATTTGTGTCGGGTGCGATAGCGATTGGTGTCGGTTTTGGTGCGCAGAACATTATCAATAACTTTATCAGTGGCTGGATTTTAATGTGGGAGCGTCCCATCCGCATTGGTGATTTTTTAGAAGTAGGAGAGGCGCGTGGGGTAGTAGAGTGTATTAACACTCGCTCAACCTTGATACGCCGTAATGACGGAGTGCACATGTTGGTGCCAAACAGTCAGCTGCTTGAAAATACGGTGACTAACTGGACCTTGATTGATAAGAATGCCCGTACCTTTATTCGCGTTGGCGTGGCTTATGGTTCCGATGTGATCAAAGTGCGAGATTTGATTTATCAAGTCATTGGCGAGCGCGATGATATTTTACCGCAACCTAAACCCTTGGTATTGTTTGAGGACTTTGGCGACAATGCGTTAATTTTTGATTTAATTTTTTGGGTAAGCGCCGTATCTGAAACCGATATTCGCCGTCGTCGTAGTGAAATTCGTTTTAGAATGTATGAGCTGTTTAACGAGCATAATGTGGTAATCGCTTACCCACAACGCGACTTGCATGTGGACGGTAATTTAACGATTACTCAAAGTCCTAAAAACTAATTCAGCACTATTTTGCACGACTAAAAAAGACGCCGCGGCGTCTTTTTTAGTCACTTAACTTAACCAACATAAACGTTATTGACTTGAACCAGATCCGTTGGCTTTGGTGTGACGGTCTAACAAATTCTTATTAATATCTGCCATCGACAAACCCTGATCTTCAAGTAACACAATTAAGTGATACATTAAATCAGAGGCTTCGTTGACTAACTCTTCTTTATCATGGGTTGCTGCGGCAAGGGCGGTTTCTAAGCCTTCTTCGCCAACTTTTTGCGCCATGCGTTTAGTACCACTTTCAAATAGCGACGCGGTATAGCTTGAATCTGCACTTTGCCCTTTACGTGAAATAATCAACTTAGTCAGATTGTCGATAAATGGATGGGCGTTACCATCTGGCCAGCAGCTTTCTGTACCTGTGTGACATGTTGGACCGTTAGGAATGACTTGTACTAAAAAGCTGTCATTATCGCAGTCTTTATCGATAGCAATAAGATCAAGAGTATTGCCAGAGGTTTCGCCTTTGGTCCATAAACGCTGTTTTGAACGACTAAAAAAGGTCACTTTGTTAGTGGCTAAGGTTTTCTCTAAGGCTGCTTTATCCATGTAACCTAGCATAAGCACTTTACCGGTTAGGTGGTGCTGTACAACTGCTGGGATTAACCCTTGTTGCTTGTCCCAATCTACGCTTGTGCTATCAAATATTATGCTTGTCATGTGTTATCTCTTACTGGTAATAACCAAAATGTATGTATCTTATAAACGAATTGCGATGTTATTGGTATGCAGGTATTGCTTGAGCTCACCAATATCAATAATGCCTTTATGAAATACGCTTGCCGCTAATGCCGCGTCAACCTTGGCAAGTTCAAACACTTCTTTAAAGTGCGCCATGGTGCCTGCACCGCCAGATGCAATTAACGGTACATCGCATATTGCCCGCACCATGCTTAATTGCTTGATATCGTAGCCGCCGCGCACGCCGTCTTGGTTCATGACGTTAAGTACTATTTCACCACAGCCTCGCTTTTGCACTTCTTCAACCCAATCTTGAGTATACCAATGGGTGTCTTTAGTGGCGGCTTCATCACCGGTAAACTGTTTGACTTTATAGCTGTCACTGGCAGCATCGTAAAAAGAGTCGATACCGATAACAATACATTGGCGGCCAAACTCGTCTTGCAACCGTGATATTAAGCTAGGATCACTTAATGCCGGTGAGTTTATCGATATTTTATCGGCACCAAATGCCAATTTTTCACGCGCTTGTTCGATGGTTTTAATTCCACCAGCAACGCAAAAAGGGATGTCAATTTGCTCCGCGACGCGGCTGATCCAAGACTTGTCGATCACCCGATCGTGAGCACTGGCAGTAATATCATAAAAGACTAATTCATCAGCACCTTCAAGGGCGTAACGAGCCGCCAGAGGCACTATGTCACCGACAATTTCGTGATTACGAAATTGTATTCCCTTAACCACTTTACCGTCGCGTACATCAAGACAAGGAACTATGCGTTTGGCCAGCATTGGATTGCCTCCTTAACGGTAAATTGATTAATGAGCAGTGCTTTACCGATAATGATCCCCGATGCTTTACTGTCGCGCACCGCTGCTACGTTATCCAGCGTTGCAATACCACCAGAAGCTTGCCAAAGGATGTCTGGATAAGTAGACGCAAGCTCAGTATAGAGTTCAGTGTTCGCGCCTGTTAGGGTGCCATCACGGCTAATATCGGTGACTAAAGCATGTTTAAGGCCGACAGTTTGAAATTCAGCCACCAGTGATTCTAGCGACTTACCGCCGCCAGACTGCCAGCCAGAGACCGCAACAATTTTTTCCCCCGTGTCACTGATATTGACATCTAGGGCTAAGCAAATCGCTTCGCTACCGTATTTCATAAACCAGCTCTTCACTAATTCAGGCTCTTTAACCGCTAATGAGCCAATTACCACACGGGTTACGCCAATATCGAGCAGCTCGACAACTTGTTCCTCGGTGCGAATGCCGCCGCCGACTTGAATCTCGACATCAAGTCCTGCAGCTAATTCACTTATCAGCTTAGTTTGACGTTTATTAGGATCTTTAGCGCCGGTTAAGTCAACAATATGCAGTAATTTAGCCCCTTGAGCTTGATAAGACTGCAATTGCGCCAATGGGCTTAAGTCAAAGGTGGTCTGCTTGTCGTAGTCACCTTGGTATAAACGCACCACTTGGCCGTCAATTAAATCAATGGCAGGAATAATCACTGTGGTGTCCCCATATGTAAAAAGTTTTGTAAAATCTGCGCACCTACTTTGGCGCTCTTTTCTGGGTGAAATTGCACCCCAAAAAAGTTACCTTTACCAATGGCTGCACTGAATGACTCGCCATAGGTGCTGCTGGCTAGCGTGTATTCACTGATTGGCGCGCGGTAGCTGTGAACAAAATACACGTAGCTTCCATTTTCAATGCCAATAAATAAAGGATGGTCGCTGACCTCAATTTGATTCCAGCCCATGTGAGGTAAAGGCAGTCCTTGGCTGTCTAAGTCACCAATATCAGTGGGAACCAGGCCTAAGCAAGTAATACTTTGCTCGCTGCGACCGCCATGTTCATTCGATATTGATGCCAGCATTTGCATACCAAGACACACGCCCATTACTGGTTGCGTTAAGCTTTTTATTAACTCGACTAAGTTTTTTTGTTTTAAGGCGTCCATGGCCGCGCCTGCGGTGCCAACACCGGGTAATACCACTCGTGCTGCGCTGCGAATAACGTCAAAGTCCGCACTGACAATGACATTAGCGTTAAGGCGCTCAAAGGCAAATCGTACAGAGCTTAAATTAGCACAGCCAGTATCAATAATAACCGTAAGGTCATTGGCCGTGCTGGTAGAAGCCGTTGTCGAGTTAGCTGAAGAAACTGATAGTGCTGTCACATAAACTCCTTACAGTACGCCTTTGCTTGATGGCAGTATGTCGCCTTCAACTTTCACCGCTTGGCGAAGCGTACGACCTAGTACCTTAAACAATGCTTCTACTTTGTGGTGATCGTTATCGCCATTAGAGCCAATATGCAAGGTGCAGCGCAGGCCGTCAGCAAACGAGCGGAAAAAGTGTGGCACCATCTCAATGGCCATTTCGCCAACCATTTCACGCTCAAAATCAGCATTGAACTTTATAAATGGGCGACCTGAAATGTCCATCAGGCATTCACCGCTGGCTTCATCCATTGGTAAGCTAAAACCGAAACGGGCAATACCACGTTTATCACCTAATGCTTGGCGAATAGCATCACCAATAGCCAGTGCCGTGTCTTCCACGCTGTGGTGGTCGTCGATTTCTAAATCGCCATCAACGTGCACGTCCATTTTAAAATTACCGTGGGTTTGAATTTGATCGAGCATGTGGTCAAAAAAGCCTATGCCTGTGTCAATTTCGCCTTTGGTTTGACTGTCGAGATCGATAGTCACTTTAATGTTGGTTTCTTTGGTGGTTCGTACCACAGTGGCAATACGGCCTTTGCTCAATAACGCATTAGCAATGTCGTCCCAGTTTAGCTTTTGACGATCGTATTTAAAGCTTTTAATGCCCATGGCATTGGCAAGCTCAACGTCGGTTTCGCGATCGCCAATCACCGCTGAAGTGGTAAAGTCCACTTTACCTTGGGTTAAGTAGTCTTTTACTAGCCCCAGTTTTGGCTTACGACAACTGCAGTTTTGATCGTTAAAATGAGGACAAATCACCACATCGTCAAACTTCACCCCTTGGCTAGCAAAAATCTGCATCATCATGTTATGCGGCGCATCAAAGTCGGCTTTTGGAAACGAATCGGTACCCAGGCCGTCTTGATTGCTGACCATAACCAAGCGAAAACCTGCATTTTGTAATTTAAGTAACGCTGGGATTACTTGTGGCTCAAACACCAGTTTAGCCAAACTATCGAGTTGCTTATCGATTGCCGGTTCCTCAACTAGGGTGCCATCACGGTCGATGAATAATATGTTCTGTTTCATGTTCAATGCCTTCAATAGGGTATAATTTTATTAGTATTAATCTGTCTGTTTATCAATCGGTTGGTAACTATGTCTGTTAAAGTCACTTGTCGCAGGCTTATGCTAACGACTCCGACCGTTTTTATTCAAACAAAGCGATAATTAAATTAGTTTGTTGTTCATTGGTAAAACTAAAGCGAATGGCATCTGCAAGGCGCGGGTCTTTATAGGCTCGTGCAACAACGCCGGAATCACTTAAGCGTTTAGCGGCAGCGCTAACATCGTTAAATTTAGCCAGTACATAGTTACCGTTTGCCGGTAACACTTTAGCGCCATAGGCTGTAAGTGCAGTGCTTAAGCGTTTGCCTTGCTCAACTAAGCTCGCTACTTGGGTTTGCATTGTATCGATGCCAGCCGCGCTCAAGGCTTTCACTGCAAGTTCAGACACGGGTAATGGCACTGGATAAGGCGCGATAACCCGCATAACTAAATCGATAATGTCGTCACTGGCGAGCATAAAACCACAACGGGCACCCGCTAAGGCAAATGCTTTTGATAAGGTGCGTAGCACAACAAGGTTAGGGTACTTGCCCAGTAAATCGGCCACGCTGTAGTCAGGGCAAAATTCAATATAGGCTTCGTCTACCACCATAATTGAATTTGGCGCCGCTTGAATCGCTTGTTCAATTTTGCTTTTAGCTATTACAGTACCCGTTGGGTTATTTGGGTTACAGATAAACACAATTTTGGCATTGCCGATTTGTGCTGGCCAATCTTGAGGTAACTGATAGTCATCGGTTAAGCTCAGTGCATTGACGCCAACATTAAAGGTCGCCGCGCTAATGGAGTACATGCCGTAAGTCGGTCCAAAACACGCAATGCTGTCAACACCTGGAATACAAAAGGTGCGGATCAGTAATTCAATCGCTTCATCAGCACCACGACTGGCAATAATGTTGCTTGCTTTTACGCCTGAATACTGGCTGTAAGCATTGATGAGTTCAGGTGGCTGACATTCAGGATAACGATTCACTTTATCTAGCGGACTATTATTAAATGGTGATTCGTTGGCATTGATCCAAATATCACCTCTGCCGCCGATACGTCTGGCACTTTGATACGGTGTTAACGTCAGTAACTCGGGTCTGGCCAACGTGTTTGGATCAAAAGGCGCTGCTTGGGTCTGACTCATGGCTGTGTTCTCTACTTTCTATCGATAAAGGTGTTAATTCATCACTTCAGATTTGATTGAAGCATAAACAATAACAACTACTGCAAACTGGCTAAACGAATGGCGATAGCATTTTTATGCGCATCTAACAGTTCATTTTCAGCCAATACCATCACAGTTTGGCCTAAGGATTGTAGTCCTTGCTTGCTGAGCTCTTGCACCGTAAAACGGCGGCTGAAATCAGCCAATGACAAGCTTGATACTGAACGGCTATAGCCATAAGTCGGTAACACGTGGTTGGTGCCACTGGCATAATCACCGACAGACTCTGGAGTGTATGCACCTAAAAACACCGAACCCGCACCGCGCACTTGCTTAAGTACGTCACGAGGCGCCGCCGTTTGAATAATCAAATGTTCTGGACCATATAAGTTAGACACCTTGGCGGCTTGCTCCATATCACTGACAAGAATACTGCGACTGCATTCTAGTGCTTGTGCGGCGATGTCTTTACGGCTCAATTGTGCTAATTGTTCAATTAATGCTTGGTTTACTTGCTCTGCTAGTGCTAACGAATCAGTGACTAACATCACTTGTGAATCAACACCGTGTTCAGCTTGTGAGAGTAAATCGGACGCCACAAAAGCAGGATTTGCATCTTTGTCGGCAATCACTAGTACTTCAGACGGGCCTGCTGGCATGTCAATAGACACGCTAACACGGCTGTCTTGTGACACTAATCTTTTTGCTTCGGTGACATAGCGATTACCCGGACCAAATATTTTATCGACGTTTGGTACAGATTCAGTACCAAAAGCCATTGCCGCAATAGCTTGCGCGCCGCCGACTTGAAAAATATCAGTAATGCCGCACACATTGGCTGCATAAATAATTGCATCATTAATTGGCGGTGGGCTAACCAATACACGTTTGCCACAACCGGCGATTCTTGCTGGTAGCGCGAGCATCATTACAGTTGAGATTAATGGTGCAGTGCCGCCAGGAATGTATAAGCCGACACGTTCAATAGGTTCGCTTCTAAGCTCACAGCGAATTCCCGCTTGAGTTTCAATATCTACACCCTGAAACACTTGCGCCTTGTGAAAGGTTTCAATGTTATTGACTGCTTGCGCCACAGCTTGCTTAACGTCATCACCCACTCGCGCACAAGCGGCGGCAATAGCGTCAGCTGATAACGCTAACTCTGCCAGTTCAACACCGTCAAATTGTTTGTTATAAGCTAATAACGCGCGATCACCTTGAGCATTAACTTGCTCAATAATGTCGCGAACTCCTTGCTCTACACTGGCATCACCAATCAATGGCGAGCGTGCTAAAGTTTGTCGTTGCTGCTTGGTAGATAAAGAAGCCCAATCGAGAATTTGCATTTGTGTTACCCCATCATTTTTTCAATAGGCATCACTAGAATTGAGCTTGCACCGAGTGCGGTTAACTCTTCCATTGTGTCCCAGAATAAATCTTCAGTGCTCACAACGTGAATAGCCACACGATTAGTGTCGTCATTGAGTGGTAATACTGTTGGGTTTTCAGCACCTGGGAGTAGGGCAACGATTTGGTCTAAGGTTTCAAGTGGCGCGTGTAATAAGATGTACTTACTTTCGCGGGCACGAATAACACCATTAATACGTGATAAGATTTTATTTATTAATGCTTGCTTTTCAGTCGATTGAGTTTTGTTTGATTGGATAATACACGCCATTGAGCGGTAAATGACTTCGGTTTCATACAAACCGTTTGCTTCAAGGGTGGCACCTGTTGAAACTAAATCACAAATACCGTCTGATAAGCCTGCTCGTGGCGCAACTTCTACTGAACCTTTAAGCATACAATCGCTGTAGTTAATGCCTTTTTCTTGCATAAAGCGGCGCAGTAAATTCGGGTAAGATGTCGCAATACGAAGACCTTCAAGTGAGTTAGCATCTTTATATTCAAACTCATTAGGTACCGCAAGCGATAAGCGACATGAACCAAAATCTAACTCACGTAATTTTGTAAACTCAGCCGGCTTGTTGGCTAGTTGGCGTTCAAGTTGCTCTTCTTCAAGTACGTTTTCACCGATAATGCCTAAATCAACAACACCGTCCATTACCAAGCCTGGAATGTCATCATCACGAACTCGTAATAAATCGATTGGCATATTGTCTGCGTGGGCAATTAAGCGTTGCTCATTAACGTTAAATTTAACGCCACAGCTTTTTAGTAACTGTTGAGACTCTTTAGATAATCGGCCAGATTTCTGGATGGCAATACGTAAACGTTTTGATTCACTCATGTGATACTTCCTTAATGTATTAAATATAAAATAGTGTAAATTTAACAGTTTAAATAAAAATTCAATAAAAACTTCGATAAAATATAAATTTAGAACAACAAAAAACCCCTGAAATTCCTTCCAGGGGTTTATGTGAAATATTGTTCACCACCAGAAGGATAACGTCCTTCGGCAGTAAGCATCCGAAGGCTACTGCAAATGGTGATGATGGTGGAATGTAGTCACTTGGATGTTCATGGTTGTTCTCTTTATATAATCTGGTTAATCGTTTAGTTTAATCAATTTAAATGAGGATTTATGCACTCATTTATTGTCGTGTTTATCGACTTGCAGTTAACTTAACCGCATTTATCCTTGTTTGCAATAGCGGACAAAGTATTATTGTCATTTTATGACTAAATTTTTTGCATAAGATATGCATTGTTGCTTGATATGTTTAATAAGGTCGACTATTGGTGCTTGCCGACACTAACATAAATGTTTGCTGATACATTAAATGAGTCGTTATGATTGAATAAAATACATCCATTCCAGTCTAGGATCAGCTGGCTTGAATATTAACATTATAATCTTTTTGAAATTCAAGTACCTGAAACGCTAGATATCATTTGGCTGTTTTATAAGTTAATTAAATAGATCGACTACACTTCAGATTAATGAACGTTTACATTTTTGTTTTATCCAAGTGCTATGATCAAATGATATTTTATAAGCCATTGAGGTTAGTTCACACTGCTTGTAAGCTAGCATGTATTACCCTTCCGTAATATAACGAGTAACTCGAGGTGCATATTTGTATGAAGACCTTTGATTTAGTGGCACTTAGAGATGTTATGGATCTAATGCTAGATGCCGTGTGTGTGGTCGACAAAAAAGGTAACTTTGTGTTTGTCAGTGCAGCATTTGAAGATATTTTTGGTTACGCCCCAGATGAAGTCATTGGTAAGCCTATGATTGATCATGTCTATCCCGATGATGGTGAAGTCACGCTTAATGTTGTGCAGGGGTTACTAAACGGAAATCTTCAACCTCGTTTTGAAAATCGTTGGATCCGAAAAGATGGCAGTATAATTCACGTATTGTGGTCTGCTCGTTGGTCTGAGGATCACCAATTTAGAATCGCTATCGCTCACGACATTACTGAACGTAAACAAATGGAGCAGCAACTACATTACATTGCAGGACATGATCCATTAACCGAATTACCTAATAGAGCATTGTTATTTGGGCGTTTACAAACCTCACTCGGATTAGCGCGCCGTGAAGGCACTGATCTTTCGTTGTTATTTATTGATATTGATGGTTTTAAACATATAAATGATAATTATGGCCATCTTGTCGGTGACAAGCTACTGAGGCATATAGCGCAACGTTTACGCGATTGTATTCGCAAATCTGACACCGTTGGGCGCTTTGGTGGAGATGAGTTTTTAGTTGTGTTAAATGGCATAGACTTATTTGATGATGTGCTTATTATCGCAGAGAATATTCGTATTGTACTTGAGAAGCCTTATCAATTTGATGGTTTTAATTTACAACTTTCACCAAGTATAGGTGTAGCTCGCTATCCCGATAACGGAGACGATGAGCAGCAATTAATTAAGTATGCTGATCAAGCAATGTATCGAGCCAAAAATGCTGGAGGTAATAGAGTTGATGCCAGTTGAGACCCTCTGCAATAATATTGCTATTTAGCCACATGATAATCCTAACAACCTTCATGCTATCGATAATCTGATCATAGTCTACTTTTAATTTCAAAAACGATTGTCCATTGTTTTTGATTGCTTGATAACGCCTATTGACTTAAAAAATGATTAAAAGTATCGACCTTTCAAATTAGTTCGCCAATCATAAATCGTTATTTACGGATAGATAATATTCGATGGTGTTAGCTGTAATTGTATTTGACTGCTTATTTCGGCTTTTTGGCTGGTCGATAATTGGCTCGAATTATCAATGGCTGTCAACGCCGCTCGTTTGTCGAAGCCACTCCATACATTGATGGTACTTGAGATTGATTCCAGGCGGGTTGTTGGGTCATTAATCCGTTCGGCGACATTAAAAGCTTGTTGCGGATCCGTTTGACTAAGCTGAGCAGAACGTTGATTAAAAGCGATATCCTTGTTGTCATTAGACAATGAATTAATAACTTGCAAAAAATCAGTTTCAGAATGGTCTGCCAGAGCATAGCTGGCATTAATTATAATATCGCGCTGCACGCTGGTCTCATAGTTCTCTATTCGCGCTAACATCATGTTGGGTTCAACACTGGCGATTTCTGCTAATGCACTATTGAAATAGTCTTGATTTAAGTCGTAGGCTTGTTTTTGATTATTTAAAAATACTAAAGCAGCTTCAGGATCGGTTTCAGCCATTTTACGTGAAATAATAAATACACCGCTGGCACGTTGCTCAACTGCAATACCGTCCAACCAATCAACGGCTTCTTGAATATTTTTTTCAACTAACTGATATACCATTGAGGTGATCAAATAATTAGTTGACTCATTTAATGGTAGCGATGAAATAAGATTCGCCGCTTCATTAGGTGACTGCTCAATGTAATAATACATGGTATTTAAGTACATTTTTAATGTCGATTGAGTTTCAGGTTGCATTTTTAACCATTCAAATGCGGCGATTGCATCAGAGCTAGCCCATGAATCAACAATCGACATCATGATCGATGACTTCATTGGTTCAACTGCCAATAACTCAATATCGCTTAACGCCTGTTGTGGATTTACAGACGCTAAACCGCGCAAATAACTGTCGAGTAATGATTCATATAGGTCGGTTGACTTTTGCTCTTCTAACCATGATATTACGTTTGAAAACTGCATTTTCCCGGCTATTTCCAAAATTAATCCATATAAGTCTTCATGCTGAGTTTCTTGTGCTACAAGTAATGCTTCAAGAGGATCTTGTTCGGCCAGTTGCATGATACGAAAAATTGACATATACGGTGTTTCATCAGTGTTTAATGATGCCTTAAAGGCCTCTCGGTCGTGAACGTTTTGGCTAGAAGAATTTACAGCGACCAGAGTCGATTTATCTGTTGATATTGAGTTGGAATTGCTGGTTTGTGGTATTTTGCTGAATCCCTCCCGAATTTCAGGCAGGTTTATGGTGTCACTAGGCCAGATCAGTGGATAACTGATAAACCCTACACACCAACTTGTTACTACCACGATTAACCATTTCATTATTGCTTTTCCTTAAGCTTGCTAAGTTTGTTCAAATCACTCTCATTGTGGTTACGTTATTATGATGCTAATAACATTGCAATGAATTGTTCAGTAATTGATGTGATAGGATCGTCGTTAACTTATTAAATTTTATAATGAATTAACTCTTTATAATGAATTTTACATTAGTATTTTAGGCTTATGTGGCCAAAAGCGAGTAATAATGCGTAAAACTGATAAAAAAATAGACAATCAATTAAGAGTGGGATTAACTGCGGTGTGCGAACATGCATTGGTCGCTTACTCTGGTTTTGCGTGGATTACCCATATTGTTGATTATGAAAAGTATCCTAAAAGTTTACGGATTGTTTGTATATTTGATACTGAAACACAACTGAGTCAATTTAAGCAAAGTGGTGATAAAGCGGTATTGGTAGCCTTAATTCAACACACCCTAACTCATGAGGGGATTGAGATCAAAGATGCCTATCAACATGTTAGCTTTGACACTGAAAGCGCCTGTGAGCAGCAACATAACGGTAACTGGGCATTACGATTAAGTGAGAAAAACCGTCGTACCAAATTGTACTAAGTTTTTATACTTACTGATTTTTTCGGTTAATACTCATGTCAAATAATGATGTTATCTTTAATGGCAATTGATCACATCGCCTCAAATTATAAGTATGCTTACTCTGCTGGTTACGTTGATTTCTACTGTCCACCTAAAGCGAGAGCTAGCTCTTATATTGCACCTTAAAAAAACGCTATCGTAAGGTTATGATGTTTATCGAGCCATAACTTATGTTTCAGGTATTTTCAGATTTTGCATCTTGGTTTATATACAGTTTATTGGGGTTCTCGCCAGAGACCAAACTCGGTGATGCTCTGCATTTTTTTGTTGAAGATGTCACTAAAATTTTTGCTTTACTTCTGGTCATGATTTATTTCATCGCCCTAATGCGAGCATCATTAAATGTTGAGCGGGTGAGGGATTACTTAGCAGGGAAACACAAAGGGTTAGGTTACTTAATGGGATCTAGCTTTGGCGCCATAACGCCATTTTGTTCTTGTTCGAGTATTCCCGTGTTTTTAGGCTTTACCTCTGCGGGGATCCCGTTGGGGATCACCATGAGCTTTTTGATTACTTCTCCCTTAATTAACGAGGTGGCAATATTATTGCTAATGAGTTTATTGGGACTTAAGTTTACCTTGTTGTATATCGCGGTCGGCATGACCGTTGGCATGTTAGGTGGTTTATTTCTCGACTGTATTAAGGCTGAGCGTTGGTTACAATCGTTTGCGGCTGAAGCGCTAAAACGCGGCCAGAATAAGACCAGTGCTAATACGATTGATAATGGCGCGAATGTGGAAAAACTGTCGTTGCCACAACGACACCAGTTTGCAAAAACTGAAATGTTGGATATTTTTGGTCGAGTATGGAAATGGGTCATTATAGGTGTCGGCTTAGGCGCAGCATTACATGGTTTTGTACCTGACGGTTGGATTGAAGCCCATTTAGGTGACGGACAATGGTGGTCTGTACCTGCTGCAGTAGTACTTGGTATTCCGCTGTATTCTAATGCAACGGGAGTGATTCCAGTGATGGAAAGCCTGATTATGAATGGTCTACCTATTGGGACCACATTAGCTTTTTGTATGAGTACCGTTGCAGCCAGTTTTCCAGAGTTTATTTTATTAAAACAAGTCATGCAATGGCGTTTGTTAGCGATATTATTTTGTCTATTATTAGTCGCATTTACACTGGTAGGTTGGATTTTTAATGCGCTAGCGCCAGTATTGTAATTTCAATATAAACAATCAATAAGGATATAATATGAAAATAATTAAAGTCTTAGGTTCTGGCTGTAAAAAATGCCTTGAAACCGCAGAACTTGCTCAAGCTGTTGCAGATGAAAAGGGAGTTATAGTAAAAATAGAGAAAGTGACCGATATGGCGCAAATTATGGCATATGAGGTTATGAGTACGCCTGCTGTAGTGGTAGATGAAAAAGTGGTACACAAAGGCAGTAAACCCACCAAAGCACAAATGGCAATGTGGCTATAGTTTGTTGCAATTATTTAGCGAGTGTAAGCTATTGGATGTCAATAACCGAATAACGACCTTGTCATTACCTTGTAACCATATTCGCTAAAGGCCTTTGATATGTAAACTCTGTTTATAATGCCTGTTATCTTCAAATTTAGTGAAAAGTTATTTATTTAACTGCGTCAAATTTTAGTGTCATCACTAGGGCCTGTTGATCTTTGCTGGTTGAATTTTGTTCGAGTTAAAAACGTTTTAATCGAGGCGAATGGATTGATGCCTAGTCATCTAAGCAAAATGCATTCAACAAAGAGTAAAACGTTTTTAGCCGAACCCTTCGGGCAGCGTTTGTTGGCCATTTTTACTGTGTTATCGACTTTTTATGTAGAATAACTACACCTCAAAGTCTCTGCCTTGTACAAATGGCCAACAATTCGCTGCAAAAATAACCAGCAAAGATCAACAGGCCCTAGCATCGAAGGATAGATTGCTGACACTATTTTTAACTGAAATTCGTTAATATTTACATGATATATTTGGCGCTTTAATAGCCGTCTATTTTGTCTCTGAATGATGTCTCAACCCCTTCTACTAAGCTTGCAAACGGCACCGTTAAAGTTATCACGTTTATCATATCCATTACTTTTGTGATTTTTCTGCATAATTTCTGCACTTTGTCTCTATATCATCGATAGGCAATTAAGTATCTCCTTGATTAAACAACTTTACGATCCATATAAAGGAATCGATGACATGAAATTATCTGTAAAACATCGTCATTTTACTCAATCAATATTGTGTACTTTGGTATTAGCAGGTTTATTAACGGCCTGTAACAGCAGTGATGAAAACACAGTGATAACCGATGACAGTACCATTGTGATCGATACAAGCATAGATAATGGTGTAAGTACTGATGGCACCACCGATGGTGTGTTATGTGACTATACCTATAGCGAATTTAATGATTCTGATTCAGTGGGGTATAACAGCGAGTCACAATGGACTTGTGCTGATGATATGCGCAATTTAGTGGCGAACGGTATTCCTGACCATGCAGTTGGCACTTTTCCCAATGATGGCAATCCAAACATGATCACCGAGCAAGACATTACAGCAAGTATTACTTTGCAGCCCGTTAAAACCGATGTGGCTACAGAATTAGGTGGCCCGTCAGGCCCACAGGGATATGTGTTAAATGGAGTGAAAATTGATGCCAGCACCGGCGGCACTTGTGATGACTCAGGTTTAATTTGCGACCCAGGTATGAATGTCGGCAACTGGAATATTGAGGCGTTAGGCCAATCCAGTTTTGATTTTGGAACCGATGACAATAATGCCCATGTTCAACCAAACGGTGAATATCATTATCACGGTATGCCAGAAGGTTTTATTACGCTACATGGTGGTAGTAGCAACACCATGACCTTAATTGCATGGGCATCTGATGGATTTCCGATTTACGCTCGTTACGGTTATGCCACAGCCGATGATGCTACTTCAACACTTAAAGTGCTAACTGGCAGTTATCAGTTAGTCACAGCAGTAAGTGATAGCAGACCATCAACGGATTTATATGCTTTAGGTACCTTTAAACAAGACTGGGAATATGTAGAAGGCTCGGGCGACTTGGATGAATGTAACGGCCGCGTTGGGGTCACGCCAGAGTTTCCAAATGGCATTTATCATTATTACGCAACAGATAGTTACCCGTTCTTTCAACGATGTGTTAAAGGTGAAGTTGAAGCAGCAGGCCAATTACCTCCACCTCAATAATCAACTATATGGCACTTAAGGGGGACATCGAATGCACGTTCTGAGACATAAGGTGATGGCGGTTATTTTTATGATGAATTTATTGATGGTAACAGAAGCTGAATCGCACATGATGGTTGCTCAACATGGCACTATTAATATGGTCAATAATGGTGCATTTATGGTGTTGTCATTACCGATTAGTGCATTTAATGATATAGATGATGACATTAATGGCCATTTATCAACGGTTGAATTTAACTCTCATCGTGCAGAGATCATCACTCAAATATTGGCTAAAGTAAAATTGACAGATAAAAACGGTTTGCGCCCACTAGAGGGGTTAATGTTTTCATTGGGTGATGATCATCATGATGCTGATACGGCAACTCAATTAATTGTCATGGGGCGTTTTGCTATTGATGTTAAAACGACTGATTGGACATTGTCATTTGACTTGTTTGGTCAGGCGGCGGCAGAAAAAGTAATGAGCATGAGTGTTAAACGCAAGGCTACTAATCAACAGGTGGCGTTTGAACTCACCCCAGAAAACCATGTTCAGAAGGTGTTCTCTCAATAAGTTACAGATTAGTAATGGATTGAAATTATAAGAGTCAAAAAATGCTGTGTCACGCTGGTGGCCAGCATTTTTTGGTTATGGTTGTCAGTTTAATCAGCCAGATAATCGATATTGCTATCACAAATGTCTTTACAGTTTTGGCGATAAACAGTTGGAAGATGAAGCCGTTATAAGCATAATAGCCTAAACCATATTTCATCAGCATTAGCGCAATAATTTGAGGATACTTTGAGCTCGACACTGACCCAATCTGTTATCCATGAATTTAGCGAGCGCGGTGCGTTAGCAAAACATGTACACAACTATCATAACCGCCAAACTCAAACCGATATGGCTGTGGCAGTAAGTGACGCGATTGCTAAAAAGCACAATCTCATTTTAGAAGCGGGTACAGGGGTCGGTAAAACGTTTGCGTATTTAATTCCGGCACTGCTTAGTGGTAAACAAGTGGTGGTAAGTACCGGCAGTAAAAATCTGCAAGAACAGTTATTCCTCAAAGACTTACCTACATTATTAACCATGCTCGATATCCATGTGAAGGTTGCATTACTTAAAGGGCGCAATAATTATTTGTGCCAATTACGCCTCGAAAAACAAATGCACATGGCCAGCCAGTTTACGGAATATTATATTGATGATTTATTAAAAATTAATCAGTGGGCACATTTAACTAAAGATGGCGATATTGGTAATTTAACCTCGGTTGCTGAACATTCCGAGGTGATCCCAACGGTTGTTAGTACCAAAGAAACTTGTACTGGGAAAAAATGCGACCATTATGATGTGTGTTTTACCCGTAAAGCGCGCATTAAGGCAATGGATGCTAAAGTGGTAGTAGTTAATCATCATTTATTTTTTGCTGACCGATTACTTAAAGATACAGGCTTTGCTGAGTTATTACCCGATGCCGATGTAGTGATTTTTGATGAAGCGCATTTGGTGCCCGATATTTGCATCAACTATTTTGGCAGCCATATTTCCAGTCGTGAAATCGATCTGCTATTGAATGGCATCATCAAAATACACAAAGCAGTTATTCGCGACAGCATTCAGCTAGAGCAATTGTCGCAACGTGGCTTATTGGCCTTAAGTGACTGGCATAATGCCATGTACGAAAATCAAGTATTTGATTGGCGTAAAGTGCTTGCTAATAAGCACTTGGCTACAGTGTCATGGACATTACAACAAGCGCTCATCGATCTGGCTAATGTCATGCGTCATCATCTTGGCCGCGATGATCAACTCGACTTAGCCTTTGAACAATTACATGAATTAGCTGAAAAACTACAAGATTATTTTGAATGCAAAGACATACAAGCGGCCTACAGCGTAGAGTTAGGTCCACGATTTGTGATGTTAAGGCTGAGCCCTATCAATGTGGCTAAGCAATGTCAGCAGTTATTTGATGCCAGTACTCGGTGGATTTTCACCTCAGCAACCTTGCAAGTAAACCGAAGTCTGGGGCATTTTGCGACAGAGCTGGGCTTATCATCAGCGCAACAAATTATTTTAGACAGCCCATTTGATTATCCTAACCAAGCAGTATTTTGTGTGCCGCGTCATTTAGGTAAGGTAGGGCAGTCGGAGCATACGGTGAAGCAATTGGTTGAGGTCTGTATTCAAGCAATCAATGCGGCACAAGGGCGTACGTTTATTTTATTTACCAGTCATCAAATGCTCGCACAAGTTGCTTCAGCTTTACAAGGTAAAGTCGCTTATCCTTTACTGGTACAAGGCCAAGCCAGCAAGCAAAGCTTATTAAATAAATTTAGACAGTTAGGAAATGCAGTTTTACTCGGCACGAGTAGCTTTTGGGAGGGCGTTGATGTTCGGGGTAAATTACTCAGTTGCGTGATTATCGATAAATTACCATTTGTATCGCCAGATGATGCCTTATACAAAGCCCGGGCGGCAAATGCCGAACGTCAGGGGCTTGACCCTTTTACCCACATTTCTTTACCTCAAGCGGTGATAAGCCTTAAGCAAGGTGTTGGTCGACTCATTCGCGACGAAAAAGATCGCGGAGTGCTTATTTTGTGCGATAACCGTATTGTTAATCGTGCTTATGGCCAAGCGTTTATTAATTCTCTACCGCCAATGCAGCGCACACGTGACTTAGACCGGGCATTACAATTTTTAAAACAAATCCCTTAAGCTTTTTAAAACGCTGCACATCAGTTATCATATTGAGTATATTTGATGTTTTTTTACTGGGTAACCCATCATAATGCCAAAGCCGTTAACCATCCTCGCTCTTGATACTTGCACCGAAACTTGCTCTGCCGCATTAACCATTAATGGTAAGGTGTTTGCACTTATTGCTGATGCTCCACGTGAACATAGCCAACGTTTATTACCTATGGTTGATGAAGTACTGGCCCAAGCCCAAGTGACATTGGCTGATGTAGACATGATTGCCTATGGCCGAGGCCCAGGTAGTTTTACCGGTATACGTATTTGCACCAGTATGACTCAAGGCTTAGCTTTGGGTCTTGATTTACCGGTTATTGGTCTTTCAACATTAGCGGCAATGGCTCAATTAGCGATTACAGAGCTCGGGGCAACGCAAATTTTGTGTTGTATTGATGCCCGCATGAAGGAAGTGTATTGGGGCCAATACATTGCCAAAGACGGCATTGCTACCTTAGTGGGTGAGGAACACGTAAGCTTGCCTGAAGCGATAGAATTGATTCTCGATACAGAGCAAAATATTAGCGTTTGTGGTACAGGCTTTGAAGCCTATCCACAGCTGTTGACTATCGCGCCAAACATCACTTTGTGTAGCCAAGCCACTTATCCAGATGCCAAGGCGATGTTAATTCTTGCTCAGCATGGATACCAACAAGGTTTACACACCACAGTCGACGAGCTTTCGCCTGTGTACCTACGAGATACCGTTACATGGAAAAAACTTCCGGGTAGGGAATAGCCATTCAAGGTTATTTGACATAAAGTAGAAGATACAACGAAAGGTAAACGGTGTCGTTAATGGCGATAAATCCAGCATTATCAATGGCAAATAATCAATCAGGCCCTATCAGCCTGAGCCAAGCTGTAGCTGGAAATCGGCCAATAATAGCGGCCCGTGAACCAACTATTGTTAATGCTTCTATCTTGGACCAAGACGTTCAAGGTATAGAAACTCGTAACATAGCCATTGTTGATGATCCAACCTTGTCGGCTAAACAGCAAGCACGTGTTGAATATGATCGTGATACTCATAGTCAACGTGGTGCTATTGCACAATATTTATCGACTCAGCATTCTGCTAAACGAGACGAAATTCAACAAATGGTTGGTATTGATTTATATGCCTAATGTGCCGTTGTCTGCCACACCCAGTCGTAGCCGTTTTATGATTGAACTATTGCTGGCTTTTCTACTGACGCGATTCCCCTATGTCTCTATTCCTTTTAAATGGTTTGAAAGTTATTTTCACGAATTATCTCATGGCATCGCGACTTTATTTACCGGTGGCTCAGTGAGTCATATTCAATTATTTCCAAACGGCGCGGGCTTTTGTTTTAGTCAAGGTGGTAGCAGTATATTAATTGCTTATGCAGGCTATTTTGGCGCCGCACTGTGGGGGTATGCGATATTTCTAATGGCAACTCAAAAACAAACCATTAGATTTACGCTGACGTTATTAGCGCTTACTGTGGCGGCTTCGTTACTTTTCTGGGCTCGTGACGTGCTAACGATTATTATTTTTAGCGTATTGATAATACTTTTTTTGTTACCACTTAAATTAAAAAATAGTAGCCTGCTAAATACCTTACTGCGTATATTAGGTCTAATGATTATTTTAAATGCCATGGCTAGTCCGATGGTGTTATTGGGGCTAAGCGGCCAAGGTGATGCGGTTATGTTAGCCAAAATGACTTGGCTACCCGCATGGTTGTGGATAATGACATGGCTCGCATTTAGTGGGTTTATGTTGTGGCTCTGTTGGCTAAAAGTTGATCGAAAAAAGGGAGTGTTAAAATGAAACGTAACATGATGTTAGGGGCTTTAATCGGCTTATCAAGTTTAGGTATGTCAACTGCAATATACGCTGCAGATAGTATGCACGATAAACACGTTATTGCGCCGCAGGTTAATACTGCGCTAGCGAAGGCTGTTGCCAGTGAATTTCGCTCTACAGAAAATAAACTGCGTGACCAATATCGCCATCCAGCCGAAACATTAGCCTTTTTTGACGTAAAGCCAGAACAGACCGTTATTGAATTATGGCCTGGTGGCGGATGGTATGCTGAAATTCTTGCGCCTTATTTAGCTGAAAAAGGTCAGTATGTTGCTGCTAATTTTGAAACTAATCCTGCAACAGACACTAATCAAAGTGCTTATTATAAATCTGCAGGTGTTAAATTTGAAAAATGGGTGAGCGACAACAAAGCCAGTGTTGGTAATGTTCAGTTTGTTACTCTTGATCCACCGGCTAAATTTTCATTAGGTAAAGATAACTCTGCTGATCATGTATTAACGTTCCGTAATTTGCATAATTGGGCCATGAAAGGTGAGTTAGAAGGTGTGTTCAAAGCGGCCCATGACGTATTAAAGGTGGGTGGCTCACTAGGCGTAGTTGAACATCGAGCTAATGTTGATATGGCTGCTGAAAGTGGTTATATGGAACAAAATCAGATGGTTGAACTTGCCAATAAATACGGTTTTGAGTTAA